>JANNRR010000001.1:0-1784 GCA_031401675.1 Paracoccaceae bacterium
TGAAGTCCGCTCGATCGCCTACCACATGAAATCCGCGCGGTTCCCGGCCTACAAGGACCTCTCCGGCTTCGACTTCGCCGCGAGTGAGGTCAACGAAGCCACTGTCAGGACCCTGCACCGCAGCGAGTTCATGGACAGCGCGCAGAACGTCGTGCTGATCAGCGGCCCGGGCACCGGCAAGACCCATGTTGCTACCGCCCTCGGCATCCAGGCCATCGAACATCACCGCCGAAAGGTCCGCTTCTTCTCCACGATCGAACTGGTCAACGCCCTCGAACAGGAAAAGGCCAAGGGCAAGGCCGGACAGATTGCCGAGAGCCTGACCAAGCTCGACTTGGTGATCCTCGACGCGTTGGGCTACCTGCCGTTCAGCACGTCAGGCGGGGCCTTGCTCTTCCACCTGCTCAGCAAGCTCTACGAGCGCACCAGCGTGGTGATCACCACCAACCTCAGCTTCAGCGAATGGGCCTCCATCTTCGGCGATGCCAGGATGACGACCGCCTTGCTCGACCGCCTCACCCATCGCTGCCACATCCCAGAGACCGGCAACGACAGCTTCCGCTTCAAGGCAAGCTCAGCAGTTGCATCAGCTGCCAAGAAAAAGAAGGAGACAACACATGTCTTGACCCCCGCCTGACCCGAAATCCATAATCAGAGGTGGCTCACTTCTCGACGAAAAACCCGGCTCAGTTCTGGGTGAAAATCAACACCGAGGGGCATGTAAGCCATGTAGATCTGCATCTGGCCGAAATAGACGGGCTTGGAGAGTTGTACGCCCTTCCGTGCCGTGTCCGACCAGCTTGATGCCTTCAGCGCCTTGTGTTCCCAAAGTGCAGGCCAGGCGACGCTGACACCGGGCCCGCCAACGATCACGCCATCGACATGGCCGCGAACACGCCCGCCTGCGGTTTCGAAGCCGAACTGGCCGCCAGCGGCCGTTTGCGTGCGCAGGTCGAACCCAGCCTGCCGCAGCCAGCGGATCGCCAGATCCTCGAAGACATGTCCGGCGGCGAAGATGCGCAAGGTTCGCCCTTCGAAATCCTTGCCGGGATCGGGTGGGGTGCGGCGAACCTCATAGACCAGCCGGCGCGCGCAGGGCTCGCCGATGCGGCTGGCACCAAGATAGTCGCGCGGGCGCTGCCCTTCGCGTTCGGCCTCGAGGGCAACGTCGATCAGGCGGTTGATCCGTGCAGCAAGGGGTTCGGGTTCCGAAGCATCGCGCCCGTAGAAGAAGCCGGACCCGTGATTGAAATCGACCAGCATCTGTACCCCCTTCAGAACGGCACGTCGCCATTGTCGGACTGGCGTTGCATCGCGGCCTGAAAGCCATCGACGCAGGCCTCGATCACACGGTCGATGTCCGCTGCCGGGCGGTCGAAGAAGGGCTCCATCAGCCCCATGTCCGTCAGGGTCTCGGCGAGCATTCGGCGGGCCTCGCGAATGGCGCGCATTTCCATGTCGGTCTTGTCGATCATGCCGTGGTTCCTTTTGGCGTTGGCCGAGCCCGCCATCAGGCAAGCCATCGAGCAGAAGCGGTATTGGGGGTGGCGATCCCAGCGCAGGGCGTGGCAATAGCCGAAGCCCCGCGACTGCCGCCCGCAGAGCGCGCAGGGCCTTACCCCATCAGGAGGAGGTCCAGCGCGCCCCTTTCCTCCGGGTCCGGGGCGACTGTCCGGCGTTCGCAGGCCAGCACGATGAACCGGCTGATGGCGTTCGATGCCATGCATTCCAGATCGTGCCGGGTCAGGCTGGCGATAGGTCGGTCGAGTCGCCCGCGCGCCTCG
>JANNRR010000002.1:0-29569 GCA_031401675.1 Paracoccaceae bacterium
ACGCGATGACCCGGCTCCGAAGCTCCATAGGATGTGGCTTGCCCATTTCGACCCCCCTGCATCTTGCAGGGCTACCGAATCACAATCCGCCCAATCTGGGAATCCTGAATCGGAACACTGGCGACACGCTCTAGAAACAGCGACGGTGTTGCCCGTGGATGCCTTCGAGTACAGACTATCTGCCGATTGATTGCCCGGTTCGAAGGCTTTTTGCTCCGAGCAACCTTGAGGCAGTAGCACGACGGATTATTTCGATGCTTCGACTCGCCTAAGTTATAGGGGGTGAAGTAGTTGAATGCCCTGACAGGCTAAAGCGTCGAATTCGCCTTGGTGTTCACGCAGGACTGGACAAAATACTGCCTACCACGTTCCAGCATCGTCCAAGGCTACCCAGCGCCAACTGGGGGATATAGCGGGGGACAATAAATGCCGCCAATCGCCTAAGTAATTGAAATATAGATACATTTTTTAGTGTATTGGCGGAGAGACAGGGATTCGAACCCTGGGAGGGCTCGCACCCTCAACGGTTTTCGAGACCGCCCCGTTCGACCGCTCCGGCACCTCTCCGCGTCGGTGGTCAACGGCGAGGGACTTAGTCGCAACGGCATCGCGGTGCAACCCCGAATTCAAGGGGCTGGAGCGTGTCGGACAAACTCGGAAAGCGGTATTGTCGCCTGATACGCGCAAAAGCACATGGTTGGTGCCTGTCTGGCGATTCAGCTATCGCCCGAATGACTCAAGCGTGCCGGGCGCAGACGCCGTGCGACCACGCGCTGCCAATAGCCTGACGTCCCGGCGACAATTCGGCGCCTAGAGCCAAGTATGATGATAGCATCCAGCCCAATCCGGGGCCGGACTTGACCGCGGGGCAAGGGGTGTTACCCTGCACCACCGCTCAATTTCCGGGAACACTCTCATGGCGACATTTCAGACGACGGCCATCGTTACGTCGGGCACGACCTTCGCACTGGCATCGTCTGACCGACTGTCCGTGACCGCCTCCGGTTCGGTTGTCTCGACCGCCGGTAGCGGCATCGTGATGAACGGGCTATCCGGATTCGTGTCGATTGCCGGAACGGTGGACGCAGCGCTCACCGGAGTAGCGGTAGGCAACCCAAGCGGCACTGCAGGAGCTGGAGCTTCCAACGGCAACGACTTGCTGGTTACCGGCAGCGGCAGCGTTTTCGGTTTCAGCTTCGGCGTCGTGCTGGCCGATAGAGATGCCAGCCTGGTCAATTTCGGCACCATCTCCGGCAATCAGGGCGTCATGGCCGGGTTCTTCACCAACGTTGACGCAACCGACGCCAGCATCAACAATGCCGGTCAGATCATCGGCATGGAACACGGGCTGTTTCTTTCCAGCTTCACCGGCACGATCACCAACTCCGGCCGGATATCCGCCGCCAGCAACGATGTGAGCAATTCGATCGGCGGCTTCGGCTTCAACGCTGCGGCCATCATGCTGCTTGGTGACGGCATCCAGCTTGTCAATTCCGCTACACTGTCCTGCTCTTCAGACACTGGCTATGGCATCGCAATTCAAGGCAATGCGGCCCGGATCGTAAACACCGGGCTCATCGTGACAGCGTCGACATCGGCCACGATTGCGGCTGTCACGATGGCGACAACCACCGGACAGACCGCCACCTTGCTGAATGGCAATTCCGGCCTGATCAGCACGGTCCTGACAGCCGTTCTTGGCGGCGATGGCGACGAGTTGGTGATCAACCGCGGCGAGATCGTCGGCAGCATCTTGCTTGGCGGCGGCAATGATGTTTTCGACGGACGCGGCGGCAGGGTTGCGGGCAGCGCTGACGGCGGTATCGGCGACGATACGCTGACCGGCGGCAGCTTTTTCGATCGGCTCTTGGGCGGCGACGACCTGGATGTTCTGAACGGGCAGGGCGAGGACGATCTGTTGTCCGGCGGCGCCGGCACCGACATTCTGCGCGGTGGCGACGGGGCTGACACGCTGTCTGCCGGCGACGGCAATGATCTGCTGTTCGGGGGTGCCGGTGACGATGTGATGACCGGCGATGGCGCGCGCGATCTGATGACCGGCGGGACGGGTGCCGACAGCTTCGCGTTCCTGCTCAGCGCCGATCTGGGTATTGGCGTCACCCGCGACCGGATTTTCGATTTCGAGGCCGGGATCGACAAGATCGACCTGTCGGCGGTGCAGGCCGGCATGGCGTTCATCGGGGCCATCGCGTTTTCCGGGGTTGCCGGGCAGATCCGCTATGCGCAGGGAACGGGAACGCTCAGCATCGATTTGAACGGCGACAGCGTCATCGACCATCAGATTGGCTTCGGCAATCAGGCGCTGCTGACCGCAGGCGACTTCATACTGTAAGGCAGTGTCCTGCCTGCCGGTCCTGATCGGAACGCCGTCGCGCGCGCTGTGATCACGCAGGTGTGCCATCGCACGGATTGGAACTGAGGTCAGCGCACGCTAAGGATGCTGACACCGGATGCCCGACCGGAATATCTCTACCGGTGCAGATCGAAGGATGACGGAATGCGCATTGTTTCGACGGCCCTTTGCCTGGCGCTGGCACTGGCAGGCACGATAGTTGGTCCGGCCCTGTCGCAGACGCTACCCGCAGCACCCCGTGTCGCGCCAGCCGCCGATGAAGGGATCGAGGCGCTGCTCGCCGTGCTGCAGGTGGATGCGATCATCGCGGTGATGCGCGAAGAGGGGCTGAGCTATGGCCGGACGCTGGAGGCTGACCTGTTCCCCGGCGCGGGTGGTGCGGCCTGGGCTGCCAAGGTCGACGCGGTCTATGGTACGCAGAAAATGGTTTCGGTGTTCAAGGACCGGCTGCAGCGCGAACTGCAGGGGGCGGACCTGACAGGGATGCTCGGCTTTTTCGGGTCAAAGGCCGGGCTGCGGGTCACGGCGCTGGAGCTTTCGGCGCGCCGGGCGCTGCTCGATGACGGTGTCACCGAAACCGCCGATCAGATCCGCGACGAAATGCTGCGAACCGGCGGCCCGCGCCTTGAAAGCCTGCGCCAGTTCATCGAGGTGAACGACCTGATCGAGGCGAACGTCGCCAGCGCGCTGAATGCCAACTATGCCTTTTACACCGGTCTGGTCGATGGCGGTGCCTTCGGCTTCGATCTGTCGGAACCGGAAATCGTCGCCGATGTCTGGTCGCAAGAGGATAGCATCCGGTTCGAAACCGAACAGTGGTTGCTGTCCTACCTCGGCATGGCCTATCAGCCGCTGAGCAACGCCGAGTTTGCCGCCTACATCGATTTTTCCGCCACACCGGAGTCGCAGCTTTTGAACCGGGCGCTGTTTGCGGCATTCGATGAATTGTTCGGCACCGTCTCGCGTGAACTTGGTCTTGGGGCGGCCGGTCACATGGCTGGGCAAGAGCTTTAGGCGGGGGCTGTAGAATTCCGGTTCCGATTGGCGCTTCGATCAAGAAACCCCGGTTCCGGGGCCGTGTCGCCGCTTGACTTGGCCGAAGCTTTCCCCGATAAGCCCGCATCCCGGCAGACCCAGCGGTCTGGTCCGGGAATTAGCAATATCGCCCCATTCGGGGCGCGCTGTCCGAGGCGCTTCGGCACCAACGTTGCCCGACAGGGCAGGGCCACAGGACGCGGGTTAGAAAAAGGGAAAGACCCATGTTCGCGGTTCTTAAAACCGGCGGCAAACAGTACAAGGTTTCCAGCGGCGATGTGCTGCGCGTGGAACTTCTGGATGCTGTTGCCGGCGATAAACTCCAGTTCAATGACATCATGATGCTGGGTGGCGATATCGTCATGGTCGGCGCACCGCTGATCGCTGGCGCTGCCGTGCAGGCCGAAGTGATCGACAACATCAAGGCTGACAAGGTCATCCACTTCGTAAAGCGCCGCCGCAAGCATTCGTCACAGCGCACCAAGGGCCATCGCCAGAAACTGACGCTGCTGCGAGTGACGGAAATCCTTGCTTCTGGCGCGGAAGCCAGCGGTGTCAAGGCGGCGATAGGAACCCATGCTGCCCGCGTGGCCGCCCACAACTCCCTGCCGGTTCCGGCCCCGGCAGAAGTGGCAAAACCGAAGCGTGCGGCAAAAAAAGCCACCCCCGCAACCGCAGCGGCGCAGGAGTAACGGCAGATGGCACACAAGAAAGCAGGCGGTTCATCCCGCAACGGTCGCGACTCGGCAGGCCGCCGTCTGGGCGTAAAGCTTTACGGCGGCCAGCTTGCGATTCCCGGCAACATCATCGTTCGTCAGCGCGGAACCACCTGGTTTCCGGGGCAGGGCGTCGGCATGGGCACCGATCACACCATCTTTGCCGTGGTCGAGGGTCATGTGACCTTCAAAAAAGGCCTGAAAGGCCGCACGTTCATTTCGGTCCTGCCAGCCGCAAAGGCAGCCGAGTAGGCCGAACCTGTACAATGCTATGCAACGGGGGATCGGCAGAAAAGCCGGTCCCCCGTTCCGTTTCGGGCCTTTAACCGGGCCTTCGCACTTCGCGGGCCACATTGCCGCCACTCTGATCAGGCAATGTCCTGTGCTTGTTTCGTGCGCTCTGCGCACCCAGATCCACCACCGGGGGGCATTCCTCCGTGTTCGTGACTTTCAAAGGAGGAAAGCCATGAAACTCGATACGATCCCGGCGCAGGCCGTGGTGCAGGCTGACCGGTTCGTGCTGCGCCCGCTACGCCGTTCGGATGCCGGACTTCTGGCCATGTACACTTCCGACAAGCGCCTGGCCGAGGCCACGCGCTCGATCCCGCATCCGCTGCCGCCGGGCGCGACCGAGGCGTTCATCGCCCGCGCGCTGTCGGACAAGCGGGCAGATGATGTGTGGGCGATGGACGGCACCGCCCATGGTCTGGCCGAGGTGCTTGGGATCGTGTCACTGACCCGGATGGACCGTGGCCAGTCTGAAATCGGCTATTGGGTGGCCCCGGCTTTCTGGAACACCGGTTTTGCATCGGAAGCCGTCAAGGCGATGGTGGCGGCCAATCCGCACAACGCCCGCACCATCTTTGCCGAAGTGTTTCAGGACAATCCGGTGTCGGCGCGGGTGCTGACCAATTGCGCCTTCGAATACCTTGGCGACGCCGAAGCCTTTTCGGTGTCGCGCCATGCCGCTGTGCCAACCTGGACCTATATCCGCAAGCAGGGCTGACCCCATGGAAAACTCCGGAATGTCAGCCGTGTTTGCCACGGAGCGGTTGCGGCTGCGCGCCTTGCGCCCCGAGGATGCGCCCGCGATTGCCGAAGGGATTGGGGATTGGCAGGTGATCAAGTGGCTGACCATGCCGCCCTGGCCATATGGTCTGGCCGATGCCGAATGGTTCATCGGCGATGAGGCATCGGACGGCGCGCGCGTGATCGAGATTGCAGGGCAGGTCGCCGGAGTTGTGCATATTGAGGGGAGGGAGGGAGAACTCGGCTATTGGCTAGCGCGACACTTTCACGGCCATGGCTACATGACCGAAGCTGCTGGCGCGCTCGTGGCGCAGCACTTTGCACTGGGGGGCGGTGATCTGAATTCCGGCTATCTGATGGGCAACGGGCCGTCCCGCAATGTGCTGACCAAGCTCGGCTTTTCCAGCACACACGTCGAGCGCAAACATGCGAGGCCGCTGAATGCCGACGTCGACATTCAACGCATGATCCTGACGCATCAGGCTTTTGCCCGTACACCGGCTTGAGCCTGCCGCATCCATCCTGTAACCCCTGCCTTTGTCCTACCGAAAGCCCGCACGAATGAAATTCCTCGATCTTACACGCGTCTATATCCGCTCGGGCGGTGGTGGTGGCGGTGCGGTCAGCTTTCGCCGTGACAAGAACGTGGAATATGGCGGCCCCGATGGCGGCGACGGCGGCAATGGCGGCTCGGTCTGGGCCGAGGCCACCCCCGGGCTGAATACCCTGATCGACTTCCGCTATCAGCAGCATTTCTTTGCCAAATCCGGCATTCCCGGGATGGGCAAGCTGCGCACCGGCGCGTCGGGCGATGATGTGGTGCTGAAGGTGCCGCTGGGCACCGAAATCCTTGACGAGGATCAGGAGACCATTCTGGCCGATCTGGTGACCGTCGGCCAACGCGTGCAACTGGCGCGCGGCGGCAATGGTGGCTTTGGCAATCATTACTTCAAGTCGGCCACCAATCAGGCACCGCGTCGCGCCAATCCGGGGCAGGAGGGGGTGGAGCGCACGATCTGGCTGCGGCTGAAACTGATTGCCGATGCCGGGTTGCTGGGCCTGCCCAATGCCGGCAAGTCGACCTTTCTCGCCGCCACCTCGAACGCGCGGCCCAAGATTGCCGACTATCCCTTTACCACGCTGGTGCCGAACCTCGGCGTGGTCGGGATCGACGGCAAGGAGATTGTGATGGCCGACATTCCAGGCCTGATCGAGGGGGCTTCCGAAGGCAGGGGCCTGGGCGACCAGTTTCTGGCTCATGTCGAGCGCTGTTCGGTGTTGCTGCATCTGGTTGACGGCACGTCGAGCACCATCACCAAAGACTACCGCACCATCATCGGCGAGTTGGAGGCCTATGCCGCCGATCTGGCGAAAAAGCCGCGCATCACCGCGCTGAACAAGATCGACGCGCTGGATGGCAAGACGCTTGCCGACCGGCGGCGATCGCTGGAAAAGGCGGTGGGCGGGCCGGTGTTCCTGATTTCGGGCGTCTCCGGCAAGGGCCTGCCAGAAGTGCTCCGGGCAATCTATGCCACCATCAAGGGCGAGGTGCCGGACTTGCCGGAGGATGGGCCGTGGCGGCCCTGATCCCATCGCTCGCGACCGCAAAACGGCTGGTGGTCAAGATCGGCTCGGCTCTGCTGGTCGAGGGCCGGTCGGGCCGGTTGCGTGAAGCGTGGCTTAAGGCGCTGGCCGAAGATTTGGCAGCGATCAAGACGCGCGGGGCGGATGTGATCGTGGTGTCGTCGGGGGCGATCGCGCTCGGGCGCGGCGTGCTGAAACTGCCGGCCGGGGCACTGGCGCTGGAACAATCCCAGGCGGCGGCGGCCGTCGGCCAGATCCGGCTGGCACGCGCCTACGAGGAGTATCTGGCGCCGCACGGCATCACCACCGGGCAGATTCTGGTCACGCTGGAGGATACCACCGACCGGCGTCGCTACCTGAATTCCCGCGCCACGATGGAAACCCTGCTTGGCCTTGGTGTGGTGCCAATTGTCAACGAAAACGATACAGTAGCGACCGACGAAATCCGTTTTGGCGACAATGACCGGCTGGCGGCGCAGATCGCAGTGACGGTCGGGGCGGATCAATTGGTCCTGCTCAGCGATGTCGATGGCTTCTATTCGGCCAATCCGAAAGAAGATGCCAGCGCCCGACGGTTCGATCTGATCGCGGCGATCACGCCCGAGATCGAGGCGATGGCGGGCGACCCGATTTCGGGCCTGTCCCGGGGCGGCATGAAGACCAAGCTGATGGCCGCGAAAACCGCTGTGGCCGGGGGCTGTGCGATGGCGATCATGGAAGGCTCGGTGCTGCGCCCGTTGCAAGCTTTGGCCGAAGGTGCCGCGTGCACCTGGTTCCTGCCGCAGGGCGACCCGCAGGCGGCGCGCAAACGCTGGATCGGGGCAATGAAGGCGCGCGGCGAGGTGCGGGTGGACGGCGGCGCGGCGCGGGCACTGGGGCAGGGCAAGTCGCTGTTGCCGGCCGGGGTCGTGGCGGTGGTCGGCACATTCGGACGCGGCGAGCCGGTGGCCATCCTGGGGCCGGCGGGCGAGGCTTTAGGCAAGGGGCTGATCCGCTATACCGCCGATGAGGCTCGGGCGATCCGCGGCCGCCAGTCGGGCGAAATTGCCGCCATTCTGGGTTATGCCGGGCGGGCAGCGCTGATCCACCGCGATGACATGGTGATGTGATCGCCGGTGGATGGTCACGAGCCTCCGGCGGGGATATTTGAAGAACAAAGATGCGGGGTAGAAAGATGGCCGATCAGGATATTCCCGGGCTGATGGCAGGCATCGGGGCGCGGGCGCGGGCTGCGGCGGCTGATCTGGCCTTTGTCTCGGCCGAGCGGAAACATGCGGCACTGATCGGGGCTGCCGAGGCGGTCTGGGACCGGCGGCAGGCGATCATCGACGCCAACTGCGAGGATCAGGCCTACGCCGAGGAAAAGGGACTTTCAGCCGCGATGCTGGACCGACTGCTGCTGGACGAGCGGCGGATACGCGGCATGGTTGACGGCTTGCGCGCCATTGCCGAACAGCGCGACCCGGTGGGAACGGTGCTGGCCGACTGGAACATGCCGTCGGGTCTGAACATCCGGCGGGTGCGGACGCCGCTTGGCGTGATCGGCGTGATCTATGAAAGCCGCCCGAACGTCACCGCCGACGCCGGGGCGCTGTGTCTGAAGGCCGGGAACGCGGTGATCCTGCGCGGCGGCTCTGAAAGCTTTTATTCTTCGGGCGAGATCCACAACTGTCTGGTGACGGGGTTGACGCAGGCCGGCCTGTCCGCCGACTGCATCCAGCTGGTGCCCACCCGCGACCGGGCGGCGGTGGCGGAAATGCTGCGGATGTCCGAACATATCGACGTGATCGTGCCGCGCGGCGGCAAGGGTCTGGTCGGGCTGGTGCAGGCCGAGGCGCGGGTACCGGTGTTCGCGCATCTGGAGGGGATTTGCCACGTCTATGTCGACCGCGATGCCGACGTGACAAAGGCGAGGGCGGTGGTTCTGAATGCCAAGACCCGGCGGACGGGGATTTGCGGGGCGGCAGAATGTTTGCTGATCGACTGGCAGTTCTACACAAGGCACGGCGCGCCGATGATCGAGGACCTGCTGCAAGCCGGGGTCGAGGTGCGCACCGAAGGCGAGTTGCTGAAGATCGCGGGTACCGTCGCGGCCGGGCCTGCGGATTTCGGGCACGAGTTTCTGGACATGATCATCGCTGTCCGGCTGGTTGACGGCGTCGACCAGGCGGTTGACCATATCCGCCGCTTCGGCAGCCAGCACACCGATGCCATCCTAACCGAGAATGATGCGACCGCCGAGCGCTTCTTTACCCGGCTCGACAGCGCCATCCTGATGCGGAATGCCTCGACCCAGTTTGCCGACGGCGGCGAGTTCGGCATGGGCGGCGAGATCGGGATTGCCACGGGCAAGATTCATGCGCGCGGGCCGGTCGGGGCAGAGCAGTTGACCAGTTTCAAATATCTGGTTACCGGAAACGGTACAATCCGGCCGTAAGTCGCGGACTAACACGTGTGTTAAGACGAGCAATCCATTGATATTGATCGATTAAAAATATTCTGCTAACTCTTTGTTCACTATTGTCGACGCATGAGGCCTGAAGCTTGTCCGGCCGGCCCCTCGCCCAGACCGTCAATGCTCGATTACGATGTCGCTGGATGAGGTTTCGATGCTCAGCGGCCGGGACTGCCGCGCCGCCTCGGCGGCCAGCAAGGCGAAATGCACATGTGCAGAGCCGATGACGGCAGCCGAGGGGGGCTGTTTCAGCCCGGCCCACAGGTCGGCATCAAGCTTCAGCTTGGCCGCCTGCGCTTGCACCCGCCAGCGCCCGGCGGTGGTGCGGTTGAAGCTGACCCGGCCACCATATGGCAACGCGGTTTCGCAGCATTGCAGGATCAGGAACGCCAGCTTGACCTCGGGCCGGGGCACGTCGCCCGGCACCGCCCAGTCGAAGGTCAGCCGCCCGCCCTTGGTCAGGTCGGTCAGGATCGACAGAATCTCGGGCCGCCCCATGCGCTGGTCCGCAGCGGCCGACCCGAAGGCCACGCGAAAGAAACGGATGCGGGCATTGGCGCTGGCGACGCTTTCGGCGATCAGCGCCACTTCGGGGGTTGCTGCTGCCCCGCTCATCAGCAACAGTTCCACGCCGTTGGAAATGGCACCGAGCGGGCTGATCAAGTCATGACAGATGCGCGACCCCAGCAAGCCGGACAGATCCGTGGTGTCATCCATGCGTTGTGCCTTTGCGCGGGGAATTGAAAATGGCCAAGGCCGGAGCCGGGCTGAACGACATGCTGGAACCCGGCATGCTGGTGCGCCATCCCGACCGGCCGGATTGGGGCCTGGGCCAGGTCCAGTCCAACATCGGCGGGCGGATCACGGTCAATTTTGAACATGCCGGCAAGCTGGTGATCGAAGGGTCGCGGATCGCGCTCATGCCGGTGTTCGGGTCCTGATCCTGCCGCAGACAAGCCGAGTTTGCGGGTCCGCCCTGTCTAGCACAACCAAAACGTGTGTCAAACGGCGTCCTTGTCCGGGCACGGCCCGGCCACGCAGTTTTGCCCCGTCCGTTTCGCCCCGTCTGTTTTGCCTTGTCCGATTCGCCCCGTCCGTTTCGGTTGCAATGCCGGCGCTTGCCGCCTACAAGCGCCAGGCCGGACGTACCTGCGATGCCGTGTTGAAAACGCTGACGCCTGACCCATGATTTCCGATCCCATTCAGTTCGAGCTGCGGCTGGCAGACGGGGCGCACGACCTGCGGGCGGCGCAGAAACTGCGCTATGCGGTGTTTGTCGAGGAGCTTGGCGGCGACGGCGATCTGGTCGATCACGCCGAGCGGCTGGAGCGGGACGCATTCGACCCCTGGTATGACCATCTGATCCTGGTCGATCCGCGCATCGACCCGGCAACCGAGCGGCATGTGATCGGGGTCTACCGGCTGATGACCGGTGAACGGGCGGCAACACTCGGGCGGTTCTATACCGATGGCGAATATGATCTGGGCAGGCTGCGGGCCACCGGTCGGCGGCTGCTGGAACTGGGGCGGTCCTGCGTGCATGCCGACCATCGTGGCGGCACCGCGATGTTTCACCTGTGGAACGGGCTGGCCGACTATGTGCTGGAGCGTGGCATCGAGGTGATGTTCGGGGTGGCCAGCTTTCACGGCGTCGATACCGCGGCGCTGCGGATGCCGCTGGCCTATCTGCACCACCATCATCTGGCACCGGAAGCCCTGCGGGTGCGGGCGCTGGCACCGCATTTCCAGAGCATGGATCTGGTGCCGCTGGATCAGCTGGACCGGCGGGCGGCAATGGCGGCAACGCCGGCGCTGATCAAGGCCTATCTGCGCCTGGGCGGCTTTGTCGGCGAAGGAGCCTATCTGGACCGCCGGTTCAACACCACCGATGTCTGCCTGATGATGGACACCGCCCGGATGTCGGCCAAGCACCGCAGTTTCTACATCCGCAAGCAGGGGGGGCGCGGGTGAGTGTGACCTGGCGGTCGGCAGACCAGCCACAGCTGCCACCGGTCACGGCGGCGGGATGGTGTCTGGTAGCACTGCGCGGGGCCCTGCTGGCAGCGGTGATCGGCATCGGGCTGTTGCTGATGCTGGTGCTGCGGCTGATCGAGCAGCCGCTGTCAGGCGCGTCGCGGCCCGTTACACCGCACCTGACCCGCATCGTCTGCCGCCTGTCTCTGTTGATCATGGGAATCGGCTATGTCCGGCGCGGGGTGCCGATGCGCGGCACCGGCGCATGTGTGGCCAACCACGTCTCATGGCTGGATATTCTTGCGTTGAACGTATCGCAGCCGGTGTATTTCGTGGCCAAGGCCGACGTGGCGGGATGGCCGGGAATAGGGCTGCTGGCGCGGGTGACCGGGACGCTGTTCATCAACCGCAGCGCGCGCGAGGCGCTGGCGCAGCAGCGCGTGTTCGAGGCGCGGCTGGCCGCCGGGCACCGGCTGTTGTTCTTTCCCGAAGGCACCAGCACCGATGGTCAGCGCGTGCTGCCGTTCAAACCGACACTGTTCGCGGCGCTGTTCGCGCCAGAACTGGCCGGGCGCGCCATGGTGCAGCCGGTGTCGGTCCTCTACCAGGTGCCGACGGGTGCCGATCCGCGACTTTACGGCTGGTGGGGTGACATGGACTTTGGCCCGCACGCCCTGGCCACGCTGGCCCGCTGGCGGCAGGGCCGGGTCGAAGTGACGTTGCATCCGCCGCTGCGGGTTGCCGATTTCGCCGACCGCAAGGCGCTGGCGGCGGCCTGCGAAGCGGCTGTGCGGGAGGAGTTTTCGGTCGCGGAACGGTCTTGACGGCAGGCCGCCGTTCGGCGGGGAGCCGGCTAGCTGAGCGCCGCGATCAGAGTTCTCAGGGCCAGCGCGGCATCCTCGGCCCGCCAGATTTCCTCGCCTATGGCCAGGAAATCGGTGATCGGGGCAAGCGCCGCGACTCGCTCCGGCGTCAGTGCGCCCTCGGCCACCACCGGCAGTTCGATCATTTCGGACCACCAGGCGAAAAGGTCGTCTTCGGCCTGCGGGCCGGTTCCCAATTGGGTGGCACCAACCGGGCCGAACGACACGTAATCCGCCCCCGCCTCGCCCGCCGTCATGCCGTCGTGCCGCGATGTGCCGCAGAAGGCCCCGATGATGGCATCGGCCCCCAGGTCCTTGCGCACAGTGCGGACCGACCGCGCGCCGTCGGTCAGATGCACGCCGTCAAGACCCAGCCGGTTGACCAGAAGCACATGCGTCTCGATCAGCAGTGGCACGTCGCGGGCATGGGCGATGGCGCGCAGATGGTCAGAGGCGCGCGCCACCCGGTCTTCGTCTCGGGTGGCAAGCGACAGCCGCAGGCAGGCTATCTCGGCCGTGTCCAGCACGGCGGACAGGCGGTCGGCAAAGAGCTCAAGCTCGAACTCGGGCGGGGTGACAAGGTAGATCTGCGGTCGGTCGTGGTCGGCCATCGGCGGCTCCTGACTGGGCTTTGGGCGCTATAGCGGGAAAGGCAGCGCACCGCCAGCCGGACTACCTTGCCGGCTTCGCCCGGGCTTTCGCGGGCTTTTTGGACGGAAGGGCCGCAACAAAGGCCGCTGCGGTCTGCAGCAGCGGCAGCAGTCGGGCCGGGTCGGCCAAAAGCTCGGGACTGATGTCGATCATCCCGACCATGGCGCGGCCGGTGAACAGCATCTGGCCGACCCCCGGCTGGCGCAGCGCTTCGGCATGGCCATCCTTGCCGATGCGGATCATGGCGCCGCCCTTGTGCAGGCCCGCCACCATATGGCCGTTCGACAGAAAGCATAAGCCGCCGAACATGGGCTGTTCCGTCAGCCCGGGAAGCCCGTGCAGGGCCCGCCGCAGAATGGCGGCGTGTTCGAGGTTGTAGGCCATGTCGCGTCCTTGCAAGCCCGTGGTGGGCAGCGTATCACGCCCGCGACGTTGCCCCAAGCCGGAACCGCGATGCCCGATCCGATCCCAGATCCGGTCCCCGACAAGTCCCCGGATTCGGGCGAGCCCGTGTTCATTCTGGTGGCTCCGCAGATGGGCGAAAACATCGGCGGCGCGGCCCGCGCGATGTGGAATTTCGGGCTGCAACGGCTGCGCATCGTGGCCCCCCGCGACGGCTGGCCCAGCCCCAAGGCGGTGGCGATGGCAAGCGGTGCCGGGCGTCTGCTGGATGCGGCCGGGGTGTTTGCCGCGACGGCGGACGCGATGGCCGATTGCCACTATGTCTTTGCCACCACCGCGCGCGACCGCGACCTGACCAAGCCGGTACTGACCCCGGAACGGGCGATGGCGCAGGCGCGGGCGCTGACCGCTGCCGGCCAGCGGGTCGCCGTGCTGTTCGGGCCAGAGCGGGCCGGGCTGGAAAATCCCGACATCGCCCGGGCCAATGCCCTGATCTCGGTGCCGGTCAACCCCGAGTTTCCGTCGCTGAATCTCGCGCAATGCGTGCTGCTGATCGCCTATGAATGGCGGCGGCAGGGGGCGGCGGTGCCAGCGGAAGTGATGGCAATGGCCGGCACCCAGTTTGCCGAAGCCGTCGAGATCGAGCGGCTGGGCGATCACTTCGAACAGCGCCTGGCGGCGGCAGGGTTCTTCTTTCCCGCCACCAAAGCCGACGGCATGAAGCTGAACCTGCGCAACATGCTGGGGCGGCTCAACCTGACCCGGGCCGATGTGCAGACCTTTCACGGCATGCTGCGGCAATTGACCCGCAGGCGCAGCGACGGCAACCCTTGAAGGGTATGGTGGCGCGGCCTAGGGTTCGCTGCAAGCGGTGAGGCGGGCCGGATCAAGAGGCAGGAATGGCAAAGCGGGCGGTGTTTCAGGAGGTCGGCGCGGCTGACAAACCGGTGGCAACCGGCGGCGGCATGATCGATGCCGCCAGGCGCGGCGCGCGCGGCGGCGTGCGTCTGTGGCTTGTGGCGCTGTTCCTTCTGGTGGTGCTGATGATCGCCGTCGGCGGCCTGACCCGCCTGACCGAATCCGGCCTGTCGATCACCGACTGGCGGCCTGTCACCGGCGCGGTGCCACCGCTAAGCGCCGCCGACTGGGCGGCGGAGTTTCAGAAGTATCAGGCCAGCCCGCAGTACCTGCTGGTCAATCAGGGCATGAGCCTGGCCGAGTTTCAGACGATCTACTGGTGGGAATGGGGGCACCGGCAACTGGGGCGGGTGATCGGTCTGGTCTGGGCGGCGGGCTTTTTCGGGTTCCTGTTGGCCCGGCGCATCCCCACCGGCTGGACCGGGCGGCTCTTGCTGGTCGGGGCCCTGGGCGGGGCACAGGGGGCGATCGGCTGGTGGATGGTCGCCTCGGGGCTGCAGGCAGACATGACCTCGGTCGCGTCCTACCGGCTGGCCGTGCATCTTGGGCTGGCATTCGGCATTCTGGGCTTCCTTGGCTGGTACATATTCCTGCTTGGTCGGACCGAGGCGGAACTAATGCAGGCCCGCCGCCTGCGCGAGGCCAAACTTTTCGGTCTGGCGACCGGACTGATGCATCTGTGCCTTTTGCAGGTCGTGCTTGGCGCACTGGTTGCCGGGATCGATGCCGGGCGCGGCTATACCGACTGGCCGCTGATGGGCGGGCAGATCATACCGCCCGGACCGTTCGACCTGACGCCGCTCTGGGTCAATTTCTTCGAGAATCCCGGTCTGGTGCAGTTTGTCCATCGGGTGTCGGGCTACTTGCTGGTGCTGTTCGGCCTGATCGCATGGCTGCGTGCCCGCCGGTCAGTGCATTCGGCCACGCGCGGTGCCTGGCACAATGTCGCGGGCATGCTGGTGGTGCAGGCGCTCTTGGGCATTCTGACGGTGCTGTGGGCGGCACCGCTGCATCTGGCGCTGACCCATCAGATCGGTGCCGTGATCCTGTGGGTGCTGATCCTGCGGGCCCGGCATCTGGCAGCCTATCCGATCAGCCAATCCATCCGGAGGACGACATGACGGCGTTTGACGACCTGATGAGCTATCAGCGCGACACAGAGGCGCTGGCCCAGATCGCCGGACGATTGGGCTGGGATCAGGAAACCATGATGCCGCGCGGTGCTGCCGAGCAGCGCGGCGAGGAAATGGCGGCGCTGGAGGGGGTGCTGCACGCCCGGCGCACCGATCCCCGGATCGGCGACTGGCTGGCCGGGGCGGTTGCCCCCGATGCGGTCGGCACGGCCAAGTTGTGGCATGTGCAGCGGACCTTTGACCGCCAGACCCGGGTTCCGGTGCGGCTGGCGGCGGAACTGGCTCGGATGACCAGCGTGGCTCAGGGCCTGTGGGCCGACGCCCGCGCCAGCGACGATCTGGCCGGGTTCCTGCCAACTCAGCGCGGCGTGCTGGCGCTGAAGCGGGAAGAGGCGGCCTGTCTGGCCGACGGCGGTGATCTTTACGATGCGCTTCTGGATGGTCACGAACCCGGCGCAACGGCGGCATGGATCGGGGCGCTGTTTGACCGGATGCGGCCCCGGCTGGTGGCGTTGCGCGAACGGGTTCTGGGTGCAGCGCGCCAGCCCAAGGCCCTGTCGACAAGGTTCGACAGTACCGCGCAGTTGCACCTGTCGCGCGACATCGCCGTGGCCTTCGGCTATGATTTCAACCGGGGCCGGCTGGACCTGGCTGTGCATCCGTTCAGTTCCGGCTCGGGCTCGGACGTGCGCATTACCACGCGGGTCAGCGAAACCGACCCCTTCAACTGCATCTATTCGACGATCCACGAGGTCGGGCATGCCTGCTACGAACTGGGGATCGATCCGGCCTACGGCCTGACACCGCTGGGGCAGGGCGTGTCGATGGGGGTGCACGAAAGCCAGAGCCGGATCTACGAAAACCAGCTTGGCCGCAGCCGGGCCTTTACCGGCTGGCTCTTTGCCCGGATGCAAGGTCTCTTTGGCGACTTCGGCATCCCGGACGCCGACGCGTTCTATGCCACGGTCAACCGGGCGCATCAGGGCTTTATCCGGACCGAGGCCGACGAGGTGCAGTACAATCTGCACATCATGTTGCGCTTTGATCTGGAACGGGCGCTGATTTCCGGCGTGCTGGAGGTGGCGGACCTGGAGGCGGCGTGGAACGAGCGGTTCCTGGCAGACTTCGGCTATGCCGTTGACCGGCCCTCGAACGGGGTGTTGCAGGATGTGCACTGGCCAGTGGGCGTGTTCGGGTATTTCCCGACCTATGCCTTGGGCAACGTCTATGCCGGGTGCCTCGATCAGGCGATGCGGGCGGCGGTGCAGGGGATCGATGCGGCGCTGGCTGCCGGTGACGCAACGCCTGCGACCGCGTGGCTGCGGCGGCGGTTGCAGGTGCACGGCGGGCTGAACCGCCCGCACGACACCGTGGCGCTGGCCTGCGGCTTCGAGCCGACCGAGGCGCCGCTGCTGGACTATCTGGAGCGGAAGTTCGGCGCGATCTACGGATTGTGACCGGCGTGAACGGTCCGAACGGGCGGCCGGCCTATTGCCCGGTCTGGCTGCTCGCCGTCGGGCAGACGCTGGGCTATGGCTGCCTGTACTACATCTTCCCGGCGCTGTTGCTGGCGTGGGAGGCGGAACTGGGCTGGTCCAAGGCCACGCTGGCCGTGGGGGCCGACCACGGCCATTCTGATATCGGCCCTCTTGGCACCCCTGATCGGGCGGCTGGTGGACCGCGGGCTTGGCCCGCATCTTCTGGTCGGCGGTGCCGGACTTGGGGCGGCGGCATTGGCGGCGCTGACGCTGGTGCAGACGCCGACGCAGTTCGTGCTGGTCTGGGCCGTGATCGGCATGGCGCAGGCCGCCAGCCTCTATGAAGTGTGCTTTGCCTTTCTGACCCGGGTCACTGCGCCGACGGCGCGGCCGGCCATCACCCGGGTGACGCTGGTGGCGGGCTTCGCCTCGACCCTGGCCTTTCCTGCCGGGGCGCTGATGGCCGACGCTTTCGGCTGGCGCGGCGCGGTGCTGGG
The DNA here is from genome assembly GCA_031401675.1 of Paracoccaceae bacterium. Taxonomy (GTDB): domain Bacteria; phylum Pseudomonadota; class Alphaproteobacteria; order Rhodobacterales; family Rhodobacteraceae; genus JANNRR01. The sequence goes on from JANNRR010000002.1 coordinate 17,110, forward strand.
CTATGCGGCGGCGCAATTGCTGCTGGCAGTGCCGGTCAACCTGCTGGCGGTCAGGCGATTTCCGGCCGTTACCGTTGCCGGACAGGCGGCGGCGGTTGACCACAGGGCCGGTCTGACCACTGCGATCCGACGGGCCGAGTTCTGGTTGCTGGCGTTGGTGTTCGGCCTGATCGCGCTGAACCACGGACTGCTGCTGACCTATTTCCTGCCGATCTTCGCCGACCGTGGGGCGAGCCCGGTGCTGGCCGTTGCCGCCGCTGCCTGCGTTGGCCCGGCGCAGGTCGCCGGGCGGGTGGCGTTGATGCTGAACGAGGCGCGGATCGGGACCGGGTTTGCCGTGCGCATCGGGCTGGTCTGGATGCTGCTTGGCGGCCTGGTTCTCGGGCTGGCGACGCTGGCACCACTGCTGATCTTTGTCTTTGCGCTGTTGCAGGGTGCGGCGTTGGGCATGGAAAGCATCCTGAAGCCGGTGCTGATTGCCGAAACCCTGGGGCGCGCCGGCTTTGGCGCGATCGCCGGGGTCATCGCCATTGCACCGCTTGCGGCCGCTGCCGCCTCGCCTTTCCTCGGGGCACTGCTGATCGAAGGGATCGGCGTATCCGGCCTGCTGGTCGTGACCTTTGGCATGGCTGCCCTGGCGCTGGCCGCTGCGCTGGTCCTGCGGGCGCGGGCGGCAGCCGCAGGCTAGGGTGCCGCCCGCGCCAAACCGGCCCGCCGTTCCTTGCCGCGCTCAGTCCGGCCAGTCCGGGCTGCGTTTTTCCAGAAAGGCATCGATACCCTCGGCGGTATCGCGCCACAGCATGTTTTCCACCATCACGGCGGCGGTATGGTCATAGGCCGCTGCAATCGGCAGCCCGATCTGATCGTAGAACGCGCGCTTTCCGATCCGGACCGCCGGACCCAGCTTGGCGGCAACGGTTTCGGCCAGCATCATCACCTCGCGGCCCAGCACCTCGGGCGGCACCGCCCGGTTGATCAGGCCAAGCGCTTCGGCCCGCGCGGCATCGATGAAACCGCCGGTCACCAGCATTTCAAACGCCGGTTTCGCCGCGATGTTCCGGCTCAGCGCCACCATCGGCGTCGAGCAGAACAGCCCGATATTGACGCCATTGACGCCGAACCGCGCCCCGGTCTGCGCCAGTGCCAGATCGCAGCTGGCCACCAGTTGGCAGCCGGCGGCGGCGGCGGTGCCGTGCACCTCGGCAATCACCGGCTGCGGCAGGGCGCGGATCGCCAGCATCACGGCAGCGCAGCGCGCGAACAGATCGGCGAAATAGGCGCCCCCCTGATCCACGGCCGCCCGCCCAGCCTGCATTTCCTTCAGATCATGGCCGGCGCAGAACGCCTTGCCCGCTCCGCGCAGGACCACGGCGCGAATTGCGCGGTCGGCTGCCAGCGTTTGGAATGCCGCCAGAAGGGCAGCCAGCAGCGCATCCGACAGCGCGTTCAGCGCCGCCGGCCGGTTCAGTGTCAGTATCGCCACCTTGCCGTCGTCGTGGCGCAACAGCACGGGTTCGTTCATCGGATCGGTCCTTTCTGGTCCGGGCAAACGCGCCGCCCGGCCCGCAGCACTCTGCACCACAACGAAGGCCGGCACGAGCAAAAGTCGTGCGGATCGTCCGCCCAGCCAGGCGCGCCCCGATTTCCCACGCATTCCAACAAGCCCAACCTCCCTTGCCCGACGGCTTGCGCCTCTGGGCAACGGGCCCGACGCCCGTCCCCCGGACGGTCGCCTGATCGGCCCGGATCCGCAAGGTCGCCTGGCCGTAGCAAGGCCAAGCGTGGCAGCGCAGTTCCGCCAAATGTCATCATGCTCCAGAGCGCCCACTCACCCCGACACCTGAACTGCCTACCGCCATCAGCCCGGCACCGTCGGATCGGGTTCCGGCAGCGCAACCGGCAGCCAGCCGACATCGGCATCCGCCAGCGCCACCGACTTCAGCACGGCAAAACACGGCGCACCGGGGGCCAGCGCCAGCGCCAATGCCGACCGCCCGGTGATGCGCGCCACCAACCGGTCCTGCCCGGCGATCAGGCCGACCGCCACCGACGGGCCGGGCCCGGCAACCAGCGTGCTGACCCGGCATGGCAGGATGTTCAGCGCCGATATGCCGGTCGGGCGGCAGGTCGCCAGCATCACATCCTGCGCCAGTATGCGCAGCCGCACTACGCTGCCGGGGGCGGCGGCGATCTGCGGCAGATGCAGAACGCCGGCACTGGTGGCCAGTTCGGTCAGGTGGTCCGGGTGGTGGGCGACAACGCGCGCCGCGATCACTGCCCCGGCCTCGCGCCCCCCGAGCAGGGCGACCGCCCCGGGATCGGCCAGAACCTGCCCGGCCGGGCCGACCCGCCGGACCTGCCCGTCCTGCAGAATGACGATGGTGGTCGCCAGCCGCGCCACCTCCGACAGGGCATGACTGACATACAGGATCGGCACCCGGGTCTGGTCGCGCAGCCGTTCCAGCCACGGCAGAATCTCGGCCTTGCGCGCCGCATCCAGCGAGGCCAGCGGCTCGTCCATCAACAGCAGATCAGGGGCAGACAGCAATGCCCGGCCAATTGCCACCCGCTGCATTTCACCGCCCGACAGCGCGCCGGGCTGGCGGCTCAGCAGCGGTGCCAGACCCAACAGTGCCACCACCTCGGCCAGATCGGGCCCGGCACGGCCGGCGAACCAGCGGCCATAGGTCAGGTTGGACCGCACTGACAGATGTGGGAACAGCCGGGGTTCCTGAAACACATAGCCGATCCGGCGGCGATGCGGCGGCGTGAACAGGCGCTTGGCGGTGTCGGTCAGCAGCGAGCCGTTCAGGGCGATCCGGGCGGTATCCGGTCGCAAAAGGCCGGCGACTGCATTGACCACCGAGGTCTTGCCCGACCCGGACGGGCCGAACAGCACGGTCAGACCCGGCGGCGCTTCGAACACCACATCCAGCGCAAAACCGGCAAAGCGGTGCGTGATGGCGACGGTCAGGCTCATCCGGCGATCCGCTGTTTCAGCCTCCGGGCCAGCACTTCTGACCCGATCAGAGCGGCAATGGCGATGACAACGGCGATCAGCACCAGCCGGGCGGCCCCGGCTTCGCCCCCCGGCACCTGCAGCATGGCATAGATCGCCGACGGCAGCGTCTGGGTCTGGCCAGGGATGTTGGCGACAAAGGTGATGGTGGCCCCGAATTCGCCAATGGCCTTGGCAAAGGCCAGAATGGTTCCGGCGATGATCCCCGGGGCCATCAGCGGCAGGGTGACGGTGGCGAATACCCACGCCGGGCTGGCACCGAGCGTCGCAGCCGCCTGCTCCAGCTTCGGGTCGACCGCCTCCAGCGACAGGCGGATGGCACGGACCATCAGGGGAAAGGCCATGACGGCACAGGCCAGTGCCGCGCCGGTCCAGCGAAAGGCCAGCACGATGCCGAACGTGTCTTCCAGAAACCCGCCCACCGGGCCCTTGCGGCCAAAGGTCAGCAGCAAAAGATAGCCGGTCACCACCGGCGGCAGGATCAGCGGCAGATGCACCAGCCCGTTCAGCATCTCGCGCCCCCAGAACCGCCGGCGCGCCAGCAGCCACGCCACCGCAATACCCGGCGGCAGGCTGAGCAGCGTCGCCCAGAACCCGACCCGCAGCGACAGGCGCACCGCCGCCCATTCCTCGGGGCCAAGCCAGGGGGCGTCAGGCATCACCGTGCCTCATGGCTGTTTTGGCGCATCCGGTGGCGGGATGATGCCGAAGCCTTCGGCCTCAAACATCTGCCGCGCCGTCGGTCCGGACAGATAGTCCAGCAGCGCTGCCGCCGCCGGGGTGGCATCGGAGGTCAGCGCCACCGGGTAACGGATCGGCGCATGGCTTGCTGCGGGAAACTGGCCGATGACGGTCACATCATCCTCGGCAGCGGCATCGGTGGCAAAGACGATGCCGTAAGCCGCCTCGCCGGCGGCAACCAGCGCCAGAGCGGCGCGGGCACTGTCGGCCTGCACGACATTGCCGCTGACGGCCTGCCACTGCGCCAGAGCGGTCAGAGCCTGCTTGCCGTACACCCCGGCGGGAACCGCATCGACCATCGCCATCGCCAGCTTTTCCGGCCCGATCAGCGCGGCCAGGTCCAATGCCGCCATATCGACCGGCACCCCCTGCCGCCCGTGCGCGATCAGCGCCAGCCGGTTGGTCAGAAGATCCCGGCGGCTGCCGGTCTGGATCAGGCCGTCTGCCTGCAGCCGCTCCATCCACTCCGGACTGGCCGACAGGAACAGATCGGCAGGGGCACCCTGTTCGATCTGGCGGGCCAGTGCCGGGCTGGCACCATAGGCCAGCGCGACGCTGTGCCCGGTATCCGCAGTCCACGCCGCCGCTGCCCGGTCCAGCGCGGTTTTCAGGCTGGACGCGGCGAAGACCACAACCTCGTCCGCGGCAACGGGCCGGGGCAGCGTAAACGCAGCGGCGGTCACCAGTGCGAACAGGAATAGGCGAAGAGGCGGCATACAGGTCGGCCCTGTTGGGGTAATCCGGCTATAGGGGCCGCAGAGGAGGCTGGCAATCGTTATTTCCGCCCGGACATATCGGCCAGCATCTCGTGCAGCCTGGCAATCTCGGCCCCGCCCTGGTCGGCCATCAGCGCCTCCAGCGCCCGGTAAAGCTGCAGCACTTCTGCCCCGGCCGGGGTCAACCGCGCCCCGCCGCCTGTCGCGCCGCCGCGAACACTGACTACCAGCGGCGGATCAAATGCCGCGTTCAGTTCCGCCACCAGCCCCCAGGCCCGCTTGTAGCTCATCGCCATCCGGCGGCCGGCGGCAGCGATCGAGCCGGTGGCCGCAATGTGACGCAGCAAATCGGCCTTGCCGGGACCAAGCATCGCATCCGCGCCGAAAACGATCCGCAGGCGGATCGAAGGGTCGCGGTCACTGGGCGGCAGCGGTTCCGGCATCGCGCCAGCACACATCGTTCGCCCCGCCAAGACAAGGGGTTGGCCGGGGTTCGCCGTCGTTATCGCGACCGACTACGCCATTTTCACCGCAGCGCTGTCGCAAACGCGATTGCCGCCCGGTGCCTGCGGCCCTAGCCCTGTGCCGGACAACGGGCGGCAAAGCCCGGCTGGCGAGGCAAGAGGGTCGGGCGTAACGTGAGCGGGCAGCAGTTCGACTACATCATCGTCGGCTCCGGATCGGCGGGATCGGTGCTGGCCGACCGGCTGAGCGTCAGCGGCCGCCACAAGGTGCTGCTGCTGGAAGCCGGCGGCAGCGACCTGCGGTTCTTCGTGCAGATGCCGCTTGGCTACGGCAAGCTGTTCTATGACCCGGCTGTAAACTGGCTCTATGAGGCCGAACCCGACCCCGGTCTGGCCGGCAACCGCGATTTCTGGCCGCGTGGCAAGCTGCTAGGCGGGTCATCCTCGATCAATGCCATGGTCTATATCCGGGGCCACCGCGCCGACTATGAGGAGTGGGCGGCGGCCGGCAATCAAGGTTGGGGCTGGCCGGAAGTGCTGGCTGCCTACCGCGCCATCGAGGATACCGAGGCCGGCGGCGACGCCTGGCGCGGCAGCGGCGGTCCGCTGTTCATTTCGGAAAACAAGCGCGATCTGCATCCGCTGACCGACATGTTCCTGCAGGCTTCGCAGGCGGCCGGACTGCCGTTCAACCCCGATTTCAACGGGGCCGAACAGGAGGGCGTCGGCACCTATCAGGTGACGGTCAAGGGCGGGCGGCGCAATTCGGCTGCCCGGGCCTTTCTGCGCCCGGCGATGGGCCGGCGCAATCTGACAGTGGAAACCCGCGCAATGGTGACCCGAGTGCTGACCGAGGGGCGGCGCGCCACCGGCGTCGAATATGTGCAGCGCGGTGTCACGCGCAGGGTGCTTGCCGGGCGCGAGGTCATCGTGTCGGGCGGGGCGGTGAACACGCCGCAACTGCTGCAATTGTCGGGCATCGGTCCGGGGGCGCTGCTGCAGCGGCACGGACTGACCGTGGTGCAGGATAATGCCAACGTCGGCGAACATCTGAACGATCATCAGGGGCTGAACTACACCTGGCGGATGACGGTGCCGACCCTGAACCAGTCGCTGCGCCCGTGGTGGGGCAAGCTGCGGCTGGGGCTGAATTACCTGATCTACGGCCGGGGACCGCTGGCCACATCGATCAATCACGGCGGCGGCTTCTTCCGGACCGATCCGGGCCAGCCGCGCCCGAACATGCAACTGTACATGCAGGCATTCTCGACGCTGATCCCCAGATCGGGCGAGCGTCCGCTGTTGACGCCGGACCCGTTCCCCGGCTTGTCGCTCGGCCTGTCGAACTGCCGCCCCAGCAGCCGGGGCAGCATCCACATATGCTCGCCCGATCCGATGATGCATCCGCGCATCGTGGCCAATGCCTATTCCACCGACAGCGATGTCGCCGAAATGCTGGCCGCCGTGAAGTTCCTGCGCCGGATCGCAGCACAGGAACCGATGCGTGCTCTGGTGGCCGAGGAACTGCGCCCGGGGCCATCGGTGCAGGACGATGCCGACCTGATCGCCGATTTCCGCGCCCGCTCCGGTACGGTCTACCACCCGTCGTGCACGGCGCGGATGGGGCCCGACCCGGCGACCTCGGTGGTGGATGCCCGGCTCAGGGTGCACGGCATGGCGGGCTTGCGGGTCTGCGATGCCTCGGTGTTTCCCAATCTGATCGCGGGCAACACCAATGCCCCGGCGATCATGGTCGGCTGGCGGGGTGCCGAGATCATCCTGCAGGATGCCACGTAGGGAACGGTCCCGCGTCAGTCTGCCCTGATCTCGATCATTTTCGGACCGGCAACGGCTCTCATCCGCTGCAGCGCCCCTGCAAGTGCGACGGGGGTGCTGACGACCGAAGCGAACGGCAGGCTGCAGGCAGCGGCCAGCGGTTCCAGCAGCGGCGGCGACGGGTCGCAGCCGGTCACCGGAATGCCGGCGTCGCGCATGTTGTCGGCAATCTCGCGGTAGCCGTGGTTGTTCCAGACCACAAAGGTGATATCCAGATTTTCGTCCCGTGCGGTCATCAGGTCGGCCAGGTGGAATTGCAGCCCGCCATCGCCGGTCAGGCAGACCACTGCGGCATCCGGCGCGGCAATTGCGGCCCCGATGGCGGCAGGTACGCCAAAGCCCAGTGACCCGAAGCCGGTGGCCGAATTGAACCACCCGCCCGGGCGGTCATGGTCATGGAACAGGTTGCCCGCGTAGACCAGTTGCGTGCTGTCGCCGACAAAGATGGCCCGGGGCAGGGCGTCGCGCAGTTTGGCCAGCAACGCGATCTGCCGTTGCATCGGCTTTGTCAGTTCTGCGAAAGCGGCAGACAGGGTCTGCGCCGCGCGTTCGGCCCCGCGGGCGCCTGTGGATTGCGGAACCAGCGGCAACAGGGCGGCCAGCGTTGCGGCAGCGTCGCCTTGCAGGGCAATCAGGGCCGGGTGCCGGGCCAGCTGGTTGGCGTCGATGTCGATACGGATCAATCGGGGCAGGGCGGGCAGGCCAAGACGCCCGTACATGTCGTAATCGGTCGGGCCAAGTTCGGTGCCCACGGCCAGAACCGCATCCGCCTCTGCAATCAGCGCCCGGACGGCTTCCATGCTGGGCGAAGCCGGGACGATCAGCGGGTCGCCATGCATCAGCCCGCGCGCATTCACCGTCTGCACCACCGGGGCATCCAGCCGGCGGGCCAGCGCCTGCAACGCGGCCTCGGCATGGCGGGCTCCGCCACCGGCGAGGAACAGGGGTCGGCTTGCCCCGGCCAGAAGGTCGGCAGCCCGTTGCAGCGCTTCCCGGCCCGGAACCGGGGCCGGGGGAAGGGCGGCAGGTGCCACGCGCGCCGGGCAAGGGGCAGGCATCACGTCGGTCGGCACCTCCAGATGCACCGGGCCACCGCGCCTGGCAGTCATCCGGGCAAAGGCCCGGTCCAGCGCCGGTGCCAGCGCCCCGGCCGTCGCGATCTGTTCAGAGTGCAGCGCCAGCGCCGCCATCAGGCCACGCTGATCCGGCATCTCGTGCAGGTAGCCAAGGCCAAGGCCGAGAGTGGCGCGGGCGTTCACGCCCGAGATAACGAGAAGCGGGATGGATTCGCCCCGGGCCTGACCCATCGGCGTCAGCATGTTGGTGACCCCCGGCCCGGTGATCACGAAGACCACGCCCGGTTTGCCCGAAACCCTGGCATAGCCATCGGCCATGAAGCCCGCAGCGCCTTCATGGCGCGGCGTGACATGCCGGATACCGGACCCGGGCAGGCCGCGGTACAATTCGATCGTGTGCGCGCCGGGAATGCCGAACACCACCTCGACCCCGCGCTCCTTCAGGCCCCGCACCAAAGCTACGCCGACTGTGGTCATGCCCGGATCTCCTGTAAATGCCGACTGAAAGCCGCAGCGGCGGGCCAGGCGCGATTGCTGGTCAATTCCGGGCCACCGGCCCCGGCGCGGTCGGTGTAAGCGGTGGCAGGCCCAACAGCGCCGCAACCGAGCCAAGCGCGATTTCAGCCAGCTCACCTTCGGCAAATTCCTCGGGCAGCGCCGATCCTTCCAGCCACAGCCCGTCGATCACCGCGTTGCAGGCAATGGCAAGACGGCGCAGGCGCACCGCATCCGCCGGTCGGCCCGCCTCGGCCAGCGCCCCGCAGATCAGCCCCTGCAGCCGGTCGCGAAACGCCAGATAGCTTTCGCTGTGAACCGTCCGCATCCGGTCATCGATCAGCACGGTGTGAATGAAGCCGGCCCACAGCGCCATGGCCCGCGGATCGACCACTGGCGGCGTCACCGCTGCCGCCACGAAATCCGCCAGCTGTCCCAGCGCGCTGGCCCTGCTGTCAGTCAGGACCCGGGCGCTTTGCTCGGTCATCCCGGTCATCAGCCGCGAATAGGCGGCGGAAATCAGATCTTCCTTGGAGGTGAAGTAGTGCCGGATCAGCCCCGGCGTCACCCCGGCCCGGTCGGCAATGGCCCGCACCGTCGCCCCCGACGGTCCGCCTGTCGCAATGCAGTCCAGCGCCGCCGCGATCAGGTCGTCGCGCCGTTGTGCCTCGCCTTCGCGCCGAAAGCTTCGCCGTTGCCCGGTCATGTTACGTTACGCCGCTTTGAAATTATACGCTTGCACAATTATTCAATCAGCGGCTTTATGACCAGTGAATTCGTCGGAGCCCGCGTCTGCATGACTGCACTCGCCCAAAGCGCCACCGCACAACGCCCCACTGCCATCCAGATCGATGGCCTACGAAAGTCGTTCGGAACGCTGGAGGTGCTGAAGGGGGTCTCGCTTACCGCCCGCGAGGGCGACGTGGTGGCGATAATCGGCGGCTCGGGTTCCGGCAAATCCACCATGCTGCGCTGCATCAACTTTCTGGAAACCCCCTCGGCCGGCAAGATCGCCATCGGCGGGGAAGAAGTCGTAATGCGCCCCGATGGCAGCCCCGCCAACCGCCGCCAGATCGAAAAGCTGCGCCAACACCTGGGCATGGTGTTCCAGAGCTTCAACCTGTGGTCGCACAAGACCGTGCTGGAAAACCTGATCGAGGTGCCGGTGCATGTGCTGAAAGTGCCCAAGGCCGAGGCCATCGCCCGGGCGCAAAAGCTGCTGGCCCGCGTCGGGCTGGCGGAAAAGGCCGATGTCTATCCCGCCTACATGTCGGGCGGCCAGCAACAGCGCGCCGCCATTGCCCGCGCTCTTGCCATCGAACCCCGCGCCATGCTGTTTGAAGAACCGACCAGCGCGCTTGACCCCGAACTGGTCGGCGAAGTGTTGAACGTGATCCGCGATCTGGCCGCCGAGGGCCGCACCATGATCCTGGTGACGCACGAGATGAAGTTCGCCCGCGAAGTCGCCAGCCACGTGATCTACCTGTTCAACGGCCAGATCGAAGAAGAAGGCCCGCCCGATCAGGTGTTTGGTGCGCCGAAATCCGACAGGCTGAAGCAGTTCCTGAAATCCGTCTCCTGAAGCCGGGGCAAACCCGGCGCAACCCAACCAAAGAGGTATGACCCATGAAGAAACTTGCCCTGACATTCACAGCAGTCCTGATGCTGGGCACTGCCGCCACCGCCGAACCGATCAAGGTCGGCATCGGTGCCGAACCCTATGCCCCTTTCACCTCCCCCGACGCCTCGGGCGTCTGGGTCGGCTGGGAAGTCGACATGATCAATGCTGTCTGCAAGGCGGCCGAACTGGAATGCGTCATAACCCCGATCGCCTGGGAAGGCATCATCCCGGCGCTGACCGGCGGGCAGATCGACGTCATCATGAACTCGATGTCGATCACCGAAGAGCGGCTGCAGACCGTTGATTTCTCGGACAAATACTACAATACGCCGACAATCATCCTTGCTGCCAAAGGGGTGGTGGCGACCCCGGATGCTGCTGGACTTGCCGGCAAGATCATCGGTGTGCAGGTCTCGACCGTCCATGAGAACTACGCGCAGGCCTATTTCAAGGACACGGCCTCCGAGATCAAGATCTACCAGACCGCCGATGAAGCGCTGCAGGATCTGACCGCTGGCCGGATCGATGCCACGCAGACCGATGTCGTGGCGGCAGACGTGTTCCTGCTGACCGAAGCCGGGGCCGCCTGCTGCGAAATCGTCGGCGCAGTGGTGGACGATCCGGTTATCCTGGGGCGGGGTGTCGGGGTCGCCATTCGCAAAGGCGATACCGAGATGATGGCCAAGTTCAACGCCGCCATCGCCAAAGTTCGTGAAGACGGAACCTATGATGCCATCACCAAGAACTACTTTGCATCGTCGATCTATGGCGATTGAGACCTAAGTGTCCGTTCTCATCGGGGCTGTGGGAGCGGCCTCCACCCTTGAGTTGCTGGCATGGTCGCCCCCCGGCTGGGGGGCGAATCTGGTCCGCGGCCTTTGGAATACCATCCTCATTGCCCTTGGCGCCTATTCGCTCGGTCTTCTGATCGGGGTCTTCGGTGCTTTCGGCAAACTTTACGGCGGCCCACTGATCAAGGATTTGCTGCTCGGCTATACCACTATCGTCCGCGCAGTCCCCGAGCTTGTTCTGATCCTGATCCTGTATTTTGCCGTGACCGATGCGGTGAACCAGGTTCTGGCGCTTTATGGCTACGAGCGTATCCAGCTGTCGGGCATCGCTGCAGGCATTCTGGTTCTGGGTGTGGTCCAGGGGGCATATTCGACCGAAGTGCTGCGCGGTGCCATCCAGTCGGTGCCTGCCGGGCAGATCGAGGCGGCGCGCGCCATGGGCATGTCGCCGATGTTGCTTGCCCGCCGCATTACCCTGCCGCTGATGACATCGGCGGCGATCCCCGGCCTTGCCAATCTTTGGCTGACGGTCACCAAGGATACCGCACTTTTGGCGATAGTCGGCTTTGCCGAACTGACTCAGGAAACCCGGCAGGCCGCCGGGGCGACCAAGGCCTTTCTTACCTTTTTTATGGCGGCTGGAGCGCTCTATCTTTTGTTGTCACTGGTTTCCGGCATGGTCTTTGGCCGGATCGAACGATGGGCCCGGCGTGGCCAGCGCAGCGCTGACCGGGGCAGCATATGAAGCAGTTGTTCACACCGCACCGGATGGTTCTTCATGGCATCGGCGTGGCGATCATTCTTTGGTGCGCCATGTCGCTCAGGTGGGATTGGCTGCCGGAATATCTGCCGTTGATCGGCATCGGAATTTGGCGGACCATTTGGTTCACGGTCGTGACCATGATGCTGGGAATGGTCCTGGCGATCATGCTGGGTTTTGCTCAGGCCACGGGGCCGTTTTATGTCGCGGCACCAGCCCGATTGTTTTGCACCGTCATCCGCGGCACGCCGCTGCTGCTTCAGCTTTGGCTGCTATACTTCGGGCTCGGTTCGCTTTTCCCGAGTTTCCCCTGGATACGCGACAGCTTCATGTGGCCGATCCTGCGGCAAGCCTGGCCATACGGGGTTCTGGCGCTGACCCTGAGTGTTGCGGGCTATGAGGGCGAGGTGATGCGCGGTGCCTTCAAGGGCGTGCCCGGCGGTCAGCTGGAAGTCGCGCGCGCCATGGGCATGTCCCGCTTCACCATATTCAGGCGGGTATGGCTGCCGCAAGCGTTGCACCGCGCCCTGCCGACCATTGGCGGCGAGGTGGTGTTGCAGATGAAAGCAACGCCGCTGGTTGCGACCATTACCGTCATCGATGTCTATGCGGTGGCCAAACGGGTCACCCAGGATACCTTCATCGTCTACGAACCGCTGCTGCTGCTGGCGGTAGTCTACATGGTGCTGGCCGGGCTGATCGTGCTGTTCTTCCGCTGGCTGGAGTCAAAGGTGCCGACGCGGGTGGGGTAACGTTGCCCCGGGCCGGACACCGGCTGCAGTGGGCAAATGATGAATATTCAGCACACTACACGACTCCCAGGTTTTTGAGTGTTTTTGGGAGGTTGATCCATTCGACAAGAATGTTCGGGTGATCTGAGCGGAGGCGGTTTCTGAGGAAGGTGAAGCCGGTTCGGAAGTAGGACCTTGCGAGGTATCCGT
>JANNRR010000003.1:0-5359 GCA_031401675.1 Paracoccaceae bacterium
GAGCATCGGGGTTTTCAGCTCGATCGAGCCGCCCCACATTGTGGCGATCCACGAGAAGATTTTGATGCCCGTGGGCACCGCGATGACCATGGTTGCCAGCATGAAATATCTTTGCTGGGTCAGCGACATGCCGACCGTGTACATGTGGTGCGCCCAGACCACGAAGCCCAGCGCCCCGATCGCCACCATCGCATAGACCATCGGCAGATAACCGAAGATCGGCTTTTTCGAGAAGGTCGCGATGACGTGGCTGATGATCCCGAAAGCGGGCAGGACGATGATGTAGACCTCGGGGTGGCCGAAGAACCACAGGATATGCTGGTACAGCACCGGATCGCCGCCGCCTTCGGGATAAAAGAAGGTGGTGCCGAAGTTGCGGTCGGTCAGCAGCATGGTGATGGCACCGGCCAGCACCGGCAACGACAACAGGATCAGCCAGGCGGTGACAAAGATCGACCACGGGAACAGCGGCATCTTGTGCATGGTCATGCCCGGAGCGCGCATGTTCAGGATGGTGGTGATCATGTTGATCGCACCCAGGATCGACGAGGCGCCGGACAGATGGACGGCAAAGATCGCCAGATCCATCGACAGGCCTTCTTCATTGGTCGACAGCGGCGGATACAACACCCAGCCGACGCCCGACCCCAGCTGACCATTGCCGCCCGGTGACAGCACCGAGGCCACTGCCAGCGAGGTGCCTGCGACATAGAGCCAGTACGACAGGTTGTTCAGCCGCGGAAACGCCATGTCGGGCGCGCCGATCATCAGCGGCATGAAATAGTTGCCAAAGCCGCCGAACAGCGCCGGGATCACCACGAAGAACATCATCAGGATGCCGTGCGCCGTCACCAGCACGTTCCACAGATGGCCGTTCGGGGTGCATTCGGCAACCGTTGCCGCCGCCGTGGCCCGCGCGCCTTCCAGGCACATGAACTGCACGCCGGGCTGCATCAGCTCCATCCGCATGTAGATGGTGAAGGAAACGGCGATGAACCCGACCACGGACGCGGTAAAGATGTACAGCAGCCCGATGTCCTTGTGGTTCGTCGACATGAACCAGCGGGTGAAGAACCCCTTTTCAGCATGCGCCGCGTGCGGTGCCCCGTGGTCACTGCCATGGTCACTGCCTTGGCCATGAATGGCTGCGTCGGCCATGCTCGCCTCCTGTATCCAAAATTCGGGCCCGCAAAGACGCCCCTTCGGGGTACCCTGCGCTGCGTTTCTGCGATGGTTCTAGATTGCCGGACGCGCCGGGGCAATGTTCGACAATGCCGCAGACGGCGAAAAATTGTCGCGGTGCCGCATTCCGGTGCCGATTTTCCGGCGGCTCAGGGAAACAGCACCGGGTAAAGCGACGCGACCAGCAACAGCGCCATGGTGATGTTGAAGCCTTGCAGCCGCACCGGGTTGGTCAACACCCGCTGCATCTGCTGACCCAGCATGGCCCACAGCGCGACCGAGGGCAGGTTGACCACGCCAAAGATCAGCGCCACCAGCGCTATCGCGGCCAGCGACTGGTCCGGGGCATAGGCACTGACCGCAGTCAGCGCCATCGCCCAGGCCTTGGGGTTGACCCACTGAAAAGCGCAGGCCTGCAGAAAGGTCATCGGCCGCCCCGACCGGCTGGCCTGCCCGGGCGCGGCGGCATTGGCAATCTTCCACGCCAGATACAACAGATAGGCGACGCTGACGCTCTTCAGCACCCGGTAGGTGACCGGATAGGCGTCGAACACCTGCACCAGCCCGGCCCCGACGATCACCGCCAACAGCACGAACCCGATGGCCACGCCCAGCATGTGCGGCACCGTCCGGCGCAGGCCAAAGTTGGCGCCCGACGCCAGCAGCATCAGGTTGTTCGGCCCCGGCGTGATCGAGGTGACAAAGGCAAAGGCGACAAGGCCGCTCAACAGATCATAGGTCATGGCGCAACGCTATGCTGCATCCGGCGCATTTTGGTTGCGTTCTTGCCGGAATTTCGTATTTCTCTGCAACAAATGGCAAGGATCGACGCAATCAACGAACGGATATTGCAGATACTGGCCGGCGATGGCCGGATCAGCAACATCGACCTGGCGGCGCAGGCCGGTCTGTCGCCGTCGGCCTGCCTGCGCCGGGTGCAGGAGCTGGAGCGGGCGGGCATCATCACCGGCTACCGAGCCGTGATCGACCGGGCGGCGCTCGGGGCCGGGTTCACCGCCTATGTCGGCGTCGGGCTGTCGGACCATTCCAAGGCCAGTCAGGCGGCATTCGAACGCTCGATCGCCCGCGCGCCCGAGGTGCGGGAATGCCACAACGTCACCGGCGTGATCGAATACATCCTGCGCATCGAGGTGGCGGATCTGGCCGCCTACAAGCTGTTTCATTCCGATGTGCTGGGCACGCTCGCGCAGGTGACATCGCTGACCACCTATGTGGTGATGGACAGCCCCAAGGACGAACGGGCGTAAGGTGCGCCGGGCTGACGTGCGGGGGGTCTGACATGCGGTGCCCCGGACAAGAAACAGCAAGAGTTTTCAGCAAAACTCTTGGCAAAATCCTTGCCAAGGATTTTGGTCCCGGCCCAACTTGGCCCGACAGGGTGCGGTCCGGTCCGGGGTCGGGCTGCTGCCACCGCAGACCCGTGCGTCTGGCGACAGCCACCGCCGGGTTTCGGCGTTGCATTGCGCCGGTCGCGTGGCTATTGCCGGATCAGGCGACGGACGGGGGGACAGGCGGATGAATCTCTATGATCTGAACGGCCGCGTCGCGGTCATTACCGGCGGCGCCCAGGGCATCGGTCTGGCCGTCGCCCGGCGGATGCGCGCCTCGGGCGCCAGCATCGCCATCTGGGACAGCAACGGCGACATGGCCACGGCGGCGGCGGCCGAACTTGGCGGCGACACCCGGGCCTACAGCGTCAATGTCGCCGACGGCCCGGCGGTCATGGCCGCAGCGCAGGCGGTAGAGGCGGCACAGGGGCCGGTGGCGGTCATGGTCGCCAGCGCCGGCATCGGCGGCTACAACGCCAAGGTTGTCGATTACGACCCGGCCGAATGGCAGCGCATCCTCGACATCAACCTGACCGGCATCTTCCACTGCTGCCGCGCCGTGCTGCCGCAGATGATGGCGCAGGGCTACGGGCGGATCGTCACCATCGCCTCGATCGCCGGGAAAGAGGGCAACCCCAACGCCGGTGCCTATTCCGCCTCCAAGGGCGGGGTGATCGCCCTGACCAAATCGCTGGGCAAGGAACATGCCGGCCAGAACATCGCGGTGAACTGCGTCACCCCCGCCACCGCCAAGACCCGCATCCTCGACACTCTGACCCCGGAATTCATCCAGTACATGCTGAGCCGCATCCCCCGCGCCCGGTTTCTGGAGGTGGAGGAGGCGGCCAGCATGATCACCTGGCTCTGCACCGAAGAAAACTCCTTCACCACCGGCGCGGTGTTCGACCTGTCCGGCGGCCGGGCGACGTATTGAAGCGTGATGATCTTTTGGTGGAAACACCGATCCCTTGTTGTCTTACCTGCCGGATTTGATTTCAATCAAGTCGGGGCATGCCCCCGACGGCCGCGCCTGCCTGCCCCTTGGCAGGCGCGATAGTGCGCCAGCCCAGGCAGGCGCGGCCTGATTTCCCGAACAATGCACCAAGCCCGACCCCGCTTGCCCTTCGCTTGCGCTCTCGGGCAACCGGCCTGTTGTCCGTCCACTGGACGGCCAACTGATCGGCCCGGCCCATCACCTCGAACGGCCGAACAGATGACGAGGGCACAGGTGATTCCAGTAATCTCCATCCTGCTCTGGAAACGGCGGGGCTCGCCCCTCGCCTTGCTTTGCCATCACACCTGTGCATCACTGCCGCCAAAGCTGACCACAGGCCGCGATGCACAATCCCGCCGACAACCGCGACAGGATCAGACTGCGCCTCGAACAGGCGCGGCTGGCCAAACCGGCCCCGCAACCGGCCCCGCAAGCGCCAAATCCCGTACCCTGCATCAATGAGCTTGCCGCCACCGGCAAGACCCTGTGGTTCGGCCTGCTGTCCTACCTTGCGTTTGTCGGCGTCACCCTGCTCGGCGTCACCGATGCCGATTTCTTTCTGGTCGAGCGCAAGACCCAGCTGCCGCTGATCAACGTCTCGATCCCAACCCTGCAGTTCTTCACCTTCGCCCCCCTGCTCGGCGCTGTGCTCTACATCTACCTGCACCTCCACCTCCTGAAATTGTGGGAGGCAGTCGCCTTTCGCCGCCATGCCCCGGAAAAGCTGGGCCGCCGTCCGCTGTCCGATCACCTCTCGCCCTGGCTGGTCAATGATCTGGCGCTGTCACTGCGCGCCGACGATGCCCTGCACCGCCGCCCGCTCAACACATGGGCCAATGCAGCCTCGATCCTTCTGGTCTTTATCGCCCCCCTGCTGATCCTAGGCTTCTTCTGGTGGCGCTCCATGCCCGTCCATTCCGGCTGGCTCACCATCGCCGCCTCCGGCCTTCCCCTGATGGCCAGCCTTTATGTCGGCGGCGTCAGCTGGTTCCGTCTCCGCCGCCTCGCCAACCCCCGCCACCGCCTGCGCCGCAGCCAATCGAGGGCCCTGCAAGCCACCTGGGCCCTCGCCCTGATCGCCGTCAGCGCCATCGGCTGGTTCCGCACCGTCGAGCCCTTCGGCACCTACTACGACCCAATCCAACGTGCGATCTACGCATTCCGCGAGCGGGAGGCGAAGGGCAAGCCTGATGTCCTGGCAAGGCTGAAAGACAAGCATTCCGCATTGATCAAGGCCGCTTGGTGGAATGACCCTGAACGTTTTTGGGGCGACAACCCCATGATGCTCGCCTCGGCCAACCTCACAAACGTTGTCTTTGTCGAAACACCCCCGGGCTGGCAAGACTACCTGGCAGCCCGCATCACCTATCGCTTCAAATGGTGCCAACAAACCGGGATACCTTTCGGCATATGCGGCTCGGCTCCAAGCGATGAAGCGCAGGTAGCGACAAACCTGCCCGCCTTGCGCCAAGACTGGTGCGCAGAGAACTTCGTCGATAGTCAATCCAACCCAGATGCATGCATTGCATACTTTATCCATCGTGAGGAGGCTTTCCGCAAAGACTGGGAGGCCGAACGCAAGGCGGCCCTCGAGTCGCTGCCTGCGCGAAATCTCACTGGTTTCGATTTTCGCAATGCAAATCTCAGTGGAGCACAACTCCAAAAGGCCAACCTGGCAAATTCGCAACTCAAAGGTGCAGACATGACTCGAGCTCACCTGAGTGGTGCAACGATGTCGTCGGCTGATGTTCGTGGAAGTAACTTGAGTTACTCAGACCTAGTGTTCTGCACCTGACATAGGATTCCCGACGGCGCCGCTCTGTGGCATGGTCGG
>JANNRR010000004.1:0-37701 GCA_031401675.1 Paracoccaceae bacterium
CTACCGGCGGCAACGGGCTGCGCCGGTCATTCTGGTGATCGTATCGCTGGGCGTGATGTTTGTGATGAACGCGCTGGTGCGGTTTGCCATCGGGGTGGAGGATCGCGATTTTGCTGATGGTGCGCGGTTCGTGATGGACGCCAAGACCTTCAAGGAGATGACCGGGCTGGCCGAGGGTCTGGCGCTGCGCACCACCACGGTCATCACGCTGGTCACGGCATTTGTGGTCATGGCCTGGCTGTTCTGGTTCCTGAACCGCACAAGGTCGGGCAAATCGATGCGGGCCTATTCGGACAACGAGGACCTGGCGCTGTTGTCTGGCATCAACCCCGAGCGTGTGGTGGCGATCACCTGGATCATCGCGGCGGCGTTGGCGACGATTGCCGGGGTGCTCTATGGCCTCGACAAAAGCTTCAAGCCCTTCACCTATTTCCAGCTGTTGCTGCCGATCTTTGCCGCAGCCATCGTCGGGGGCGTCGGCAATCCGGTGGGTGCGATTGCCGGCGGCTTTCTGATCGCATTTTCCGAGGTGACCGTGACCTATGCATTCAAGAAGGTGGTCGGGTATCTGGTTCCGGCAGGGTGGGAGCCGACCGGGTTGGTGCAGTTGCTGTCGACCGACTACAAGTTCGCGGTCAGCTTTACCATTCTGGTCATCGTGCTGCTGTTCCGACCGACCGGGCTGTTCCGGGGGAAAAGCATATGACCGTGAACTGGAAGAACCTTGGGTTGTTTGCTGTCGTCGCGTCGATGTTCGTCGTCACCGGGGTGATGCAAAGCTGGAACGTCGCGCTGCAGATTTTCAACATGGGTCTGATTTCGGCGATCATGGCGCTGGGCGTGAACATGCAGTGGGGATATGCCGGGCTGTTCAGCACCGGGGTGATGGGCTTTGTCGCCTTGGGCGGGTTGGGCGCGGTGATCTTTGCCATGCCGCCGATGCGCGACAACTGGGCGGCGGGCGGGCTGGCAGTCTTCGGCGGACTGTTGATCGGACTGGCGACGATTGTCGGTGCTGCGGTGCTGTACAACCGGATGGCGGCGGGGCGGCTGCGGGTGTTGGCGATGCTCGGCTGGCTGATCGGCGGGTTCTTCCTGTTCCGCTGGTTCTTCGATCCGGCGGTGCTGGCGGTCGAGGCGGTGACGCCGGCATCCACCGGCTACCTGGGCGGATTGGGGCTGCCGATCCTGGTGGCCTGGCCATTGGGCGGGGTGCTGGCGGCGGCGGTGGCCTGGGTGATCGGCAAGACCGCGCTTGGCCTGCGCTCGGATTATCTTGCCATCGCGACGCTTGGCATCGCCGAGATCATCATCGCGGTGCTGCGCAACGAGGACTGGCTGGCACGCGGGCCGAAGAACGTGACCGGCATTCCCCGGCCGGTGCCGTACGAGGTGGATTTGCAGGCCAGTCAGGGCTTCCTCGACTGGGCGTCGGGATGGGGGTTCGATCCGATGACCGCCTCGTCGATCATCGTCAAGCTGTGCTATGGCGGGGTTTTCCTGGTGGTGCTTCTGGCGCTGATCTGGCTGTCGGAGAAGGCCTGGCACTCGCCGTGGGGGCGGATGATGCGGGCGATCCGCGACAATGAGGTGGCGGCCGAGGCGATGGGCAAGGATGTCACCCGGCGGCACCTGCAGGTGTTCATCATCGGGTCGGCGGTGATCGGCATGGCGGGGGCGATGATGACCACGCTCGACGGGCAGCTGACCCCGGGCACCTATTCGCCGCTGCGCTATACTTTCCTGATCTGGGTGATGGTGATCGTGGGCGGGTCGGGCAACAACTGGGGGTCGGTGCTGGGGGCGTTCCTGATCTGGTTCCTGTGGGTGCAGGTCGAACCGATCGGGCTGTGGGCCATCGGGCTGGTCACCGACGGGATGGCCGACGGCGCGTTGAAAACCAGGTTGATCGAGTCTGCCGCCCACATGCGGTTGCTGACCATGGGGGTGGTGCTGTTGCTGGTGCTGCGGTTCAGCCCGAGGGGCCTGATCCCGGAAAAGTAGCCCAAAGGAATGTCCCGGGCCGGGACATTTTTCGATACAATGAAAACAAGGGCTTACAAGAGCGTTTTAGGGATTTGTTAGGAATCGGCCGTTCTGGGCCCAATCGCTTTGACCTTCGGGTTTGGCATTACCTGAACTGGCCACACTGCGGACGAAGTCGCCGTTCGTCGCACTCTGGCGAATGACCGCCTTATGTACTGTTCAGACTATCAACAGGCGCGAGCGACCGGTAAGGCCTCGCGCATCCGTTCCGCTTCATATTCTTCCATCGCCAGATCGCGATCCCATGTGCGGATTTCCTTGGCCACGAGGTGCCCCTTTTCTTTCAGGTGCTTAGAAAGCTGGCCTTTGACCGCGCCAACCGTCAGGCAGTCCCGCGCCGCCGGGCCGTTCAAGGCCGCGTCGAGCGTTGCGGCTGGTCCGAATAGATCAGTCAGCGCGCGGCGCTCGACGGCACTCAAGCCATTCATGACCATCGGCCCAAGCAGCAGGGATTCCGACAGACATCCATTGGCGGTGACAACCTCGTGCCGGTCACAGGCGAAGTGCACCCAGGTAATTTCCTTTATGCCCTTCATGTGGCGGATGCCCGGCACCCCCGTCAAGGATTTCGCAGGCGCAAACGCCTCGGTGGTGAAGACCCTGTCCAGTTGCCCGGCGGCACCCACAAGGATGCGGTGCTGCGGCGAGACGATAAGGTCCTGCGCGGGGCGGCCCCGGCCCAGGGCCCCCACTCTGATCTGCACCGGCTTGTAATCTCCCTCGGCCTTTTCCAGCGGAAGGATGCCGCTGTGGGTCCAGCGGATGGCCTGCGGGCCGTGATCGAGGGTCATTACCAGATCGCCGTCTTGCAGCGTCTCAACCCTGCGCGGTCCCTCCGGCGTGTCGATCATCGTGCCGGGGGCATAGCAAACGGGCGCGTTTGCAATGCGCGAGTACGAGGCGCTCCCAATATTATTGCCGCCCGTCTTTACATACTCAGTGCCAGGGTCAAGTTTTGTATCACTATGAAAACCCCAGATATTCTGGGTAACACTGTCCTGCGAGAATACGGTGATCGTTATGGTTGGGCCAATCTGGTTCCCAAATTCGTCCAATGCCCTCAGAAATATGAGTGATTCCGCTTCGATGCCCGTGCCGGTTCCGACCAGACCAGCGCCATCTGTAATTCTGTGCTCGGCAAAGCGATCATCTTCGAGCACGTCCTGGCTTCCACCAGTGTCATCTATTGTGACGGTGGAAGGCGCGCCTCCGGAAAACACGAAAATCGTCCCGTCAGGAGTATCGGAATTATTGATAACAGGACTTCCAGGCGTCAAAGACGGAGACCCGGAAGAGACCGTCAAGAGATCGTTATCAAAGGCACTTATGGTTCTGGATACCATCGAAGGGTACTTTCCTGAATTGCACGAACCTATGAAAATCCGCGCTATACTCGTTGGGTAAAGCACTGGCGATAAAACCTGAATATCAGGTTTAAATTGCGAATAAGAACTGGAGAGATAGCTAAAAACTGAACGTAGCGAGCGCGAGACTTGCTGTCCCATCGAGGTGCTAAGGCATGGCGCGTCCAGTTCTCGTCGCGCAGCCTCTTCATGAAAACCGACACTCGTTGCGCCGCAGAAAACTGGCAACGAGGTTCGAAGCCGCCATTGAGCATCGATCAAAGTAGAGGGCAGCTCCAGACAGCCCCCCTCTCCGGGCGCCCGCTTCCCCCGACAAGAACGACAGGAAATGTCGCCATCAAGCGGGATGGCGGCGTTGGCGCCGGTGCAAGGTTTCGGTCAAATCCCGCAGCCGGCAAAGGAAACCGCATGAAAACCCATACCCGCGTTCTGGTCATTGGCGGCGGCGTCGTCGGCTGTTCGGTGCTGTATCATCTGACCAAGCTCGGCTGGTCGGATGTGACGCTGGTGGAAAGGGCCGAGTTGACCAGCGGCTCGACCTGGCACGCGGCGGGCGGGTTTCACACGCTGAACGGCGATACCAACATGGCGGCGCTGCAGGGCTATACCATCCGGCTGTACAAGGAGCTGGAGGCGATCACCGGCATGTCGTGCGGGCTGCACCATGTCGGCGGCATCACTTTGGCTGACAATGCCGAGCGGTTCGACATGCTGAAGGCAGAACGCGCAAAGCACCGCTACATGGGGCTGGATACCGCGATCCTGACCCCGAAAGAGGTCGAGACGATGACCGACGGCATGGTGAACACCGCCGGCATCATCGGCGCGCTGTATGACCCTCTGGACGGGCATCTGGACCCCTATGGGACCACCCATGCCTATGCCAAGGCGGCGCGGATGGGCGGGGCCGAGATCGTGTTGCACAACCGGGTTCTGGCGACCAACCCGCGAACCGATGGCTCCTGGGAGGTGGTGACGGAACAGGGCACCATCATCGCCGAGCATCTGGTGAATGCAGGCGGGCTGTGGGCGCGCGAGGTCGGGGCGATGGCGGGGGTGTATCTGCCATTGTTGCCGATGGCGCACCAATATCTGGTGACTGACGACATTCCGGAAATTGTGGCGCGCGGAGGCCGCGAGTTTCCGCATGTGATGGACCCCGGCGGCGAAAGCTATCTGCGGCAGGAAGGGCGCGGGTTCTGCATCGGCTTTTATGAAAAGCCGTGCGAGGGCTGGTCGATCGACGGCACACCCTGGGAATTCGGGCAGGAGCTTTTTCAGGAACAGTTCGAAAAGATCGCGGATTCGGTCGAATTTGCCTACAAGCGCTTTCCGGCGCTGGAGCGGGTCGGGGTCAAGCGGGTGATCCACGGGCCGTTCACCTTTGCCCCCGATGGCAATCCCCTGATGGGGCCGGTGCCGGGCCTGCGCAACTATTGGTCGGCCTGCGCGGTGATGGCCGGGTTTTCGCAGGGCGGCGGCATGGGGCTGTCGTTGGCGCAGTGGATCATTCACGGCGAGGTCGAGCGCGATCCGCGCGGCTTTGACGTGGCGCGGTTCGGCGGTTGGACCTCGCCCGGCTATACCGTGCCAAAGGTGATCGAGAATTATCAGATGCGGTTTTCGGTCGGCTATCCGAACGAGGAACGCCCGGCAGCCCGGCCGTTCCGCACCACGCCGATGTATGAGGTGTTCGACAGGATGAACGCGGTCTGGGGCCAGCAATACGGGCTGGAAGTGGTGAACTATCACGCCCTGCCCGGCGAGCCGCGCCATGAGGTGCCGTCGTTCCGCCGCTCGAACGCCTGGGAAGCCACGGCGCAGGAGGTGATGGCGGTGCGGGGTGGTGTCGGCATCAACGAGGTGCAGAATTTCGGCAAGTACCGGGTGACCGGGGTGGGGGCGCGGGCCTGGCTGGACCGGATCATGGCGGGGAGCATTCCGCAGCCGGGGCGGCTGAGCCTGACGCCGATGCTGGCGCATTCCGGCAAGATCATCGGGGATTTCACGGTTTCCTGCCTGAGCGAGGCCGAGTTTCAGCTGACCGCCAGCTACGGGGCGCAGGGATGGCATGGCCGCTGGTTCGAGCAGAACCTGGACGAAGGCGTGCGGGTCGAGAATTTGTCGGACGCGCGCTCGGGGTTTCAGATTGCCGGGCCAAAGGCGCGCGAATTGCTGGCCCGGGTGACGCGGGCCGATGTGTCGGCGGCGGCGTTCCGGTTCATGGACGTGCGCCGGATGACGGTGGGGATGGCGAACTGCATCGTGCAGCGGGTCAGCTATACCGCCGATCTGGGCTACGAGATTTTCACCGACCACATGTCGGTGCGGCATTTGTGGGAGGTGCTGAGCGCGGCGGGACGTGATCTGGGCCTGCGCCCGTTCGGGATGCGGGCGATGATGAGCCTGCGGCTGGACAAGTGGTTCGGGTCGTGGGGGCGCGAATATTCGCCGGATTACACCCCGGCGGAAACCGGGCTGGACCGGTTCATCCGGTTCAACAAGCCGGTGGAGTTCATCGGGCGGGCGGCGGCAGCGAAGGAAAAGGCCAGCGGGTCGGCGCGGCGGCTGTGCAATTTCATCGTCGAGGCCAACGAGGCCGACGTGGTGGCGTGGGAACCGATCTGGCTGGACGGGGCGGTTGTCGGCTACTGCACCTCGGGCGGCTATTCGCATTTCACGCATCAGTCGGTTGCAATGGGGTTCCTGCCGGCGGGGCGGGTGGCCGACGGGCTGGCGGTCGAGATCGAGATATTGGGCGAGCGTCGCCCGGCCCGGCTGGTGACGGCACCGCTGTTCGACGCCGACGGCGCGCGGATGCGGGGCTGACGGCGGTTTTGGCTGGCGCGGGGCCGCGGCTGCAGATGCCGGCGGGCGGCCTGGCCATCCTGATCTTGGCGGCGGGAAGCTCGACCCGGATGCGGGGGGCGGACAAGCTGCTGCAACCGGTGGCGGGCGAGGTGCTGTTGCACCGGCAGGCACGGATGGCGCTGGAAACCGGCTGCCCGGTGCTGGTAGTGCTGCCGCCGGACCGTCCGGCGCGGGTGGCAGCGCTGGCCGGGCTGACACTGGCCGGGCCGGGGCTGGCCGGGCTGGGGCTGCGGCTGGTGGTGGCGGCCGAGGCGCATCTGGGGATGTCGGCGTCGATCCGGGTCGGGGTGGCGGCAGCGCGGGCGGCGGGTCTGGCGGGGGTGATGATCCTGCCGGCCGACATGCCGGAGTTCGAGGCTGCGGATTTGCGGCTGATGGCAGAGGTGTTTGCCGCTGATCCGTCCCGCATCGTCAGAGGCACCAGCACGGCCGGGCAGCCGGGGCATCCGGCGACCTTTCCGGCCGATCTGTGGGGCGAACTGGAGGGGCTGACCGGGGACGAGGGCGGGCGGTCGGTGCTGGCCCGCCACGCTGACCGGGTGGTTCTGGTGCCGCTGCCGGGTGCGGCGGCGATCACCGATATGGATACGCCGGAGGAATGGGCGGCGTGGCGGGAACGAACGGGGTTGTAAGGCAGCGGGCCGGGACTTTCGGCCAACGTCGGGCCCTAGGCATGGCGCATCCGTTGCGGTGCAGCGATCAATCGGGGTGATTTGCGGTGCATTGCCGCTCAGGCCGACATCAGCGCCCGAACCTCGTAGCCGCGCAGCGACAGACGGGCGGCCTGATAGGCGTTGCGGGGACTGCCCTGGCCAAGTTCGGGAAAGATCGACAGAATCTCGGCGCAGGCGGCGGCCCCCATGCCTTGCATCGCCTGTTCGCCGGGCAGGAAGCTTTCGGTCCAGGCGCCGTTGGCCCGGATGATCTCGTGCCGGTCAAACAGGATGTGCAGATAGGTGACCGACAGGCGGCGCAGTCGGGTGATGCCGGCCGAACCGGCCAGATTGACCGCTGCCGCCAGCACCTCGTTTTCGCCGAACAGCAGTTCGGCGCGCGGGCCGGTCATCAGCATGCGGTGCTGCGGTGACACCTGCATGTCGGTGTGCGGCAGGCCGTGGCCGAGCGAACCGGCCTTGATCAGGACCGGTTGCAGGGCCGGCGAGGTTTTCAGGCGGCGGGCATCCAGCGTTCTGGACCCGACCCAGCGGACCGTCTGATAACCGTTGTCGCGGGTCAGGACCCGGGTGCCGACGCCAAGCGCTTCGACTGCTACCGGGCCCTTGTCGGTGTCGATGCCGGTGCCGGGGGTGAAACAGGGGATCAGCTTCTCGAAATTCGAGAACTGCATGCTGCCGATCACCACTCCAAAGGCGTCGAGGAATTCGACGGTGCCGTTTTCGTGGTCGGGTGTCGAAAAGATGACGTTGGTCAGTGCCTTGCCCCAGGGGCGCAGGTCCAGCGTGTCGTCATCAACGCCGCCTTCACCGCCATCGGCGGTATCGCCATTCGAGCCGCCGACCACGGTATCGGCGTCGTCGCCGCCCGACAGGCTGTCGGCCCCGGCGCCGCCGGTCAACAGGTCGTTGCCGCTGCCGCCCGACAGCGTATCGGCCCCGGCGCCACCGGTCAGCGTGTCGTTGCCGCCGCCGCCGCTGACGTTGACCGCCGCACTGCCGGCGGTGCCGTCAAAGCTGTCGGCCTGTGCTGTCAGCGTATAGTTTTCGATCTGACTGAACGTGGCTGTGCTGGCCCCGGCAGCGACGGTGCCGGTTTCGCTGCCGGTCAGGATCACGGTGGCACCGGTGGCCAGAGCCGACAGGTTGATCGTGTCGCCCGACACTTCCCCGGATTCGCCGCCGACAATGGTGTCGGAGCCGAAGCCGTTAGTCAGGCTGAACGTATCATCGCCGTCGCCGCCCGACAGGCTGTCGGCCCCTGCCCCGCCGTTCAGCGTATCATTGCCGCTGCCGCCGGTCAGCGTATCGGCGCCCGAGCCGCCGGTCAGACTGTCGGCCCCGGCCCCGGCGTCGACGTTCAATCCGGCTGTTGCCGCAGCGCCGTTGAAAATGTCGGCCTGGCCGGACAGAACGAACGCCTCGATCTGGGAGAAGCTGGCGGTGCTGGCGCCGTTGCTGGCGCTGCCCGCCTCGGTCGCGGTCAGCGTGACAGTGACGCCGCTGGTCAGGGCGGCAAAGCTGAGAACGTCGCCGGTGGTCTCGGCCGCCTCGCCGCCGGTGATGGTGTCGTTGCCGAATGCGTCGGACAGGGCAAAAGTATCGTTGCCATCGCCGCCGGTCAGGCTGTCGGCCCCGGTGCCGCCGTTCAGCGTATCGTTGCCGGTGCCGCCAATGATGGTGTCGGCCCCTGCGCCGCCAACGACGCTGTCGGCACCGGCCCCGGCGTCGACGGTGATCGGCGATGCCCCGGCGGAACCGTTGAACGTGTCGGCTTGCCCGGTCAGGATGTAGCTTTCGATCTGGCTGAACGTGGCGGTGCTGGCCGCGCTGGTCAGGGTGCCCGCCTCGGACCCGGTCAGGGTGATGCTGGCGCTGGCAGTCAGCGCTGACAGGTTCAGCACATCGCCGGTAGTCTCGGCTGCTTCGCCGCCGGTGATGGTGTCGGAGCCGAAGGCATCGGTCAGCGCAAAGATGTCGTTGCCGTCGCCGCCCGACAGGCTGTCGGCACCAGCGCCGCCGTTCAGCGTATCGTTGCCGGTGCCGCCGATCAGCGTGTCGGCCCCCGAACCGCCGAGCAGGCTGTCGTTGCCCGCGCCGCCATCGACATATTCGGACGTGCTGGCGGCGGAACCGTTGAAGGTGTCGGCAAAGGCGGTCAGCGTCCAGCGTTCGATCTGGGTGAAGGTGGCGGTGTTGCCGCCGTTGACGGCAGTGCCCGCCTCGTTGCCGGTCAGGGTGACGGTGATGCCGCTGGTCAGGGCGCTGACATCGAGCGTGTCGCCGATGACCTCGCCGGTTTCGCCACCGGTGATGGTGTCGGTGCCATAACCGTCGCTGAGGACGAACACATCGTCGCCGGAACCGCCCGCCATCGTGTCGGTACCGGCACCGCCATTCAGCGTATCGTTGCCGTCGCCACCCAGAAGGCTGTCATTGCCGGCATCGCCGTTCAGCACATCATTGCCGGCACCACCATCGATGGTGTCGGCACCGTTGCCGCCGCTGACCTGATCATTGTCGGTCGGGGTGGCGGTGTATTGCATGTCGGTGACATTGACCACCTGTGCGCTGGTGCCGGTGTTGGAATAGATGATTTCCAGTCGACCAACCGGGCCCGGAATGTTGATCAGCGCCGAGCCGGTGGCATCGGCAGGGGTGTTGGAGCCGTTGCCCGAGGTGATGGTGTTGGTCGCCGGGTTGAGGGTTTCGTTCGACCCGGCCGGAAAGGTGATGCTGATCAGCGCCGGATCAATCTCGACCCCGTTGGCGTCATAGGCCCGAATGCGCACCACATCGCGGTGCGGCCCCTGGTCAAGGTCGTTGATGCGGAAAGTCAGGTTGGTCACGGTTCCCGGTCCGGTGGAACCCGTTGCCGCCGAGAAATTGACGTTGGTGGTAGAGGTACTGCCGGTGCCGTTGCCATTCAGGGCCAGGGCAGAGTTGGTGTTGAAGGTTTCGCCGCCCGCCACGTACTGCGTGTCGCTGGTTTCGACGGAAAAGCCGGTGGCAATGCCGTCATTGGTGAAACTGACCGCGGCATTGATGCCGCCGGTGTTCTGTGTGAAGCCGCCTGCGACGCTGGCCTCGTCTGCCCCCTGCTGGTTCCAGCGCAGGGTTTGCGTGACATCGGCCAACGTCGCCGGGCCGGCCGTGATGTTGTCGGCACCGCCGCCGCCACTGATGGTGTCATTGCCGGACAGACCGGTGATGGTGTCGGCATTGTTGGTGCCGGTCAGGGTCTCGTTGGCACTGGTGCCGGTGATCGTCGCCATGCTGGCCTCTGCTCGCGGTGCCCCGGCTCTTTCGGCCAGAGGTCATCGGCTGCCGTTCTGCGCGGCAATTGCGGAGGTAATCGGGCGAATTTGGATCAAATGCTGACGATTCAAAGGATTGTTCATGGATCGGCAACGCTGAGTTGCAGCGCGGCTGTGGTGGGGCGTCGCGTGAAAGTTCGTCAAGTTGTTGTTTTAATTTACTTATCCGTACGTGGATAGAAAAAGGGGGCCGGTCGGCCCCCTTTCCCGACCATCCCGGCCCGGCGGCCAGACCTGCAGCGCCTGTTGACAGGTGTTCCGTGAAATGCATTAAATTGGGGTTTTGGACGCACATCAAGAAGTTTCAAGGGAGTGGAGTGAATGGCAACGATCCGATTGTTCAACGCCTTGCCGGACTATCAGTGGTGGCCCGACTACTTCGAGCCGGGCAACGGGGGCACGGCGGGGGCGCTGTCGGCCACACAGTACAAGTGGACCAATGCTGACGGCAGCACCGTGACCCTGCGCGGTACCGGCTTTCTTGCGGATACCGGCCTGCCGGTCGCGGGCGTGGTCAATTCGATCACGGTGCGTGACTCTGCCGGGGTGACATTGCTGACGTTCACAGGGCTGACGGCCGATCTGGTCGACATCTATTACGATGCTTTCGGCTATCAGCCCGGTACCCTTCCTAATTCGGGTCCCGAAGGACACAGACTGCTATCCAGTTTGATGATCGGCAATGATACCATCATCGGCTCGTCGAACAGCGACGACATCGGGGGCTCGCGCAATACTGGGGATGATCTGATACAAGCCGGGGGCGGCAACGATTTCATCACTGGCGACGCCGGAAACGATACGATTGACGGTGGCGCTGGCGAGAATACGCTCAGCTATGTGGAATCATTCTGGGACTTCACCGCCACGCGGGGGATAACGGTGGATGTGACCGCCGGAACGGTAGCGGATTGCTGGGGCGGGCTGGACCATTTCAGCAACATCAGCGATATTGAGGGGTCAACGTTCGCCGATACCTTCTTTGGCGGCACTAACAACGACAACTTCTCCGGCGGGCGCGGCGCCGACACGTTTTTCGGCGGCGGCGGCAACGGGTTCGACGAGCTGTATTACTGGCGCGACGAAAGTCGCGGCGGCACGCGCGGCATCGTGGTGAATCTCGGCACCGGCAAGATCAAGGACGGCTGGGGCCAGACCGATACGGTGTCGGGCATCGAATCGGTCGTCGGCACCGATTTCGCCGACAGCTACTTTGGCGGGGCACTGGATGACGAGTTTATAGGCGGCGGCGGGTTGGATATCTATAACGGCAAGGGCGGCAGCGACAATGTGAATTTCAGTTGGGGTCCGGCCCTGAACGGGGCGCGGGTCAACATGAACCTGACAACGGGTCAGGTGCTGGATGACGGCTTTGGCAACGTGGAAACCCTGGTCAGCATCGAGCGGCTGGATGGCAACGAACTCGGCGACAATTTCCTCGGCAACAATGCCGCCAACGGTATGGGCGGCGACGAGGGCGACGATGTGATGAGCGCCCGTGGCGGCAATGACAGGCTGCAGGGCGACGCAGGGGCCGACACGCTGACCGGCGGCACCGGGGCCGACGAATTCCACTACAGCCGCCGTGAAGGCAATGACCCCTGGGGCGATACCATCACCGATTTCGTCAGCCTCACCGACTTCCTCAGCTTTGAAACCGGCGACTTCGCCGGAATGGACACGGTGGTACGCTTTCGCAACGGCAGTTCCGCGGGCGGTACCGGTTCATGGTTCTTTTTCCAGAATGCCACCGACGGACTGTTCTGGGATGCGGACGGGACCGGGACCGGGGCAGCGGTACGGGTTGCCACGCTGACGGGGCTGACGACCATCAGCGCGAGCGATATCGACCTGTTCTGAACGTGGACCGGCAGGGGGATTGTCCCCCTGCCGTCCAGCCGCAAGGGTCCGGCAATCATCCGGGCGCAGCAGGCCTTTGCCGTGCCGCTATTTCAACAAAAGCGCCGCTTCGTGCCGCTTCAGCGTCTTGCGGGCGGCGGCATAGGCATCCAGTCCCTTTTCGGTCTTGAGATCAGGGAACAACTCGAATATTTCATTGCGCTGCGAATTGCCCATGCCCTTCAGCGTGTAATCGCCGGGCTGGAAGCTTTCGGTCCAGGCCCCGTTCGACAGAACCACCTGATGCTGGTCGAACATGAAGTGCAGGTAGGTAGTGCCCATGCTGTCAATCTCGTGCACGCCGCGGTGGTTGACCAGATGCTTGGCTGCCACCAGAACCTCATGCTCCTCGAAATACAGGCTGGTGCGGTCGTTGGCCACCAGCATGCGGTGGTTGGGTGATACCAGCATGTCGCGTTCCGGCAGGCCGTTGCCAAGCGCGCCTTTCTGGATCAGCACCGGCTTCAGATGCGGGTGCGCGGCCAGCGCCTTGTAGTCCATCGCCTTGGCACCGACCCAGCGGATTTCCTGAAGGCCGTTGTCGCGGGTGATGATCTTGTCGCCGACCTTCAGGTCCTGCACCAGCCGTTCGCCCTGCGGCGTGGCGATCGAGGTGCCGGGGGTGAAGCAGGGGATCACGTTTTCGATGTTCACGAAGGTGGTGGTGCCGATCAGGTTACCCAGATTGTCCAGCCAGTTGACCGTACCGTTTTCCGCGTTGGCCGGGTCGTAGATGATGGTCTTGGGGCCGGTACCACGCAGGTCGAGCACGTCGAAATCCAGGCCGCCTTCGCCGCCGTCGATACTGTCGCCGATGGTATTGCCGGTAAAGGTGTCCCGGTCGTCGCCGCCCGCCATGGTGTCATTGCCCGAGTCGGCATCGAACGCGTCGTCGCCGGCACCGCCGGTCAGGTTGTCGTTGCCGAAGCCGCCATCCAGCGTGTCGGACCCGGCATCGCCGAACAGCACGTCATCCTGGGTGCCGCCAAAGATCGCGTCTTCGTCGATGCCGCCATAGATGGTGTCGTTGCCGATATCGCCATAGAGCGTGTCGTCGTCATCCTCGCCGAAGATCAGGTCGTTGCCGTCGCCGCCGAACACCAGATCAAGGCCGTTCAGGGGCTGCGGATCGACCGCGTCGGGCAGATCGAACGCCGGGTTGGTGGTGCCTGCCCGGATCACATCGTCGCCCAGACCACCGTAGATGGTATCCGAGCCGTGGCCGCCGATGATGCTGTCGGTGCCGTCGCCGCCCTCGACATAGTCGTCGTCGATGCCGGCGTTGATGGTATCGTTGCCGATGCCGCCATAAATGGTGTCGGCATCATCGCCGGTGATGACGGTGTCATTGCCCTGCCCGCCGAACACCAGATCGCGCCCGTCGTCGGTGTTCGGGTCCTGGATGCCGCCGAACAGGCCGAAGGGTTCGTTGTTGTAATCGGAAAAGGCGTCGATCCCGGCGGTGATGGTATCATTGCCGTCGCCGCCATAGACGGTATCAGCCCCCAGACCGGCATCGATCAGGTCGTTGCCCAGATTGCCTTCGATGTAATCGGCATCAAGTCCGGCATCGACGGTATCGGCACCGTCGCCGCCATAGATGGTATCGGCATCGTCGCCGGTGATGATGCTGTCGTTGCCCAGACCGCCGAACACCAGATCGCGGTCGTCGTTCGGGGTCGGGTCGACCGGAATCGCCGGGAATACGAAATAGTCGTTCAGCGGATTGTTTCCGGCGGTGTTGATCACGTCGTTGCCGTCGCCGCCGGTAGCAGTATCGTTGCCATCGCCGAGCGTTATGGTGTCGTTGTCCAGACCGCCGTCTGCGGTATCGTTGCCGGCACCGCCGAACAGGGTGTCGTCGCCGGGATCACCCTCCAGCCGGTCATCGCCATCTTCGCCGAGCAGGACGTCGTTGCCAAAGCCGCCGTAAATCGTGTCGTTGCCAGTGCCGCCATAGACATCGTCATTGCCAAGCCCGGCCCGGACCAGATCGTTGCCACCGTAGGCCTTGACGATATCGTCCTGCGGCGCTTCGCCGGGCAGGATGGCGTCGTTGTTGTCGATGCGGTCGCCCTGCGGGTCGCCCAGATAGGCGGCATCGATCACGTCATTGCCGGCGGTGCCGTCGACAATCCCGTCCCGCTGCGGGTCCTTCAGGATGTTCTCGATGTTCTTGAACGTCATCGAGCCGGTCGGGTTGCCGAACGCGTCGAGGAAGCTGACGCTGCCGTTTTCGGGGTTCAGCGGATCATAGACAACATTGACCCGGCCAAGGCCGCGCAGATCAAGCGTGTCGTAGTCTGTGCCGCCTTCGTCGCCGTCGACCTTGTCGCCGGAGGTGCCGCCGAGGAACAGGTCCTGATCGTTGCCGCCGCGCAGGTCGTCGGCACCGGCAGCGCCCGTCACCGTGTCGCTGCCGTTGCCACCAAATACGGTGTCATTGCCGTCATCGCCAAAGATCGTGTCGTTGCCGGTGCCTTCACTGCCGGCCGGAGCCGTCGACGTGTAGGAATAATGCGCATTGTCGAATGTGGCGCCCGAGGTGCCCAGATTGACTTTGATGGCGACGTCGTTGAAATCCTTGTCGCCGAGGTCCTTCAGATCCTCGAAGCCGATCTTGACGGTGCCATCGGCGTTGACGCCAAGACCCTTGGTATGCACGTCGCCATCGCCGTTGAGGCCGATGTTCGTGCCGTAGCCCGAACTGTAGAAGGTGCCCTGGGGCGAGATGATGCCGACGCCGACCGTGGTGCCGGGGGCAACGGTGTAGCTGTAGGTCTGCCCGACCGAAATATCGGCGTTGGCGGTCAGAATCTGGATGTTGCTGATCGCGCCGGTGACCGGATCGATGGTATAGGCGAACACCTGATTGATGAAGCTGGCACTTTCGCCGACGATGGTGAACTGCACCGGCGAACCGGCACCGGCGACCGGGCCGTCGCCGTAGATCACGTCGTTGCCGGTGCCGCCAAAGATGCTGTCGTTGCCGTTGCCGCCCTTGATCAGGTCGTCGGCAAGCCCGCCGGTGATGGTGTCGTTGCCGTCGCCACCCAGCACGGTGTCGCAGCCGGCGTCGCCGTTCAGAACGTCATGGCCGGCCTCGCCTTCGATCAGGTCGTTGCCGTCGCCGCCATAGACGGTGTCGTTGCCGCTGCCGGCATAGACATCGTCATTGCCAAAGAGCGAGCGGACGAAATCATCGCCGCCGTATGCCTTGACGATATCGTCCTGCGCCGCTTCGCCGGGCAGGATGGCGTCGTTGTTGTCGATGCGGTCACCATCCGGGTCGCCGGTGTAACTGGCGTCGATCACGTCGTTGCCGCCGCTGCCCTCGACGATGCCGTCAAGGTTGTAGCAGATCTTGCCGGTTTTCGGATCGCAGGGGTTGCCGCAATCATCGAAATCCCAGTCGTAGACCTGGCCGGTGTGCGGGTTGCAGGGCTGGCCAGAGCCGTTGAACGTCCAGCCGCAGGGCTGATTGGTCGAATTCCAGCATGGCACGCCCGAGGAATTGAAATGCCAGTTGTAGGGCGTTCCCGATGACGGGCTGCAGGGTTGGTTAAATTTGTTCAAAACCCAGAAAGTCATTGTCGATCCCCTTGTTCGCCACACCATCGGCTGCCAATGGCGTGGCCCAGCCTGTCACCCGCAACACACGCCCGCTGCCCGGCACGCATCCGCCAATGCCAAGGCCGCACCGCAAAACGCGGGTTGCCAGGCTCTGGTTGTTGTCGAGCGATGAACCCCCCAGGATTTACGCCGACGACGCGTGCCGTGAAGGACGAGGCCCGGGCCGGTAAGCGGCAGCACGATCCGCAAGCTGGGGGGCGGCGGATACCGGCGATTGCCGGCAAGCTGGTCAATGGGCGACACTGCGCCCGAACCCACCCTGCGTGCCGCTACCGCTTTGCTTCGGTAGGACGCGCAGCCACTGCCGCATCCCTGATGCGCACCTTGTGCGACCGCCGAGGGCCTACAAACTTCGCCTTTCAGCGAGCATGATCTGTTTATCCTTGCCGGTCCGGCCATCAAAGTGAAAAGTGGCTTAACCATGTTCCAATCATGGCCGTAACGCCTTGATTTCGCCTTGTTATAGGATGCAGGTCCGGGCTTGTGCACACTTTATGCGCGAGTATTGGCCGGCATTTCCGAAACAATCGCGGACCGGGCGAGCTGTGGATAACCCGTAATCCGGGTGCGATTTCAGGGTATTCCTGCGGAATGCTGCACCAGAGCCCCAGCGGCACGGCGCTTGCCGGGCGGCGCTGCCACCGCATCGTTTCCACAGACGAAAAAAGTGTGGCCCGGTCGGATTTCGGGCCGCTGCCGCATTTGCCGCGTTCCCGGTCGGATCCGCCTGTTCGCGCCTTCGCACCAATCCCGCACGATTGTCAGAATTGAGTGCGGATTCGCGAATGTCCGTGGTTAACAGAATACGAATCGGTCAATGCGGGTTTGGGCCCTGGCATCGCCCGGTGCCGCCTGCCTTTGCACGGTGCCGCGATACCGCTGCTCCCGCATCCGGATTCTATGTGATGGTGCCCGAGGTCGGACTCGAACCGACACGCCTCGCGGCGGAGGATTTTGAGTCCTCTGCGTCTACCATTCCACCACTCGGGCCTGGAAATCGTTTAGCCGCGACCTCTGGCAGCGTCAACTGGCAGCGTCAACTGGCGGCATCGACCGGCGGCATCAACTGGCGGCATCGACCGGCGGCGTAACTGGCGGCACCGACCAGTGCGTTTCTCAGAGCTTGCGGGCCGAAAAAGTATCGCAGGCATCGACATCCCCGGCCTCGTAGCCGCGCGCGAACCAGGTGGACCGCTGTTCCGAGGTGCCGTGGGTAAAGGTGTGCGGCATCGGGCGCTGCCCGGCCGAGCGCTGCAGCGTATCATCGCCGATCTGGCGGGCGGCGTTCACCGCCTCTTCCAGATCGCCGCGTTCCAGCGTACCGAACCGTTCCTGAACATGGCGGGCCCAGATGCCGGAATAGCAATCGGCCTGCAGCTCGATCCGCACCGAAATCAGGTTCGCTTCGGCTTCGGACACCTGACCGCGGATCTGGTTGGCCTTGCCCAGAATGCCCAGTTCGTCCTGAACATGGTGACCGATTTCATGGGCAACCACATAGGCACCGGCGAAATCGCCCCTTGCCCCCAGTTGCTGCGCCAGCGTCACGAAGAAGGCTGTATCCAGGTAGACCTTGTTGTCGCCGGGGCAGTAGAATGGCCCGCTGGCACCACTGGCATCGCCGCAGGGCGAGTCGGTGCTGTCCTTGAACAGCACCAGCGTGGCGGGTGTGTAGGCCCGGCCAAGGTCGGTGCGGAAGATATTGCCCCAGATCTCTTCGGTATCGGCCAGCGTGACCGAGACAAATTCCGCCACGCGCTCATCGGCGGCGGTGATCTCGACGCCGTCCCCCGGTTGCAGCGCCGGGCCGCCCTGTTGCAAGAGCGGCGTCACGTCGATCCCGAGGAAATAGCCGACGATCACCACGACGATCACGCCTACACCACCAATCCCGACGCTGGCACCGCCGCGTCCGGGCCCGGCGCTGCGCCGGTCCTCGATATTCTGGCTGCCCCGCCGACCCTGCCATTTCATGCCGATGTCCTCCACTGGTCGGTGCAACCTAGCCTGCCTTTTCCTGCGGCAAAAGCCGATACCGCAACTGGCGGGCCGCACCCGCAATGGCACAGTCCCGCGATCGGGTGTGCCACGCCACCCTGCCCCATTGCACCGGAACCAGAGGCAGGCTAGGCGAGGGCGGCGCGCCGATGACAGCCCGCCGGATCATGGCACAGACGACATGCTAAGAGCCCTTTATGTCTGGACCCTGCGCTGGGCCGGATCACGCCACGCCCCGACCGCCCTCGGGGCGGTGTCGTTCGTGGAAAGTTCGGTCTTTCCGATCCCCGCCGATGTTCTGTTCATTCCGATGTGTCTGGCCCATCCCGAACGCTCGATGCGCTATGCGGCCATTGCCACCGTGACCTCGGTCCTTGGCGGCATCGCGGGCTGGCTGCTGGGCTATTATGCCTTTGACCTGTTGGCCCGGCCGGCGCTGGAATTCTATGGCAAGCTGGAGGCGTTCAATTCATTGAAGGGCACCACGGGTGACAGCGCGATCCTGTTCATGCTGGTGACTTCGGGTCTGTCGCACATTCCGCCGATGAAGGTCGTGACCATCCTGTCGGGGGTCATCGCCTTTGATCTGAAACTGTTCATCCTGTCGGCGATCATGGCGCGGGGGGCGCGTTTTTATGGACTCGCCTGGTTGCTCCGCCGCTACGGCGTGGCGATCACCGTGTTCATCGAGCGGCGACTGGTCTGGGTGGCGGCGGGGCTGACGCTGCTGCTGGTGCTGGCATACGTGGCGCTGAAGATGCTGCATTGACCCGGACCCTTGCCATTCTGGTTGCGGCAGGCGGGTCGCTGGCCTTGCTGGCGGGGGCCTTTGCGTTTCAGGTTCTGGGCGGCCTGGCCCCATGCCATCTGTGCCTGCTGCAACGCTGGCCGCATGCGGCGGCCGTCCTGATCGGGGTTCTGGCGCTTTTGCTGCCGGGGCGACTGCTGCCGGGGCTGGGAATGCTGGCGGCGCTGAGCACGTCGGGCCTTGGGGCCTATCATGCCGGGGTCGAGCAGAAATTGTGGCCGGGGCCGAATGCCTGCACCGGCGGCGACATTTCCGGCCTGTCGGCGCAGGACCTGACCAGCCAGCTTCTGGCCAACACCAACGTGGTGCAATGCGACCAGATCGCCTGGGCGCTGGCGGGCGTGTCGATGGCGGGCTGGAACGCCATCCTGTCCGCCGGGCTGGCCGTGATCTGGCTGCTGGCGGCACGGCGTACCTAGGCGCGGGCAGTTGCAGCCGGCATGATGCCGTCGCAAGATCAGGCTATCTATTGCGCGAGGAATGGCCCAGCCTGAGCCCCGGAAAGGAACGCCCATGTCACAGACCTGCCTGCTGATCGGTGCCCCGGTCGAGACCGGACAACGGCGTGGCGGCTGCCTGATGGGCCCGGCGGCCTACCGCACTGCCGGAATTGCCCATGCGATCACCGAGCTTGGCCATAGGGTCATCGATCGGGGCGACGTGGCGATGGCGGCGCTGCGTGACCTTACGCCGGTCAACAAGGCGGTGCATTGTCTGGCCGAAACCGTCGCCTGGACCGAAGCGCTGACGCTGGTGGCGGAACAGGCGATGCGCGATGGCTTTCCGATCTTTCTCGGCGGCGATCATTCGCTGTCGCTGGGAACGGTGGCCGGGGTCGCGGTGCATGCCGACAAGGTCGGACGGCCGCTGTACGTTCTATGGCTGGATGCCCATTCCGACTTTCACACGCCGCTGACGACGCAGACCGGCAACCTGCACGGCACTCCGGTGGCCTACATATCCGGCCGGTCCGGGTTCGAGGCGTTTCCGCCATTTCCCGATCCGGTGCCGCCCGAACAGATCTGCATGTTCGGCATCCGTTCGGTCGATCCGGCGGAACATGCGGCGCTGTTGCAGCATGATCTGCGGGTCAATGATATGCGGGTGCTGGACGAACGCGGCATTGTCGCGCCGCTGCGGGCCTTCCTGGACACTGTGCGCGATGACAACGGCCTGCTGCATGTCTCGCTTGATGTCGATTTCCTGGACCCTGCGATTGCACCGGCGGTCGGCACCACGGTTCCGGGCGGCACCACTTTCCGCGAGGCGCATCTGGTGATGGAGTTGCTGCACGAATCCCGGCTTGTTACCTCGCTTGATCTGGTCGAGCTGAACCCGTTCCTGGATGAACGTGGCCGGACCGCAAAGCTGATGGTCGAACTGGTGGCCAGCCTGCTGGGCCGCAAGGTGTTCGACCGTCCGACGCGCAGCTTTTAAGGGGAGTTCCAAGCCATGCAGGTCACCGGACTGAACCTGGTGCCGTTCGTGTCGGTCGATCACATGATGAAGCTGGTGCATTCCATCGGCATCGAACGGATGCTGATCGAACTGGCCGATGCGATCGAGGCGGATTTCCGGCGCTGGCCGCTGTTCGACAAGACGCCGCGGGTGGCCTCGCATTCGCCCGAAGGCGTCATCGAACTGATGCCGACCTCGGACGGCGAGGTTTACGGCTTCAAATACGTGAACGGCCACCCCAGGAACATGAAGGACGGCTTGCAGACCGTGACCGCCTTTGGGCTTCTGGCCGATGTGGCAACGGGCTATCCGCTGTTGCTGTCGGAAATGACCATCCTGACGGCGCTGCGCACAGCCGCAACTTCGGCGATGGCGGCGAGGCATCTGGCCCAGCATGGTGCCGACACCATGGCGCTGATCGGCAACGGCGCGCAGGCCGAATTTCAGGCGCTGGCGTTCAAGGCGATCTGCGGTGTTTCAGAGGTGCGGATGTATGACATCGACCCGGCTGCAACGCGGAAATGTGCCCTGAACCTGGATGGTTGCGGCTTGAAGCTCGTGTCCTGCGCCACGCCGGAACAGGCGATCGAGGGCGCGCAGATCATCACCACTGTCACCGCGGACAAGCAGTATGCAACCATCCTGACCGACAACATGGTCGGGTCCGGCGTGCACATCAACGCCGTTGGCGGCGACTGCCCGGGCAAGACCGAACTGCACCGCGATATCCTGCTGCGGTCCGGCATCTTCGTGGAATATCCGCCGCAGACACGGATCGAAGGCGAGATTCAGCAGCTGCCCGCCGACCATCCGGTGACCGAGTTGTGGCAGGTCATCGCCGGGCAGGTGGCCGGGCGCACCGACGCGCGCCAGATCACGCTGTTTGATTCGGTCGGCTTTGCCATCGAGGATTTTTCGGCGCTGCGCTATGTGCTGGACAGACTGACGGGGACAGGTCTGTACCTCGACCTGGACATGATCGCCGATCCGGACGAGCCGCGCGACCTCTTTGGGATGCTGATGCGTGGCAAGCCCTGAAATTGCTCCTCTTAAATCCCTGAATATCCCAAGGAGGAGTCCGGGAGGTGTGAAACCTCCCCGATTCCGCCACAAACACCTAAACCAGGTCGAAATTCGCTGCCGACAGCGAAGCTACATTGGTCAATGCACAAACCGCAATCTTGGCCTGCGCCCCGGTGCCATCCGCATCCCAAAACAACGTGTCATTGGCGGCGTTGTAGATAAACGTGCTGAACGCCCCGGTTGCGGCGGTACCGTTTACGAGGTGGAGGGTATTGGAGGCACCCCAGTTGGACACGAAAATTTGCAGGACGTCCTGATCGACCCCCGCCCCTTCATGGAAATCAGTGATCCGATCTCCGTCGCCAAACTCATTCAAACGGTCAAATTGGAAGAAGTCGGCACCTCCCGCTCCCGTCAGCGTGTCTTTGCCATCGTGACCAGTCAGCCAGTTTTGGCCTGCCGACCCCTTGATCCTGTCAGCTTGTTCACTTCCAACAATATTTTCGATCGAGATGGCGTTTTCTATATTGCCGTAACCATCGTTTCGGATCTGACCGCCAGCCCTCGTCAGATCAACGACGACTCCGGCCTGCGCCTGATTGGTGAAACGCCAGTGGAAAAAGACATGATCCGCACCGGCTCCGCCGTTGTAGCTGTCCTTGCCCTCCCCTCCCGCAAAATTGTTTTGCGCCGAGGAACCGATGAAAATGTCACCATTCGCTGTGCCCGCAACGCTTTCGATATTTAGCGTCGTGTCAACATTGCCAAATCCATCAACAATCGAACCCGTAATCTTTCCACCGACAACGCTCACTTGCAAGTCAACGACTATTCCCAGCAAACCGCCGAACCAGGCATCGTTGTCGTATCGAGCCCAATCTTTGCCACCACTTCCGCCGTCAATCGTGTCTTTTCCACGCATACCAGAAAAATGATCCTCGTTGGCGCTGCCTACGAAAACATCATTAAACACAGACCCGCGAAAATTCTCGAACCCGCTGATTTGATCCGTATATCCCCATGCGTCAATTACCGTCCCGGTCGCGAGATTGATGCTAACACCTTGGATCGCACTCGCTCCTTCATTGTAAGTAGTCAATTCAAACGACAAAGTGTCCCAGCCATTGCCGCCATTGATCGTGTCGTTCCCCGCGCCGCCATTCACCCAGTCATCGCTGTCCAGCATGTTGAACGTGTCGTTGCCTGCATTCAGGCCCGGTAGGCTGCGTCCATCGTTACCGGTCGTCCCATTGAAAGTATCGTTCCCCGACAGCAACATCGACCACGCATTCAATTGCTGCGACCCTTGATGCCAATTGGGCGTATCCCACCCGAATACATTCGCCTGAAACAACGACAAATCACTCGCCATCGTCCCTGCCGCCAGCCCGGCCACCGTCAGAACCGTGTTCCCCGATGCATCGGCGATCACCAACCCGCTCATCGTCCCGCGCGTCGCCACGTTATTCACATAGCTGAACCCGGTTCCTGCCACTGTGATCACATAGCCCGCAAACTGGCTGCTGGCACCAAGGGTGATCCGAAACGACGTCGCCGTCCTTAACACCGAAGCATCGCCGCCGCCCGCATCCAGCAAGTTTCCTTGCCAGCCGTTCAGATTGGCAAAAAAGCTCGTCAAAGTCACCGTCGCCATGAAGTCCCCCAAATCATTACAATGGGCGCGAAATGCGCCGTGGTAATTTTGACGCTACCAGAAACTCGGGGGGGGGGTAGAAAATATTATCTTTCTATTTCTGATAGTTACAGTTTGAGAAATAGCCCATTTTTCAAATACGGGATGCCCACACACACCCGCCCGAAATTCCGGCGAAGGAGATTGCCAGTTTTCTCCGCAGAAAGTTGCCCTTCAGTGCACCCGGAATTCGCCGACCACATTGCGCCATTCGCCCGGGGCGATCAGCTTGCGATGCGTGAAGCGCACCGAATGCAGCGGCCCCTCGATCTCTTTTTGCCAGAACTCGATGAAGCCGAACAGCTTGGGGTAGTCCGGCGCCAGATCGTAGTCCTGCCAGATGTAGCTGTTAAGGACGTGCCGGTAATCCGGCATCCGATAGGTGAACTCGGCCGTGGTCAGGCCGTAGCCCCTCAGCATCAGTTCCGTTTCTTGCCCGCGCATGATCCCGCCTTTCCGGGTTGTCTTGCCGAATCATGCCACATCCAGATTAGTTTTCAATGAAAACAATGTGTTATCACTGTGTTCACCTGGCTGATGATTGTGGCGGACAAGGCGCATTGCACCCCATATCCGCGATGGTCTATACTGCGGACAACAACATCTAGTTCGATCCAGCAAAAGCGAATGACCCGTGAGCGATAGCCCGCAACCCCCTGAAAATACCGACGAAACCCCGCCTCAGCGCCCGCACCATGACGGGCCGAGCGTGTCGATCATCGACGAGATGAAGACCAGCTACCTTGATTACGCGATGAGCGTGATCGTGTCGCGCGCGATTCCCGACCTGCGCGACGGGCTGAAGCCGGTGCAC
The DNA here is from genome assembly GCA_031401675.1 of Paracoccaceae bacterium. Classification (GTDB taxonomy): domain Bacteria; phylum Pseudomonadota; class Alphaproteobacteria; order Rhodobacterales; family Rhodobacteraceae; genus JANNRR01. The sequence continues at coordinate 23,599 of JANNRR010000004.1, forward strand.
CGCCGCGTGCTGTTTGCCATGCATGAAACCGGCAACACCCACGACAAACCCTACCGCAAATCGGCGCGCCCGGTCGGCGACACCATGGGAAAGTATCATCCGCACGGCGATGCCTCGATCTATGACGCGCTGGTGCGGATGGCGCAGCCGTTTTCGATGAGCCTGCCGCTCTTGGACGGTCAGGGAAATTTCGGCAGCATGGATGGTGATAACCCGGCGGCGATGCGCTATACCGAAGTGCGGATGGACAAGCCTGCCGCGTTTCTGTTGGCCGATATCGACAAGGATACCGTCGATTTCCAGGACAACTACGATGGCAAGGACCGCGAGCCGTCGGTGCTGCCGGCGCGGTTTCCCAACATGCTGGTCAATGGCGCCGGCGGTATTGCCGTCGGCATGGCCACCAACATCCCGCCGCACAACCTGGGCGAAGTGATCGCGGCGACGCTGGCCCTGATCGCCGACCCCGATCTGACGTCGGAGCAACTGATGGACTTCGTGCCTGCCCCGGATTTTCCGACCGGCGGGATGATCCTCGGGCGGTCCGGCGCGCGAAAAGCCTATCTGGAGGGGCGCGGTTCGGTGATCATCCGGGCAAAAACCAGGATCGAGGAACTGCGCAAGGACCGCTTTGCCATCATCATCGACGAGATTCCGTATCAGGTGAACAAAAGCACCATGATCGAGAAAATCGCCGAAATGGTGCGTGAAAAGAAGATAGACGGCATCGCGCATGTGCAGGACGAAAGCGACCGGATCGGCGTGCGGGTGGTGATCGAGCTGAAGCGTGATGCGACGGCGGATGTGGTGCTGAACCAGCTGTGGCGGTTCACACCGATGCAGACCAGTTTCGGCTGCAACATGCTGGCGCTGAACGGCGGGCGGCCCGAGCAGCTGACATTGCGCGATTTTCTGAGCTATTTCATCACTTTCCGCGAGGAAGTTGTAGCCCGGCGGACCGCCTTTGAATTGCGCCGCGCCCGTGAACGCAGCCATATCCTGTGCGGTCTGGCTGTGGCGGTGACCAATGTCGACGAAGTGGTCGCAACCATCCGCAGCTCGCCCGATCCGGCGGCAGCGCGGGAACGGTTGATGACCCGGGCCTGGCCGGCGCGCGACATCGCCGAATACATCGGCCTGATCGACGACCCCAGCCACCGGGTGCTGGATGATGGCACTTATTTCCTGTCGGAAACCCAGGCGCGGGCAATTTTGGATCTGCGGTTGCAGCGTTTGACCGCGCTTGGCGTCAAGGAAGTGACCGACGAGTTGCAGGACTTGGCCGGAAAGATCCGGGATTACCTCGACATTCTGCGCTCGCGCGACCGGATCATGGCGATCATCTGCGCCGAACTGGCCGAAGTGCGCGACCTGTTCGCTGTCCCGCGCCGCACCGAGATTGTCGACTGGGCCGGCGACATGGAAGACGAGGACCTGATCGAGCGTGAGGATATGGTGGTGACCGTCACCTCGGGTGGTTACATCAAGCGCACGCCGCTGGCCGAGTTCCGGGCGCAGCGGCGCGGCGGCAAGGGTCTGGCCTCGATGGCCACCAAGGAAGACGATGTTGTCACTACATTGTTTGTGGCCAACACCCATACGCAGCTGCTGTTCTTTACCACCGACGGCATGGTCTACAAGCTGAAGACCTGGCGGCTGCCGCTGACGGGCCGCAACGCCAAGGGCAAGGCCATCGTCAACATTCTGCCGATCGCCGGCGGCGTGTCGATCGCGGCTATCATGCCGGTAGACGTGCCGGAAACCGATTGGGACAATCTGCAGATCGTCTTTGCCACGTCCGAAGGTGACGTGCGGCGCAACGCCCTGTCGGATTTCACCAATGTCATGCGCAACGGCAAGATCGCAATGAAGCTGCCCGACGGTGTGTCGCTGGTGAACGCCCGCATCTGCGACGAGGCCGACGACGTGATGCTGGTCACCGCAGCCGGGCGGGCAATCCGGTTCCCGACCACCGATGTCAGGGTGTTCAAGGGCCGCGATTCGACCGGGGTGCGCGGCATCCGGCTGCAGGACGCCGACAGGGTGGTCTCGATGTCGGTGATCCGGCATTTCGAAGCCTCGCCGGATGAACGGGTGGCCTATCTGAAGATGCGCCGGGCCCAGGAAGGTGCTCTGGACGACGGAGCCGAGGCCGACGAGGATGAAGAGGCGGTCGAGGCCGGGCAATTGTCGCTGGAACGATTCGCGCAGATGTCGGCGGCCGAGGATCTGATCCTGACCATCACCGAAGCCGGGTCGGGCAAACTGTCGTCGTCGCACGACTATCCGGTGCGCGGCCGCGGCGGTCAGGGCGTCAAGGCGATGGACACGGCGATGCGCGGCGGCGCGCTGGTCGCCTGTTTCCCGGTGGAACGGTCCGATCAGGTGATGCTGGCCACCTCGACCGGTCAGTCGATCCGCTGCCCGGTTGACGGCATCTCGTTCCGCTCGCGCTCGGCCGGCGGGGTCAAGGTGTTCAACACCGGCGGCGACGAGGTGGTGGTTTCGGTTGCCCGCATCGCCGATCAGGGCGACGACGAGGAATGACCCCCGACGGGCTGCGGGCCTATCTGAACCGCTGCGCGCGGCCAGTAACCTATGGTCAGGTGATGCGCGACCTGTCGGCGCCAAGCCTGAACAGTGTCACGCAAGCACTTGAAATCCTGATGGATCAGGATATGTGCGCCGGGCAACCGTTTCTGGCGGCCCTGGTGGTAAGCCGCACCCGTCCGCTGCCGGCGCGCGGCTTCTTTGACCATGCCCGCGCCCTTGGCCGCGATGTCGGGGACGAGGCGCTGTTCCATGCCGCCGAACTGGCCGCCCTTGGCAAGCCGCACCAGCTGCCCTAGAATCACTTCATGCGCAAACCCTCTGGCGATCCCTCTGGCGAACCCCTCCACATCATCGGCGGCGGCATGGCCGGGTCCGAGGCGGCCTGGCAGGCGGCTAAGGCCGGAGTGCCGGTGATCATTCACGAAATGCGCCCATCAGTCGGCACCTTTGCCCACCGCACCGGATCGCTGGCGGAAATGGTCTGTTCCAACTCGTTCCGCTCGGATGACGATGAACAGAATGCGGTCGGGCTGCTGCATTGGGAGATGCGCGCGGCGGGCGGGATCATCATGGAAATGGCTGACAGCCATGCCCTGCCGGCGGGCGGTGCGCTGGCAGTCGACCGCGACCCGTTCGCCGAAGCGGTGACAGCGCGGCTGCGCGCCCATCCGCTGATCACCGTGGTGGAGGAGGAGGTTACCGCCCTGCCCGCATCCGGCAACTGGATTATTGCAACCGGCCCCCTGACCTCCGGCGCGCTGGCCGAGGGCATCCGCGCCGAGACCGGGGCCGAGGCGCTGGCGTTTTTCGACGCCATCGCCCCCATCGTCTATGCCGATTCTGTGGACATGTCGGTGGCCTGGATGCAGTCGCGCTATGACAAGGGCGAGACTGAAGCCGAGCAGACCGCCTACATGAACTGTCCGATGACGCACGCCGAGTACGATGCCTTTATCGCGGCACTCCTGGCATCTGAAAAGACCGTGTTCCACGCGGGCGAATCCGCAGGCTATTTCGACGGCTGCCTGCCAATCGAGGTGATGGCGGAACGGGGGCACGAGACGTTACGGTTCGGGCCGATGAAACCGGTGGGGCTGACCAACGCGCATGACCCGACCGTCAAGCCCTATGCCGTGGTGCAGTTGCGCCGGGACAACGCCCTGGGCACGCTCTACAACATCGTCGGTTTTCAGACAAAGATGAAGCACGGCGCGCAAACCACTGTTTTGCGGATGATACCAGGGCTGCACACCGCCGAGTTTGCCCGGCTGGGCGGCATTCACCGCAATACCTTCATCAATTCGCCGACCCTGTTGGACCAGCAGATGCGGCTGAAATCGAGCCCGCACATCCGCTTTGCCGGGCAGATCACCGGCGTCGAAGGCTATGTGGAATCCGCCGCGATGGGGCTGTTGGCGGCCCGGCTGGCGGTGGCCGAAATGCGCGGCGCACCGATGCTGCCGCCGCCGCCCGAAACGGCGATGGGGGCGCTGATCACCCACATCACCGGCGGGGCGGATGCCAAGACTTTCCAGCCGATGAACGTCAATTTCGGGCTGTTTCCGCCGATCGATGCCAAGGGCGGGCGGCGCGGCCGCAAGGATCGCTACAAGGCCTATACCGACCGGGCCAAGGCTTCATTCCTGAACTGGTTGGGACAGGCCGCCCGGGATGCCGCCTGAGTTTCGCACCCGCTTTGCGCCGTCGCCGACCGGCCCGCTGCATCTGGGCCATGCCTATTCCGCCATCCTCGCCCATGACATGGCGATGCGCGAGGCGGGGAAATTCCTGGTGCGGATCGAGGATATCGACCGGTCACGGGCAAGGCCGGAATGGGAACAGCAGATTTACGACGATCTGGAATGGCTGGGCCTTTGCTGGGAAACGCCGGTGTTGCGGCAATCTGACAGGCTCGCCGCCTATGGCAAAGCTTTGGATGACCTTTGGGCACGAGATATCCTTTATCCCTGCACTTGCAGTCGCCGCGATATTCTTGATGCGATAGCAGCGCCACAGGAAGCGGCAGTTCCGACCGGCCCGGATGGCGTGATCTACCCGAAAACCTGCCGGGAGTCATTCAACGGCAAGGCATGCAGCATGTCTTCACGCCCCTTGGATCAGACATTGAGACTGGCCATGTGGCGCGCCCGCGGTACCGTCGAGCCTGACATTGAAGGGCAACGCTGGTATTTTGCTGAAACCGGTCCCAGGCACAAAGGGCTGATCGCCTTTGCGCCGGATGAAATGGAACGTCAGGTCGGGGATATCGTCTTGGCGCGAAGGGATATGGGTACGTCCTATCACTTGTCGGTGGTGATCGATGACGCGGCGCAGGGGATTACCCATGTGGTGCGCGGCGACGATCTGTTCGAGGCGACGAAGATCCATGTGGTGCTGCAGAAATTTCTGCAACTTCCGACGCCAACCTATCATCATCACAGTCTTATCCGCGATAACGATGGCAAACGCCTGGCCAAGCGCGACGATGCAAGGGCAATTGCCCACTACCGCAGGGATGGTGCCACGCCGCAGGATATCCGTCGGATGGTCGGCCTATGACGGCTCTGCGATCACGACCGCCGCGCCGTCCCGGATGGCAGTGAAAAAGCACGTCCGCCGGCCGGTGTGGCAGGCAGGGCCGGTCTGATCCACCAGGAGCAGCAGACTGTCGCCGTCGCAGTCCAGCCGCATCTCGACCAGCCGCTGTCCATGCCCCGAGGTCTCGCCCTTGACCCAGAACGCCGCGCGCGACCGCGACCAATAGGTCACCCGGCCCGTCGCCAGCGTCTGCGCCACCGCCCCGGCGTTCATCCAGGCCAGCATCAGCACCTCGCCGGTAGCGTGGTCCTGGGCAATCGCCGGGATCAGCCCACGGGCGTCATAGGCAAGGCTGGCGGGGTCGAAGGCCATCGGGTCGGTCCTTTGCAAAGTCGGGCAAAACGCCTATCTAGGTCATTGCCGACGGCAGGAAAAGCAGCAGGACAGCCGATGAACGCCGAATCCGATCTGATCAAGCTTTATTCCGGCCGGATACTGGCGCTGGCTGCCGATATCCCGCATCTGACCCGGCTGGCCAACCCGGCGGCCAGCGTCAAGCGCCGCTCGCCGTTGTGCGGCTCAACCGTGACCGTCGATCTGACGCTGACGAACGGGCGGGTCAGCGCCTTCGGGCAGGAGGTCAAGGCCTGCGCGCTTGGCCAGGCTGCGGCCTCGGTGGTGGGTTCGGTGATTCTCGGGCGCAACCGGGTCGAGATCGAACAGGCCCGCGACCAGCTTGGCGCGATGCTGAAACACGGCGGCCCGGTGCCCGCTGCACCGTTCGACGGGCTGAGCGTGCTCTTGCCGGCCCGCGGCTACAAGAATCGCCATGCCTCGATCCTGCTGGCGCTGGAAGCCGCCGCCGAAGCGGTGGCGCTGGCTGAAGCCGCGCCAGCCGCCTGATCGGCCCCGCAGTCTTTCCGGGACAGATATCCCCGCCAGACTACCAGACAGGGCAGCCGGTCGCCGTGCAGTCCGGACGGCTTACAGAAAAAGCCGCCGCCATCGGGACAGATGGCGGCGGCAAGTGGCGTGTCTGACGGGTCCGGAGGGCAGAGTGCAGGGCACCGGGCTTCGGGACATGAAAGCAGGCATCATGGGGACAGGATGCGCGCCCCCCGGGCGTCAGACCGCAGGCAGAGGCGGGAATTCAGGCAAACAGCGGCAGGTTCAGGCCAACCACCAGCATCACCACCAACGCGGCGCAACCGGCGGCATCCTGGATCAGGGTCGGAGCCGCGCGGGCAATGGCGGACTTCAGATCGTTGATCATGACAAACCCTCTGTTTCTATCTTGTTGCTTCTTTGTTCTCATACTCGAAACGATCTGTAAAGAACTTTTTAAGAACATACGTGAACTTTTGTCGAACAAATGGTTAACCGACCGCCAGCATCCGCATCGCCTTGTCCTGTTCCATCAACCACAACAACACCCGGCCGGCGCGGCCGCGCGGGCTGGTCAGGCCGGGATCGACGGCCAGAAGCGCCCGCGCGTCTGATTGCGCCACCGCCATAAGGGCTGTCTGCCTTTCCAGATCGGCGATGCGAAAGCGCGGCAGGCCGGATTGCGCGGTGCCGATCAGATCGCCTGCACCCCGGATCGCCAGGTCCTCCTCGGCGATGCGAAAGCCGTCATCGGTATCGCGCAGAAGCGTCAGGCGGCGCATCGCCGTGTCGCCGAGCGGTGGCTGATACATCAAGAGACAGGTCGAGGCTGCCGCGCCGCGTCCGACCCGGCCGCGCAACTGGTGCAGTTGCGCCAGCCCGTAGCTTTCGGCGCGCTCGACCACCATGATGGTGGCATTCGGCACATTCACCCCGACCTCGATCACCGTGGTCGCCACCAGCACCGCCAGCGCGCCTGCGGCGAAGCGGGCCATCACCGCGTCTTTTTCAGCCGGCGGCATCTGACCGTGCACCAGCCCGACCACGCCCTCACCCAGCGTCGCCCGCAGCCGTTTGAAGCGCTCTTCGGCGGCGGTCATGTCCACCACCTCGCTTTCTTCGACCAGCGGGCAGACCCAATAGGCCTGCCGGCCCTCGGCCACGGCTCGGCGCAGATGGGCCACCACCTCGTCCATGCGTCCGGTGGTCACCAGCGCGGTCTTGATCGGCAGACGCCCGGCGGGCTTTTCGTCCAGCACCGAAATATCCATGTCGCCGTATTGCGCCAGGCTGAGGCTGCGCGGGATCGGGGTGGCGGTCATCACCAGCACGTCTGCCGCCCCGCCCGCCGCGTCGCGCCCCTTGGCCCCCAGTTCCATCCGCTGCGCCACGCCGAACCGGTGCTGCTCGTCGATCACGGCCAGCCGCAGATCGTGGAAGATCACATCCTTCTGAAACACCGCATGGGTGCCGACCAGAATATGGATGTCGCCACCCGCCAACGCCGCCAGCTTGGCCGCCCGCTCGCCGCCCTTGTCGCGGCCGGTCAGAATCTCCAGCACCACGCCGGCCAGTTCGGCAAGGGGGCGCAGGCTGTCCAGATGCTGGCGGGCCAGAATCTCGGTCGGGGCCATCATCACGCCTTGCCCGCCAGCCTCTACCGCCACCAGCAGCGCCATGAAGGCGACCAGCGTCTTGCCAGAGCCGACGTCGCCCTGCAGCAGGCGGTTCATCCGCCCGGGTGCGGCCTGATCGGCGCTGATTTCACCGAACGCGCGTTCCTGTGCGGCGGTCGGCTGATAGGGCAATGACGCCAATACCTTGCGCTGCAGTCTTCCGGTCGCGATCGAGGCGATGCCTTTGCCCCGGCGCAGCAAGGTGCGGGCCATCGCCATGGTCAGCTGATGCGCCATCAACTCGTCATAGGCCAGCCGCGCCCGTGCCGGATGGGTGGCCGCCAGATCGTTTGCGCCGGCGGGCACATGCGCCAGACGGACGGCATCATGCCAGTCAGGCCAGCTTTCTCGCGCCTTTTGCCCGGGGTCGATCCACTCGGCCAGAACCGGCACCCGCGCCAAAGCCGACGCGGCGGCCTTGGCGATCAGCTTCTGGGTCAGGCCGGCGGTCAATGGATAGACTGGCTCGTATGCCGGCAATTCGCCGGCTTCGTCGGGGCGCAGGACATGATCGGGATGCACCATCTGCGCCACCCCGTCAAAAATCTCGACCCGACCAGAGATCACGCGGCGCTGGCCGGTGGGCAGCAGCTTTTGCAGATAGTCGCCCTTGACGTGAAAGAACACCAGTTGGAACTCGATTGCCGAATCGCGGACCATGACCCGGTAGGGGCGGCCCTTGGTCCGGGGCGGGAAATGCGCCGCCACCTCGACCTCGACCGTCACCACGGCGGGCGGCACGACCTCGCGGATGCTGGACTTGCGGCTGCGATCGACCCCGGCGTAGGGCAGGGTAAAGATCAGATCGCGCGGCGTCGCCACTGCCATCGCAGCGAAGTGCTGCGCAGTCTTGGGGCCGACCCCCTCCAGCGTTTCCAGTCCGGCAAACAGCGGGAACAGAATCTCGGGGCGGCCCGAAACTGTTTGGGTATCATGCGCGGTGGTCATGGCTGCCGGCCTGCCATGTCAGGCGCCGCCGATCAATGCCAGCCAGCCATCTTCGTCGATGATCTGCACGCCATGCTTTTCCGCGTCTTTCGCCTTGGACCCGGCGCCGGGACCGGCCACCAGAAGGTCGGTCCTGGCCGACACCGATCCCGCTACCTTTGCGCCCAGGGCTTCGGCCCGGGCCTTGGCCTCGGCGCGCGTCATCTTTTCCAGGGTGCCGGTGAAGACCACGATCTTGCCGGCCACCGGACTTGCTACCGGGCCGCGCCGCGTCACCTCGGTCACCTGCAAAAATCCGACCAGTCGGTCAATCGACGCGCGTTCGGCGGCCTGGTGGAACGCCTGCACCACCGAAGCTGCCAGCACCGAACCGACGCCGTCGATGCTGACAAGCGCGGCCCATTCCGGCCCACTGCCGACCTCGGCCGCCGTCATCGCCGCCTCGAACGCCGCCCAGGTGCCGTAGTGATTGGCCAGCAGACCGGCACTGGTTTCGCCAACGTGCCGGATCCCCAGGGCAAAGATCAGCCGGTTCAGAGCGATCGTGCGTTTTTCGGCAATGGCAGCAAAAAGGTTGGCGGTGGATTTCACGCCGTAGCCGTCGCGGTTGGCCAGCTTGGTCAGGTTGGCCGCATCGCGCTGCTGAAGCGAAAAGATATCGGCCGGTTCGCGGATCGGCAGCTGGTCGTCGTGGTAGAACATCTCGATCTGTCGGGCCCCCAGCCCCTCGATGTCGAACGCCGCGCGCGAGACGAAGTGTTTCAGCCGCTCCACCGCCTGCGCCGGGCAGATCATGCCGCCGGTACAGCGGCGGACGGCGTCGCCCGGCTCGCGCACTGCATCGGACAGGCATTCCGGGCATTTTTCCGGAAAGTCGTAAGGTTGCGCCGCTGCCGGGCGGCGCGACAGATCGACATCGGCGATTTTCGGGATGACGTCGCCGGCGCGGTAGACCTGCACCCAGTCGCCGACCCTGATATCCTTGCCACCACGGATCGGTGCCCCGGTGCTGTCGCGCCCGGCGATGTAATCCTCGTTGTGCAGCGTGGCGTTGCTGACCACCACGCCGCCGACCGTCACCGGCGTCAGCCGGGCCACCGGCGACAGGGCCCCGGTACGGCCGACCTGAATGTCGATCGCCTCCAGCCGGGTCCAGGCCAGTTCGGCGGGGAATTTATGGGCGATGGCCCACCGCGGCGTCGCGGCGCGAAAGCCCAGGCGACGCTGCAGCGACAGGTCGTTGACCTTGTAGACTACGCCGTCGATGTCATAGCCAAGCCCGGCCCGGTCAGCCTCGATGGCGCGGTAGGCGGCCAGAAGCGCGTCGGGACTGTCGCACAGCTTGGTGCGCGGGTTGGTGGGAAAGCCGAGGCTTGCCAGCCGGTCCAGCGCGCCGCTTTGCGTGTCGGCCAGCGGTTCCGACAGCGCCCCCCAGGCATAAGCGAAAAACCGCAAGGGCCGCGCCCGGGTGATGCCGGCGTCCAGCTGGCGCAGCGAACCGGCGGCGGCGTTGCGCGGATTGGCAAACTGCCTTTCGTTCTGCGCCGCCTGCCGGGCGTTCAGCGCCGCGAAATCGGCGTGGCTCATGTAAACCTCACCGCGGATTTCCATCAGGTCCGGCGCGCCGGCCACCTGCTGCGGGATATCGGCGACGGTCCGGGCGTTTTCGGTAACGGTTTCGCCGGTTTCGCCGTCACCGCGCGTCAGGGCCTGCACCAGGCGGCCCTGTTCATAGCGCAGGCTCAGCGACAGGCCGTCGATCTTCGGTTCGGCGGTGTAGGCCAGCGGCACTTCTGGCGACAGGCCCAGGAACCTGCGGACCCGGTCATCGAAATCCGTCACCTCCTCGGGCGCAAAGGCGTTTTCCAGCGACATCATGCGCTCGGCGTGGCGGGCCTTGGCAAAACCCTCGGCCAGCGGCGCACCGATCTGGTCGGTGGGGCTGTCGGGTCGCTTCAGGTGCGGAAAGCGGGCTTCGACCCTGGCACTGCGCCGCTTCAGCCGGTCGTATTCCGCATCGCTCAGGTCCGGGGCGTCGTCGGTGTGATAGGCGCGGTTGGCCGATGCCAGCAGCCCGGACAGCCGGACCAGTTCGGCGGCGGCCGCCGCTTCGCTCAGTTGATCCTCGGGCGTTTCGTCCGGCATGCCCCACCCCTGTGCCGACGTCGCGGCGGTTCACGCCCCTTGATAGGAGGCGGCTTGGGGGAGGTCCAGATGTTGAGTGCGTGACGGGATGAAGGTTTGCCGGGCTCCCCCGTGCGCCTCGCGGGTGAAGTGCCGTAGATCCAACCGGTGCGGGCGCGTTGTCCACTGACCGGCGCAAACCGGTTGCACTCTCACCAGCCGCAGGTCCCCGGTCGGGCGACCGCGCCTTCGCTGTCAACCGACCCATCCCGGTCGACCGGAGCCGCACCAGCCGTCTGTCGCGGGCGCACTGGTCGACCAACTGTCGGTGCCATCGCACCCGGAAGCGCCATTCGGCAGACCGAAGCAAGCATCTCCGCGTCCCACCGGATCCGTCCGGACAGCCTGTTCCTTTGAACATGCTCATCCCGCTCGGCTCTGCCTGTCCCGCTCGGCTCTGCCTGTCCCGCTCGGCTCTGCCTGTCCCGCTCGGCTCTGCCTGTCCCGCTCGGCCGTGCCTGTTCCGCTCGGCCCTGCCAGTTGCGCACGGCTCTGCCAGTTGCGCACGGCCTTGCCAGTTGCGCACGGCCTTGCTTGATTCGCTCGGCCCTGCCTTTTCTGCTCAGCCCTGCCTGTTCCGCGCAGCCCTGCCTGTTCCGCGCAGCCATGCCTGTTCCGCTGGCCCTGCCAGTCCCGCAGGCTGCACCTTACCCGCTGGCAACGATTGACGCACGGTCCAATTGACCCGACTGGCCAGATCGCCCTGACGCGGCAAATCTCCTTCAGGCGTTGCCGCGCCGACCGGCGTCGCAGGCGTCACGCGCCAACAGCAAGTCGCCGGGTGGCTTCGACCGGGGTCGGGTCGCGCAGCACGTAGCCGCGCCCCCAGACGGTTTCGATGTAATTGTCGCCGCCCGTGGCCTCGGCCAGTTTCTTGCGCAACTTGCAGATGAAGACGTCGATGATCTTCAGTTCCGGCTCATCCATGCCGCCGTAGAGGTGGTTAAGGAACATTTCCTTGGTCAGGGTCGTGCCCTTGCGCAGCGACAGCAGCTCCAGCATCTGGTATTCCTTGCCGGTCAGATGCACGGTCTTGGTCTCCACATCCACAGTCTTGGCATCCAGATTGACCGAAACCTTGCCGGTGCGGATGATCGATTGCGAATGGCCCTTGGACCGGCGGATGATGGCGTGGATGCGGGCCACCAATTCCTCGCGATGAAACGGCTTGGTCAGATAATCATCGGCGCCGAAGCCGAAGCCCTTGATCTTGTTGTCGGTATCGTCAGATCCCGACAGGATCAGGATAGGGGTGTCGATCTTGGCCATCCGCAGCTGGCGCAGGACTTCATGCCCGTTCATGTCGGGCAGATTGAGATCGAGCAGGATCAGATCGTAGTCGTAGAGCTTGGCCAGATCGATCCCTTCCTCGCCGAGATCGGTGCAATAGACATTGAGATTGGCGTGCGACAGCATCAATTCGATGCTGCGCGATGTCGTGGGATCATCTTCAACCAGTAGAACGCGCATTCCAGCTCTCCGCTTACAGCCCTCGGTTAATGCAACCTTGGCGATCAATGGTTAATCGCAGGTTACTCTGAACGAGCGTGGTGAAAATACAATCTAAAGTTGTCTGAATTTCTGAAGCGTCGTCACTTTCAGCGCGGATTCACCGTGCAAAGCCACGGCATCGCGCCAAAGCTGAAACTCTTCCTCGGACAGGGCATAGCGTTCCAGCGCGTCGGCCAGGGGAATCAGCCCGTAGACCACGGCTTTCACCACCTTTGCCTTGCGGCTGGCAACCCAGCGGCGGGTTTCCGGCGGCGGCAGATCGGCGCGGGTCAGCACGCTGCCGTCGGGCAGGGTTATGGCGCGCGGGCCGTCAACTTTCTTCAGAAACATGTCGCACCCCTCGGTCCTTCCTGGCAAAGCCTTGCGCATCACGCTTAAGGACCGGTTTAGCGGGGGCTTGAGAGTAGTTAGAACTTTCCTGTATTGCGGGGTTGGCCCCTGCATCGGACAAGGCATCATGCTGGATCACGCGACCCCTGCCCTGAACTCGCTCGGTTTCGCCAAGCCCGCGGCCGCGACCCGTGTGGTCGTGGCCATGTCGGGCGGCGTCGACAGTTCGGTGGTGGCGGCGATGCTGGCCGAACAGGGCTATGATGTGGTTGGCGTGACGCTGCAGCTTTATGACCACGGTGCGGCGCTGGCCAAGCAGGGGGCCTGCTGTGCCGGGCGCGATATCCACGATGCACGGCGGGTGGCCGAAACCTTGGGGTTTCCGCATTACGTTCTGGATTATGAAAACAGCTTTCGCGCGGCGGTGATCGATGAGTTTGCCGATGCCTATCTGGCCGGGGCGACGCCGGTGCCGTGCATCCGCTGCAACGAGCGGGTGAAGTTCACCGACCTGATGAACACGGCGCGGGAACTGGAGGCCGACTGCATGGCCACCGGGCACTATATCCAGCGCAAGGTCGGCGGGGCCGGGGCGGAGTTGCACCGGGCGGCGGATGCGGCGCGGGATCAGAGCTATTTCCTGTTCTCGACCACGCGGGGTCAACTGGATTACCTGCGGTTTCCGCTGGGCGGGCTGGCGAGCAAGGCCGAGACAAGGGCGCTGGCGGCGAAGTACGGGCTGTCGGTGGCCGACAAGCCCGACAGTCAGGATATCTGCTTCGTGCCGAACGGCAACTATGCGGCGGTGATCGAAAAGCTGCGGCCGGGGGCGGCTGCGCCGGGCGAGATCGTCGATCTGGGCGGGACCGTGGTCGGGCAGCATGGCGGGGTCATCCATTACACCATCGGCCAGCGGCGGGGGTTGGGGATCGGTGGGCTGGGCGAGCCCTTGTATGTCGTCCGGCTGGACCCGGAGCGGCGGCAGGTGGTGGTCGGGCCGAAGGCGGCGCTGTCGACGCGGACGGTGCCCTTGCGCGAGATCAACTGGCTGGGGGATGCAGACCTGACCAGCCGGGCGGAATGGCATGTCCTGGCCCGCGTCCGCTCGACCCGGGAACCGAGGCAGGCGATCCTGCGGCCGGTTTCGGCGACCGAGGCCACCGTGGAACTGTTGACCCCGGAAGAGGGGGTTTCGGCGGGGCAGGCCTGTGTGTTCTATGAAAGCGAGGGCAGCCGGGTGCTGGGCGGTGGCTGGATCTGGAAGGGCTGAGGGGGGCGTCTCGCGCCGGGACATTTTTTTATGGATTTTGAATCAAAGGGTTGCGGTTTTTCGTTAAGGGAAATTTAACGGACGATGACAGTTGCTCGAAAGTCCGAGCAAGGCCGAACCGCGAATGGCGCCGGATGCAAAGCGGATTTGGCGGACTGGTCAGACGCCATTTCTGTTGTTTTGCCCGATTTGATTTCAATCAAATCG
>JANNRR010000005.1:0-38701 GCA_031401675.1 Paracoccaceae bacterium
CGGCAGACCGACCATCCCGCCACGGCTGGCGAACGACATGTTGTGCCTGTGGACTTCGCTCTCGCCGTGCAGCGGCGGGCGCTGTGGGCGCTTTGCAGGGGGTTACCGTCACTTTTCATGTCTTGCCCGCCCTTTACCGACAGTGCCAACGATGGCCTGACCGCCATCATTTACCGTCACCTGACCAACCTGGACGGACGGCTCACCGCCCGAGCGATACCGACGAAGGGTTTCGACTTGCGCCGCAAATGAACGGGCCAGCCGGTTCATGATTCTGTCATGCGCATCGATGGTCTCGGTGGTCGTAGCTTCCCACGTGATACCGGAAGCACGCATCATCGCGCAATGCGTCACGGCAATCTGCTGCACAAGCATTGCCTCGACCATGTCACCGGGCTCCATTTCTGCGCCCATCGCCAGCACCAGCGGCCGGAAGCTTTGAGCTGCCCCCCAAAAATCGGACAGTGACGGAAGCTACGATCTGAAGTCTGCTGGTCTCCAGTCACGAGGAGAACAGAGATGTCGAAACGCAGGAACCATGATGCGGCCTTCAAGGCCCGCGTTGCGTTAGAGGCCCTGAAGGGCGAGCACACGGTGTCGGAATTGGCGAGGAAATTCACAGGACCAGACCTCTTGAACGCATGATTCGACAACATGCTGTTCAGGGACGGCCGCGATGGGCGTGAAGACGCGCTGGAGCCAGGCGCCAGTTTTGTCTTGAACGCCCCCGAGACCGGCCAAAGAACGACTCTTTTCATAGATTCTTGCGGCGCATTTGGCGTCAACGATCGCCACAAACCGTGCAACCAATGTGCAACCAGCGTCCTAAGAAGGGAGAATCTGAAGCCCCGCGATACTCACTAACCGATTGATTCGATTGGTGCCCCCAGAGAGACTCGAACTCCCGACCCCCTGATTACAAATCAGGTGCTCTACCAGCTGAGCTATGAGGGCACGCCGCCTGCAATAATCGCCCTTGGGCGTTTGCGCAAGTCCACTGCACCGGCTGGTGGCAGATCCGGCCTCGGGCAACGGCAGCCACAACCCGCAACGCCTCAGCCCAGGTCGCTTCAACCGACGTCGGGCGGGGCGGGGTTGGCGCGAGCCAGAAGCAGCACGGCGCAAAGCCCGACCAGCATCACCAGAATGGCGGCGGGTGCGGCGTCGCCCAGTTTTTCAAGACTGGCCTTGTCATGGACACGGGTTGCCAGCGTGTCGTAATTGAACGGGCGCAGCAGAAGGGTCGCGGGCAGTTCCTTGGCGCAGTCGACGAACACCAGCAAAAGCGTGGTAGCGACAGACCCGCGCATCAGCGGCAGATAGACCGCGCGCAGGGCGCCGCCGGCACTGCGCCCCAGCGACCGCGCCGCCATCGGCAGGCTGGGCGAAATCCGGCCAAAGGCGGCGTCGGTCGCACCCTGGGCAATGGCGAAGAACCGCACCGAATAGGCAAGCACGATGGCGGTTGCGGTCCGGGTCAACATCAGCCCGGGATCGGTACCGGTCAGCGCCAGCACCGCGTCCGCCAGCCGGTTGTCAAGCGCGGTCAGCGGGATCAGGATGCCGACCGCCAGCACCGCCCCGGGGGCGGCATAGCCGATCGTGGTCAGCGGCAGCACCAGCCGCGTCAGCCTGCGCCCGGTCGCGCGCAAACCATAGACCAGAAATACCGCCGCCGACACCGTCAGCACCGAGGCCGCGCCGCTGACCAGCAGCGTATGCAGCAGCGCCTGCCCCAGACCCGGCGACAGCCAGACCCCCGAGCCCGGCAGCGCGTGCACCAGCATGACGCCGCACGGCAATATGAAGCCCGCCGCAAACGGGATCACGCACAACAGCGCCGCGACCGCGCCGCGCCAGCCGGTCAGCCGCACCGGCGCAATCGGCCGCCCCGACCGCGGCAGCTGGTAAAAACGCATGCGCCGCCGTCCGTACCGCTCGACCGCTACCAGACCCAGCACCAGCCCCAGGATCACCAGCGACAGTTGCGCCGCCCCGCCGGCATTGCCGCCCGATGACCAGACGCTGAAAATGCCGGTGGTCAGGGTCTGCACCCCGAAATGCTCGACCACGCCGAAATCATTGATGGTTTCCATCATCGCCAGCGCCACGCCTGCCGCAATGGCCGGGCGCGCCAGCGGCAGACCTACGCGCAGGAACAGCCCGACCGGGCCGAGCCCGAGCGCCCGCGCCACCTCGTAGATCGCGCCGGACTGTTCGCGGAACGAGGCGCGGGCCAACAGGTAGACGTAAGGGTACAGCGCCGCCGCCAGCACCAGCACCGCCACCCACCGGCTGCGAATTTCCGGGAACCAGTAGGCGCGGGCGTCGGCCCAGCCGAAACCGGCGCGCAGCGCGGTCTGGACCGGGCCGGAATAATCCAGAAAATCCACCAGTGCATAGGCCCCGACATATGCCGGGATCGCCAGCGGCAACAAGAGCAGCCATTCCAGCCAGCGCCCGCCCGCAAAGCGGTACATCGTCACCAGCCAGGCGGCACCGGTCCCGATCATCGCGGTCAGAACCCCGACACCGGCCATCAGGACCAGGGTATTGTCCAGATATCGCGGCAGGGTGGTGGCGATCAGATGCGGCCAGATCGGCTCGGCCGGGTGCAGCGCCAGCCAGATCACCACGGCAATCGGCGCCGTGACCAGCCCGGCAAGCAGCAGCGCCCCGACTGACCAGATGTTCAGCCCGGCTGCCAGCCGAAGGGCCAGCCCCTGCAGCCGCCCGACCACAGCGCCGTTGTTTTGTTGACCAATTCGCTCGGGCATCATACCGGCCCAGTACCGGAAAGCGGTTTGACTGTCCAGAAAACCTCGTATAGTCGGCGCGGGTCCGGGTTCAGGCAATCGGTCCGGCAAACAGGGCGTGCGATGCAGGTCATTTATCACATCGGCGCCCACAACACCGACGAAGACCGGCTGGTGCGCTGCCTGTTGAAGAACAAGGGGGCGCTTGCCGCCGAAGGCATCATCGTTCCGGGCCCTAGCCGCTACCGGGCCATGCTGCGCGATACCGTCAACGCGCTGCGCGGTGCCGAAGCCAGCCCCGAAGCGCAGGCCGTCATTCTGGATGCGGTGATGGAGGAGGACAGCGCCACCCGGCTGATCCTGTCCAATGAACAGTTCCTGTGCCTGCCGGACAAGATATTGGGCGAAGGCCGGCTGTATCCCTTTGCCGGCAAGCGGGTGCGCTCGCTGGCCAATCTGTTTCCCAAGTCTCCGATGGCGTTTCATCTCGGTATCCGCAATCCGGCGACTTTTCTGCCCGCCGTGCTGGGCCGGATGCCGGATGTCAGCTATCAGGCCTTCGTGGCGGGCAGCGATCTGTTGGGTCTGCGCTGGTCTGACACCATCCGCCGCATCGTGGCATCGGTGCCGGCCTGCCCGCTGACCGTCTGGTGCAACGAGGATACTCCGCTGTTGTGGCCAGAGATTGTTGCCAACATCACCCAGCATGACCCGGACACGCCGATGGAAGGACTGTACGATCTGGTGTCGGAAATCATGTCGCCCGAGGGCAACAAATGGATGCTGTCCTACCTTGCGAGCCACCCGCCGCAAACCGCCCTGCAGCGGCGGCGGATCGTCGCGGCGTTCCTGGCCAAATTCAGCCTGGCCGACAAGATCGAGATGGAACTGGACCTGCCCGGCTGGACCAACGAACTGGTCGAAGAAATGACCGACCGCTATGAAGAGGATATCGCCGATATCCAGAAGATGAGCGACATCACCTTTCTGTCGCTGTAGTCCGGTCCTGCCAAGTCAGGCCAAGTCGGGTCAGGCCAAGTCGGGCCATGTCCGGCGGGGTCAAGCCATGCCCAGCGCGGTCTTGTACATCTCCAGCATTGCTTCTTCCTCGGCAATGTCGTCGGCATCGCGCTTGCGCAGCGCGATCACCTTGCGCAGCACCTTGGTGTCATAACCGCGCCCCTTGGCCTCGGCCATCACCTCTTTCTGCTGGTCGGTGATGTCGGCCTTTTCCGCCTCCAGATGTTCATAGCGCTCGATGAACTGCCGCAGTTCCTCGGCGGTGACGTTATAGGTGGCGTCGGTAACGGCGTCGCTCATCTTGGCCTCGCGTGTGGGGTGTCAGGCTGGGGGTGTCAGGCTGGCGGTCTGGCCCGCGTCCTACCTGCCCCGGATCGGCAGATCAAGGCCGCACGCGGTCTTGTGGTTCTGCTTGCCAGCGCCGGCCGGCTGTTCTACCGGGTCAAGACACGCCAAGGGGGTTTTACCATGGATTGGGTGATCTGGATCGGGGCTGCGCTGTCGCTGACCGGTGTCGGTCTGTTGATCTGGTGCGTGGTTCAGGCCGTCACCGCCCGCCGGGCCGGGCTGGAACAGTCAGCGATGCGGGCGCGGTTGCAGCGGCTTGTGGCAATCAATCTGGCAGCGATCGGCATTTCCACCATCGGACTGATGGCAGTGATCCTGGGGATTGCCCTTGGTTGAGGCATTATGGTTCTTTGCCGCACCGCCAGATCGATCCGCGTTCCGGACGGCGCAGAACCCGAAATGTAGCGGGGGCGCAAGCACCCTACTGCCTGACCCCTCACCCCTCGTTCAGATCATCGAGCAATTGCCCGTTCTTGATCAGCTCGCCCAAGAGCGGATGCGGCGTCCAGATCGCCGGGTCATCAGCGGCAAAATCGGCCAGATCGCGGCTGAGTGCCAGCAGACCGCCGAGGTCGGCCATTTTCAGCAGCCCGCCCCGCCAGCGCGGCAGGCCCAGCGCCATGACCGACACCACATCGACATCCGACGGGCAGCGCACCGCCCCGTCGGCCAGCATCCGCACACCTTCGTTGATCATGGCCGCCAGACACCGCCGCCGGATATCGGCAGCCGGCATCGCCAGCGACCGCTCGGCCGCTGACCCCGTTTGCGCCGGATAAAGCCCGCGCAAGCCGTATTCGCGCAGCGCCCCGTTCACCGCAGCGCCGGTCACACCCTGCCGGACCAGCGCATCGCCGGCGCTGCGGCAGGCCGCCGCCAGATGCGCCGCCACCGCGCCGCCACCGCCCGCTACCCGCACCGTCAGGCAGCCCAGCCGTTTGGCCAGGGCAAATCCGGTGGCCGCAGCATCGGGGGCCACCTGCCCGGTCACCCCGATCTCCACCAGACGCGAAGCGGGAAGCGGGGTCGCCATGTGAAAACCGATCAGCGCGTCGCCGCGACCGGACGCGGCAGCCAGCACCGCCAGATCAAGCGCTTCGGTCGTGCTGGCGATCACCGCTCCCGGTCGCAAAACCGCCCCAAGTTCGGCCAGCACGCCGGATTTCAGCCCCAGATCTTCCGGCAGTGCCTCGAACACCAGATCGGCCTCGCTCAGACCCGCCGGATCCAGCGATCCGCCAAGCCGCGCCCAGTCCGCCTCGCGCGCCGCCTCCGTCAGCTTTCCGGCCTCGACCGCCCGCTGCTGCGCCGTTGCAATGGCTCCGAATGCCGTGATCAGCGCGTCGCGGTCGCGCTCGATCACCACGACGTGCAGCCCGGCCGACAACAGGGCAAAGGCCAGACCGCCGCCGATCTGTCCGGCCCCGACCACGCCCGCCCGTTGCACCGGTCGCGGCGATACGCCGGCCTCCGGCCCCTTGACCGCCCGGCGCTCGGCAAAAAAGGCGTGACGCAGGCCCGCCGAAGCCTCGCTGGCCAGACAGTCGGCAAAGGCGGCGCGTTCGAACTCCAGCCCGGCCAGCGGCGGCAGCAACAGCGCCGCCTCGACACAATCGACGATCCGCGCCGGCGCCAGCAGTTCGCGCGGCCCGGCCAGCCCGGATTTCTGCCGGGTCCGGGCCGCAGCAATCGCTGCCTGATAGACGGCGGGATCGCGGATCCCGTCAGCCCGGTCCAGTGTCGGGCGTACCGGCAGCCCGTCCAGCGCCAGCACCAGCGCTGCCGCCAGCACATCCTGCGGCTCGACCGCGTCGATCAGCCCCAGCGCCAGCGCCTCGGCCGCCGGGATCGGCGCACCGCTCAGCATCAGCCGCAACGCCGCCGCCGCCCCGATCAGGCGCGGTGCCCGCTGCGTGCCGCCCGCCCCGGGCAGCAGACCCAGATTGATCTCGGGAAACCCCAGCCGCGTCGTTGCCAGCGCCACCCGGTAATGCGCCGCCAGCGCCAGTTCCAGCCCGCCGCCCAGCACAGTGCCGTGCAGGGCCGCGATCACCGGCTTGCGGCAGATCTCGATCCGGCGGCACAGATCGGTCAGCCCGGGCACAGTGTGCGGCCGGTTGAACTCGCGGATATCGGCCCCCGCCGGGAAACTGCGGCCCGCGGCGGCGATCACAATGGCCCGTACCGCCGGGTCGGCCTCGGACCGTTCGACCGCTGCCAGCAGGCTGGCCCGCAGCGCCTGCCCCAGCGCATTCACTGGCGGGTTCGACAGCGTCAGAACCGCCACCCCCTCCTGCACCACGCACTGTACCAGTTCCGTCATCGCCCTGCCCCCGCCTGCCTTCGGTGCACAACCAGTGCCGCCGCTACAGACCCGTATTAACAGGCGCGGCCCCCGCTTTGGCAATGGCTTCCTGACCGGCGCACCGGGCCTGGCGGCCCGGCACCAGCCGAAGGTTCACCCCAGTCCGGCCTATCCGGCCTCAGCGGCGCAATCCCGGCACAGCGGGGTCCAAGGCAGCAGATCCAGCCGGGCCTCGGCAATCGCCGTGCCGCACCGGGCGCAGAACCCGTACTCCCCCGCCTCGATCCGGCCCAGAGCAGCCTCGATCTGACGAATCTCGTGTTCGCCGGCCTCGCCCATCCCGATCAGCACTTCCTCGCCTTCCTGCTCGGTGGCCATATCCTCCCAGTCCTTGGACTGCGGCTCCGACAGTTCCTTGCCGATCCGGTCCAGCCTGGCCTTCAGGTCACCGAGCCGGGCCACTAATTGCGCCTTGCGTTCAATTGCCGATATCATTCACACCTCCACGATCCCGCCAGATTAGCGTCGAAGTGAAAGCCGCCGCCTTGATGCATGTCAACCGCTTGTGGCGGTCTTTCCCTCGGGCCGCAGCGCCGGTATGCTCGCGCGACGGCCCGCCCCACCGGGCCCGGCCCAAGGAGAAACCATGGAAATCCGACGCCTGACCCCGACCTATGCCGTATCGCCCCAGATCGCACCCGAAGACGTGGCGGCCCTGCGGGACGCAGGCTTTGCCACCGTGATCTGCAACCGCCCCGACGCCGAAATCCCGCAGCACCTGCATGCCGCCGAGATGCGCCGGCTGGTCGAGGCTGCCGGAATGACCTTCGTTGAAAATCCGGTGATCAGCGGCGGGCTTACACCGCAAAATGTGGCGGCGCAGGCGGCGGCGATCGCGGTGGCAACCGGCCCGGTCTTTGCTTATTGCGCGTCCGGCAACCGGTCCTCGGTGGTCTGGGCCCTCAGCCAGGCCGGCAGTCGCAGCGCCGACGAGCTGATCGGTGCCGGGGCCCGGTTCGGCTATCAGCTCGAAGGCTTGCGCAGCCAGATCGAGGCGCTGGCAGTCGGCAAACGCTGAGAGCCTGACCGGCTGGCAAGGCGCGGCTTGAAGCAAGGACGTTCCGGTTAGAGCGGGATGAAGACTGTTAGGAGCGCTTCCACGCTCGCCACCGGCTCGGTCAGTCGGGCCTGAGAACCCGGACCGTTCAGGGGACCGTCCGGGGGATGACGAGCGCCCGCAAGATGGTCCGTGGGGGCTGTTTTCAACGAGGACCAACCGGCCCGTTGCTTGAAGGCGCAAGCCGGAAAGCATTGGGGTTGGGTTGCGTGCAGTGTTCGGGAAATCAGGCCGCGCCTGCCGGTCGGGCGCACACTGCGCGCCTGCCAATTGGCGGAAGGCGCGGCCTGATCTGCCTGACACCAATTCCGGCAAAACAAGCGACGGCAGATCGCTGCTTCCACAGAGGGTCATCCTGCTCTCGCTGAGTGCTATTGCCTGGCTTGGGTCCCGCCCCATCCTGTCCTAGAGGCAGCAGAGGCCTTTCCCTGATTCGTAGCGGGCTACTAGCTCCATAGCCCCCCCGATAAAATCCGACCCTCGTCACCGGTCCGTCGCCCCGCGCGCCTCCAGAATGGTCTGGACCGCCGACCCGGCCTCTTCCATCGTCAGGCGGATCGCACGAAAGCCGCGGGCCTGCCCCAGATGGCCGATAGACAGCTGCGTGGCCCCCGCGCCTTCCAGCCGCAAGCGGCTTACAGCCGCCATCGGCAGCGGGATCGTGTCACCCGGCTTCAGCCCCAGCACCGCCGACAACGGAACCGTCATCCGGTGCAGCACGGCATCCAGTTGTGCCGGAGTCCCGAGCACGGTCTGTTCCATCGTCCGCGACCATTCCACCCCCGGATCAGGAACCGGCTCGCCTTTGCGTTCCGGGGGATTGCCGCGCCCGGCAGCGGGCAACGCCAGCAGCAGCTGCCCCTGCCGGGTGCCCAGCGCCAGATCAAGGTCCAGCCGGTACACCCGGTAGGCCGCATCCTCCAGCAAAAGGCCCAGCGGGCGCGGATCGTTCAGGAACGAGGCATAGCGAAAGCCGCCGGCCCAGACCACGTCCAGATCCTCGGCCAGCGCCGTCTCCAGTTCCTCCATGATGCGGTCGATGAAGGTGACGGCCATAGTGGCATCGGTGCGGGTCGGGCGGCGGTCCGGGGCTTGCCCGGGGGTGACCCGGCCCATGGTCTGCATCTCGACCACCGCAGCCATCGCCTGCGGCGACAGCGCCACCAGCCCCAACCCCTCGGCCGGGCCGTTCAGCACAGCAAACAGCGCTCGGTCCTGCAGACTGTCCAGAAGTTCCGACAGCGACAGTCGCTCCTCGGTCAGGCCATCCACCACCAGCGCCAGCCGCAACACATCGTGCGCCGCCTTGGCCAGGCCGACGCGCAACGCCTTGGCAGGCGACATGGCGGAAATGCTCAGCCGCGGACGCCCCGCCACTGCCTTCCGCTTCAGAACATTCTGCTCGATCGTGTCGGTCATGCCCCCACGCCTGCCGGGCTGCTGTAGAAAAGTCCTGACAGAGCCGGGTTACCAATCCATTGAAACTTTCCGCAATAGCCCCCGAACCGCCCGGGGATGCCGGCCAATGCGACACGATCCACGCCGCTCAGGTTGATGCAATTGCACGCATTTTACAGAAATCCGCTCAACCCGCCAAAGCGGGACAGCATCGGGGGCGCGCCCGGTCCGGACGCGCCCCCAAATCAGCCTGCCAGGTTGCCTTGCCGCTGCTTACTGCAACGCCTTGTCGGTGATCGCATGCGTCCAGGCACCCACCGGCTCCTTGGTGATCACCGGGTCAGAGCCACCAGCCAGCAACGTCGCCACCGTGCGCTGGAAATCCGCCTCGACCAGCGCGCCGTTCGACCCCGCCGTCAGCTTGGCAATCTCGGCCATCATCGTCTTTTGATGACCCTCGGTCTGGGCCCCGGTCTCATCGGCCTCCAGCACGATGCCCGCCGCCTCGTCCGGGTTGGCTTCGGCATATTTCCAGCCCTTCATCGAGGCGCGGACGAACCGCACCATCTTGTCCTCGAACGCCGGGTCGGCCAGGTTCTGCTCCAGCACATAAAGCCCGTCCTCCAGCGTCGCCACGCCCTGTTCTTCGTACTTGAAGGTGACCAGATCGTCCGGGTTCACCCCGGCCTCGATCACCTGCCAGTATTCGTTGTAGGTCATGGTCGAAATGCAGGCCGCCTGTTTTTGCAGCAACGGATCGACGTTGAACCCCTGCTTCAGCACCGTCACGCCGCCGGCCGTGCCGTCCGTCTTCAGTCCGACCTGGCTCATCCACGACAGGAACGGATATTCGTTGCCATAGAACCAGACACCGATGGTCTTGTCGGCGAAATCGGCCGGACTGGTGATGCCGGTATCCTTCCAGCAGGTCAGCATCAGCCCCGAGGATTTGAACGGCTGCGCAATGTTGACAACCGGCAGCCCCGCCTCGCGCGCCGCCAGCGCCGATGGCAGCCAGTCGACCATCACATCGGCGCCACCACCCGAAAGCACCTGCCCCGGCGCCACATCAGGCCCGCCCGGCAGGATCGTCACATTCAGGTTTTCTGCCTCATAATAACCCTTTGCCGCCGCTACGTAATAGCCGGCAAACTGGGCCTGCGTCACCCATTTCAGCTGCAATGTCACATCATCAGCCGCCCACGCGCCACCGGCCAGCATGCTGGCCGCAATCGCTCCCGTGACTATCGTTCTCATTGGTCTACCTCCTTGTTAAGCCTTGAACGTCAAGCTCGTCCCCGCTGCGAGGGGTGCCAGAACGTGACCCCCTTCTCTATCATTGCAACCACGCCATAAAACGCCGATCCCGCCAGCGCCGCAATGGTGATTTCCGCCCAGACCATGTCAAGCGCCAGCTTGCCGACCTCGGTCGAGATGCGAAACCCCATCCCGCGAATTGGCGAGCCAAAGAACTCTGCCACAATCGCTCCGATCAGCGCCAGCGTCGTCGCGATCTTCAACCCGTTGAAAATGAACGGCATCGCCGCCGGCAGCCGCAGCTTGCGCAGGCTCTGCCAATAGCTCGCCGACCAGGTCGCCATCAGATCGCGCTGCATCGCCTCCGATGCCGCCAGCCCGGCCACGGTGTTGACCAGCACCGGAAAGAACACCATCACCACCACCACCGCCGCCTTGGAATGCCAGTCAAACCCGAACCACATCACCAGAATCGGCGCGATCCCGACAATCGGCAGGGCAGCGACGAAATTGCCCACCGGCAACAGCCCGCGCCGCAGGAACGGCGAGCGGTCGATCAGCACCGCCACTACAAACGCCGCGCCGCAGCCGATCACATAGCCGCTCAGCGCGCCCTTGATGAAGGTCTGCACCAGATCGACCCACAGAATCGGCAGGTTCGCCGCAATCGCCGCCCCGATCGCCGTCGGCGGCGGCAATATCACGCCCGGCACCCCCAACCCGCGCACCACCAATTCCCACATCGCCAGCAGCGTCACCCCAAAAACCGCCGGCACCGCCAGTTGCCCGGCGCGGCTGCGGGCAATCGAGGACGCCGCCAGACGCGCGTTGACCGCCCAAGCCGCCATCCAGATCACCAGGGCCGCCACAACCAGCAGCATCACGCCATCCCCATCCGCCGCAACATCGCCCGCTCGATCACACCGACTGCCATCACCAGCCCCGCCGCCACCGCCGCCGCCACGAACAGCGCCGCCCAGATCTGCACGGTCTGGCCGTAGTAACTCCCGGTCAGCAACCGCGCCCCCAGCCCCGCCACCGCCCCGGTCGGCAACTCGCCGACAATCGCACCGACCAGCGAGGCGGCGATGCCGACTTTCAGACTGGCAAACAGATACGGCAGGCTCGCCGGCAGCCGCAATTTCCAAAGCGTCGCCGCAGCCCCGGCATTATAAGTCCGCAACAAATCCATCTGCATCGCTTCGGGCGAGCGCAAGCCCTTCACCAATCCGACCACCACCGGGAAGAAACTCAAATAGGCCGAAATGATCGCCTTCGGCACCAGTCCGTTGATCCCCACCGAATTCAGAACCACGATGATCATCGGCGCAATCGCCAATATCGGAATGGTCTGGCTGGCAATCGCCCACGGCATCACGCTCATGTCCATCGCCCGGTTGTGCACGATGCCGATCGCCAGCAGCACCCCCGCCGCCGCGCCGATGCCAAAGCCCAGCAGCGTCGCCGAGATTGTCACCCAGGCATGATAGACCAGCGACTTCTTGGAACTCACCCTGGTGGCAAACACCGATTTCCAAACCTCCGCCGCCACCTGATGCGGCGCCGGCAGCACCGGCCGGTCCTGTTCAAAGCTCGCGGCAACGACCTGGAGAAACGACACCGCCTCCCCGGCCCGCTCCGCCTGATCCCGCGTCCAGGGCGCATTCAGCGGCACGCAGGCCAGATACCAGGCCGCCAAGATCGCCGCCACCACGGCCAGAACCGGCAACACCGCCTTCACCATCTGACCCCCCGATGGCCCCGTTGGCGCGGCCCCTGCGCTTCCGGCTTCTTCTTTTCGCAAATATCCCACGGGGGCACGGGGGTGTGAAACCCCCGTCCGCCGTACGACAGGCAGAGCCCCGATTGCCCCCCCGATCGGCCCCCTGCTGCGCTGGCGTCATACACCCGCATGCCCCGCCCGCAGCCCTTCGCGCACCCTGTGCGCAATCGCGATGAACTCCGGCATATCCCGTATGTCCAGCGGCCGGTCTCGCGGCAGCGGACTGTCGATCACATCGGTGATCCGCCCGGGGCGCGGGCTCATCACCACGATCCGGGTCGACAGATACACCGCCTCGGGGATCGAATGCGTCACGAAACAGATGGTCTTTTCCGTCCGCTTCCACAGCGCCAGCAACTGCTCGTTCAGATAGTCGCGCACGATCTCGTCCAGCGCGCCGAACGGCTCGTCCATCAGCAGGATATCGGCATCGAACGCCAGCGCCCGCGCAATCGAGGCGCGCTGCTGCATGCCCCCCGAAAGCTGCCACGGGAACTTGCCGCCAAAGCCGTCAAGCTCGACCAGAGATAGCACTTTTCGAACACGGTCGGCCATTTCCGCCTTGGAAAACCCCATGATTTCCAACGGCAACTGTACATTCCCTGCAATCGTCCGCCACGGATACAACCCCGCCGCCTGAAAAACATACCCGTAAGCCCGCGCCTGCCGCGCCGCGTCCGCGGTCATGCCGTTCACCGTCAGCGTGCCCTCGGTCGGGGATTCCAGCGCCGCAATCGCCCGCAGAAACGTGGTCTTGCCGCAGCCTGACGGGCCGATGAAGGAAACGAACTCGCCCTTGCCGATGCTCAGGCTCACGTCCTTCAGCGCATGCACCGGGCCGTCGCCCGTTGCAAACGTCAGGCCTAGGCCCTGCGCCACGACCACGGGTGCGGCCATCGTGTCCTTCATTCAGACGCCGCTTGCCGGAATGCCGGTCCGCAGCACCGGGCGCGGCGCAGTCAGGTCTTTCCAGGTGCTCAGCGCCCGGTTCACCGCGCCGTTCGGCTCTCGCGCCACGAACGCCCCATGCCCCTCGCGCGACTTCACCGCACCATCCTCCACCGAAACCACGCCGCGCGACAGCACGAAGCGCGGCAGGCCCTGCACCCGCTTGCCTTCGAACACATTGTAATCAATCGCGGATTGCTGCGTGGCCACTGAAATCACCTTTTCCTTCGCCGGGTCCAGCACCACGATATCCGCATCTGCCCCCACCAGAATAGCGCCCTTTTTCGGATAGCAGTTCAGGATCTTGGCAATGTTGGTCGAGGTCACCGCCACAAACTCGTTCATCGTCAGCCGCCCGGTCGCCACCCCGTGGGTCCACAGCATCGGCAGCCGGTCCTCCAGCCCGCCGGTGCCATTCGGGATCTTGGTGAAATCCCCGACGCCAAAGCGTTTCTGCGCCGTGGTAAAGGCACAGTGATCCGTCGCCACCACCTGCAACGACCCCGCCGCCAGCCCGGCCCAGAGCGAATCCTGGTGCCGCTTGTCGCGGAACGGCGGCGACATCACCCGCCGCGCCGCGTGATCCCAATCGGGATTGCGGTATTCACTGTCATCCAGCGTCAGATGCTGGATCAGTGGTTCGCCGTACACCCGCTTGCCCTGCATCCTTGCCCTGCGAATGGCTTCGTGCGCCTCTTCGCAGGACGTATGCACGATATAGACCGGCACCCCCGCCATGTCGGCAATCATGATCGCCCGGTTGGTCGCCTCGCCCTCCACCTCCGGCGGCCGGGAAAAGGCATGCGCCTCCGGCCCGGTATTGCCCGCCGCCAGCAGCCGGCGCTGCAACTCGGCCACCACATCGCCGTTTTCGGCATGCACCAGCGGCAGCGCCCCCAGTTCGG
Organism: Paracoccaceae bacterium; assembly: GCA_031401675.1. GTDB lineage: Bacteria > Pseudomonadota > Alphaproteobacteria > Rhodobacterales > Rhodobacteraceae > JANNRR01. Next base: position 13,838 of record JANNRR010000005.1, read on the forward strand.
CGCAGCGCGAGAACGAGGCGAACATCTCGTCATCTTTCACCATCAACGCGCCCTTGTAGGCCATGAAATGCTTGAACGTGTTGATGCCGTTTTCCTGGACCACGGTTTTCATGTCATCGAACACCTGCTCGCCCCACCAGGTGATTGCCATGTGAAACGAGTAATCGCACGACGCCCGCCCCGACTTGTTGTGCCACATGTGCAGCGCGTCGATCAGCCGCTGTCCCTGCCCCGGCAACACGAAATCCACCACCATCGTCGTCCCGCCCGACAACGCCGCCCGCGTTCCGCTTTCAAAATCATCCGCCGAATAGGTCCCCATGAACGGCATCTCCAGATGCGTATGCGGATCGATGCCGCCGGGCATGACGTAACAGCCCGTGGCGTCCAGTTCGGTGCCTCCCGAGAGAGACGGGCCAATCTCGGTGATTGTGCCCCCGTCGATGCGGACATCTGCCTTGTAGGTCAGGTCGGCGGTGACAATGGTGCCGTTCTTGATGATTGTGGTCATGGTTTAAGACTCCTTGATTTGGTCAAGGCGGGCTTCGCTCCGAAGTGAGCGCGCGTCCGCCTCTTCAGCCGTTTTGTTCGATTGATGAGTTTGCCTCAACGCATAAACTGCGGCAAAAGCTGATAGTACGCTGAGCCCAATACCAAACCAAGAAAGCTGCCTGTCGGACGCTCGTTGGCCACGCGCTACATAGTCGCGAAGCAGGTCATTTGCTTGTTGCTCCGTGACCTCATCGTTGCACGGATGATTCTGACAAAGGGCTCCGGCCCAGGCCTGCCTAGCCAATTGGTCCTCTGAAATAATCGAAAACGATTGTTCCAGTGCCAAACCTCGGGCTTCCAATTCTGCCGGAAGGATCGGAAAGTCGTTACAAGCACCACAGCCAGTTCCCCAAGCAAATGCAATGCTCGGATACAACAAACAAAAGCAGAAAAGGAGATACCTCACCCCACCACCCCCGCCACCTCAAGCACCGCATGCAGCAGCACATCCGCCCCCGCCGTCGCCCACTCCTCCGAAATCTCCTCCGCCTCGTTGTGCGACAGCCCGCCGACACAGGGGCACATCACCATCACCGTCGGTGCCACCCGGTTGATCCAGCAGGCATCGTGCCCGGCCCCGCTCACGATATCCATGTGGGAATAGCCCAGCCGTTCCGCCGCGCCGCGCACCACCCCGACCAGCCCCGGATCAAACGTCACCGGATCGAAATGCCCCACGACTTCAATCGAACTCCCCAACCCCAACTCCGCCGCCACCGCCGCCACTGCCCGCTCCACCTCTCCCCGCATCAAATCCAGCTTGCCCTGCTCGGGCGAGCGGATGTCGACAGTAAACACCACCCGCCCCGGAATGACATTGCGCGAGTTCGGAAACACCTTCACCTGCCCCACCGCCCCGACCGCGCCGGGCTGATGGCTCATCGCGATCTGATGCACCCGCTCCACCACCCGCGCCATACCCAACCCCGCGTTGACCCGCATGTTCATCGGCGTCGACCCGGTATGCGCATCCCGCCCGGTCAGCGTAACCTCCAGCCACCACAGCCCCTGACCATGCGTCACTACGCCGATCGCGCAACCCGCCGCCTCCAGGATCGGCCCCTGTTCGATGTGCAATTCGAACATCGCGTGCATCTTGCGCCGCCCGACCAGCTCGTCGCCCACCCAGCCGATCCGCGCCAACTCGTCGCCGAACGCCAGCCCATCCGCATCCAGCCGGCCATAGGCATAGTCCTGGCTATGCACGCCTGCGAACACGCCCGAGGCCAGCATCGCCGGGGCAAACCGAGCCCCTTCCTCATTCGTCCAGTTGGTCACCACGATCGGATGCCGCGTCCTGATGCCCAGATCGTTCAGCGACCGGATCACCTCCAGCCCGCCCAGCACCCCCAACACCCCGTCATACTTGCCGCCCGTCGGCTGCGTATCCAGATGTGACCCGATATGAACTGGCAGCGCCTCCGGGTCAGTGCCCTCGCGCCTGGCAAACATGCTGCCCATGGTATCCACAGCCATCGACAGCCCGGCGTCGGCACACCAGCGGGCGAACAGGTGCCGCCCGGCGCTGTCCGCATCGGTCAGGGTCTGGCGGTTGTTGCCGCCCGCGACGCCGGGGCCGACCGCTGCCATCTGCATCAGCGCGTCCCACAGGCGCGGGCCATTGATCCGCAGATTCTCGCCCGGCGCAGCCATCGCATTCTCCCTCACCGCAGGCTGATCCCGCACGTTGGTGTTTTCTGCCTTGTGTTTTCTGACCGTGCGGTCAGGGTTTACGCTACACAAGCGGGCGGTGGCTTCAACGGAATTCTTGCGCCGCCAGTGCAAACCTTCCTGTCCGACCCGTTGGTCCCGGATGGCCCCGGATGGCCCGAAGCCGTCGGCCCGGCGCAGCAAATCAACCAGCCGGCCGACCCCGCCACCCCGGCCCTACCTCACCGCATGGCGACCTGCTATCCCCCAGATACGGGCAACACGGAGGTTGAACATGCCGGGAATTGCGGAAATCGAAGCAGAGCAGGCCGGGCTGGTTTTTGCCGCTTTCGACGAAACCACCGCCCTTGCCCTCGGGATGGCGCTGGTACAGCGGGCACAGGCCGATGCCATGCCGGTCGTGATCGATATCCGCACGCCCGACCGGGTGCTCTTTCACGCAGCAATGCCCGGATCAGGGCCGCTGAACGACCAGTGGGCGCGGCGCAAGGCCAACACCGCCCTGTACTTTCAGGCACCCTCTATGCTTGTAACCTTGCGTCTGGCGGAAAAGCCCGGCGGGCTGGACCGGCACGGCCTCGATCCGGCCAACTATGCGGCCAGCGGCGGCAGCGTGCCGATCCGGGTCCGGGGGGTGGGCGTGATCGCCACCGCCACTGTGTCCGGGCTGGCGCAGGAGGAGGATCACGCGGTCGTGGTCACGGCAATCCGCGACCTGCTGCGGCAATCGCCAGCCTGACGCAGAGTCCGGCTGGCACGGCTATTTCAGTTCCACTTCAACAAAGCTCATCAGCAGGTCGCCGTCATTGACCACATTATGCTCCACCCCTTCGGTCCGCCGGTAGGCCATACCCGCCGCCACCAGAACCCGGCGCACGGCCCCCCCCGGTTCCTCGAGCAGCATGTGGCAATCGGTGATGGCTGTGATGACATAATCGAAGCCGTGCCGGTGCCACCCGGTTTCGGCCCCCGGCACAAAGTCAAAGCGGGTGACGCGCACCCGGGCATCATCGATCAGGTGCGTGGCGGTGCAAGCTGTCCTCATTCTTCCGGCCCTCCCAGCCGGCCGCCGATATCGGCGCTTTGGTGGATGAAGTCGGCGATCAGGATGGCGATAGCGGTTTCGATGAAGATCACAACGTGTTTTCCAGCCCGGACAAAGCGCAGATCATCCCGCAGGTCGTCCCCGAACTGGGCGCGGCAGGATCGGCTGGGCAGCCAGCCCGAAGCGATGTTCCGGCACCGATCCAGAAGCGACGCGACGTGTGCCTCTCCCCGCGTTTTGCCGTAGGTATCGCGTGAGAATGCGCCAATGCTGTCCAGGCTGCTCTCGGCGCGACCTGAAAGGCCAAAGGATTTCATTCGCCGCTGAAATGCCTTTCACGTACGCGCCTGAACGCCTCTTCGCCGTCAACCACATCGCCCCGCTGCACCTGCGCCAGGCCCTCCAGCACACCGCGCCGCACCTCTTCCCAGGCGGCCTCCTCTTTCTCCAGCAGCCGAAGCCCGGCCCGCATCGCCTCGCTCGCGTTCTGGAAGCGGCCGGATGTGACCATCGCATCGACAAAGGCAGACTGCTGCTCGGTCAGAACGACGTTACGGGTTGGCATCTGCACCTCCATGCTGTTCCAATTGGCATAATATGCCATAGCGGCACCGCCAAATCAACGCGCCTTTGGCAAGACGCGCCGCCCCGAATCATGATTTGCCACGAAAGCCATTGTCCTTACCGCGACGCCTCTGCACCGGCCTTCACCCACAATGAACATCGATGCCATGGCGGCCTGTCCGGCCCGAAACCCCGAATCGGTGGCCGGACCGGTCTACATCCACCGATGGACGACCCCGGCCCATGTCAAAGGCCCTGCATCAAAGCTTGCCGATCCGGCTCTGGGCGGCAGGGCCAAAGCTCCACTTGTGCGGCCCCAATCAGCGTGCCGCCTTCAATCCCAACGGCCGCCCAAAGCAGCCACAGGTTAAAATTGTGTGAATCGCTGACCCCTAAACATTTGCAATCAAACGATTAAAAAATGTCTCGCGCCGGGACATTTCTCAGGCCAGCCCCCGCAGCACTTCACCCAGTTTCCCGATCAGGGTGTCAATCTCGGCCCGTTCGATAATCAGCGGTGGCGACATCGCGATGATGTCCCCCGTGGTCCTGATCAGGATGCCCTTGTCATAGGCATCCAGGAACGCCTGAAACGCCCGCTTGGTCGGCTCGCCCGCAATCGGCTCCAGCTCGACCGCCCCGATCAGCCCCATGTTGCGGATGTCGATCACATGGCGGGTGCCCTTCAGCGAATGCAAAGCCTCCTGCCAATAGGGCGCTATCTCGGCGCAGCGCTCGAACAGCCCCTCCTCTTTGTAGGTCTCCAGCGTCGCGATCCCGGCAGCCGAGGCAAGCGGATTGCCCGAATAGGTGTAGCCGTGGAACAGCTCGATCAGATGCTCCGGCCCCTGCATGAAGGCGTCATGAATGGCCGGCGTCGCCAGCACCGCCCCCATCGGGATCACGCCGTTGGTCAGCCCCTTGGCCAGCGTGATCATGTCGGGCAGCACGTTGAAATGCTGCGCGGCAAAGGGTGACCCCAACCGCCCGAACCCGGTGATGACCTCGTCGAAGATCAGCAGAATGCCGTGCTTGCGGGTGATCGCCCGCAGCTTCTCCAGATAGCCCGTCGGCGGCATCAGCACGCCGGTCGACCCCGCCATCGGCTCGACGATCACCGCCGCGATGGTTTCCGGCCCGTGCAGCGCCACGATCCGTTCCAACTCGTCCGCCAGTTCCGCGCCATGCTCGGGCTGACCCTTGGTATAGGCATTCTTTGCCAGCAGATGCGTATGCGGCAGATGATCGACCCCGGCCAGCAGCGTGCCGAAGAACTTCCGATTGTTGACGATGCCCCCGACCGAAATCCCGCCAAAGCCGACACCGTGATAGCCGCGTTCGCGCCCGATCAGCCGGGTCCGCGTGCCCTCGCCGCGCGCCCGGTGATAGGCGATGGCGATTTTCAGCGCCGTATCCACCGCCTCGGAGCCGGAGTTGGTATAGAACACATGCTCCATCCCCTTGGGTGCAATCTCGATCAGCCGGTTGGCCAGCTCGAACGCCTTGGGGTGGCCCATCTGGAATGCGGGTGCATAGTCCAGTTCCGCCGCCTGCGCCGCAATCGCCTGCACGATCCGTGGGCGGGCATGGCCTGCATTGCAGCACCACAGACCAGCCGTACCGTCCAGCACCTGCCGGCCGTCTGACGTGGTGTAGTGCATCCGGTCGGCCGCCACGAACATCCGCGGTGCCTTCTTGAACTGCCGGTTCGCTGTGAACGGCATCCAGAACGCATTGAGATCATTGGGGGCAACGTTGCGATCCAGCGCCATCGCGGCACCTCCCTTGTGTATCGTCAAAGCGACCGGAACGGCCGACCGCAAGCGACGGCATCATTTTGTTTGACCAAATGGTCAATCGGACGCTAGCAGAGGTTGCAGGCGCGTCAAGCACCACATCTGCCCCCGAACCTCGGCGCATGCGGGCGCACGACTGGCCAGGGACAGAAGGTGCACGGCATAGAAGCGTCCGGCGGGAAACAGGCATGTTGCGACCGATGACCCTGTTAAGATGAACCGGACCCGCCCTCAATCCCGGATTCAGGCAAGAAACAGCGCCGCCATTCTCGACGCCGCGCTGCAGGTATTCTCACAACAGGGATTTCGCGGCGCGACGCTGGATCAGATCGCCGACGTGGCCGGGCTGTCGAAACCGAACCTGCTGTATTATTTCGCCTCGAAAGAAGCGATCCATCAGGCGCTTCTGGGGCAGTTGCTGCACATTTGGCTGGACCCGTTGCGCGCCATCGACGCGACGGGAGACCCGGTGGCCGAACTGCTGGCCTACATGCGGCGCAAATTGCAGCTGAGCCGAGAGTATCCGCGCGAAAGCCGGCTTTTTGCCAACGAGATTCTGCAAGGTGCCCCCCGTATCGAAGCCGCGATAAAGGGCGAGTTGAAAGCATTGGTTGACGCCAAGGCCGCCATCATCCGCGACTGGGTCGCCGCCGGAAAGATTGCCGCAGTGCATCCGCATCACCTGATCTTCTCGATCTGGGCGTTGACCCAACACTATGCCGATTTCGATGTGCAGGTACGTCTGGTACTGGGCGGCGAAGCGGTTGATCCCTATCCAGAGGCGCAGACCTATCTTGAAACGCTGTTTCGCAAGCTTCTGGCACCCTGACGGGAAAGCTGGCACTGTGAAAACCGGATGCCGGGTCCGGCGCATGGGGGTGCAATGACAACGCGACGGAAAGCAGCGAGTGCGGCGCGGCGCATCATGGCGCGGGAGGCCGCGGCGCTGGTACAGTCGGGCATGTGGATCGACTACGGGGCGGTTCTGGCGCAACCCGACGTGTTTGACCGCGCTCTTGCCGAACGCGCCGCAAACCTAGACAGCGTCAAGGTTCGGGCCTGCCTGTCCACCCGCCCCCGCGCGATACTGGAGGCCGACCCGGATGGTGCGCATTTCCATTGGCTTAACTCGCATTTCTCGGGCTACGACCGCAAGAAGCATGATGCGGGCATTGCCCGCTATCTTCCGGTCAATCTGGGCGAGGTTCCGGACTATTACCGGCGCTTCATTGACCCGGTCGATATCCTGATCCTCAAGACCGCTCCGATGGACGCCGATGGCTTTTTCAACCTCGGACCGTCCAACTTGTGGCACCGGGCGATCATCGAACGTGCCCGGATTGTGGTTGTCGAGGAATCCGCGGCGGTTCCCCACGCCCGCGGGCCGGACAATGCGGTGCATGTCGGCGAGGTGGATTTCATCATCGCCGGCGATGACGCGCCGCTGGCCGAATTGCCCAACCCGCCCCCGACCGATGTGGACCGCGCGGTCGCCCGCCAGATCATGGCAGAGATCGGCGATGGTGCCTGTCTGCAGATCGGCATCGGAGGCATGCCGAACGCGGTCTGCACCCTGCTGCGCGAAAGCACGGTGAAGGATCTGGGCATCCATACCGAAATGCTGACCGACGGCATCATCGATCTGTACCAAAGCGGCCATGTCACGGGACAGGCAAAGCAACTGGACCCCGGCAAGATCGTCTACAGCTTTGCCCTCGGCTCGCGGCACCTCTACGATACCATCGAGAGCAACCCGGATTTCCTGTGCTGCCCGGTCGACTACACCAACCTGCCCCACAGCATCATGCTGAACAACAACGTAGTGGCGATCAACAACACCACACAGGTGGACCTTCAGGGCCAGGCTGCCTCGGAATCCGATGGACATCGCCATATCAGCGGCACCGGCGGCCAGTTGCAGTTCGTGCGCGGGGCCTATGCCTCGCCGGGCGGCAAGTCGTTCATCTGCCTGTCCTCGACCTATGACAAGCGCGGCGAACGGCGCAGCCGGATCGTGCTGGAACTGACCCGCGGCAACATCGTCACCACGCCGCGCAGCGACATGATGTATGTGGTCACCGAATACGGCATGGTCAATCTGAAGGGAAAATCGGTACCGGAACGCGCCAAGGCGCTGATTTCGCTGGCCCACCCGGATTTCCGCGACGGGCTAGAGCGGCAGGCCCACGACCAAAGGCTGATCCCGAAAGGTTTTTCTTGACGCATCGGCCGCAACGCTGCGTGCGCGAAATGCCTGCTTGTTGGGGCCATGGGTCGCGGATATAAGCCCGAGTCTGTTCCGCAAGCGTCAGAGAAGATGACCGCTCCAAACGTCGCTGCCGACGACACCCACACTCACAATGGGCGGCTTTGGAAACTGGTCCTCGGTTCCGTGGGCATCGTCTATGGCGATATCGGCACCAGTCCGCTTTATGCTATGCGCGAGTCGCTGCATGCCGCCAGCCACGACGGATTGACCCCTGACGACGTTCTGGGCGTGATCTCCCTTCTGATCTGGACTCTTATCCTGATCGTGACCTTCAAATACGTGCTGTTGATCATGCGCGCCGACAACCGGGGCGAGGGCGGCACCCTGTCTCTGGTCGCTCTGGTACAACAGGCGTTGCGTCGACGACCGGCCTGGCTTCTGAGCATCGGTGTCATCGGCATATCGTTGTTTTTCGGTGATGCCATCATCACCCCGGCAATGTCGGTGCTGTCTGCCGTCGAAGGCTTGTCTCTTGTCGCCCCGTCGTTTTCCGGCTTCGTTGTTCCGGTTACGCTGGTAATCATCGTCGGCATCTTCATCGTGCAGAACAAGGGCACCGAAAAGGTGTCGATCTTTTTCGGCCCGATCATGACGGTGTGGTTTGTGGTGATGGCTGTTCTGGGGCTGATCCACATCGGTGACGACCCCCGCATTCTGGTCGCCCTGAACCCGGCACATGCCGGGCGATTTCTGGTGACCAACGGCTTTGCGTCGTTCATCGTCCTTGGCTCGATCTTTCTTGCCGTCACCGGCGCCGAGGCGCTTTACGCCGATATGGGACATTTCGGGCGCAAACCGATCCGGCTGGCCTGGAGCCTGCTGGTGTTCCCGGCCCTGACGCTCAGCTATCTGGGACAGGGTGCGCTGGTGCTCAGCCACCCGGAAAAAGCCGAAAACCCGTTCTTTCTGATGGCCCCAGAATGGGCGCTGTTGCCATTGGTGCTGCTGGCCACTGCGGCAACCGTGATCGCCAGTCAGGCGGTGATCTCGGGCGCATTCTCGATGATGCGGCAGGCCGTGCAGATGGGCCTGTTGCCGCGCCTGGAGATACAGCACACATCCGACACGCAGTTCGGCCAGATCTACATGCCGCGGGTCAACCTGATTCTGGCGGTTGGCGTGGTCGTCTTGGTGATCGCGTTCGGCAGTTCCAGCAGACTGGCCAGTGCCTATGGCATCGCCGTCACCGGCGACATGGTGATCACCTCCGTTCTGGCGTTCGTGCTGCTGTATCGCGCCTGGCGCTGGCCGCTTTGGCTGACGCTTGCGGTCATGGTGCCGCTCTTGACGATCGAGTTGACCTTTCTCTCTGCAAACCTCGTCAAGGTGCTGGACGGCGGCTATGTGCCGCTTTTGATGGCAGCGACCGTCTGTCTGTTGATGTGGACCTGGGTCGAAGGCACCAAGTACGTGCAGAAAAAGGCCCGCGCCGGCAATGTGTCGCTGGAAACCCTGATCAGCATGCTGAAGAAATCGCATCCGATTGCGGCCCCGGGCACTGCCGTTTACCTGACCTCGGACCCTGAAATGGCCCCTTCGGCGTTGATGCACAACCTCAAGCACAATCACGTCCTGCATGCCCAAAACTTCATCGTGACCGTCGGCGTCGCAACCACGCCCAAGGTGCGCGACGCCGATCGCATCAGTATCGAGCGGCTGAGCGAGAATTTTGCACGAATCCGGCTGACGTTTGGCTATATGGAGCAGCCGAACGTGCCCAAGGCGCTGGCGCTGGCCCGCAAAGCCGGTGAAAAGTTCGATATCATGAGCACGTCGTTCTTTCTTAACCGCCGGTCGTTCCGCCCAGCGCGCAATTCCGGCCTGCCGGTCTGGCAGGAACGGTTGTATATCTCCATGACCAAATCGGCCTCCGACGCCACCGACTTCTACCGCCTTCCGTCGAACCGCGTCGTGGAAATGGGTCAGCAGCTGGCGATCTGACCGCGGCTGTTAACCTGTGCTTCACCAATCCTGCAGAAAGACCGCCGCCGTTAACCCGGCGACAAGCATTGCGGCGCACCCTGACTGTGGGTCGGGCTATTCGGTGCGGGATGGAAACCATGTCTGACATGATTGGTTTGTTGCGGTTCGGAATGCCGGTTGTTGCGGGTGGGCAGGCCATGCCCGTCGGTCCTGTCGCCGCCAAATCCTCGGCGACCATCCCCAGCGTTGGTGCCTCGTCGGGTGGCTCGCAAGCCAGCGCGAACCGCTACGCCTCCCCACGGCCGCTGTTCTCGCCGCAGTTCACCCGGCAAAATCAGACCGATGCCCCGCCCCCTCGGTCATCGGTGGTGATCGAGTTGCCCGCACCCTTTGACCCGGACGTGCTGACGGGCCCGCCACCAACGTTCGAGGCGACGCTCTTGCAATTGGAAGCGCATCTGCGCATGTCGCTGGCCCGCATCGATGCCAGCCGCAATGCCCGACCGATGGCACCGCACCCGGCCCACGAACAAGCACCCCCTTCGGAAGTGGTAAGCGCAAGGCCGGCTTCGGTCCCGTCTTCCGCTGCCGGCGACATCGATGCGCCCGCTTCAGACGAAACCTTGCCCGGCGGCATTTCAGCCGTACCAAGACCGGCGATGCCTGAACCGGCCATGACCAGGACGGATCAGCCAAGGTCGGCAGCGCGCGGTCATGACGGCGACCTGCCCGCATCTGGCGCTGCCGGCACCGACAGACGTGGGTCGCACGGCGAATCTGCGACCGTTGCAGTTGCTGCGCGACCACGCGGCGGCTACCAGTTCACCGCCAATGCCGCGTTCTTCGCGACCAGCGCCTGATCTACTCGGCTGCCTTGACCGACGGATTGTTGGGGTGTGACGTCCAGTTGGAGTAAGAGCCGACAGGTTTTTTCGTGCGTTCGTCCAACGCTCCCAACGGCAGTTCCACCATAGTGATGCAATCCTGCACCGGGCAGACATTGACGCACAGGTTGCACGCAACGCATTCGTTGTCCATCACCTCGAACACCCGCCCCGGCTTCATGGCGATCGCCTGATGGCTGGTATCCTCGCAGGCCGCATAGCAGCGGCCGCATTTGATGCACAGATCTTGGTCGATCCGCGCCTTGGTGACATAGTTCAGGTTCAGATACTGCCAGTCAGTCACATTCGGCACTGCCCGGCCCACCACCTGATCGATCGACTCATAGCCCTTTTCGTCCATCCATTGCGTCAGGCCCGAGATCATTTCCTGCACGATCTTGAAGCCATAGGTCATTGCCGCCGTGCAAACCTGCACATTGCCCGCCCCCAGGCTCATGAATTCCGCCGCATCCCGCCAAGTGGTGATGCCGCCGATGCCGGATATCGGCAGGCCACGGGTTTCGGCGCTGCGGGCGATGTCGGCGACCATATGCAGGGCAATTGGCTTCACCGCCGGACCGCAATAGCCGCCGTGGCTGCCCTTGCCGTCGATCATCGGTTCAGGCGACATTGTATCAAGATTGACCGAAGTGATCGAATTGATGGTGTTGATCAGTGACACCGCATCCGCCCCGCCGCGCTTTGCCGCCTCGGCCGGGCGCCGGATGTCGGTGATATTGGGCGTCAGCTTGACGATGACCGGCATCCGCGTGTTGGCCTTGCACCAGCGCGTCACCATCTCGATATATTCCGGCACCTGACCCACCGCAGACCCCATGCCGCGCTCGGCCATGCCGTGTGGGCAGCCGAAGTTCAATTCGACCCCGTCGGCCCCAGTCGCTTCGACCACCGGCAGAATCGCTTTCCAAGCGTCTTCCTCGCACGGCACCATCAGGCTGACAATCAATGCCCGGTCCGGCCAGTCGCGCTTGACCGCCTTGATTTCCTGCAAATTCACCTGCAACGGCCGGTCGGTGATCAGCTCAATATTGTTCAGCCCCAACAGCCGCCGGTCCGACCCCCAGATCGCCCCGTAGCGCGGTCCGTTGACATTGACCACCGGCGGCCCCTCCTCGCCCAGCGTCTTCCAGACCACGCCGCCCCAGCCCGCCTTGAACGCGCGCCGCACATTGTATTCCTTGTCGGTCGGCGGTGCCGAGGCCAGCCAGAACGGATTTGGGGATTTGATGCCGATGAAGTTTGAAGTCAGACTAGCCATGATCGATCCCCCGCAGGGCAGGTTTTCAACCCACCACACCCATTAACACCGCGTGCATATCCACCGCCGCATCGCGTCCTTCGGCCACTGCCGTCACTGTCAGGTCATTGCCCCCGGCCGCGCAATCGCCGCCCGCCCAGACCCCGGTCACCGAGGTCCGCCCCGCCCCGGTAACGGCGATCTTGCCTGCATCGAGCACCAGCCCCTCGGGCGAAACCAATGCCTGCCCGATCGCCTTGAACACCTGATCCGCCGCCAGCCGAAAGCTCTCTCCGGTCGGTTTCATCCCGTCCGCCCCTTCGGCCATGTAGGCAAACTCGACCTCCCGCACCGCGCCGTTGCCGTGCACCGCCACCGGCGCCGCACCGGTGATGATCCGAACCCCGGCGCTGGTCGCGTGCGCCCGTTCATAGCCCGACGCACCCATCTTCTCGCGGCCCCGGCGATAGACGATGGTCACTGTCTCGGCCCCCAACAGCCGGGACTGCACCGCCGCGTCCACCGCCGTCATGCCGCCACCGATCACCACCACATCGCGCCCGACCGGCAACGCGCGCTTGTCGGATTGCCGCAACTCAGAAATGAAATCAACCGCATCGTGAACATTCTTCATGTCCTCACCGGAAACACGCAGACCATTCACCCCGGCCAGGCCTACCCCCAGAAACACCGCGTCAAACTCTGCTCTCAGCCCCGCCAGCGTCAGCCCCGCACCCAGAGCCCTGCCGGTCTCGACCCGGATACCGCCGATTTTCAGCAGCCAATCGACTTCGGCCTGGGCAAACTCCGCTACCGTCTTGTAGGCGGCAATGCCAAACTCGTTCAGCCCGCCCGGCTTGGACCGCGCATCGTGAATCACCACTTCGTGCCCCAACATCGCCAGCCGATGTGCGCAGGCCAGCCCAGCCGGCCCCGCCCCCACCACCGCGACCCGCTTGCCCGTGACAGCCGCCCGAACAAACGGATGCACCCCCGCTGCCATCAACCTGTCCGTGGCAAACCGTTGCAGCCGACCGATCTCGACCGGTTTGCCCTCGGCAGCCTCGCGCACGCAGGCTTCCTCGCACAGGGTTTCGGTCGGGCAAACCCGGGCACACATGCCGCCCAGAATATTCTGCTCAAAGATGGTGCGCGCCGCCGCCTCCGGCGTTCCGGTGGCGATCTGGCGGATGAACAGTGGAATGTCGATCGAAGTCGGGCAGGCGGCGATACAGGGCGCGTCAAAGCAGAAATAGCAGCGATCGGCCGCCACCAGCGCCTCGTGCCCGTCCAGCGGCGGCTGCACGTCGGCGAAGTTCGCGGCGATCACTGCGGCTGGCAAGCGCCCCGCCACCACACCCGGCGTTCGCGGACTGTTGGTCATCGCACCCTCTTCCCGGCGGTTTCCTCGCCAAACGCTGCCACAGCCGGGTTTTTTTATCAAACGGTAAATAATGCCGGAACTGCGGTTCCCGGACCACCTGAAACCGCCAGTGGCCGGCAACGCCGGGTCAAGAAGCCGGCAACCGCGGTGCAACTGATGCTTTTCACCCCGGCATCGCTCGCGTATAAGCGGGCACGCTCTGGCAGAGGCGTATGGCAGAACAACAGGGCAGCACCACGCAAGATGGGCCGCTAAGACCGCATCGAGGACGGAATGACCAAGCATCCGCATGAAACCGACGTTGCCTTCATCCAGGCGCTCGCCGAGCTTCTGAACAAGAACGACCTGACCGAACTGACGGTGAAACGCGAATATGGCGAGAATGACAGCCTGAACGTCCGGGTTTCCAAACAGACCAATCTGGTCACTTCGGTTGCGGCTCCTGCGATGATGTCGATGGCGCATGTTCCGGTGCATCCCGCGCCCACGCAATCTGCACTCACAACCACGCTCGAAAACGATCCGGCACAGCATCCCGGTGCAGTCACCTCACCGATGGTCGGTACCGCCTATCTGTCCGCCGAACCGGGTGCCGATCCGTTCGTGACCGTTGGCGCTGCGGTGCTCGAGGGTCAGACCGTTCTGATCATCGAGGCGATGAAGACCATGAACCAGATCCCGGCGCCGCGCGCGGGCACCGTGCGGCGCATTCTGATCAATGACGGCTCGCCGGTGGAATATGGCGCGCCTTTGATGATCATCGAATAAGGTCCCGCGAATGTTCGAGAAAATCCTGATCGCCAACCGGGGAGAGATTGCGCTGCGCGTGATCCGCGCCGCCCGTGAAATGGGGATCAAGTCGGTCGCCGTCCATTCCACAGCCGACAGCGATGCCATGCATGTGCGCATGGCTGACGAGGCAATCTGCATCGGCCCGCCGCCCTCGGCCGACAGCTATTTGTCGGTTCCGGCCATCATTTCCGCTTGCGAGATCACCGGGGCCGAGGCGATCCACCCTGGCTACGGCTTCTTGTCGGAAAACGCCAGTTTCGTGCGGGTTCTGGAAGACCACGACATCACGTTCATTGGCCCGACCTCGGAACATATCCGGATCATGGGCGACAAGATCACCGCCAAGGAAACCATGCGCGCCCTTGGCGTTCCTTGCGTTCCGGGGTCGCTGGGCGGCGTGCCGGATTTCGAGGAAGCCGTGAAAGTTGCCGAAACGATCGGCTACCCGATCATCATCAAGGCCACCGCTGGCGGCGGCGGGCGCGGGATGAAGGTGGCGCAGTCGGTAACAGACCTGGAGATTGCGTTTCGCTCTGCCCGCGCCGAGGCCAAGGCGGCATTCGGCAATGACGAAGTCTACATGGAAAAATACCTGACCACGCCACGCCATATCGAGATTCAGGTGTTTGGCGATGGCAAAGGCGGCGCAGTTCATCTGGGCGAACGCGATTGCTCGCTGCACCGCCGGCACCAAAAAGTGCTGGAAGAGGCACCGGGCCCGGTCATCGATGCGAAGACCCGCGCGAAAATCGGCAAGGTCTGTGCCGACGCTGTGGCCCGTATCAACTACATCGGCGCGGGAACCATCGAATTTCTTTATGAGAACAACGAGTTCTACTTCATCGAAATGAACACCAGATTGCAGGTTGAACACCCGGTGACCGAGGCGATCTTCGGCGTCGATCTGGTGCGCGAACAGATACGGATTGCCGCGGGTCTGCCGATGAGCTTCACCCAGGATGAGCTGCAGGTAAACGGTCACGCCATCGAAGTGCGGATCAATGCCGAGAAGCTGCCGAACTTTACGCCCTGCCCTGGCAGGGTCAAGGTGTTCCACGCCCCCGGCGGCCTTGGCGTCCGGATGGATTCAGCACTTTATGGCGGCTATTCCATTCCACCCTACTACGACAGCCTGATCGGCAAGTTGATCGTCCATGGCCGCGACCGGCCCGAGGCACTGGCCCGGTTGAAACGCGCCTTGGGTGAATTGATTGTTGACGGTATCGACACAACGGTGCCGCTTTTCCATGCATTGCTGGAGGAAGCGGATATCACCTATGGCGACTACAATATTCATTGGCTGGAAAAATGGCTTGCGGAAAAGCTGGTCTGACTGCCTGAACAGCGTAAGCCCGGTCGGATTTACCGCTAACGAACGGAACCGCTAAAGTCGATTTGCCGGCGTCACAGAATCTGCTTCAACGTCGTTGCTTGCTACGGGCCCGCCCCGATGACCTTTGAACTGACCCCGGAAATCCTGCTTCGCGCCTACGCCGTCGGTATCTTTCCGATGGCCGAAACCCGTGACGATGACGACGTCTTTTGGTTGGACCCCAAGAAGCGCGGCATCTTTCCCTTGTCGGATTTCCACATTTCCCGCTCACTCACGCGCGAAATTCGGCTTGAGGCTTGTCAGATTCGAACAAACACCGATTTTCCCGGGGTTGTGCAAGCCTGTGCCGGACGCCCCGATACCTGGATCAGCAACCGCATCCAGAGCCTGTACGAGGATTTGCATGCCAAGGGCCGGGCGCATTCGGTGGAGGTGTGGGACGGGCCGGCACTGGTTGGCGGCGTCTATGGGGTGGCGCTTGGCGCCGCCTTTTTTGGTGAAAGCATGTTTTCCCGTCGCCGCAACGCGTCAAAGATTGCGCTGGCCTATCTGACCGACCGGTTGCGCATTGGCGGCTTCACCCTGTTCGACGCGCAGTTTCTGACGCCACACCTGCAAAGTCTCGGGGCCATCGAAATCAGTCGGGCCGAGTACCAGCGGCGGTTGCACATTGCGCTGGCCCGAACGGCCGATTTTCACCGTCAGTCCGCGACGCCTTCGGCGGCGGAAGTGTTGCAGCGCAACAGCCAGACATCATAACGCGAATGATCCAGCGCGTTCAGCGCCGGGCTGGAGGCGATCATCCAGCCATCGAACACCGGCGAACTGGCCAACTGGTCGGCAATGATCAGATGAGCAAAGGCATCGCTGGACGGGTCGCCCGAAGGATAGCGACAGGCGGTCATTGCGATCGACAGCCGCCCGAAGCTGGCGCTTTTGCCCGCTGCAATCTCGATATCGGTCAACTCGCCCGAAACCTTGTCGAGACCGCGCAGCACCGCGCCATCCGCCTCGGTAACGTCCTGCGCGAATGCCGCCGGTGACAAAAAGCACAACAGAAGTGCCAACCTCATGGCGCAACCGGCGTCTCGGCGGGCGCGGTACTGCCGCCCACGAATTTCAGCAAGAGCGAAATCAGGCTGACCGCGCCTTGCGTATCCTCGATCTCGGCACCTGGCTCCAGGTTCACCGGCGACCCGCCCGGCAGAATCTCGATGAAGTTTCCGCCCAAAAGCCCTTCGGAAGACACCAGAATTGCCGAATCCTCTGGCAGCAGTATGCCCTGCTTCACGGAAAGAGTGGCATCGGCAAAGAAACTGGCCGGGTTCAGGTCCAGCCCGGTGATGCTGCCGATCTTGACCCCGGCCAACCGGACATCGGAGCCAACCGTGATGCCTTCGACCGACCGGAAGCTCGCGGTCAGTGGATAGCTTTCCGGGGCACTGACATAGCCTGTGGCCTGCCCGGCATAAATCAGAAACCCGGCCGCCGCCGCCAGAACCGCACCGCCCACGATGACTTCCACGGTGTTTTCAGCCATCCCTAGCTACTCCGGCTTCCACGCCTCGTAATCCTGTCGCTGCACCGGCACCCCGGCACGTATCGACCCCAGCGGTGCATAGGCCGCCGCCGAACCGGTCAGGTTTTCCTGATGCGGCCGTTCCCACGGCTTGTGCCGCAGCGGCACTTGTGCCGGCGTCTGGTCCCAGGTGAAATGCAGCCAGCCATGCCAGTCAGGCGTCACCCGGCTGGCCTCGGCTTCGCCGTTGAAGATCACCCAGCGGCGCTTGTCATCACCGGTCCGGTAAAAGCGGTTCCCCTGATCATCGGTCCCCACCTTCACGCCCCGGCGCCAGGTGAACAATTGCGTATTCAGCGTCTGGCCATTCCACCACGTCACCGCGCGCAAAAGCGTGTTCAGCAAGGCCATTCGTCCCTCCAAAGCTGTCCGCACCGATATGGCTGATGTCATGCTCAAGGTCCAGTGCCCTGATCCCCCGCGTTCGCACGCACACAGGCATCCGGCCAGGATCAGCTCGCCGTTACCGGCACCTTGCGGGTATCCTTGTACACCAACAGCGGCTTTGATCCGGCATGAACGGCTTCTTCGTTCACCACGACCTCATCCACGCTCGACAGGCCCGGCAACTCGAACATGGTATCCAGCAGGATATCCTCCATGATCGAGCGCAATCCGCGCGCGCCGGTCTTGCGCTTAATCGCCCGCCGCGCGATCGCGCGCAGGCTGTCGTCGGTAAAGGTCAGCGTCACGCCCTCGATGTCGAAAAGCCGCTGATACTGTTTCACCAGCGCATTCTTTGGCTCGGTCAGAATGGTGACCAGCGCATCCTCGTCCAGATCGGTCAGCGTTGCCAGCACCGGCAAACGCCCGACAAACTCCGGGATCAGCCCGAATTTCAGGAGGTCTTCCGGCTCCAGCTCCTTGAACATCTCGCCGACGCCGCGGGCATCGGGGTCCTTGACGTCGGCACCAAAGCCGATGCCAGAACCCTTGCCACGCTGTGCGATGATTTTCTCAAGCCCGGCAAACGCCCCGCCACAAATGAACAGGATGTTGGTGGTATCGACCTGGAGGAATTCCTGCTGCGGATGCTTGCGCCCGCCCTGCGGCGGCACCGACGCCACCGTGCCTTCCATGATCTTCAGAAGCGCCTGCTGCACGCCCTCACCCGAGACATCGCGGGTAATCGACGGGTTGTCGGATTTGCGGGTGATCTTGTCGACCTCATCGATATAGACGATGCCGCGCTGCGCCCGTTCGACATTGTATTCGCTGGCCTGCAACAGCTTCAGGATGATGTTTTCTACATCCTCGCCGACGTAGCCCGCCTCGGTCAAAGTGGTAGCATCGGCCATGGTGAACGGCACATCGAGGATGCGAGCCAGCGTCTGTGCCAGCAGGGTCTTGCCGCACCCTGTCGGACCGATCAGCAGAATGTTGGACTTCGACAGTTCGATATCGCCGGATTTCGCTGCGTATTTCAGCCGCTTGTAGTGGTTGTGTACCGCTACCGACAGCACACGCTTGGCATGCACCTGACCGATCACATAGTCATCCAGCACCTTGCAGATATCGCGTGGCGTCGGCACCCCGTCGGTCGACTTCAGGGCAGAGGTCTTGGTCTCTTCCCTTATGATGTCCATGCACAATTCGACGCATTCATCACAGATGAACACCGTGGGTCCCGCAATCAGCTTGCGCACCTCATGTTGGCTCTTGCCGCAGAAAGAGCAGTAAAGTGTGTTCTTGCTGTCGCTGCCGGAGTTGCTTGCCATACCTTACCTCTGCGACTTCGTATTCTGAACGCGGGGCCGACGGCCCCGCAGCCTTGTCACGGTCTGCACCCACTCCGAATTCCAGAGTAAGACAGCTACCAGGCCTTCACAATCCCCAAATACCGGCCTGCGGCCATTCCGCCACAGGCAAGCATCACTTCGCCGTGTCGCCCACAGGCATCATTTCGCCGGTGCGACCGCATCCGGATCGGCGCGGCTGTCGAGGATCTCGTCAATCAGCCCCCAGTCCTTGGCATCCTCGGCCGACATGAAATTGTCGCGCTCCAGCGCCGCCACCACCTTTTCCAGTGGCTGGCCGGTGTGTTTGACATAGATGTTGTTTAGCCGGTCCTTCAGCTTCTGGGTTTCCTGGGCATGGATCATGATATCGGTGGCCTGGCCCTGATACCCGCCCGAGGGTTGATGCACCATGATCCGCGAATTGGGCAGGCTGAACCGCATGCCCTTTGCCCCCGCCGTCAACAGCAGCGACCCCATCGATGCCGCCTGCCCGATCACCAGTGTCGACACCTTGGGCCGGATGTATTGCATCGTGTCATAGATCGACAGACCACTGGTCACCACGCCGCCGGGGCTGTTGATATACATGGCGATTTCCTTCGACGGGTTCTCCGCCTCCAGGAACAGAAGCTGCGCGCAGATCAGCGACGACACGCCGTCGTGCACCGGCCCGGCCAGAAAGATGATCCGCTCCTTCAGCAGGCGCGAATAGATGTCATAGGCGCGCTCGCCCCGGCTGGTCTGTTCGACCACCATCGGAACCAGCGTGTTCATATAGATGTCGTTTGGGTCTCTCATATCCGCCTGCCTGCTTTGCTCTCTAAAATCATTAGCCCCAGATGCCTACCAGAGTCTTAGTTCCGCGCACCGACCCCCGCAAGAGGCGCAGGGTCACAATGCCGCCGGGTCCTTGCCTGCGCCCGGCGGGTCTGCCGGTACGCGCCGCCAGCCATCCCGCGCTCGAGCGGCCACTTCCCGGCAGGCCTGCCAAACCGGCACCATTCTCGGCCATTCCCGCGAAATAGCCGTGGACCTTGCGGCAACGCCGTCGCACCATCGGCCCGCAGACCGGCACGGCAGCAAGCACGGAAAGGACGGCGGGCATAATCAGCACGTATGAGGATCACGACGCAACCGCGCTTGCCGCTCTGGTCGGCAGCGGCACGGTCACCCCCGGCGAACTCCTGGACAGCGCACTGGCACGGGTGTCAGTGCTGAACCCGGCCCTGAATGCCGTGGTCAATCTGAATGCGCCTGCCGCCCGGACGATGATCGCCCGGGGCCTGCCCGACGGCCCGCTCTGCGGTGTGCCGTTTCTGCTGAAGGACCTCGGCTGCGAAGCAGTCGATTTCCCCGGCCACAACGGCTCGCGCCTCTTGGCCAACACCCGCTATCCGCGCAATTCCGCGATCTACCAGCGCCTTGCCGCCACCGGGCTTGTCACCTTTGGCCGCACCACCTCGCCCGAGGGCGGGATCGGTGCTGCAACCGAAGCGGAAGTTTACGGTGGCCCGACCCGCAACCCGTGGAACCTCGGCCACACCTCGGGCGGCTCGTCCGGCGGGGCCGGGGCGGCGGTGGCGGCGGGCATCATCCCGGCAGCCCATGGCAGCGATGGCGGCGGCTCGGTCCGCATTCCGGCCTCGTGCTGCGGCCTGTTCGGCTTCAAGGCAACCCGCGCCAGCCTGCCCGATGGCCCCGATGCCGGGGAAGGCTGGGCCGGCATGTCGATCGACGGCTTTCTGACCCGGTCGGTCCGCGACGCGGCGCTGCTGCACGATGCCTGCACCGGCCCCGACCTCGGCGCGCCCTACCATGCACCGAAACTGGCCCAAACCCACCTTGCCGCCATAGCCCGCCCGCCCCGGCGTCTGCGCGTGGCCCTGTGCGATTCCACCCTGACCGGCACCCCGATCCATCCGGACTGTTTCAGGGCCGTCCATGAGGCAGCAAACCTGCTGGCAGCACTCGGCCATCATGTCGAACCCGCCCGACCCGATGCCGACACCGAAGGCATGATGCACGCGTGGACCCGGATTGTGGCCTGTGGCACCGACCTCGGCATCCAAAAGACCATTGCCGCCCGTGGCCGCCCGCTGCAGCCGGACGAAATCGAGGGCGTCTCGCACGGGGCCATGGCCTATGCCGCCACGTTGTCCGGTGCCGACTACCTTGACGCCGTTGGCAGGATTCACGCCTATGGCCGCCAACTTGCCGGCTTCTTCGACCCCTGGGACGTGCTTCTGACAGCCACCCTCGCCGAACCCCCGGCCATCGTCGGGCGCTTCGCCCACACGACCCAGGATTACGTCGCCTTTCGTACCGGCCCTCAGGGCGTCTTTGCCTATTCCCCCTTCTGTGCCGCCTTCAATGCGTCGGGCCAGCCAGCGGCGTCGGTGCCGCTGCATTGGTCGGCGGACGGCCTGCCCATCGGCATCCACCTTGCCGCACCCGCCGGAACCGACGACATCCTGATGAGCCTTTGCGCAGAACTGGAAGCGGCGCAGCCATGGTTTGCCCGCCGCCCGCCCTACCGCGCCGAAACCCTTGCAAGTCCGGCCGTTACGCCGTCAACATGACAGGCAAGGCAGACAGGGGTCAACGTTGACCGATCGCACCGCCGTCGAGGCGCGCAACCTCGTGAAATCGTTCGGTCAGGGTCAGGCCGCCGTCCGCGCGCTGGATGACGTGTCGGTGCAGATCCGGCAGGGCGAGTTCTTCACCCTGCTCGGCCCGTCCGGCTGCGGCAAGACCACACTGTTGCGGATGATCGCAGGTTTCGAGTCGCCCACATCGGGCAGCATCCTGCTTGACGGGCAGGACATCACCGCCCTGCCGCCGAACCAGCGCCCGGTCAATACGGTGTTTCAGTCCTATGCCCTGTTTCCACATCTGACCGCCGCGCAGAACATTTCCTTCGGCCTTGAAATGCTGCGCAAACCCCGCGCTGAAATCCGTACCACCACCGACCGCATGCTCGGCCTGGTCCAGATGGAGGCGATGGCCGACCGCAAGATCAGCCAACTGTCCGGCGGCCAACAACAGCGCATCGCGCTGGCCCGCGCGCTGGCACCGCAACCCAAGGTGCTGTTGCTGGACGAGCCGCTGTCGGCGCTCGACCTGAAGCTGCGCAAGGAAATGCAAAGCGAATTGAAACGCCTGCAGATGGAAACCGGCATCACCTTTGTGTTCGTGACCCATGATCAGGAAGAAGCGCTGACCATGTCCGACCGGATCGGGGTGATGCGTGCCGGCAAGATCCTGCAGATCGGCAGCCCGCGGATGATCTATACCACCCCGGCCAACCGCTTTGTCGCCAGCTTCATCGGCGAGAGCAACTTTCTGACCGGCAAGATCCGCGGCGGTCTGGTGGCGCTGGATGCGGGCGGCACGGTCCGGCTGGCGGTTGCCGGTACATCGCATCCACCGGGCAGCGCCGTCACTCTGGCGATCCGCCCCGAACATGTCCGCATCGTGCCCGACAATACCTCCGGGGCGCTGCCCGCCACCATCCTGCACTCGGTGTATTTCGGCACCGATACCCATTGCCACCTGTCGCTCGGCGGCACCGAAGTGGTGGCCCGCCTGCAAAGCCCGGTCTCGGGCGAGGCCAGGCTGGCCGCAGGCACCATGGTCGGATTGCAGTTCGCACCCGGTGCCGCCCAGGTCCTGGGGGATTGAGCGTGGCCGACACGCCGGAACAGCGCGAGGCCCGGGCGAACCGGCGTCAGGCCTGGGCATTGTCGGCCCCGGCGCTGTTTCTGCTGGCGATCGCGGCAGTCGGGCCGCTCTTGATCGTGCTGGTCTATTCGTTCCTGACCCCCGGCAAATACGGCAATGTCGAATGGGCGTTTTCGCCGGATGGCTGGGTCAGCCTGCTGTTCACCCGCGACATTTTCGATAACACGCTGCACCTCGCCGACGCGCATCTGACCATCCTGTGGCGGTCGGTCCGGCTGTCGTTGCAGACGACGGTGATCACCTTTCTGGTCGGTTTCCCCACCGCCTGGTTCATCGCCACCCGTTCGCCGCGCGGCCGGGTGCTGTGGCTGTTCCTGATCACCATCCCGTTCTGGACCAACCTCCTGATCCGCACCTTTGCCATCAACGAGATCATCCGCAACGAAGGGCTGCTGAACCGAATTCTTCTAGGGTTGGGCCTGACCACCGAGCCGGTCGTGATCATCTATACCGATTTCGCGGTGTTCGTCGGCATGACCTATGTCTATCTGCCGCTGATGGTGCTGCCGCTGTTCGCCGCCATCGACCGCTTCGACATGCGGCTACTGGAAGCGGGCTATGACCTCTATGCCAGCCGCTGGCAGGTGCTGCGCCGGGTGATCCTGCCCATCGTCAAGCCCGGCATCGTTGCCGGTTCGATTCTGGTATTTATCCCGTCGCTCGGTGCCTATGTCACGCCGCGCATTCTCGGCGGCGGCAAGAACATGATGATCGGCAATTTCATCGAACTTCAGTTCGGCCAGGGCCGCAACTGGCCGCTGGGGGCGGCGCTGTCGGTGATGCTGCTGATCATCGTCACCGTGGCGCTTCTGGTCTATGTCCGGATTTCGAACCGGGGGGCGACGCATGGCTAGAGCCGGGTTCTCGGTGGCACGGCTGCCGGGGTTCACCACTACGGCCATAGCAGTGTTTGTCTGCCTGTATCTGCCGATCCTGATGCTGGTGGTCTATTCGTTCAACGCCGGCAAGTCGGTGGCGGCGTTCGAGGGGCTGTCGCTGCAATGGTATGTCAAGGCCTGGGCCAACGAGCAGGTCAAGGACGCCACGCTGCGCTCGCTCACCATCGCGCTGGTGGCGGCGGTGCTGTCGACGATGGTGGCCACCCTGGCCGCCCTTGGCACCACAAGGCGGCGGGCGTTCCGGGGGCAGACCTTCATCTATGTGATGATCAACCAGCCGCTGATGGTGCCCGAGATCGTGACCGCCGTGGCCCTGCTGATCCTGTTCGCCTCGGTCAAGGTCGCCACCGGCTATCAGGGGCTCGGCTATCTGATCCTGGCGCATTCGGCATTCTGCATCCCGTTTGCCTACCTGCCGATCCGCGCCCGGCTGGAAAGCATGGACCTTACGCTGGAAACCGCCGCCGCCGACCTTTATGCGACGCCCTGGCACGCGTTTCGCCGCGTCACCCTGCCGTTGCTGCTGCCCGGCATCCTGGCCGGGATGATGCTGGCTTTTGTCACCTCGCTCGATGACGTGGTCATCACGCTCTTTGTGAAATCGGCCGGGCAGGATACGCTGCCGACCTACGTGCTGGGCCAGATCCGCCGACAGATCACCACCGAGGTCTATGCAATATCCACAGCCCTGCTGGGGCTGACCATCGTGCTGCTGACCCTGTTCTTTCTGTTGACGCGCAAGCGAAGCTGACGGACCGATTGCCAAGAACCTACTTGTTCCATCCCGGATGATCACATAGACCCTCGGCGATCTGCGTTTTTCATGGCAAGATCGGTTCTGCGGGACATTCGGAGCGGGGTGCGAACATGCTGATCCATCTTCACAAGCAGGCGACGACGACGCCGAAGGTGCGGGCGGCGAGCCCTGTTCGGAGGATGGCGCGCTGATGAAGAAGGTGCGCGACAAGCTGGTGGCCGCCAAACCGTCCTGGATGAGCATGGATTACGGGATGGAGGAAAAGATGGCCACCAACGACGTGCCGGCCTCGATCTACTGGAACGGCGGGATCCTGCGCGCGCGGCTGAAGAACCCGGATGTGCAATATGGCTATCCGAAGGAGGGCTACATCGTCTGGATGGACCAGGTGGCGCTGCTGAAGGATGCGCAGAATGTGGACAAAGCCTACAAGTTCCTCGACTTCATCCTGATTCCGGAAAATGCCGCAATGCTGTCGGCCTTCGCTCGCTGTGCCAACGGGATTGCCGGATCGGATGCCTTCATGCCCGATGACATGAAGACGGCACCGGAAGTGGTGGTGCCCGCCGAGTTCCAGGACAAGGGGCATTTCTTCTCGGCCTGCTCGCCCAAGGCGCAGGACTTCATCACGGCGATATGGACCGAGCTCTTGAAGTAAGTTGCGCCGCAGGCCTCGGG
>JANNRR010000006.1:0-15736 GCA_031401675.1 Paracoccaceae bacterium
GGCTGGCGTGGGGGGCGGTGCCCCCCTCGACCCCCCGGGATATTTGACCCGGAATCAAGGGCGCAAAATCGGCGCACGTCCGCAGGGCCGACCTGCAATCGGGGAGGAAATCCATGGAACACCGCCGACTCGGGGCTTCTGGCCTGATGGTGCCGGCTCTGACGCTGGGCACCGGCACCTTTGGCGGCGGCACGGATTTCTTCCGGGCCTGGGGCGCGACCGACGTGGCCGAAGCCACCCGGCTGGTCGATATCTGCCTGGAGGCCGGGCTGTCGATGTTCGACACCGCCGATGTCTATTCCGCCGGTGCTGCCGAGCAGATTCTGGGCGAAGCGGTCAAGGGCCGCCGCGACCGGGTGCTGATCTCGACCAAGGCCACCTTTGCCATGGGCGCGGGCGCCAACCAGCTGGGCTCGTCGCGGCAGTGGCTGATCCAGGCGGTCGAAGGATCGCTGCGCCGGTTGCAGACCGACCATATCGACCTGTTTCAGCTGCACGGCTTCGACGCATTGACGCCGCAGGAAGAGGTGATGGGCACGCTGGACGATCTGGTCCGGGCCGGAAAGATCCGCTATGTCGGCTGTTCGAACTTTTCGGGCTGGCATCTGATGAAATCGCTCGCGGTTTCGGACAGGCACAGCCTGGTCCGGCATGTGGCGCATCAGGCCTATTACTCGCTGATCGGGCGCGATTACGAATGGGACCTGATGCCGTTGGCGCTGGATCAGGGGGTCGGCGCGGTGGTGTGGAGCCCGCTGGGCTGGGGCCGGCTGTCGGGCAAGTACCGCCGCAGCGCGCCGCTGGACGCCGCGTCCCGCGCCGTGCGCACCGCCGATGCCGCGCCGCCGGTCAGCGATGTGCTGCTGTACGGCGTGATCGACGTGCTGGACGCGCTGGCGGCGGAAACCGGCCACAGCGTGGCGCAGATCGCGCTGAACTGGGTGCTGCGCCGCCCCTCGGTCGCCACCGTCATCATCGGCGCGCGCAACGAGGCGCAGTTGCGCGAAAATCTGGGCGCGGTCGGCTGGTCGCTGGACGCGGCACAGATCGCCCGGCTGGATGCCGCCAGCCAGACGCCGCTGCCTTACCCGAACTGGCATCAGGCGGGCTTTCGCAGCCGCAACCCGGCGGCAGTGTAGCGCTGGGTTCAGCCCGCCCCGCCCGCCTCGGCAGGGTTCACCCGGCCAGCACCACCAGCGCATGGCGTTTCTTGCCGGCGGTCAGTTTCACCGGCAACCGCCCGCCGTCGAGCATCAGCCCGGCATCTTCCAGCAACACGTCATCCAGCCGTGCGCCGCCCTCGGCGATCAGCCGTTTGGCCTCCTTGCCCGATTTCGCAAGGCCCGCCCGCACGATCAGCTGCACGATGGAAATGCCGGTCCCGACATCGGCAGCCTGCAGCGTCAGGGTCGGCAGGTCATCGCCGACCCCGCCCTGTTCGAACACCTCGTGCGCCGTCGCCGCTGCCGCCACGGCCGCACCCGCGCCGTGGCACATCGTGGTCACCTCGTTGGCCAGCACGATCTTGGCGGCATTGACCTCTGACCCCGACAGCACCCCCAGCCGGTCGCATTCCGCCACCGGCAGTTCGGTGAACAGCTTCAGGAACTTGCCGACGTCGGCATCGGCCACGTTGCGCCACCACTGCCAGAACGCGTACGGTGACATCCTGTCCTCGTTCAGCCAGACCGCGCCATCGACCGATTTGCCCATCTTCTTGCCATCGGCGCGGGTCACCAGCGGCGTCGTCAGGCCAAAAGCCTCGGCCCCATCGACCCGCCGGATCAGATCGGTGCCCGAAACGATATTGCCCCACTGATCCGAGCCGCCCATCTGCAGCGCGGTGCCGTGGCGGCGATGCAATTCCAGAAAATCATAGGCCTGCAACAGCATGTAGTTGAACTCGATGAAGCTCAGCGCCTGTTCGCGGTCCAGCCGCGACTTCACGCTTTCGAACGCCAGAAGCCGGTTCACGGTGAAATGCCGGCCGATGTCGCGCAGGAAGTCGATGTATTTCAGCTGGTCCAGCCAGTCGGCATTGTTGGGCACCAGCGCGTCGGTAGGGCCGTCGCCATAGGCGATGTAGCGGGCAAACACCCGTTGGATGCTGGCCGCATTCTCGTTGATCTGCTCGACCGAGATCAGCCGCCGCATCTCGTCCTTGCCCGACGGATCGCCAACCTTGGTGGTGCCACCGCCCATCAGGGTGATCGGCCGGTGCCCGGACTTCTGCAACCAGCGCAGCAGCATGATCTGCACCAGATTGCCGATATGCAGCGAACTGGCGGTCAGATCATAGCCGATGTAACCCGTCACCCGCCCGCCCATCAGCCGTTCGTCGAGCCCCTGCAGATCGGTGCAATCGGCGAAAAAGCCGCGTTCGATGATCACGCTCAGAAAGTCGGATTTCGGCTGGTAGGTCATCGCGGATCGGTCCAATCTGTCGGGCAGGGCCTCTATATCGACGCGGCCCGGCAAGGGGAAGGGCATGTTGAAACCACGCGGACAGGCGGACCCGATCTGGGCGCTTGGCACCATGTCGGGCACCTCGCTCGACGGGGTCGATGCCGCGATGGTTCTGACCGACGGCGTGACGATTGCGGGCTTCGGTGCCACCGCGTACCGCCCCTATGCGCCGACCGAACGCGACACCATCCGCCGGGCCTTCGGCCAGTGGCCGGGCGACCCCGATGTGCCCGCTGCCGCCGAAATCGTCGAAACCGCGCATGCCGCGCTGCTTGCCGGGATTTCGGGGGCGGCGCTGATCGGCTTTCACGGCCAGACGCTGGCCCACGACCCGCAGGGGCTGGGCCCGCGCGGGCGCGCCACGCATCAGACCGGCGACGGCGCACTGCTGGCCGAGGTGCTCGGTCTGCCGGTGGTCTGGGATTTCCGCAGCAACGACGTGGCCCTGGGCGGGCAGGGCGCGCCCTTGGCACCTTTCTTTCACTTCGCCTGCGCCAAGTGGATCGGGGCCAGCGATCCCCTGGTGTTTCTCAACCTCGGCGGCGTCGGCAATGTCACCTGGGTCGATCCGCGTTACCCCGTGCCCGAAAGCCCCGGGGCCTGCCTCGCCTTCGACACCGGCCCTGCCAACGCGCCGCTGAATGACCTGATGCTGGCGCGGCGCGGGCTGGCGCAGGACGACAACGGCGCGTTGGCCGCCACGGGCACCGCCGATCTGACCGTGATCGAAGGCTTTCTGACCCACCCGTATTTCTACAAGGTGCCGCCGAAGTCTCTGGACCGCAACGATTTTCCCGGCCTTGTCCAATCCGTCGCCCACCTTGGCGATGCCGACGCCGCCGCCACGCTGACCCGTGCCATCGCCGCAGCCGTCGCGCGCGGTACCGAGCATTTTCCCGCCCCGCCTGCCCACATCCTCGTCACCGGCGGCGGCCGCCACAACGCCACCCTGATGCGGCTCTTGGCCGAAGCCCTGGCCGCGCCGGTGGACCCGGTCGAGGCGGCCGGCCTCGACGGCGACATGCTGGAAGCCCAGGCCTTCGCCTACCTTGCCGTCCGCGTCGTGCGCGGCCTGCCGACCTCGTGTCCCACCACCACCGGCGTCGGCGCGGCGGTCGGCGGCGGCCGCATCAGCCGCCCCGCAACGCTTCAGAGCCTGCGCGCCAGATAGCCCCTGCTGAATTCCACGTACCCCGCCGCCGTCACCCGCAACTCCGCCCGCATCAGCCCGTGCAACTCCGGCAACCGGTGAAACGGCACCGCAGGCATCACATGATGCTCGACATGATAGGGCATGTTCCACGCCAGAAACCGCACCAGGGCCGTGGTGAACACCGTCCGGGTGTTCTCGAACATGTTGGCCACATAATGGCAATCGCCATGCTCGGCCAACAGATACAGCCGCAGGACCGGCTGCCCCAGCAGCACCGGCACCAGCCACAGCCACAACAGCGCCGGGCTGACGATCAGGCTGGCCAGCGCCACAATATAGACGGCGCACATCCAGCGCGCCCCGCGCATCAGTCGCGGCAGGGCAGCGACGGGCAGAAACTCCGCGCGCTCCCGACCCACAGCCAGCCGCCCAAGCAGCAGCAGCCCCGCCCGCCAATAGGACAGGCCCGACACGTGCAACAGCCACTGCCCCGGCGTATCCGGTTTCGGTGCCGCCAGTTCCGGATCCAGCCCCGGAACATTGGTATGACGGTGATGCGCCAGATGGAAATAGCGAAACCAGCCGAACGGCAGCAGCAGCAGCACCCCGCAAAGCCGCCCCACTACCTCGTTAAGCCGCATCGACGCGAACGGCGTCTTGTGGGTGCATTCATGTTCCAGCGTGAACAGGAACACGATCAGCACACCCTGCAGCGGCAACAAGAGCGGCCACAGCGGCACCCGCGCCGCGATCAGCGCGCCCACCCCGACGATCAGCCCGAAGTGCCCGGCCAGATGCCACAGCCCGGCCCGATCCGACCGCTCGGTCAGTCCGGCCTTGGTGGCCGCAGGCAGAGACGACAGAAACGCGCGGTGATCCATCGCCCGAGCTTGCCGCAACCCGGCGCTGCGGGCAAGCGCCGCTAGCCCGGGATGTCAAACCCGGGGCCCGCCAGTTCGAAGCCCTCGAACCGAAAGCCCGGCGATACCGTGCAACTGACCAGCGTCCAGTCGCCGCTGCTCTGCGCCGCCTGCCACCAGCCTTGCGGCACGATCACCTGCGGCAGGGCGCCGCCCGCCAGATCAACCCCCAGCACAACCCGTTGCAGCGGTCCCGCCACGTCGGCCGCCATCCGCAGCACAAGTGGTGCCCCGGCATGATAGTGCCAGATTTCGACCGCATCGACCCGATGCCAGTGGCTGCGCTCGCCCGCTTTCAGCAGGAAATAGATGCAGGTTCCGACCGGCCGCCCCGGCCCATCGGCCACCCAGGTCTGCCGGTACCAGCCCCCCTCGGGGTGCGGCTTCAGGTCCAGAAAAGCGATGATGCCGTCAGCATCCATCCCTCTGCTCCTTGGATTTCTTCTTTTCTCAAATATCCCCGCCGGAGGCTCCCGCCCAGCCGCCGGAGCCTTCGGCGGGGGTATTTGAGCGAAAAAGGAGCCTCAGCCGCGCAGGATGCCGGCCCCGGCATAGACCGCCGTTTCGCCCAGCATCTCCTCGATCCTTATCAGCTGGTTGTATTTCGCCAGCCGGTCCGAGCGCGACAGCGAGCCGGTCTTGATCTGGCCGCAGTTGGTCGCCACCGCCAGATCGGCAATCGTGGCATCCTCTGTCTCGCCCGAGCGGTGGCTCATCACGCAGGTGTAGCCCGCACGGTGTGCCATGCTGACGGCGGCCAGGGTTTCTGTCAGGGTGCCGATCTGGTTGACCTTGACCAGCAGCGAATTGGCGCAGCCCTGCTTGATGCCGTCGGCCAGCCGCGCCGGGTTGGTGACGAACAGATCGTCGCCGACCAGTTGCAGCTTGCCGCCCAGCGTTTCGGTCAGCAGTTTCCAGCCGGCCCAGTCATCCTCGGAACAGCCATCCTCGATCGAGATGATCGGATAGTCGGCGGCCAAAGCGGCAAGGTAGGCCACGTTTTCCGCCGGGGTAAAGCTTTTGCCCTCACCCGCCATCACGTATTTTCCGCCCTTGAAATACTCGGTCGCGGCGCAGTCAAGCGCCAGATGGATGTCGTGGCCGGGCTTGTAGCCCGCCTTTTCGATGGCCTTCAGGATAAAGTCCAGCGCTGCGCGCGCGGTGGAAAGCGCCGGGGCAAAGCCGCCCTCGTCGCCGATCCCGGTGCTGAAGCCCGCCGCCGACAGCTCTTTCTTCAGGGTGTGGAACACTTCCGACCCCATCCGCACCGCCTCGCGGATGTTTTTGGCCGCCACCGGCATGATCATGAATTCCTGAATGTCGATGGGGTTGTCGGCATGTTGCCCGCCGTTGATGATGTTCATCATCGGCACCGGCAGCACATGCGCCGAGGTGCCGCCGACATAGCGGTAAAGCGGCTGCGAGGTGAAATCGGCAGCCGCCTTTGCCACCGCCAGCGACACGCCCAGAATGGCGTTCGCCCCCAGCCGGCCCTTGTTGGGCGTGCCGTCCAGTTCGATCATCGTGCGGTCGATAGCCACTTGTTCGGTCGCATCGAACCCCACCAGCGCCTCGGCCAGTTCGCCGTTCACCGCCGCCACCGCCTCCAGCACACCCTTGCCCAGATAGCGTTTCTTGTCGCCATCGCGCTTTTCCACCGCCTCGTGCGCGCCGGTGGACGCCCCCGACGGTACGGCAGCGCGGCCCATGTTGCCGTCTTCCAGGATCACATCCACCTCGACCGTCGGGTTGCCCCGGCTGTCGAGAATTTCGCGGCCGATGATGTCGATGATCGTGCTCATGGGGTGCTCCGAAGGCTGGGATAGGGGTTCGGAGCCTCTATACCGGGCGGCTGGCAACAGGGGAAGCCCGCATGCCGCGCTGCACCCGAGCCTCGCGCAGCAGGGTGTAAAGCCCCGATGCCGTCACCAGCGCCAGACCCGCCAGCATCAGCCCGTCGACCCTCTCGCCCAGCACCAGCACGCCCAGTGCCAGCGCGAACACCAGCCGCGAATAGCGAAACGGCACCACCACCGCGCTTTCGCCGATCCGCAGTGCCAGCGTCAGCGTGTAATAGAACACGATCCCCAGCACCTGCGCGCCCGCCAGCATCGCCCAGTCGCCCGGGCCCGGCCAGACCAGCGGTTGCCCGAGCAGGACGAACAGGATCACGCCGGACGGGATCGACAGGCCATAGCCCCAGAATGCCAGTTGCAGCGTCGAAATCGCCGCCGATGTCGCCCGCGTCGCCAGGTCTCGCGCCGCCAGCGCCACCACGGCGATCACCGACAGCCAGACCGCCGGGTCAAAGCCCGCAGCCCCCGGCCGCAGGATCAGCATCACCCCGGCCAGGCCGACAAGCGTCGCGCCCCAGCGCCGCCAGCCCACCGCCTCGCGCAGCACCACCGCCGCGCCGATGGTCACCAGCAAAGGTGCTGCCTGCAGCACCGACGACACCAGCGACAGCGGCAGCAGGGTCAGCGCCGTCAATCCGGTCATGGTCGCGATCATCTCGGCGCCGTTGCGCAAGAGCACCGGGCGCGAAGTCAGAACCGGGGTCCACAATGACCGGCGGAGCGCGACCGAAACGGCGGCGAAAAAACCGGCACCGCCGACCCCCAGCATCATCAGCAGCTGCCCGACCGGCACCGTGCCCGACACCTGCTTGATCAGCAGGTCCTCCAGCGAAAACCCGGCCATGGTCGCGACCATCAACAGGCTCGCCCGGAAATTGTCGGTCATCGTGCCGGGCCTATCCGCCCTTTTTCTGCGGCACGCCGTAAAGCTCCAGCCGGTGCCCCATCAGCCGGTAGCCCAGCCGCCGGGCGATCCGGTCCTGCAGCGCCTCGATCTCCGCATCGACAAATTCGATCACCGCGCCGGAATTCATGTCGATCAGGTGATCGTGATGCTCGCGCTCGGCGTCCTCGTAGCGCGCCCTGCCGTCGCCGAACTCCAGCTTGTCCAGCAGGCCGGACTCCTCGAACAGCTTGACGGTGCGGTAGACCGTGGCGATCGAAATGCGCGGATCGATCGCGACCGCGCGGGCATGCAGCTTTTCGACATCGGGATGGTCGTCCGACTCCTCGATGACGGTCGCGATCACCCGGCGCTGGTCGGTCAGCCGCAGGCCCTTGGCGACACTCCGCGCGATGATGCTCTCTGTCACATGGTCCCCCTGCCGCCTTTCTGGCGCTGTAGGGGATTTCGCCCGGCCTATCCAGCAATTTCCGCCAACCGCCGGGCCGGGATGGCGGGTTGACAGTTCCGCCCGGTCGCCCAAGGGTGCAGCCCGGACCAGTGAGGGGCAGATGGCGCGCAAGGACAGGCTGGACATGCCGGGTGTCGGGCTCCTGATCGCTGTATCGCTGCTGTTCGCCTTCAACCAGGTGGTGGTCAAATGGGTCAATCAGGGCCTGCAGCCGGTGTTCTTTGCCGGGCTGCGCTCGGCGGGTGCTGTGGTCTGCATTTGGGGCTGGATGCTGTGGAACGGCCGCCCGCTGCGGTTTCTGCCCGGAACCATCGGGGCCGGGCTGCCGATGGGGCTGGTGTTCGGGGCCGAGTTTCTGCTGTTGTTTCTGGCACTTGACCTGACCACCGTGGTGCGCACCGCGATTCTGTTCTACACCATGCCGGTCTGGCTGGCGCTGGCCGCCCATGTCGGTCTGCCGGGCGAGCGGCTGACGCGAACCAGATCGCTTGGGCTGGCGCTGGCCTTTGCCGGCGTGGTCTGGGCGATCGTCTCGCGTGGCGATGCCGGGCAAGGCAGCCTGATCGGCGATCTGTTCGCACTCGTGGCGGCGATGTGCTGGGCCGGCACCGCCTTCATGGCCCGCGCTTCGGCGATGCGCCGGGTCCTGCCGGAAATGCAGCTGTTCTGGATGGTGCTGGTCTCGGGTGTCGTGCTGCTGGCGCTGTCACCCTTGTTCGGGCCGATCCTGCGCGACTGGCAGCCGGTCTATCTGGTCGGGGTGGTGTTCCAGATCGTGGTGGTGGTGACCGGCGGCTTCATCCTGTGGCTGTGGCTCCTGTCGGCCTATCCGGCAGCCGGGGTCGCCAGCTTCAGCTTCCTGACGCCGGTGTTCGGGGTCGGGCTCGGGTGGCTTTTGCTGGGCGAAGCGGCAGGCCCGGGCGTTCTGGCCGCGGCCACACTGGTGGCGGCCGGACTGATCTTGATCAACCGCCCGCCAAGACCGGCGGCCGCTGCCGCTCAGGCCGGCGCTGCCGCCGCAACCAGCGTCACATCGGCCCAGACCGGCAGATGATCCGACGCCCGCCGTGACAGGTCGGACACATGCACGCCGCTGGCGTTCAACTTCACCCCGGCACTGGCGGCAATCCGGTCCAGCGCCGCCAACCGCAACACCGAATGAAAGCTGCGCCCAGGGATGGCCATGGCAAAGCCGGGCAACTGCACCGATGTGGCGCGCGGTTGTGACCAGTCGTTGAAATCGCCCAGGATCACGGTTGGCCCGAACGGGCGCGCCTGCAGCCATTCGGCAATATGCTGCAACTGGCGCAGCCGGTCGCGGCGCAACAGGCCCAGATGCACCGCCACCACCCGCAGCCCGCGCCCGCGCCAGTGCAGATCGGCCACCAACGCGCCGCGCGGCTCCAGCGACGGCAGGTCCAGCCGGTGCACCGCGTCAACCGCGAACCCCTGTCGCACCAGCAGCGCGTTGCCATGCCAGCCGAGGCTGCGCGAGTTCGGCGCCAGCGACAACGGCACCAGATCCGACCCGCCCCGGATCGCCTCATGGCTCAGGGCCGCCGGCCGAACACCCAGCCGCCGGTCAGCCTCCTGCAGCGCCACGATATCGGCGCCGGTCTCGTTGATCACGTTCAGAATGCGTTCCGGGCGCCGCACCTGATCCAGCCCGACGCATTTGCGGATGTTGTAGCTGACCAGCCGCAGGCTTGCGCTGGTGCAGGTGGCGCTTTGATGCGGCACGGCTTTCCTCTAGGGTGATCGCGCAACCGGCGCAGTCAGCTTTCAACAGATGGGAAGTCCCGCTATTCCGGGCAAGAACCCCCTTGTCATGATTATCCGTGGTGCCCTGATCATCGAAATGGTCGCGGCGGCCTGGTCGGGTCACTGGCCGATGGTGTTCGTCGCGCTGACGACGCTGTTTGCCACCCTGCTGCCGTTCGTGTTCGAGCGCAGCCTCGGGGTCAAGTTACCGCTCAGCTTCATTGCCGCTATCGTGGTGTTTCTGTACGCCACGCTGTTTCTGGGCGAGGCGATGGATTTCTACAACCGCTTCTGGTGGTGGGACAAGCTCTTGCACGGCGGTTCGGCCATCGGCTTCGGCATGATCGGCTTTGTCGTGGTCTTCATGTTGTTCGAGGGCGACCGCTATGCCGCCCCGGCGCTGGCCATAGCCTTGTTCGGGTTCTGCTTTGCCGTCATGGTCGGATCGGTATGGGAAGTGATCGAGTTTGCCGCCGATCAGCTTTTCGGCCTCAACATGCAGAAATCCGGTCTGGTCGACACCATGTGGGATATCATCGCCAACATGCTGGGCGCGGCTGTCGGTGCAGCCGCCGGGTATTTCTATCTGACCGGCAAGAATGCCACCGGAATTGCCGGGGTGATCCGCCGTTTTGTACTGGACAACCGCCGCCTGTTTCGGAAGAACCGCGACGGATAGCTGCGGTCGATGCATTCATTCAGATTGATAAAGCTTTAACGCGGAAATTTTTACTTAGTAATATCAAATGTTTGACAAGTTGTCCGAGTCTGGACACCGGGCGTCAGGTCCCGCAGAACGTCTGCCGCACCACCTGATCCGGCCAGGGCGCGGCCTGCAAATCCTCGGCCCCGGGCTGATCCTCGAACGGTCGCGCCAGCACCGCAACCAGCCGCTCGAACGGCCCGTACTCCCCCAGAACCGCCGCCTCGATCACCGCCTGAACCTTATGATTGCGCGGGATAAAGGCCGGGTTGGCTGCCTTCAGCCGGGCTTCCAACCCGTCCGGCTCCCCCGCCAGCCGCGCCCGCCAGCCCGCCTCCCATCCATCATATGCCGGCGGCCCGGTAAACTCGTCCCGCGCCGTGCCGTCCGCCAGCCCGCGAAACACCCGGGTGAAATCCGCCGCCTGCGCCGCCATCCGTTCCAGCAGATCCTCGATCAGAGCAAGATCCCCCGCCTCGGCCCGCACCAGCCCCAGCTTGGCGCGGAACCGCGTCAGCCAAGCCGCCTGATAAAGATCGGCAAAACCGTGCACCGCCGCCGTCGCCGCCTCGATCGCCGCATTCTTTTCCCCCATCAGCGGCAACAGACAAGTGGCGAACTGCGCCAGATTCCACACCGCGATCTGCGGCTGGTTGGCATAGGCGTAACGGCCGAACTGGTCGATCGAGGAAAACACTGTGTCGGGATGGTAAGCATCCATGAAGGCGCAGGGACCGTAATCGATCGTCTCGCCGCCGACATGGCAGTTGTCGGTGTTCATCACCCCGTGAATGAAACCCAACCCCATCCACTGCGCGATCAGACCCGCTTGCGCCGCCACCGCCGCCTGCAGCACACCCAGCGGTCCCACGGCGGAGGAAAAGTGCCGAAGCCGGACCTGATCCAGCAGTATCTGCAGCGCCTCCTCGTCCCCCCGCGCCGCGAAATACTGGAATGTCCCGACCCGGATATGGCTGGAGGCCACCCGGGTCAGCACCGCCCCCGGATAGCGATCCTCGCGGTACACCCATTCGCCGGTGGTCACCGCCGCCAGCGCCCGCGTGGTCGGCACCCCAAGCGCATGCATGGCTTCGGACACGATATATTCGCGCAGCACCGGCCCGACCCAGGCCCGCCCGTCGCCGCGCCGCGACCACGGCGTCGGCCCGGAGCCTTTCAGCTGGATGTCACGCCGCATCCCGTCGCGGTCCAGCACTTCACCCAAAAGGATCGCCCGCCCGTCCCCCAACTGCGGCGACCAGCCACCGAACTGGTGCCCGGCATAGGCCTGCGCCAGCGGCTCAGCCCCGGGCGGCACGGCGTTCCCCGCCAGCATGGCCACGCCATCGGGCGATTCGAGGTCGGCGGGGTCCAGCCCCAGCTCGCGGGCCAGATCATGGTTGACCTTGATCAGGGCCGGGGCCGCCACCGGCGTCGGTGCCAACCTTGTGTAAAACCGCTCCGGCAACCCGGCATAGGAATTGTCGAACGCGATCCGCAGGGTCATGGCTGAACCCGTCCCTTCCTGTCCCGTCACCTGAACCGGGAACCAAAAATTCTTCGAAGAATTTTCGCAAAATCCTTTGAAGGATTTTGGGTCTTCACAACCGGCCGATCCGCTCGGTCAGCAGCGCAAAGAAGCTTTCGGCCTGGACTGAACCCATGAACAGCGCGTTCGCCGGTCGCTTTGATACACGCCACCAGTCGGCAACCGTCATTCCCAGCGTGAACTCGCCCCTGGTCTCGATCTCGACATTGATGTGACGACCCTCGAACAGGTCCGGGCGCAGCAGATAGCCGATCACGCACGGGTCGTGTAGCGGCGCGCCGTGGCTGCCGTATTTCGCCGTGTCGAACCTTTCGAAAAAGTCGGTCCAGCTGGCGACGGCGCGGCCGACCTCGGTGCCGGCCCCACGCATGCCTTCGACCCACAGTCGGCTGGTCAGGGCCTGATGCGTCACATCCAGCGGCATCACCACCAGCGGCACACCTGAGCCGAACACCACCGCCGCCGCCTCGGGATCGACATAGATGTTGAATTCGGCGGCGGGCGTGATGTTGCCGACCTCGAAATAGGCCCCACCCATCAACACCACTTCGGCCACCCGCGCCACCACATCGGGCGCACGCTGGAAGGCCGTGGCGATATTGGTCAGCGGCCCCAGGGGGCACAGCGTCACCGAACCGGCAGCATGGTCGCGCAACGTCTCGATGATGAAATCGACGCCATGCCGGTCCTGCAGCGGCAGCGTCGGGTCGGGCAGGGCGATGCCGTCCAGGCCGGTCTTGCCGTGCACATGTTCCGCCGTCACCAGCTTGCGCGACAAGGGCGTGTCGCAGCCGGCAAACACCGGAATGTCGCGCCGGCCGGCCAGTTCGCAGATCATCCGCGCATTCTTCTGGGTCAGGGCCAGCGGCACGTTGCCCGCCACCGCTGTGATCCCCAGCACATCCAGTTCCGGGCTGGCCAGCGCCAGCAGGATCGCCACGGCATCGTCCTGCCCGGGGTCGGTATCGATGATGATCTTGCGCGGTGCGGTCATCGGCAGCTCCCTTTGCCTTCACCAAAGCCCAGCCCCGCCGGTTTGTCCATGCCAAGACGAACGGACGCTGGTCGATCAAGGCCGCCGTCCTGCCGCCGCCGCCGCGTTCACCCGTCGAAATCGACCTCTTCCATCAGGCGCAGCGCTGCGGGCCGGTATTTGGCCAGTTCGTTCATGTTCAGGCTGTCGGGGGTGAACGGACCCCAGCTTTCCACTAGCGCCGAACGCGGCACCCCGGGTTTCACCGGAAACTCGTGGTTGGTTTCGGCATAAATTCGCTGTGCCTCGTCCGACGACAGAAACTCCATCAACTGCAACGCCTGATCGCGGTTCGGGGCGGCCTTGGTCATTAGCACGCCCGAGACGTTGACATGGGTGCCGCCGTTCTCGAACACCGGAAACACGATGCGCACCGCGTCGGCCCAGGCGGTCTGGTCCGGATCGGCGCGCATCTGGCCCATGTAATAGGTGTTGCCCAGACTGATGTCGCACTCGCCGGCCCAGATCGATTTCACCTGATCGCGGTCGCCGCCATCGGGTTTCTTCGCCAGGTTAGCCTTCAACCCTTCGGCCCAGGCCTTGGCAGCGGCCTCGCCGTGATGCGTGATCATCGCCGACATCAGGCCAAGCGTATAGTCATGGGTGCCGGCGCGCGTGCAGATCCGGCCCCGCCATTTCGGATTGGCCAGATCCTCGTAAGTGGTGACCTCGCCATCGGCCACCCGCTCGGTGCTGGCAAAAACGATGCGGGCGCGGTTGGTCAGCCCGTACCATTGCCCGTCGGGATCGCGGTCGGCGGGCGGGATGTTGGCGGTCAGAATGTCAGAGGTGACCGCCTGGGTCACGCCCGCGTCAACCAACTGGCTCAGTCGCGCAATGTCCGAGGTCATCACCAGATCGGCGGGCGAGCGGTCGCCCTCGGCCACCAGCCGCTCGACCATGCCCTTGTCGACAAAGGCGACGTTGACGCCGATGCCGGTTGCGGCGGTAAAGGCGTCAAACAGCGGCTGCACCAGTTCTGGCTGGCGGTAAGAATAGACGTTGATCTCTGCGGCCCGCGCCGGGACGGCAAGGCCGCACAGCGCGGCCGAAATCAGGGCGGCCGAGATGGGGGTTGAACGGTGGAACATGGTTGACTCCTTCAGTCAGGTATTTCCCTACCTTAAAGCTGACAGTTTCTGTCAGGTCAATACCATATGATTTCACTCGGATAACTTTGCTCTACGCTCGGCCGCCTTGGCCGCATTCCACAGTGCGTCCATTTCGGCCAGATCGGACTGTTCGGGGCGCTTGCCCATCGCTGAAAGAGCGACCTCTACAGAACTGAACCGGCGGGTGAATTTGGCATTGGTCCGCCGCAGCGCCGCCTCGGGGTCCAGCTTCAGGTGCCGCGCCAGATTGGCCATGACGAACATCAGATCGCCAAACTCGTCCTCGACTTCGTCTCGGGTCAGCCGGTCGCGGGCCTCGACCAGTTCGCGCGCCTCTTCCGCGATCTTGCCGATCACCTCGTCGGTGGAGGGCCAGTCGAAACCGACTCGCGCCGCCCGGCTTTGCAGCTTGACCGCCCGCGTCAGCGCCGGCAGACCGGTGGCCACTCCGTCCAGCGTCCCGCCTTCGGCCCGGCCGGCCCGCTCAGCCGCCTTGGTCGCCTCCCAGTCGGCAGTCTGCTGCTCCGGGCTCTTGTCACGACTGGTGCTGCC
This sequence comes from Paracoccaceae bacterium, assembly GCA_031401675.1. GTDB lineage: Bacteria > Pseudomonadota > Alphaproteobacteria > Rhodobacterales > Rhodobacteraceae > JANNRR01. Next base: position 14,461 of record JANNRR010000006.1, read on the forward strand.
GAACACATGCGGATGCCGCGCCACCATCTTGTCGGCGATCACCCGCACCACCCCGGCAAAGCCGAAGTGCCCGGCCTCTGCCGCCATTTGCGCGTGATAGACAGTCTGCAGCAGCAGATCGCCCAACTCGCCTTGCAGATCACCCCAGGCCTGCCGTTCGATTGCATCGGCCACCTCGTACGCCTCTTCGATGGTGTAGGGGGCAATCGAGCCGAAATCCTGCACCAGATCCCACGGGCAACCCGACACCGGGTCGCGCAGCCGCGCCATAATCTCCAGCAGCCGTTCGATGCCGGCGTCGGGATCGTGAACCAGCCGATCGCTGGCCGCCCGGTCATTGGTCATTGCATCGGCCCCCGCTTTGCGATGATCTGGCCGCAATAGCCGCGAACCGCCCCCGGAGTCCACGATGCCCGTTCTGAACCGAATCGCCGATTTCGCCGACGACATGAAAACCTGGCGCCGTCACCTGCATCAGTATCCGGAACTGAAATTCGACTGCCACCAGACGGCAGCCTTTGTCGTCGAGCGGCTGCTGGAGTTCGGGGTGGACGAGATTCATCAGGGCATCGCGAAATCCGGGTTGGTGGCGATCATCAACGGCCAGGGGCCGGGAGAGACCATCGGCCTGCGCGCCGATATGGACGCGCTGCCGCTGCATGAAGTCACCGGCCTGCTATACGCTTCGACGGTTCCAGGCAAGATGCATGCCTGCGGCCACGACGGCCATACCACGATGCTGCTCGGGGCGGCCAGATATCTGGCCGAGACGCGGCGGTTTTCCGGCCGGGTCGCGCTGATCTTTCAGCCCGCCGAAGAGGATGGCGGTGGCGGCGAAGTCATGGTGCGCGAAGGCGTATTGGACCGGTTCGACATTGCCCAAGTCTATGCGCTGCACAACGCGCCGGGGATTCCGTTCGGGCATTTCCACACTGCCCCCGGCCCGGTCGCGGCGGCGGTAGATACCGCCACCGTCCACATCACCGGCAGGGGCGGCCACGGTGCCTATCCGCAGGACTGCATCGACCCGATCGTCGCGGCACTGGCGATGATCAACTCGGTGCAGACCATCCTCAGCCGCAACACCGACGCGCTGCAGCAGGCGGTGATCTCTGTCACGCAAATCCATGCCGGAACCGCCAGCAACATCATTCCGGAAGCGGCGTGGTTCTGTGCCACCATCCGCACTTTTGACACCACGTTGCAGGCGATGATCCAGCGCCGTTTCGGCGAAATCGTTGCCGGTACGGCGGCGGCCTACGGCGTGCAGGCGCGG
>JANNRR010000007.1:0-11870 GCA_031401675.1 Paracoccaceae bacterium
CTTTTCGACCGACAACCGGGCGCGCGTCGATCGGCTGATGGAAACGGTCCGCCCGATTGCGGCGCAGCACGATGCCAGCCCGGCACAGATCGTCATTGCCTGGACCCTGGCGCAGCCGGGTCTGACCTTTGCCCTTTGTGGGGCGCGCAATCCTGAACAGGCCCGCGAGAACGCAAGGGCCGGGACCGTCCGCTTGTCCGGCCTCGAAATCGACGAGATCACCCGCGCCGTCACAACCAACCTCAGCGTTGCACCCGCCTGAAGGTGCTTCGCAGCACGATGACACCTGCGGGGCGCACTCCCGCAAAGGAAAAAGCCATGCCCGACCCCCGGCAAGAAAGGATCAATGGCATCGCCGCAAACGGCTCTTTCGACGTGATCGTCGTGGGCGGTGGGATCAATGGCATCGGCGTCTTTCACGACCTGTCCTTGCAGGGTCTACGCGTGCTGCTGGTCGAGATGAACGACTTCTGTTCGGGCTGCTCAGCGGCTCCTTCGCGAATGATCCACGGCGGTCTGCGTTATCTGGAGAACGGCGAGATTTCCCTTGTTCGCGAAAGCCTGATCGAGCGGGACCGTTTGTTGCGCAATGCCCCGTACCTGGTGCGACCACTGCCGACGACGATTCCGATTGATCGGGTGTTCTCTGGCCTCGCCAACGCGGCCTTCGGATTTCTTGGTTTTACGGGTCGGCCACGCCCGCGCGGCGCGGTGCCGATCAAACTGGGACTGATCCTGTACGACGCCATTACCGGCCGCAACCGGATGCTGCCCCGGCACCGCTTTCGTGGTGGGGTGGCCACGCAGGCCGTCTGGCCCGCGCTGCGCAAAGATGTGCGCTTTTCGGCCACCTATCACGATGCGTGGATATCGCATCCCGAACGCCTTGGGCTGGAACTGATCGGCGATGCTGCCCGGCACAATCCCGAAGCCTTTGCCCTGAACTATGCGCGGCTTGAGACCGGGGAAGATGGGTTCGTGCTGACAGATGCTGAAAGCGGCCGACGTTTGCCCGTCAGCGCAAAGGTCCTTGTCCACGCGACCGGGGCCTGGATCGACCAGAGTGCCGCAACCCTCGGAGCGCGGCTGAACGAAAGGCTCGTGTCGGGCACCAAGGGATCGCACCTGATCCTGGACAATCCGGCGCTGATGGCGGCGCTGAACGGCCATATGATTTACTTCGAACACAGCGACGGCCGTGTGTGCATCGTGTTCCCTTATCTGGGTCGGGTGCTTGCTGGCTCTACCGATCTGCGGGTGAACGAGGCCGGCAGGACCGCCTGCACCGACGCGGAACGCGACTATATTCTTGACGCGGTGCAGTCCCTGTTTCCCGCAATCCCGGTCACGCAAGGCCAGATCGTCTACAGCTATGCGGGCATCCGCCCCCTGCCAGTCAGCGATGCCGATTTCACCGGCAAAATCTCGCGCGGCCATTCGGTGCGCCGCCTGCGCGGGGACATCCCGCAGATCGGAATGATCGGCGGCAAGTGGACGACCTACCGGGCCTTTGCCGAGGAAACGGTCGATCTGGTACTGGCCGACCTTGGCGTGGCGCGCCGCGCCAACACCCGTGATTTGCCGATCGGGGGCGGCGCGGGGTTCTCGGAACGGCTGACAGAAGACCTCATGGCACAACACGGGCTGACCCCGACCCGTTCCATGCATCTGGCAGATCTTTACGGCTCCAACGCTGCATCGGTAGCGGCATTTTGTGCCGGACGGGACGACCGCCTACTGCCCGGCGTCGAGTTGACCGAAGCCGAAGTGGTCTGGTTCATCCGCCATGAACAGGCCCTGCATCTTGCCGATGTGCTGCAACGGCGCAGCCCGCTTGCCATCTGCGGTGCGCTGTCATCGGAACTGGTCGACGCCACCGCCCGGGTTATGGCCCAGGAATGCGGCTGGACCGAAGCGCGAACAAAGGCCGAGATCGCCGGTTTCCTGAGCGATCTCGAAACGTATCACGGGGTCAGACTGGCCCCATCGGAAGGAGTTTCCTCATGAAGATCACCCCCAAGGTTCGTCTGAACCGAATGTTCCGAAATGGCGGCTGTCTGGATGTCGCCGTCGATCACGGTGTCTGCAACGAGCCGTCGTTTCTGGCCGGGCTTGAGGATATGGGCCGCGTGGTGGACATGCTGGTGGGGGCAGGCCCGGATGCGATCCAGATGACCTTTGGACAGGCCGACCTTTTGCAGGCGCGCCCCGAATGCGATAAGCCTGCACTGGTGATGCGTCTGGACATGGGCAATCCCTACAATTCCTCCCGGCACCGGGTGATGTGGGCCGAGTTGCAGAACGCCGCCGACCCCGTTTTGCCCGCAATAGAGATGGATGCCGCCTGCGTGGTGGTCAACCTGTTCATGCTGCCCGACGAGCCGGAGTTGTTTCGCCAATGCGTCCAGAACATCGCGCGGGTGCGAGCCGATTGCTCGCGCTATGGCATGCCCTTGATGATCGAGCCCTTGGTGATGCTGCCCAATGACGTGCGGGGCGGTTATCTTGTCGATGGCGACGCGGAAAAGATCGTCACGCTGGTGCGCCTTGCGACCGAGATGGGGGCCGACATCATCAAGGCCGATCCGACGGCGAACCCGCAGGACTTTCACCGGGTGGTCGAGGCTGCCCGCGTGCCCGTTCTGGCGCGCGGCGGTGGCAAGGAGGACTTGCGGCAGGTGCTGGAAAAATCCGCCGCGCTGGTCGCGCAAGGGGCCAAGGGTCTGGTCTACGGGCGCAATATCTATCAGCACGCCAATCCCAAGGCAGTCGTCGCGGCCTTGATGGCGATCATCCATCAGGGAGCCGATGCTGCCGCGGCATGGGACATCTACACCCATGGCGCCTGACCTGATCCTTGGCATCGACATCGGCAACACCGTCGTCAAGGCGGTGCTGTTCGACCTTGAGGGTGGCCAGATTGCCCGGCATGGCATCGACGGCACCACTCTAAAACCGGCACCGGGGATGGTCGAACGCCCGGTCGCCGAGCTTTGGGCGAATGCGCGCGCAGCCATTTCGGGCTGTCTGGAAGCGGCGCAAGTGGATGCTGGCCGGATTGCCGCTATTGGTTTGGCTGGCCACGGCAACGGGCTTTACCTTTTGGACAGGGCCGGGCAGCCGCTGCTTGGCATCCAGTCGCTTGATACGCGGGCGGCATCGCTTGCGGCCGACCTGGACCGCAGCACTGGCCTTGATCTGCATGCGATCTGCCTGCAACGACCCTGGCCGTCGCAAACACCGGTTTTGCTGGCCTGGCTCAAAACGCATCAGCCTGACACCTACGCCGATGCCGGAACCCTCTGCTTTGCCAAGGATATCATCGGCTGGAACCTGACAGGCGTTAGAGCCAGCGAAATCTCGGACATGTCAGGCGCCGGTCTTTTGCGCCTGCCCGAGGCGCGTTATGACGCTGAACTTTTGGCGCTCTACGGCCTGTCCGATTCTATGGCTTTGCTGCCGCCGCTGGCTCAGCCGACCGAGGTCGTGGGGCAAGTCACGCCAAAGGCCGCTGCTGCAACCGGTCTGCGCGCCGGGACGCCCGTGGTCGCCGGATACTTCGACGTGGTGGCCTCGGCGCTGGGGTCGGGGGCAGTCGGCGCGGGGGCTGCGTCCATCGTGCTGGGAAGCTGGTCAATCAACCAGACCTTTGCCGATGTGCCCGCCCGCGATCCGCGCATCTTCATGGTCGCGGCCTTTGGCGCGGGACGCTTTGCTAACATGGACAACAGCGCCACATCTGCCGCCAATCTGGAATGGTATGTGCGCACGCTGCTGGAACGGGGCGGCCACCACGATGATCCCTTTGGGCAGGTGAACGATCTGGTTGGCGGTGCACAAGTGGTTCCGGATGACCCGATGTTTCATCCCTTCCTCTACGGTGGCAGGAACGGCGCGCATCAGCGGGGCGGCTTCTATGGCCTGGCCGGGTGGCACGACGAGGGCCACTTGCTGCGTGCCCTGTATGAGGGCGTAGGATTCGAGCACCGCCGTCATGTGGATGTGCTGACCGCGACCGGCGCACAAATTCAGCGCGTCACCCTCTCGGGTGGCGGCACTCGTTCGCCGCACTGGCCACAGATGATGGCGGACATCCTTGGGCTGCCGGTCACTCTGGGCAGCGCAGAAGAAACCGGTGCTCTTGGCGCGGCCATAGCCGCCTCAGTTGGGACAGGCCATTACCCAACCGAGGAGGCCGCCGTTGCCGCCATGACGAAAGCCAAGGCGCAGCTTTCTCCTGACCCTTCGCGACGCGCCCTGCACGACCGCCGCTTTGACGTTTGGCAACGCCTCACGGCAGCGATGGAGCCGTTCTGGGCCGACCTGGCGGACTTGGGCAAGCCATGACCGACGAGGGCCGGTACGATTACATCATTATCGGTGCCGGGACGGCAGGCTGCGTGCTGGCCAACCGTCTTACCGCCGATGGCCGCACCCGTGTGCTGCTGCTCGAGGCCGGGGGTTCGGACCGCTATCACTGGGTGCAGATCCCAGTGGGCTATCTTTACTGCATCGGCAATCCGCGCACCGACTGGATGATGAAGACTGCCCCGGAGCCTGGTCTGAACGGCCGCAGCCTGACCTATCCGCGCGGCAAGATCTTGGGCGGCTGCACCTCGGTTAACGGGATGATCTACATGCGCGGCCAGGCCGCCGACTATGACCACTGGCGGCAACTGGGCAACACCGGATGGGGCTGGGACGACGTTCTGCCCTATTTCCGCAAGTCAGAGGATCATTGGGGCGGCGAGACCGAAATGCACGGGGCGGGCGGCGAATGGCGGGTCGAACGCCAGCGGCTGAACTGGAACATTCTGAACGCCGTGCAGGAGGGGGCAAATGAGTTCGGCATCCTGCCGCGCGACGATTTCAACGACGGATCGAACGAGGGGTCGGGCTTTTTCGACGTCAATCAGGCACGCGGCGTCCGCTGGAACTCTGCGCGAGGCTTTTTGCGCCCGGCCCTTCGGCGCGGCAATCTGCGGCTGGTGACGCATGCGCTCGTGACGCACATTACCTGCGAGGGGCGTCGCGCGACCGGGGTTGAATGGCTTGTCGACAATCATCCCTATGCAGCCTCTGCCGGGGCCGAGGTCATCCTGGCGGCGGGGGCGATCAACAGCCCGAAACTGCTGGAGCTTTCCGGGATAGGCCAGCCGGACCGCATCGCAGGCCTTGGGATAACGCCGGTCCATGACCTGCCCGGCGTTGGCGAAAACCTGCAAGACCATCTGCAGATCCGCACCGTGTTCAAGGTGCGGGGCACCAGCACCCTGAACGACCGGGCGGGCAGCCTGTTTGGCAAGGCCCGCATCGCGCTGGAATATGCCCTGACCCGCAGCGGCCCGATGTCGATGGCCCCCAGCCAGTTCGGCATGTTCACCAAATCAAGCCCGGACCGGGAGACGCCCGACCTTGAGTACCACATCCAGCCGCTGTCGACCGACCGTCTGGGCGACCCGTTGCATTCCTTTTCGGCAATTACCGTATCAGTCTGCAACCTGCGCCCGACGTCCGTAGGCCACGTGCACGCCACCACCCCCCGGCCCGAGACGCAACCAGAGATCCGGCTGAACTACCTGACCACCGACGAAGACCGCCGCGTGGCCGTGATCTCGATCCGGCAGGCGCGGCAGATCATGACGGCGCGGGCACTCCAGCGTTATGCCCCCGACGAATGGCTTCCCGGCGCTGGCTTTCAAACCGACGTGGCCCTCACAGCAAAGGCGGGCGACATCGCGACGACGATCTTTCACCCGGTAGGCACCTGCCGCATGGGCACGGACGCGCAGGCCGTGGTCGATCCTTCCCTGAAGGTGCAGGGAATGGCGGGCTTGCGGATCGTCGATGCCTCGGTCATGCCACGCATAGTTTCGGGCAATACCGCCTCCCCTGTCGTAATGATCGCCGAACGCGCGGCTGATCTGATCCTGGGACGAGCCTGAGCAAGGAAACACCATGTCCGAAACCCAAACCGTCTTCGCGATCATAGAAGCGTCAGAGCCCGACATGCGGCTGGTTAAGGCCGCCGTTGCGGATCTGGCCCGGCAGTCGGCTGCCGAACCGGAATGCCTGCGCTATAACTCGGATCTGTCAGTCAAGGAGCCCAAACGGCTGATCATCCACGAAATCTGGGGGAGTAAAGTAGCCCTCCAGAAACATCGCGAGTCGGTCCACGTCTCGCAGTTTAAGGCTTCCATCACCCATACCACCGCAACTGTCTGGGCAAGCGCCTTCCATCTTGTTCCATGATAAGCTGATCTTGATTGAGTATCTTTCGAACTGAGAGGCGAAAGGGCCTTTGGTTTCCAGCAACCCTTGTAGCGCTCAGAAGCCCGTCTCCACGTAGACGCCCGCGCAGTCGTAAGCGACCGCCGATGCCGCGGCCCCGTTGTTCAAGAACAACCGCGGCGACAGGAACTGGGTGTTGGCGGGCAGGTCCGCCGTGGTCTCCTGCTCGAACACGGTGCCCGAAACCTCGTCGACGACCCGCACCCAGACGGAACTGCCGTTCGGTGGTGCCGCGATGTACAGCGTCAGCACCCCACCCGTCGCGATGGCGAAACTCGCCCCCATGTCGGACAGCGTCGGCGCGCCGGTGCCGTCGTTCGCGGCCAGCTGCCAGCGGGTGTGGGTGCCGCGCTGGAAGCCAATGCCAATGCAGTTGATGGCAGTGGCCAGCGTCAGGGTGGTGGCCAGCGCGGCGGTCGATCCTTAGAGGCCGAAAAACCCCATGCCGGCCGCCTGTAGCGTCGTCAGCGAAATCCGCGTGACGAAGGTCCAGCCGCCCAGCCCCGCCGCGTTGCCGCGCCAGCAGGCCCAACCGGCGGAACGCTGTTCAGCGGCCGAATCCACCACCGCCGCCGAGGTCAGACGCCAGCGCCGCATGCTGGCGGCCAGGTTCATCGCCGCGTCCAGCACCCAGGGGGCGATCAGGCCGTCGTGGCCAAGTCCCGCGATGAAGGTCTGGGTGTGCTAGTGGCCGAAGGGGGCATGGTCGATCGGGCGGGTGCCGACCGGAGCCCAGCCCGTGGTCTTGACGAGATTGGTCTTTAGGCTCGTTTCGTCAATAAAAACCAGCCTTTCCAGCATGTTGGCCATGTCTGGCTGGCGTTGCTCAATCCAGTTGCGCCGCCGCTCGGCCACGTCGGGCCGCAGTTGCTCGCTGGCCAGCAGGTTTTTTTCTATGGCTGAGGCCAAGCCGGTGCAGCCATCTGCCGACCGAACCGCGATGCACCGATACGCCATGAACCGCGGCCATTTCCACCACGATCTCATCCAGCGTCAGGTCACCCTTGACCGCCAACCGCGCGCGCAGCCAGTCGTTGCAGGGCGCAAGCTTGCCCACGGCACGGTTGCCTTGAGGCCGCAGCGCAAGCGCCCCGGTCTCTCGTTTCAGGATCACAAGATCATTGACGAATTTAGGCGACACAAAGAAGTGCCGCGCAGCCTCGCGGCGCCCATGACCCGCCTCGACAAAGGCGATGACCCGACTGCGAAGTTCAACAGGATGCGATTTGCCCATACCTAACCCCTATAGCTGGTGAGCAAAGGGAATCACACTTCAACAAACTTGTGAATCCTGAATCTGATGGGCAGTGACACGCTCTAGGGCAAGTGGCGGAGGGGACACGACTGCGGTCGAACCTTCTCTGGAGAAAATCAAGCACCTTGGGAAGTTAGATAAGGATGGGGCTCAGACATTCCGTCTGGTGAATTGCATTCACAGTTCAGGCGGGCAAAGGGGATCCCTTGCAGCGGCGTGCCTGCCAGCAACACTAGAACTCGCTAGAGCGATCCAGCGATCAAGTACGTGACCCCGCCGCCAACAAGCACCGCTGCCAAAATGGCTGCAACCGCCCACATGGCAGCGGCGCTACGCGAGATGTCTAAGCGCCTTGAAAACCAGCCAGACTGTGCCCAGCCGAACCACAGGAATGCTGCGAGACCGAGGATTGATCCAACAAGACCACCGTATCCGGGCAGCCGATAAACAGCGAACGCAGATTGCAGCAGCAACGCGAACGGGGTGACAAGGAAGCATTGGCTGTAAAACGGTTGGCGAAGCGTCTTGCGATCAATGACTATGCCACTGCAACGCAAGCCAATTACGGCAATCACCAAGGGTATGATCGCGAAGATCAGTGCCCGCAGCAACAGGAGGTTCTTGGTAGATTCAGTAACGGCCTTACCTAACTCAGTCGTTGCCAATGGCTCGGCGCCGCCGATCCAGCGCGACAGGACGTAAGTGAGGACCATCGTGATCATCAGCAGCAGTGGTGGGCTGAGCGTATCGGCGTATCGATCGTCCGGCAAATCATTCTGCTCGTGGTCGGAGTAGGCGGTCACCGCGACGGGGTTGCGCAAAGTGCGCCAAAGCGTGCGCGGGTAAAAGATCAGCCATGACATGACTTCATACAGAAGTTCTTCTAGCGAACGGATGATCGCGATGAAATCCAACTGCTGAAATCTCCTTGCCGTCTTCCCCCACTGACGAAGCATCATGCATCACGAATCAGGGTTCGCGCCAGTGTGAACGATCGTGTCCCCGGGCTAGGTGTAAGAGCGCCGACCTCGGGAGAGGTTCGAGGCTGATCAGGCGGCCGCGGCGGGGAGCCCAACGGTCGGATTGTCAGTCACGCGGGCGTGCGTTTCAAGCGACATGTATCTCCGCGCGACGGCCCACGCGTCGTTGGTCTCGAGCATCAGCGCTCCGACAAGGCGGATGATGGCCTCGTCATTGGGGAAGATGCCGATGACATCGGCCCGTCGCTTGATCTCCCAGTTTACCCGTTCGAGGGGAGTCGTGCTGGCGATCTGCGTCCAGTGCTCGCGTGGGAAAGACATGCAGGCCAGAACCTCGTCGCGGGAAGCGTCCATCAATGCGCCGAGCTTGGGCTGTTTTTCGCGGAGAGCGTCGGCGACGACAGCCCACTGCGCCTCGGCTTCGGCCTTGGTGTCCTGGGCGAAGATCGTCTTCAGCAACGCGACCATTGCCGTGCGCTGCTTGGCCGGGGCGTGCGCCGGAGCGTTGCGCACGCACCTATTGCGCTTAGTGGATAGTCGTTGCGACGAGAATCCCTCATCGTTGTTATTTGGTGGTGGCTGCCAACCCGAACCAGTCACCCAAACGAAACGATGAAGCATGGAGCCCAAAATGATCACTGCCCGCCTGATCGCGATCCTTCCCGCAGCCGCATCTCTGTTCTTCGCTGGCGCCATCCCGGCTTCGGCCAAGATCGTCAATGAGGCCGCAATGGTCTCTCATTGCGCAGAGGCTGCCGCGACCGAACTTGGCGTCATGATGAACGATGTCCTGACCCTTCCGGCCGAGCGGACCAGCGGAAAATACCATGTCTATGGGCAATATCCGGCTTCGGGCCAAGACGTCACGCTGTTCGAATGCCAGTATGACGGCAATAAGAAGTTCCTGAACATCAGCGTCAAGGGGCACCACGGCCATCATACCGATGCCGTTGGCGGCGCACCTCGGGCCGCGCAACGGGCCTGCACCGACATGATGGGCGGCGAGGTGAAGATCGAGCAGGTCTCGCCGCTGCGTCCGGGGTTCTACGAGATCATCATGAAAGACCCGAGCCACGGTCGGCGTGTGGCTTGCACGGTGTCCGACAGCGGGTCGCTCGAGGATTGGGTCGAGATGAACTGATCATCTGCTGACGCAGAGGTTGCGTAGCGAGTGATCGGCCCTGGGTCTTGTCGTCTCCTCGTAGGCTAGCCCGGGGCCGCGGTTGCCGAAATGGTCTTTGAACAAGGGCGCATCACATGACACCAGAACAAATCATCGCTGTCGTGACGGCATTGCTGTCTGCCGAGCCGGACCCGACGGCCTTTACCTCGGTAAAGGCAGGCGGGGCTGACCCGTGCTATCCGGTGACCGTCGAGGCCTGCCCGGCGAATGCGGTTCCCGCCACCGAAGCCGAGGGCAGCACGGTGATCTGCGGGAGGGTGAATGTGCCCGAGGACCACGCCAAACCTGACGGCCAGCGCATTGATCTGGCCTTTGCCGTGCTGAAGGCGCGCACGCTTAGCCCGGTGCCCGATCCGGTGATCTATCTGCACGGCGGCCCGGGCGGCGGGGCACTCACCGCACTTGCGGGCGTGGTGCATCCGCTGTTCGACGGCTATCGCAGCCGCCGCGATGTGGTGACCTTTGATCAGCGCGCGGCGGGCATCTCCTCCGACATGGTCAGCTGTTTCAACACGCTTGGCGGCAATATCCTTGAACTGCTGGTCCCGAGTGCATTTACCGACGACAAGCAGAGCGAATTCTTCAAGACCTGCGCCGCAGAGCTGACCGCCAAGGGCAACGACCTGACCGCCTACAACACCTATCAGAACGCGCTGGACGTGCGGGCGCTGATGCAGGCTCTGGGTTATGCGGACTACAACATCTACGGCGTGTCCTATGGCACCACCCTGGGGCTGGAGGTCATGCGGTCCGCGCCCGAAGGCGTGCGGTCAGTGGTGCTCGACAGTGTCAGCCCGCCGCAGGCCAAGTTCTATGTCGAGAACGCCAAGCCGGTGCAGGAAAGCATCCAGGCGGTGCTGGACCAATGCTCGGCGGGTGACGCCTGCGCCAAGGCTTTTCCCGATCTGGAAGCTGTGCTTTTTCGCGTGGCCGAGCAGTTGCAGAAAGCACCGATCCCCGCCGCGCGGGGCAAGCCCGAGGTCACGATCATGTCGCTGATCCAGCTTTTCGCCGCGCGCAACCAATATGGCCGCTTGCCGAATGCCACCCGCTTCATCCCGCTGATCCTGACTGAATGGGACAGGGGCGAAACCGCCACCTGGGACCTTGTTTCTTCGGGCGCCACCAATGCCCCGCCCAGCACCGCCGAGCGCGTGAACCCCTATGCCAGCAAACTCACGCCGGACCAAAGGACACTGGCCGGGATGCTGCTCGAGATGGCGACCGCCGAGGCAAAGGAGGATCAGTCGCAGTATGCGGCGGTGCAGGCGCTTGCGGAATCGCTCAAGGCCAAGGCCACGGGGGCGACCGATCTGGCGGGCCGGTTCGGCGACATGATGCAGTCCTCCATCATCGGAACCCGTTCCAAGGATGACATGCTGGCATTTCTGCAGGCCGTCGCAGCGCTGGTCCCCACGGCACCGTCAAGGGACGCACTGCGCACCCTCGTGACGACCCATATCCCGCCGGCCGATCAGGCGCAAATCCTTGCCGTGCTGGACCTGATGCCGGATGCTGATGTCGCGGCCTTCTATGCAGACGTCTCGGGACAGGCCAGGGCATCCTTTTCGGGTATGGTCGGCGCGATCGACCTTTTCGTTGTGGCCTGCCAGGAATCGGTGCCCTTCAACTCGCGCGAAGGGTTCGAGGCCTACAGCACAACGCTGAAGTTTAAGTTCCTCAATCTGGATACCAAGGAACAGGCCCAGATGTTCGATATCTGCGAGCTGTTCACGCCGGTGCCGCGCGAGGGGCACCATGAGCCCGTGAAAAGCGACATTCCCGCGCTGGTGCTGTATGGACTGAACGACACGCAGACCTCATCTGCAGATGCCAAAGACACCGCCGCAAACCTTGGCAACGCGCGAGTGCTGGGCTTCCCCGAGGCGGGCCACGGCGCGCTGATCTTCTCGCAATGTGCCAAGGACATCGGGCTTGCCTTCATCGAACAGCCCGAAGCCGAACTCGCCACGGGCTGCATCGAGGGGCTGACGCCGAAATGGGTGCTGCCGCCGGGCTAATACCAACGGCCCTTTCAACTGACTTGCGTCCAAGCGCGGGTGGTGATGGACGCGATTGCCTTTGGGTCGTTGGCGAGGAAGTTCCAGGCATTGCAGCAGGCCTCGACGATGTCGTCGTAGCTGTCGAAGACGGTGATTGC
>JANNRR010000008.1:0-51137 GCA_031401675.1 Paracoccaceae bacterium
AACGGCACCGAACGCTGCGCCGAGGCGCTGGGGGGCTTGGGCGGCGGCTATGACATCGTGGTGAACCTGCAAGGCGACGCGCCGCTGACACCGCATTGGTTCATCGAAGATCTGATCCGGGGCCTCAGCGCCAATCCGGGGGCCGAGGTGGCAACGCCGGTGCTGCGCTGCGACGGCCGCGCCCTGAACGGTTTTCTGGAGGACCGTCGTCAGGGCCGCGTCGGGGGCACCACGGCGGTCTTTGATCTTGACCGCCGGGCGCTATACTTCTCAAAAGAGGTGATCCCGTTCACGTCGCGCAGCTATCAGGACGATGAGCAAACCCCGGTGTTTCACCATGTCGGCGTCTATGCCTTTCGCCCCGGCGCGCTGGCCGCCTATCCGTCGTGGCCGGTCGGCCCCCTCGAGCGGCTGGAGGGGCTGGAACAATTGCGGTTCCTGGAACAGGGGCGCGCGGTGCTGTGTGTCGAAGTGCAGGCGCGCGGCCGGCAGTTCTGGGAGCTGAACAACCCCGAGGATGTGCCCCGGATCGAGGCGATGCTGGCCGAGATGGGGGTGGCGTGACGGAACTGCCGGTTTCTGTGCTGCCGCTGAGCGTGGTGGTGGTCAGCCGCCACCGGGCGGCAGACCTGGCCCGCTGCATCACCGGGCTGGCGCAAAGCGATCACCCGCTGATGGAACTGATCGTGGTCGCCGATGCCCAAGGGCTGGCGGCGGCACAGGGAGCGGCGTTGGCGGCAACCGGGGGGCGGATCAAGGGGGCGGTGTTCGACGAGCCGAACATCTCGGCAGCGCGCAACGTCGGGATCGGGATGGCGGCGGGCGCGGTCGTTGCATTCATCGATGACGATGCGGTGCCGGAACCGACCTGGGCCGGGCGGCTTGCGGCAGCGTTTGCTGATAATCGGGTGGCAGCAGCGGGTGGCTTTGTGCTGGGGCGCAACGGCATTTCGTTGCAGTGGCAGGCGCGGGTGGTTGATCTGACCGGGCAAGCGCGGGCCTTGGATGTGGGGCGCGCGGCGTCGCTGCATCCCGGCGTGCCGGGGCAGGCGATCAAGACCGAAGGCACCAACATGGCGTTCCGCCGGTCGGTATTGGCCGGGATCGGCGGCTTTGATCCGGCGCTGCGGTTCTATCTGGACGAGACCGAGGTCAACCTGCGGCTGGCGGGTCTGGGTCTGATCACCGCCATCGTCCCGCTGGCGCAGGTGCATCACGGCTTTGCCGCAAGTGCGCGGCGGCGGGCCGACAGGGTGCCGCTGAGCCTGCACGAGATCGGGGCCAGCACCATGGTATTGCTGCGCAAACATGCCCCGCCCGACCGGCATCCGGCAGCGCTGGCGGTGCTGCACGACGAACAGCGGCTGCGACTTTTGCGCCTGATGCGCGATGGTTTGATCGAGCCGCGCGATGTCGGGCGGCTCTTGGCGACGCTGGAGGCGGGGCTGCAGGACGGGGAGGGGCGCAGTCTGTCGCCGCTGGGACCGATTCCGGACGCGGGCCCGCCGTTCCTGCCGTTGCCGGGTACCGGGCCGCGCCCCGGCTGCGTGATCGCCGGATGGTCATACCAGCGGCGGACGTTGCGGGCCCGGGCGCTGGCTGCCCGCGGCCGGGGCGACATCGTCACCGTGCTGCGCTTCAGCCCTACCGCCGCCTATCACCGGATGCGGTTTCACCCGGACGGCTACTGGGAGCAGTGGGGCGGCGTCTGGGGCCGGTCGGACCGGGCGGGGCCGATTTTGCAACGCAGCACACCGCGGCAGAGACTCAAGGCCGAATGTGCCCGGCTTGCATCGGTTCGCCCGGTTCATCCGCTGGATGGTTGAACAGCGCCTTGCCCGATTGCATACTGTAACAATTCATAGATTCGCCATTTTGATGGGAGATAGCTGTTAACAATGAAGCGCAGGGTCTATGATACGCTATTATTCAGCAACTTTCGACGCAGCGCAGCATTATCGGAGAGTTTCCACAACATCCCGGTGTACGGTTTCCAAAGGTCGGTGAAGGTTCGGACATGAAGAAAAGAAGCAAGGTTTCAAAGGCAATTTTTCCGGTCGCAGGGTTGGGAACGCGGTTCCTGCCGGCGACGAAGTCGATCCCGAAAGAGATCATGACGCTGGTTGACCGCCCGTTGATCCAGTACGCCATCGACGAGGCGCGGGCGGCCGGCATCAAGGAGTTCATCTTTGTCACCTCGCGCGGGAAGTCCGCGCTGGAGGATTACTTTGACCATGCGCCAGAGCTGGAAAATGCCCTGCGCAAGGCCGGCAAGGAACATTTGCTGGAAATTCTGAAGACCACCAACATGGAAAGCGGCGCGATTGCCTATATCCGCCAGCACAAGGCGATGGGGCTGGGTCACGCGGTCTGGTGCGCCCGGCGGTTGATCGGCAACGAACCGTTCGCTGTCATGCTGCCCGATGACGTGATCGCGGCGGAAAAGTCCTGCCTGCAGCAGATGATCGAGGCGCATGCCGAAACTGGCGGCAACATGGTGGCGGCGATGGAAGTGCCGCCCGAAAAAGCCTCGGCCTACGGGGTGCTGGACGTGAAGGAGGACATGGGTTCGATCGTGTCGGTCAAGGGCATGGTGGAAAAGCCCAAGGCCGAGAATGCGCCGTCGAACCTGGCGGTGATCGGGCGCTACATCCTGACGCCGCAGGTGATGAACAACCTGAACCGGATGAAGCCGGGCGCGGGCGGCGAGATTCAGCTGACCGACGCGATTGCCGAAGAGATCGCGACCAACGACAACGTCTACGGCTTCCGCTTCCGTGGCCAGCGCTTCGATTGCGGGTCCAAGGCCGGGTTCCTGCAGGCCACCGTCGCCTTCGGGCTGGCGCGCGAGGACCTGGGGGCCGAATTCGGGCAGTTCCTGTACGAGATGATGTCGCGACAGAAGGCGGCACAGTAGGGGCCGGCCATCACGGGGGCGCGGCGTTGGTGACGGCCCGCCTGCTTGACCTGACGCGCCTGATCTCTCGCGCCGGACAGGGACCGATGACCGGGGTTGACCGGGTCGAGTTTGCCTATCTGTCGCATCTCTTGACGCTGCCGGCACCGCTGTTCGGGCTGGTGGCGACCGGGTTCGGGCAATCGGTGCTGGACCGGGCCGGGGTCGCGGCGCTGCGTCGCCGGATCGCGGGCAACGACGATTGGGGCAGCGCCGATCTGATCGCGCGCCTGTCGCGGCGCAAAGGCCCGATGCGACGGCGCGCGGAATCGGATGTGCGCCGGCTGTCTCTGGCAACTGTGTCGGCGCGGGGGCTGGGCAGGCTGTTGCAGCGGGTGCTGCCGGTCGGGTTTGCCTATCTGAACACCGGGCACGCCAACCTGAGTGAAGCGGCGTTCGCGGCGGTGGCTTGGGCCGAGGGCCGGGTGATGGTGCTGGTCCACGATACCATCCCCCTGGATTTCCCGCAGTTCACCCGCCCCGGCCAGTCCGGGATTTTCGCGGGCAAGCTGCAACGGGTCGGGGCCCGGGCCGATCTGGTGATCTTCAACTCGGCTGCCAGCAAGCGTGATGCCGAACGGTATTTCGCGGGCTGGGGTCGGGTGCCGCCGTCGGTAGTGGCGCATCTGGGGATGGGGATGGCCACCCTTGCCCGTCCGCCCGGGGCCGGTGAAATCGCCGCCGCCCTGCCGCCGGGGCTGGACCCGGACCGCCCGTGGTTTCTGTGCGTCGGCACCATCGAGCCGCGCAAGAACCATGCGCTGCTCTTGGATATCTGGGCCGATCTTGCCGCAACACTGCCGGCCGCACTGGTGCCGCAACTGGTCATTCTGGGCGGGCGCGGCTGGATGAACCGCGAGGTTTTTCGCAGGCTGGACGCGTTGCCCGCCGACAGCCCGGTGCGCGAACTGAACGGCGCCGATGACCGGATGCTGGCGGCCCTGTTGTCGGGGTCGGCCGGGCTGTTGTTTCCCAGCCATGCCGAGGGCTTTGGCCTGCCGCCGCTGGAGGCTGCGGCCTGTGGCATTCCGGTGCTGTGCAACGACTTGCCGGTGATCCGCGAGGTCTTGGGCGAATATCCCGTTTACGCTGCCGTCGCCGACCGCTATCTTTGGACCAGAACAATAATGTTGCTGGCAGACGGCAAGCGGGCGGGGACGGGGAACGGCAGGCGCGGCACGCAACCGGCGCTTCCCACATGGGAAAATCACTTCAATCTGGTCTTAAGCCTGACGTGATAGTCCAATGGGCTGCGGTTGCCGTCAATGCCCCCGGCGAGGGACAGATTGGGATTGTTGCGAACCTATGCGCTGCGACTGGCCCGGAAGCGATGGCGCGTCCGGGCTTTTCGCAAGCGCCGCGAGTTGCAACCGGTCAATGATCGCACCGATGCCATCGGCGGTGATGCCATTCTGTTGTTCTGCACGCTGCGCAACGAACGGGCCCGGCTGCCGTTTTTCCTGCGCTACTACCGCGATCTGGGCGTCGAACATTTTCTGCTGGTCGACAACGGTTCGGATGACGGCAGCCGCGAGTATCTGAATGGCCAGCCCGACGTGTCGCTGTGGACCACCACGCACAGTTACAAGCGGTCGCGGTTCGGGGTGGACTGGCTGACCTGGCTGCAATCGCGGCACGGGCATGGCCATTGGACGCTGGTGGTCGATGTCGATGAGTTCCTGATCTATCCGTTCTGCGATACCAGACCGATCCGCGCCCTGACCGACTGGCTGGACGCATCCTCGATCCGGTCATTCGGGGCGATGCTGGTGGATATGTATCCCAAGGCCAGCGTCGATGCCCAACCCTATCTGGAAGGGCAGGACCCGTTCGAGATTGCGGCCTGGTTCGACAGCGGCAACTACATGATTTCGCGCAACAAGCGCTATGGCAACCTGTGGATTCAGGGTGGCCCGCGCGCCCGGGTGTATTTCGCCGACAGCCCCGAGCGTGCGCCGGCCCTGAACAAGATACCGCTGGTGCGCTGGCACCGCGACTATGCCTATGTCAGTTCCACCCACATGCTGCTGCCGCGCGGGCTGAACCTGGTCTATGACGAATGGGGCGGCGAAAAAGCCTCGGGCTGTCTGCTGCATGCCAAGTTCCTGGATGTCTTTGTCGGCAAGTCGCACGAGGAAGTGCAGCGGCACGAGCATTTTGCCAACAGCCACGAATACCGCGCCTATGTGGCGGGGTTGCGGGACAATCCCGAACTGTGGTGCAAGTGGTCGGAAAAATACATAAACTGGCGGCAGCTTGAGATTTTGGGGCTGATGTCGAAAGGTAACTGGGCATGAAGGGGGCAAGGTGAGCGTCGGCATTGTCATGCTGTGTCATACGGCGCTGAACCGTGCTGCCCAGGTTGCGCGGCACTGGGCAGATCGCGGTTGCCCGGTGGTGATCCATGTCGACAAGCGCGTGACGCGCAAGGCCCATGACAAGCTGTTGAAGTCGCTGTCAGATCTGACAAACATCCGCTTTTCGGTGCGGCACCGCTGCGAATGGGGCACCTGGTCGATCACCGAGGCGACGCAGACGGCGGCGGCGCTGATGCTGGCCAGCTTTCCGGAGGTGCGGCATGTCTATCTGGCCTCGGGTTCCTGCCTGCCCCTGCGCCCTGTCGAAGAGATGCTGGCCTATCTGGCCGAGCGGCCGCGCACCGATTTCATCGAAAGCGTCACCACCGAGGATGTCGGCTGGACGGTTGGGGGGATCGACTATGAGCGGTTCACCTTGCGGTTTCCGTTCAGCTGGAAACGGCACCGCTGGCTGTTTGACGGCTATGTCGGCCTGCAGCGGCGGCTGCGGCTGCGCCGCCGCATCCCCAGACGCATCACGCCGCATCTGGGCAGCCAGTGGTGGTGCCTGACGCGGCAGACGTTGTCGGCCATTCTGGAGGACCCGGACCGCCCCGAGTTCGACCGCTATTTTTCAAAGGTCTGGATCCCGGACGAGTCGTATTTCCAGACGCTGGTGCGGCTTTATTCGGTCAACGTGGAAAGCCGGTCGCTGACTCTGTCGAAATTCGATTTTCAAGGCAAGCCGCACATCTTCTATGATGATCACCTGCAGCTTCTGCGCCGGTCGGATTGCTTTGTCGCCCGCAAGATCTGGCCGCATGCCGACCGGCTTTACCGGGCCTTTCTGTCCGAGGATGCCGGGCAGCAGACCCAGGCCGAACCCAATCCCGGCAAGATCGACCGGCTGTTCGCCAAAGCGGTGGAGCGGCGGACGCGCGGGCGGCCGGGCCTGTACATGCAAAGCCGGTTTCCGGTGGAAAACTGGGAAAACGGCCGGACCTGCGCGCCCTATTCGGTGTTCGAGGGCTTCAGCGACCTGTTCGAGAATTTCGAGACCTGGCTGGGCAAGGCGGCGGGCGGGCGGGTGCATGGCCATCTGTTCGGGCCGGCCCGGGCCGAATTTGCCGGCGGCGAAACGGTCTATAACGGCGCGCTTTGCGACAGTGCGGCGCTGCGCGATTACAATCCGCGCGCTTTTCTGACCAGCTTGATCTGGAATACGCGGGGCGAACGGCAATGCTTTCAGTTCGGCCCGGGCGACATCCAGAGGATCGGGGCCTTTCTGTCGATGGACCCGAATGCGCAGGTATCGGTCATTTCGGGGGCCTGGGCGGTGCCGCTGTTCCATTCCAACCAGAACTTCTCCGAAATCCGAAAGGAAGCGGCGCGGCTGCAGAAGATCGAGAGCGAGCATCTGGCGATCCTGCGGTCGGTCAACTCCAAGGCGCGGGTGCGGATTTGGACGATGGCCGAATTTGTCGAAAGCCCGATGGAACCCTTGCAGACCATCATCGACGAGATCAGCCCGCGGGCGCAGCGCCGCCTGACCGAAGCGCCAAAGATGACCGACCTGACCGGGTTTGGCCAGTTTCTGCAGAACCTGAAGAACCAGGGGATGCAACCGGTGCTGATGGGCGATTTTCCTACCGGCGACGATCCGCACGCGATCGCCGCCCGGCGCGGCAAACCCTATCTTGTGAAATGAGCCGGACCGCATGACCCCTGCCCCCACGTCCAGCACCTCGACGTCCAGCGGCGTCCGGCGCTTTGACTATTTCATCCTGCTGGCCGAAATGCGAACCGGCTCGAACTATCTGGAGGCGAGCCTGAACGAACTGCCGGGCATCGTCTGCCACGGCGAGGCGTTCAATGCGCATTTCATCGGCCACAAGAACAAGGACGAACTGCTAGGCGTAACGCTGGCGACGCGTGAAGCTGATCCGCTGGGACTGTTGCAGCGGATGCGGGCAGAGACTACCGGGTTGGCCGGGTTTCGCTACTTCCACGACCACGACCCGCGCGTTCTGGCGCATTGCCTGCCCGATCCGCGCTGCGCCAAGATCATCCTGACCCGCAATCCCCTGGAAAGCTATGTCTCGCGGCTGATCGCGGCCGAAACCGGGCAATGGATGCTGAAGGATGTCAAACACCAGAAATCGGCGCGGGTCCGGTTCCGGGGTGAGGAGTTCGAGCGCTATCTGGACGACGCGCAGGCGTTTCAGTTGCAGCTCTTGCGCGGCTTGCAGGTGACCGGGCAGACCGCGTTCTACATCGGCTATGACGATATCGGCGATGTGGCGGTGCTGAACGGGCTGGCGCGGTTTCTGGGGGTGGCGGCAGAGCTGGCGGCACCGTCGCATCTTCTGAAAAAGCAGAACCCCGAGCCGATCAACGACAAGGTCACCAATCCCGACGACATGGCGGCGGCGCTAGCGCGGCTGGACCGGTTCAACCTGAGTCTTACCCCGAATTTCGAGCCGCGCCGGGGGGCGATGCTGCCGCTGTTTCAGGCCGCCGCCCGGGCGCCGTTGTTGTATCAGCCGATCCGCGCCACCGGCGGGGCCCGGCTGGCGGCGTGGCTGGCGGCACTGGACGGGGTGGCGGTTGACCGGCTGCAATCCGGCTTTACCCAGAAATCGCTGCGGCAGTGGCAACGGCAAAACCCCGGCCACCTGAGCTTCACCGTGATCCGCCACCCGTTGGCGCGGGCGCACGCGGCATTTTGCGACTATATCCTGAGCGATGCCCGCCCCGAGGCGCGCGCCGTGCTGAAACGCAACTACAAGGTGCCGCTGCCGGATCCGGACCGGATGGGGCGCTACGGTCTGGCCGAGCACCGCGCCGCCTTTCTGGCGTTTCTGCGGGTGATCAAGGGCAATCTGGCCGGGCAGACCAGTTTTCGCGTCGATGGTGCCTGGGCCTCGCAAAGCGCGGTGGTTCAGGGCTTCAACGCCGCGCAGCAGCCCGACCTCATCCTGCGCGAGGACCGGCTGGCCGAAGGGTTGGCCTACCTTGCGGCAGAGATCGGCCGCCCCTGCCCGCCGCTGCCTGCCGATCCGGCCCGGCCGGTCCACGCCCTGGCCGACATCCATGACGAAGAGATCGAGGCGGCGGCGCGTGACGCCTATCAGCGCGACTATGTCGGGT
Organism: Paracoccaceae bacterium; assembly: GCA_031401675.1. Taxonomy (GTDB): domain Bacteria; phylum Pseudomonadota; class Alphaproteobacteria; order Rhodobacterales; family Rhodobacteraceae; genus JANNRR01. Next base: position 8,404 of record JANNRR010000008.1, read on the forward strand.
TCGGGTTCGGCCCCTGGCGGCCCGACTGACCGGCCACCCGACTGGCAAACCTGCCGCGCCCGCTTCATTCCGGCACAACTATCCCCGCCTGAGGCTCCGGTCGCGTTCCCAGTGCCGGCGTCAGGCGGCCTGGCTGGCCTTGGTTTCGGTCAGCACCGCATAAAGCGTCGCCGGGTCGGAATTGGCGCGCAGCTTGGCGCAGACCGCGGCATCGCGCATGGTGCGCGACACCAGCGCCAGCGCTTTCAGGTGGTCGACACCGCTGTCTTTCGGGGCGAACAGGGCGAACACCAGATCAACCGGCTGCCGGTCGACCGAGTCGAAGTCCAGCGAACGTTCCAGTTTCAGGAAGACGCCGACCACATCGCTCAGCCCTTCGATGCGGGCATGTGGCAGGGCGATGCCATGGCCGACCCCGGTCGGCCCCAGGGTTTCGCGTTCCTGCAACCCGTCCACCGCTGCCGCCGCCGACAGGCCGTAGGCACCGGCGGCAAGGTCACCCAGATCCTGAAACAGGCGCTTCTTGCTGGTCAGGTTGGCAACAACCTTGACCGCGCCAGGCTTCAACAGTCGTGAAATATGCATCTATCGTTACTGTCCGGCGCCGGGTGTGCGGCGCGTCACTTCAAGTTGCGCGGGTCAATCCAGCCGATGTTGCCGTCATCGCGACGGTAAACGACATTGACCCCGCTGTGGCCTTCGTTGCGAAAGACCAGAAGCTTCGCCCCCGCCAACTCCATCTGCATCACCGCTTCGCCGACCGAGAGCGAAGGTACCTTCGTCTCCATCTCGGCGATGATCATCGGTGTCAGTGTGTCGGGTTCCTGCTCGTCTGCCCAATCGGTTGCGGCGAGGATATAGGCCGAGCCTCCGGCGAATTCAACAGGCTCTGCACGGTCGCGCTGATGATCCTTGAGCCTGCGCTTGTAGCGGCGCAGCTGCTTTTCCATCTTTTCGCGGCAGCTGTCGAACGCGGCATAGATCTCGCTGGCATGGCCCTTGGCCTGAGCGGTCATGCCGGTGGACAGATGGACCGTCGCCTCGCAATGAAACTCGTGCCCCTGACGTGAAAACACCACCACCGCTTCGGTCGGCCGACCGGCGTATTTGGCGACCGCCGTCCCCAGTTCGGTCGTCACATGCGCCCGCAACGCCTCGCCGATGTCGATCTGTTTTCCGCTGATCTGGTAGCGCATGACACCTCCTCAAGTTGCCGATGCCGAACGCAGGGAAAGCCTGCGCCCTGTCGGGTCGTGGTCTGGTCAGTCGTGGGGAAATCCTCCGCTTGCCGGTAAGGCCGGGCGCAACCGCTGCGCCGCCTTGCGACGGCGTCTGGCAAACGAGGACGGTATTCGCATGCATCCCCGGTATTTGGCGACAGTTCGCCGGGCGATGTCAACGCCCGTCGCGCGCAAGGCATGACAAATCGCGTCATCCGACAGGGGCGCGGACGGCGGTTCCTGTTCGATCATCCACGCAATCCGCCGCTGCACCACAAAGGCGGCAACGCTGCCATCGCCGTCGGCCGGCAATGGCGTCGAGAAGAACAGCGACAGCGGGTATAGCTGGCCCCGCACCTCTAGTGACTTGGACGCGACCGCCCGCCCGACGGTCGAAGCATGAATGCCCAACTCTGCGGCCAACATGGCGCGGCTGAGCGGTGCCAGATGGTCGGGGCCGTGGGCAAAGAACCGGTGTTGCCGCTCGGCGATCAGCCGGCCGATCCGCAGCAGCGTCTCGCCGCGAAAGCGCAGCGCCTCGATCATCGCTTCGGCGCGGGCCAGACGGTCGGCGGCAAAGTCCGCGCCGTGGGTGCTGGCGCGCAGCAACGTGGTGTTCAACCTGACGTGGTTGGCCAGCGCCAGCCCCAGGCGGACCCTGAGCGCCCCGGTGCCGTCCTTGTCGAGGACGAGGTCCGGGGTCAGAATCGCGTCAGGCGTCGCTGGTGCGCTGACCGGGTGCGGCGTCAGATCGCGGATGAGTGCGGCGATCCGCTCCAGTTCCGGGCGCTCCATCGCCAGTTCCTGGCGCAACGCCCGCCAGTTTTCGACGGCAAACAGGTCAAGATGCGCGATGATGCGGCCCGCCAGCTCTGGGTCCTGGCCGCGATCGATCAGCTGCAGTTTCAGGCATTCGGACAGGTTGCGGGCCCCGATACCGGCCGGGTCGCAGCTTTGAAGGGCCTGAAGCCCGGCCTGAAGCAGCGGCAACGGCAGCCCCAGCGTCGCGGCAAGGACGGGCAGCGGCGTGTCCAGATAGCCATCCTCGCGCAAGTCCCCGGCCAGATATTCCGCGACCGCCCGCACCTGAACCGGCAGGGTCATTGCGCCGATCTGGCTGTGCAGGTCGGCCACCAGCGAGCGCACCGCCACCGCCGTTTCCAGCGCCGCATCATAGGCCGAACCGGCAAGGGCGGCGCTGCGCGGGCGCAGGTCGTCATGCAGCAGATAGGGATTGTCGGCTGCTTCGGCCTGGATCGTGTCGATCAGGTCAAGCGTCGGCAGGCGCAGGATCATCAGCCCGGTCCGCAGGCCCGGTACCAGCGACAGGCGCTGGCGTTGCCGCAGCGACAGGCTGGTGCTGGGTTTCACCGCCAAGGGCATGCCCGATCAGGAAATGCGGAAGCTTTGCCCCAGATAGACCCGGCGAACATTTTCATCGCGCACCACTTCCTCGGTTGTGCCACTCATCAAAACCCTGCCGTCGTGCAGAATATAGGCGCGATCGACGATTTCCAGTGTCTCGCGGACATTGTGGTCAGTGATCAGCACCCCGATGCCGCGCGATTTCAGGTCGTGGACCAGATGCCTGATCTCGCCCACGGCAATCGGGTCGACCCCGGCAAAGGGTTCGTCGAGCAACAGATATTTCGGATTGGCAGCCAGACAGCGCGCAATTTCGACCCGCCGCCGCTCGCCCCCCGACAGCGACAGGGCGGGGGCGCGGCGCAGATGGGTGATGGAAAACTCGCCAAGCAACTCCTCCAGCCGCTCGCGCTGCCTGATGCGGCCCGGCACGATGATTTCCAGTATCGCCAGGATATTGTCCTCGACCGACAGGCCGCGAAAGATCGAGACCTCCTGCGGCAGATAGCCGATGCCAAGCTTGGCGCGGCGGTACATCGGCAGGGTGGTGACGTCGCGGCCATCGATGATCACCTGACCGCTTTCCGGGATGACAAGCCCGGCGATGGCGTAAAAGCAGGTGGTCTTGCCGGAACCGTTCGGGCCAAGCAGCGCCACCACCTCGCCGCGCCCCAAGGTCAGCGATACATCGCGGATCACCGGGCGGCGGCGGTAGCTCTTGCGCAGGTTGATCACGGTCAGTCCGGCATCGCCGCCGGCTACCTTGAGCAGGTTCGGTTTGGCCGGTTCGGTCACGGGGCGGTGCCACCGGTCTGCAGGGTGGTGGTCACTCGGCCTTCGACCACTGCCGTGCCGGCTTTCAGGTCGACCGTCAGTTTCTGCCCGGTCAGCGCGTTGGTGCCTTGCGTCAGCACGACATTGCCGGTCATCACGATGACGCTGGTGGCCACGGAATAATCCGCCCGTTCCGCTTCGGCCGCCTCGGTCGCGGTAACCAACAGCACGCCGCCGTCGGCAATCAGCCGATCGATCTGCCCGGTGGTGCCGGACTGCCCGGCCAGATACTCCACCCGGACATTGGCGGCCGACAGCTTCAGGGCACCCTGCACGATCACCACATTGCCGGAAAACGTTGCCGTGCCATCGGACTGATCCACCGAAAGCTGATCTGCTGCGATTTCCACCGGCAGGCTGCTGTCCTGCCGGATGCCGCCCAAGGCCACGGCGGTGCCCTGCGCCAGACTGGCCGATGGCACCGCCCACAGGGTCGGGGCTGACAGCGTCAGGGCCAACAGCGTGGCGCGCAAGGGTCTGGACATGCCTGCTCCTCAGGATTTCGGGTCGTATAGCAGTTTCACCCCGCCCTTGAAAACCAGAACGTAGCTGCCGCTGCCATCGCTGGCCTGGGTCAGCAACATCTGGCCCGCCGCCAGCGTGCCGAACGGCCCGGTTGCGGTGACCGCACCATCGGTTTCCAGCCTGGTCCGGTCGATGGCTGCGGTGATACGGTCGGTGCTGACCCGGTAACCCAGTGACGACACGACCGACACGCCGCCCTGCAGCACCAGAAGCCCGGCACTGCCATCGATCGAGCCTGCGTCCGCCGTGATCTCGGTATGGACGCCGTCGGGCGTGTCAAAGCGGGCATGCAGGATCACCGCGCTGACCGTGGCAAGGTTCATGGGGTCCGGGCGGGCGGATTCGGCGGTCAGGCGCAGCGCGGTTCCATCTTCGGTCACGCCGGAGTAATTCGGCGCATTGATCCGCGGCTCGCGGATCAGCGCATCGACATCGACGGTGGCGAAAGGAATCGCCTGCGTCGGGTCGATCTTGCGCGACAGCAGGAACAGGGTCGACAGGATCGCCAGCGCGGTCAGCGGCAGCAGGACCTTCAGCCAGTTGACCAGCCGCGAATAGGCGTTGTCGGCCCGCGCCATGGCTCAGGCGACTCCGGCCCGCAGGCAGTCGTGAATATGCAGGATGCCGCACGGCGTGTCGCCGCTGCCGGGATCGACCACGAACAGGCAGGTGATCTTGCGCCGGTTCATCACCGCCAGCGCCTTTTCGGCCAGCGCGTCGGATGAAATCGTCAGCGGCGTCACCGTCATCACCTGCTGCGCAGTCAGGCCCAGCAGCCCGTCCATATGGCGGCGCAGGTCGCCGTCGGTGATGACCCCGACCAGCGCGCCGGACGAGTCCTGCACCCCGGCGACGCCAAAGCCTTTCTTGCTGATCGTCAGCAGCACCTCGGACATCGGCGCCTGCAATGCCACCAGCGGCAGGTCTGCGCCGCGGTGCATCAGGTCGCTGACCCGGGCCAGGCGCGCCCCGAGATTGCCGCCGGGGTGAAACGCCCGGAAATCCTGCGGGCTGAACTGGCGATGCTCCATCAGGGCGATGGCCAGGGCATCGCCAAGCGCCAGCGTCATGGTGGTGGATGTGGTCGGCACCACCCCGGTTTGGCAGGCCTCGCGCGCCGGGGGCAACAGGATTGCCACGTCCGACTGGCGCAGAAGCGTGCTGGCGGCATGACCGGCCACCCCGATCAGCGGGATCGAGAACCGCCGTGTATAGGCGATGATGTCGGCAAGCTCCGGGGTTTCACCGGAATTGGACAGCACGATCACCACGTCGCCCGAGGTCAGCATCCCCAGATCGCCGTGGCTGGCCTCGGCCGGATGCACGAAATGGGCCGGGGTACCGGTCGAGGCAAAGGTGGCGGCGATCTTGCGCGCGATGTGGCCGGATTTGCCCATGCCCGACACGATCACCCGGCCCCGCGCCTCCAGGATCAGCTGAATGGCGGCACTGAAGCTGCTGTCGATACTGTCGGCCAGCAACGCCAGCGCCTCGGCCTCGCGCCGGATCACCCGGCGGGCGGCGGCCAGCAAGGGCGGGTCGGACGGGTCAATGGGCAAAGATGTCAAGCTCCGGCCAGCCGGTCAGATCAAGTGCGGCGCGGGTCGGCAGAAAGGCGAAACAGGCCTGCGCCACCGCCACCCGGTCCTCGCGCTGCAACCGCTGGTCCAGTTCGGCCTTCAGACGGTGCAGATACAGCACGTCCGAAGCGGCATAGGCGATCTGTGCCTCGGTCAGCACCTCGGCGCCCCAGTCCGAGGTTTGCTGCTGCTTGGAAATGTCGATGTCCAGCAGAGTCAGCAACAGGTCCTTCAAGCCATGCCGGTCGGTATAGGTGCGGATCAGCCGAGACGCGATCTTGGTGCAATAGACCGGGGACGTGACGGTGCCGAACGCCTGTTGCAGGGCGGCGATGTCGAACCGGGCAAAGTGAAACAGCTTCAGCACCGAAGGGTCGGCCAGCAGCCGTTGCAGGTTGGGGGCGGCGCTTTGGCCACGTGCGATCTGGACCAGATGTGCGTTGCCGTCTCCGGTGGACAGCTGCACCAGGCACAGCCGGTCGCGGTGCGGGTTCAGCCCCATGGTTTCGGTATCAACGGCAACCACCGGGCCAAGGCTCAGCCCGTCGGGCAGGTCGTTCTGATACAGGCTGTTGGCCACGGGCGGCTCCGTCCCTAATGCCCCGGCCATGTCGCCGGGCTTCCCGCCCCGCGATATGCGGTTTGCGCCGTAAACTCAACCGCTGCTGCGGCGGCCGATCCGGCGCGCGCTTCGGCAACAGCCGGTGCCTCAGCCTTTGGCCCTGATCTGGCACAGGCTTTCCACCGGTTCGGAATGATCGCGCTGCACCTCGGCCGCGCCTGCCATCGCATCCATCCGGCGGGCCAGATCGATGTCGAGCGCCGACAGCCCGTGGCAATCATGGGTGGACAGAGTGACATCGACGACATTGTAGACATTCGACCATTCCGGGTGGTGGTTCAGCTTTTCCGCCGCCAGTGCCGCGCGCGTCATGAAGCCCCAGGCCTCGCTGAAGTTGCGGAACTTCCAGATCTTGCGGATGGCATCGCGGCCCGGCGCCGCGCCCCAGCCGGACTGGCCAAGGCCGGGCAGCTGTTCGGCCCGCGCCGCCGGTGACAAAAGCTCTGCCATGTTCTACCCCTGTTTTTGCGGCAGCGCCGCATTGTCCAATCCGGTGGCGCGCACATGGGCAGGGCGCGCCGACAGCCTGGCCCAATAGTCCTCGAACACCGGGCGCTTTTCGATGGTGCCGAAGCGCAGGCCCCAGCCGATCTGCGATCCGGTGGCGACATCGGCGGCCGAGAACCGGTCGCCAGCCAGATAGGGGTTTTCGCTCAGCGCCGCCTCCAGCGCGTCCAGTGTGGTTTTCATGTCGCGAAACCCGACGCGCCCGCGCATCTGGTCCGGTGTCGCCCAGCCCATCGAGGTGTTGATCACCACCGCCTCCAGTGGGCCGGCACCAAAGAACAGCCAGCGGTAATAGGGCCCACGATTCGCCGGGGCCAGACCGGCGGCGGGGAAAGCATCGGCCATGTAGGCGCAGATCGCGGCATATTCGGTGACCACGGTCGCGCCATGCACCAGCGCCGGCACCTTGCCCATCGGGTTGATCGCCAGATAGGCCGGTTCTTTCATGGTGGTGGCATAGTCCAGATAGACCACCTGATAGGGTTGCCCTGCCTCTTCCATCATCCAGCGCGCAATACGCCCGCGCGACATCGGGTTGCTGTAAAGTGTCAGATCCGCCATGCTGCCCCCATTGATTGTGCCCTGCGTTCTTGGTGTCCGCCTTTCATTCCGGCAAAAATATCCCCGCGCGGCGCGCATTGATACTACCTTTTCCGTCCGCCTTCGGGATATTTGCGCGCAACGGCAATCAGACCCGCGGGGATGCAGGATGACCGACCCGATCCGCCTTTCGCCGCCCGAGGCGCGCGCCCTGATCTATGCGGCGCTGACCGGGGCCGGAACCGCGCTGCGCAATGCCAGCTATTTCACCGAAGCCATCCTCGATACCGAGCTGTCGGGGATGACGGGACACGGCTTCAACTGGCTGCAATATTATTGCGAGCATCTGCAAAGCGGCAAGGTCAATGGCAAGGCCCGGCCAAGGGTCGAACGGCTGTCGCCCGTCGCCTTTCGCGTGGATGCCCGCACTGGGTTCGCGCATCCGGCCATCGAAAAGGGCTTTGCCCGGCTGATCCCGGCGGCGCAGAAATACGGCATTGCTGCAATGGCCGTGCACAATTCCTACAATGCCGCGACGCTCGGCTATCATACCGGGGTGCTGGCCCGGGCCGGGCTGGTGGCGTTGGGCTTCACCAACTCGGTACCGGCCATCGCCCCGGTCGGCGGGCGCACGCCGGTGATCGGCACCAACCCCCTGTCGCTCGCAGTGCCGGACGGGCACGGCGGACTGGCGTTTCTGATCGATCAATCGTCAAGCGCCGTGGCCTGGACCGCCGTCAAACGCGCCGCCGAACAGCATCTGCCGATCCCGCTGGGCTGGGCGCTGGATGCAGCTGGCCAGCCGACCACCGACGCCGAAGCCGGACTGGCGGGATCGATGGCGCCGTCGGGCGGCTACAAGGGCTTTGGCCAGGGCCTGATCGTCGAGGTGCTGTGCGCCGCCGTTGCCGGCGGGGCGCTGGGCCCGGATCAGGGTTCGTTCGTCGCCAATGACGGCAAGCCGGTCGGCAATGGCCAGTTCTTCATTGCCATCGAGCCTGCCGGGTTTTCAGGCGGGCTGTTTTCCGCCCGGATCAAGGCGCTGACCGCATCCATTCTGGCGCAGGACGGGGCGCGGTTACCAAATGCAAGGCGCATGGCCAACCAGACCCGGCTGGCCGCCGAGGGTATCCCGATCGATCCGGGCCTGCACGAACGGCTGCGGGGCTTCGCATGAGCCATTGGGGCGAGGCCGAGGCGGCGGCGTTTCTGACCGCACAGGGTTTCGGCCCCGGTCCGTTCGGCATCGCGCGGCTGGCCGGCGGCCTGTGGAACGACGTGTTGCGGATCGAGGTTGCGGCCACGCCGCTGGTTCTGAAGCATTACGCTGAAGTGCTGCCCGGGACCCTGTTCCCCAACCTGCCCGAGGCCGAGGCGGCGGCTTTGCAAAGACTGGCCGGGCTGGATGTTGCCCCGGATTTCCGCGGCTTCTGGCCCGGGGCGGGGGTGTTGCTGTACAGCTTTGTTCCAGGCAATCGCTGGCAGGACGATGTGGCTGCGGTGGCCCGGATGCTTCGGCGCAAAGAGGCTGCCGATCCGGCGGGGTTCCGGCTGTTGCCGCTTTCGCCAGAGGCAATACTGGCCGAAGCAGACACGCTTTTCGCGCGCTGCACCGCAACCGGGCTGGTGCGTCTGTGGCTGGACCGGCGACCGGTGCCGCTGCCGGTAGCGCCACCGCGACAGCTGCGGCTGGTGCATACCGACATCGGGGCCGGCAATCTGATCGGTAGCCGCGACGGCCTGCGGCTGATCGACTGGCAATGCCCCGGCGCCGGCGACACTGCCGAGGATGTGTTCAGCTTTCTGTCACCGGCCTTTCAGATCGTCAACGACCGCCCGCCCCTGAACCACAGCCAGCGGGCCGCGTTCTTTCGGGCGCTGGCGCTGCCGGACACCGAGGCGCGGCACGCGCTGCTGGAACCGTTCTATGCCTTTCGCATGGCGGGCTATTGTTGCTTGCGGATGCAGACCGCCCCCGATCCCGCCGTGCGCGAGATGTATTCCCGCGCCGTCCGTGCCGAACTGGACCAGAGCCAGAGTGCTACATGAGGATCGATCTGACCATCCATTCCTTCAGCCTCTGGCATCACTTCCGGCATGTGCCGGGGTTTGACGCGCTGGCCTTTGCCGATCTGGCGCGGCAGCACGGGTTGCAGGGCATCAGCCTGTCCCTGAACGACGCCAACTACCGCCATCTGGGCGGGCGCGATCCGGAACGGATGGACCGGCTGCGGGCCTGGCTTCAAGGCGCGGGCATGAGCCTGGAGGTCGACACCTCGGGAACCGATCCGGCGCACTTGCGGGAAATGCTGGCGGTGGCGGCCCGGATGGGAGCGGGATCGCTGCGCACCTACACCCGCCATTCCGGGTCGCCCGCGCAGATGGCCGAGGCCACCGCCCGCGACCTTGCCGCCGTCATGCCGGACGCTGCCGAGGCCGGGGTCACCATCGTTCTGGAAAACCACGAGGATTTCACCGGGCCGGAACTCGCCGCCATTGTCGGGCAGGTCGGACACCGCAACCTGCGCATCCTTTATGACTACGGCAATTCGCAGATGGTGCTGGAGGATCCCGAGGTGGCGCTGGCGGCGGTTCTGCCGCATGTCGCGGCGGTGCATGTCAAGGACCACGTGATGGTGCATCCCGAACATGCCGGCACCCTGACGGTGGCCGGCGTTCCGATCGGCGAAGGCTTCCTGCCGATCCGGCGCTTGACCCGGATCCTGCTGGAACAGGGTCTGCGCCGGTTCACGTTCGAGAATGTCTGGGCCTATGCCGCCACGATCCGGCCGGGGCGCGAACCGATGGCGGGGGTAGTGCTTGGCCGTGGCGCGTTCCGCTGGCAGGAGCCGCCGTTCGACCCCAGCCGGATCGTGCTGGACCAGACAAGGCACCGCGAGGCCGACCTGGTGGCGTGGGAGGCGGCGGCACTGACGCGGGGCATGGCATGGTTCAAGGCAGAGTTGCGCGCCCTGGGCTGCACCGGTGACTGGGACGGCGCCGAACCCGTTTGAGCCTTCAGCACATTGGACAAATCCGGACAGCCGCCTTCACCCGCGCCCATGCCGCAGCAGCAGATAGATGTCCATGATCCAGCCGTGTGCGGCCCGTGCCGCAGCACGCCCGGCGACAATCTGCGGCCCGGTGCGAGCCAGCGGGCCGGACAGAAGCATCTGCATCGGCATCCCCAGATAGGCGCCCCAATAGATATCAATTCCATCCGGCGGCAGCGTCTGAAAACTGTTTTCGCCGTCCAGCATGACCACAACAGTGTCTATAGCTGCCGGAAAGCCGTCGGCGCGCAGCCTGCGCCCGGTCGTGACCAGAAACGGCTCGGCCAGCGTGTTCAGCGGGATCGCATGCACGGCGGTCAGCAGTTGCAGACTGGTCAGCCCGGGGACCACGCTGACCGTCATCCCTGCCAGCCGCCCGCCAAGCCGCCCGGCGATCCGCAGCGTGCTGTCATACAGTGCCGGATCGCCCCAGACCAGCAGCGCGACCCTGCCGGTGTCGCCCAGTTCAGCCGCGATGGTGTCGTGCCAGATGCCGGCGATAGCCTCGTGCCAGTCGGTCACCCGGTCCAGATAGTCCGGCGTGTCCGGATCGCGCGCCGGCAGATCGAACCCCGCCACCCGCGTTGCCGGATTGGTCAGGAACCGGTCGCAGATCGCCCGGCGCAGATCGGCCAGATCGGCCTTGCCCGCCCCCTTTTGCGGGATCAGCACCACATCGGCGCTGTTCAGCGCGGCAATCGCCTGACCGGTCAGATGCTCGGGATTGCCGGTGCCGATGCCGATCAGCAGCAGCGTGATCATGCCCGCATCCGGTCCCAGATCGCGCCCGCCAACAGACCAAGCACCGCCCAGACTGCCATCCCCACCGCCAGCGTCCGCCCGGCAAACAGCGCGGCCAGTTCCGGCGGCACCGGTCCGGTCATCACTTCGGGCTGCGGCGCGCCGATCAGATGAGGCACCGCGATCAGCACTGCCGCCAGCGCCCAGACCGGCACCGACCGGCCAAAGCCGATCAGCCACAGGCCCGCCGCCGTCGACACAACGGTGGCACCCCACCAGATCTGGCGCGCAGTCAGGTCCGCCGCCGCCATCCCGGGCAGTTCCGGTGGCAAACCCGCAGCCGGGGCAAAGTGCACGGCGATGAAACCGGCCAGCCCCCAGATCAGCCCGGCCCGCGCCGACACCCGTTCGCCCCGCACCTCGGCCAAGGCGAAGCCGGCCACCAGCACCAGCGCGTAGCCGCAATAGATCAGTGCCGTGAACAGCACGGTCAGGGCGCTGCGGGCCAGATCGGCAGGTGGCGCTGCCTCGGGCGCAGTCCCGGCCGCTGTCTGTGCGGCGGCATGGTCATGGCTGGAATGGTCGTGCCCGGCTGAAGCCACGCCAACATGCACCAACCGGCCCAATTCATACAGTTCGCCCTGCAGCAGGACCGGCTGGACGAAAACAAATTGCAGCGCAGCCGCAAACAGGCCCGCCGCAAAGCCAGCGAACAGTGCGCTGGCCACCAAGTTTCTGATCATCGGCTCAGTGGCAAGGAAAGCCGGTGGCGTGCCGGGTATCGTGCGCCGCATCGTGCAGCGCCGCCGATTGCGCATGGCCAGCCAGAAAAACCGTGGCCGCGCCGATCAGCGCCATCAGGGCGATGCCGAGCACGGCGCTTGTGGTGCCGGCCTGTGTCGAGGCCTGGCTCTGGCTCTGGAACGTAGCCGGGATCGCAACAGCCTTGGTCTTCATCTTTCACTCTCCTGTGCCGTCACACCCGACGGCGGTGATTGTTTCTGCGCATGGCCGGTTTCCTGGCTTGCGGGTCATTGCGACCGATCCGCCTTCCCGGCAGTGCTGCCAGTGGCCTGATGAAAGGTCGCTCTCCGCTCACAGTCGCGGGGGCGGCTGAGGCTGGGGCCTGTCCGCCCTTCCCCATTCCCGATTAAGACCGAAGCATGTGCTTCATCGGACACCATCCTGCAGTGGTCGCACAGCGGTCACGGAAACGTCAACCCGGATTGCGACCTATGCCTTGTCGGGCGCGACAGGTGCGGCCGGAATCCGGGCCAGCGCGGCATGGCGAAGGCGGCCAAGCGTCCGCGCATCGGTGATCCAGCCATCCGGCAGGCTGGCGTACAACCGGGCAAAACCGGCGATATCGGCGAGCATGTCCGGGTCGGCGTCGCCGAACAGATAGCTGGCCTTGCCTTCCGCGCGAAACGCCAGCGCGCCCGGGCGGGTGCAACCCGACATGCAGCCCACGGCATGCAGGCTGAAATCGGGGCCGACCGCCGGGCTTAGTCCGGCAATCAGTGCCGCCGCCGGTTCGGTACCACGGCATTCCGTGCAGATCAGAATCTGGTGTCGCGCCATTTAATCTGCTCCGGCCAGCGGGCCATAAAGGATCAGCGCCGGCGCCGTCCCCGTTGCGTCGCGCAACCGCTCCGCCAGCGCCGCCACCGTGCTGCGATGGCAGGTTTCAGCCGGTGTAGACACGCTTTCGGCCAATATGGCCGGCATGTCGCCGGGCAACCCCGCCGCCACCAGCAGCGCCGCCAGATCGGGCCAGGTGCGTTTGGGCATGAACACCACTGTGGTCGCCAACGGATCGGCCAACGCCGCTATGTTCAGATCGGCGGGCAGCTTGCCCGAGACATCGTGGCCGGTGACGAACTGCACCCGCCGCGATGTCAGCCGCCGGGTCAGCGGAATTCCGGCCAGCGCCGCAGCCGCCGTGGCCGAAGTGACGCCGGGAATGATCTCGAAGCCGATTCCGGCGGCGCGCAGCGCCACGATTTCCTCCTCCAGTCGTCCGAACAGGGTCGGATCGCCGGACTTCAGCCGCACAACCCGCGCCCCGGTCCTTGCATAGTCGACCAGCAGCCGGCTGACATGATCCTGCTTCGGGCTTTGCCGTCCGGCGCGTTTGCCCACGGCGACGATATCGGCACCGGCCCGCGCGTACGCCAGGATCGGGCCGGACGACAGATCGTCGAACAACACCGCATCCGCTGTCTTCAGCCGGGCCACCGCCTTCAGCGTCAGCAACTCCGGATCGCCCGGCCCCGACCCCACGAATGACACAAACCCGGTCATTGCACCTCCGCGATCAGGTGAAAGTAGCTGCCCGAAACCATGCCACGTTTCGAGCCTGTTTCCGCCAGAACCGCGCCGGTCGCATCCCGAACCTCGGCCAGCGGCAGATCGGGCTGGGTCACAACCGTCGAATAGTGGAACTCGTGCCCCGCCAGCGCCGCGCCTGCGGCGAACCCTGGCATCGCTGTGGCCAGCGTGGCCCGCCGATAGCCAAGATGCAGCTTTCGTGCCTGATAGCTGGTCACCAGACCCAAAAGCCCGGCCATCCGGTGCGCGACGCCGTCGGCATCCAGCAAGGCCTGCCCCAGCACCATGTAGCCGCCACACTCGCCGTGTACCGGCCCGGTTTCGGCAAAAGCCCGGAGCCCGGCCAGGAACTGCGCCGCCGCTGCAATCCGCCCGGCGTGCAGTTCGGGGTAGCCGCCGGGCAACCAGACCACGTCAGCGCCCGGGTCCGGTGCCTGATCCGCCAGCGGCGAAAACGGCACCACTTCGGCCCCGGCCGCCCGCCAGGCCGTCAGCAGATGCGGATAAAGGAATGAGAACGCCGGATCGCTGGCCAGCGCAATCCGCTGACCGGGCGGTGGCGGCAAGGCATCGCCCGCCATCGCGCCCGCCGCACCACCGCCGCCCGCCGCCGCGCGCAGCGCCGCGATGTCGACATGCGCCCGTACAAAATCCGCCATCCGGTCCAGACTTGCCGTCAGACCCGACAGCTCGCCGGCCTGCACCAGCCCCAGATGCCGCTCCGGCAAGCAGATGCCGGCGTCCTTCGGCAGAGCCCCGAACACGGTCACCCCCGCCGCCGCCATCGCCTCGGCGATCAGCCGCCGATGCCGGTCCGACGCCACCCGGTTCAGGATCACCCCGGCCAGCTGCACGTCGCGCCGGTAGCGGGCGAACCCCAGGGCCACCGCCGCCGCCGACTGCGCCTGCCCGGCGACGTCCAGCACCAGCACCACCGGCCAGCCCAGCCGCGCCGCAACATCGGCACTGGCACCGACACCGCTGGCTCCAGCTGCCGCGACCCCGTCAAACAACCCCATCGCGCCCTCGGCCAGCGCCAGATCGGCCCCGACAGCCTGCGCCACCAGCAGGTCCAGCATCGCTGCCGGCATCGCCCAGCTGTCCAGATTGAAACTCGCCCGCCCCGATGCCGCCGCGTGAAACGCCGGGTCGATATAGTCCGGGCCGCATTTGTAGGGCTGCACTGCAACCCCGTCCTGCGCCAGGGCCCGCAACAGACCCAGCGTCACCGTGGTCTTGCCGGCACCCGACCGTGGCGCGGCGATCAGCAGACCGGGTGGCAACGGACTGTTCATCCACCCACTCTCCTGGCTTCTCTTTGGCGAAAATACCCCCGCCGGAGGCGCATTTTCATGTCTCGCCCTTCGGAAATCGCACCGATCCCGGTCGGAAGCGGCGGTCATATTGGCTGGAATAGAGACTGCTTTCGCCGAACTCCGCCGCTGCCAGAGCCCTGCCGATCAGGATCAGCGCCGTCCGCTCTATCCCGTCGCCGACACGCGCTTCGATGGTCGCCAGCGTCCCGGTGATCACCTGCTGATCCGGCCAGCTGGCCCGGTACACCACCGCCACAGCACAGTCGGCACCATAGAACGGCGTCACCTCTGCCACCACCTGACCCAGCACCTGGATCGACAGATGCACGGCCAGGGTCGCGCCGGTCGCGGCAAAGGCGGCCAGCTTTTCGGCTTCGGGCATGGTGCTGGCCCGGCCCGGGGTGCGGGTCAGCACCACCGATTGCGCCAGCCCGGGCAGCGTCAACTCTGCCGCCAGCGCGGCGGCGGCGGCGGCGAACGACGGTACCCCCGGGGTCACCGTGACCGGGATGCCCAAAGCCCGCAGCCGCCGCAGCTGCTCGCCCAGCGCCGACCAGATCGACAGATCGCCCGATTGCAGTCGCGCCACGTCCTGCCCGGCGGCATGCGCCGTCTGCAGTTCGGCAATGATCGCGTCCAGCGTCAGCGGTGCGGTGTTGACGATACGGGCGCCGGGTGGGCAATGCGCCAGAATCTCCTCGGGGACCAGCGATCCGGCATAAAGACAGACCGGGCAGGACGCGATCAGCCGGGCGGCGCGCAACGTCAGCAGGTCAGGTGCGCCGGGGCCGGCACCGATGAAATGCACGGTCATGCGACCTCCTCTGCCGAGGCGGCCAGGGCCGCCGCCGCCATCCGGTCGGCGGACACGCAGCGCCCGGACAAAAGCCGCGCCCCCGGCCCCGCCGCCGCCAGCGCCGCTGCTCGGCTACCGAACCGGTGCCGCGCAATGCCCGAACCCGTGGGGCTTCTGTCACTGTGCCCTCGGCAACCAGCGCCGCCGGGGTAATGCCCTTGATCGGCAGAAACAGGCTCTGTGCCAGCGCGATCAGGCAGGCGGCGCCTGCCTTGTCCACCGGGGCAGCCAACGCATCGACCCGCCGGTTGCCGGCAGCCCGGCCCAGTGCGTCGCGCAGGCTGTCCGCCGTTGCCGCCCCGCGAAATCCGAACCCGGCGACGATCATCGCACCACGCTCCATTGAACTACCGGCAGCGCCGCCCGCCAGCCGCGCTTGCCCCCAAGGGGTCCGGCTTCGGCAAGCTCGATCCGCAAGAGCGCACCGCCGACCAGTGCCTGCCAGTGCGCGAACAGCGCCTCGGTTTCCAGCGTCACCGCGTTGGCCACCAGCCGCGTGCCTGCCGGCAGCATCGCCCACAGCGCCGTCAGCAGCGCCTGCGATGCCCCGCCGCCGATGAACACCGCATCGGGCACCGGCAGTCCGGCAAGGGCCTTGGGGGCCCTGCCGTGCCGCACCAGCAGCCGGTCCACCCCCAGGGCGGCGGCATTCTGCCCGGCCCGCCCGGCCCGCACGGCATCCGCCTCGACCGCCACAGCCCGCATCGACGGATGCGCCAGCAGCCATTCGATCGAAACCGAGCCGGACCCGGCCCCGATATCCCACAGCATCTCACCTGGGCGGGGTGCCAGCGCCGACAACGTAAGCGCCCGCACCGGCCGCTTGGTGATCTGCCCGTCCGAAGTGAAAAACCCGTCGGCAAGGCCCGGGGTGCGTGGCAGCACCGGTCCCGCGCCCGCAACTATCAGCGCCACCAGCACCGGCACCCCGACATCGGTCAGGTCAAGGCTTTCCGCCGAGACCAGCCGTACGCGCTCGCGTCGCCCGCCCAGCGCTTCCATCACCCAAAGCGACGACGCCCCGAACCCGATTTCAGAGACTGTTGCGGCCAAATCCGCCACCGCTGGCCCGTCGCGGACCGTGGCCATAATCCGGGCACCGGGTGCCAGATGTGGCCTGATCCGGCTGAGGGGTGCGGCGTGTAGACCCAGACAGGCCACTTCTTCCAAGGGCCAGCCCAGCCGCGCGGCGGCCCAGCCAAAGGCCGAGGGTGCCGGATGCGCCAGCCATTCGCCGGGCGGCAACCGGGCGGCCAGCACTGAGCCCGCGCCAAACCAGAACGGATCGCCAGAGGCCAGCACCACCACGGCGCGCCCTCGCATGGCCAGCAGCTGTTCCACCCCGTCGGCAAACGGCACCGGCCATTCCCAGCCACGGGCACCCAGATCGGGCAACAGTGCCAGATGCCGCGCCGCACCGGCCACCAGATCGGCAGTGGCAATCGCGTCGCGGCTTGCGCCAGACAGGCCGTCCGGTCCATCCTCGCCCAGACCGACGATGGTCAGCCAGGGTCTAGCCATGCCGAATATCCTGATCCAGAACATCCTGATCCTTGGCGGCACCAAGGAGGCCAGCCAGATGGCCGAAGCCGTGGCATCTGCCGGACTGGCGGCAACGCTGTCCTATGCCGGCCGGGTCGCCACCCCGCGTGCGCAACCTGTGCCGGTCCGCATCGGCGGCTTTGGCGGCGTGGCCGGGCTGGCGGACTATCTGCGGTCCGAACGCATCAGCCACCTGATCGACGCGACCCACCCGTTTGCCGCCGAAATCAGCCGCAATGCGGTCGCGGCTGCGGCCCTGGCCAGAACGCCGCTGATCGCCTTGCTGCGCCCGGCCTGGGTGGCGGACCCCAGCGACCGCTGGACCCATTTGGCGGACATCGGCGCCGCCGCCGCCGCATTGGCCGGCCCGCCGCGCCGGGTGTTTCTGGCCATCGGCCGCCAGCATCTGGCGGAATTTGCCGCGCAGCCGCAGCACCACTATCTGTTGCGGCTGGTCGATCCGCCGACGGCACTGCCGCTGCCGCACACCACGACGCTCATCGCGCGAGGTCCGTTTACCGTGGCCGACGATGCCGCCCTGCTGCAGGTGCACCAAATCGACACTGTCGTTGCCAAGAACGCCGGTGGCAGCGGGGCTGAGGCCAAGATCATTGCGGCGCGCCAGCTTGGGTTGCCGGTAATTCTGATTGACCGACCAGCCCCGCCAACGCGACATGAGGTGCACACGGTGGCGCAAGTGATGGCGTGGCTCGGTCATCCCGCACTCCGCGGCGTATAGACAAACGGCAGGCCGGCGGCGCGCTCGATCAGCCGGGTCTGGCTGGACCCGACGATGACCAGTGTCTGCATGTCGGCCATTTCGGGCGTCGCCTCCGGCAGCGGCACCACGCGGACTAATTCTTCGGAGGTGCTGACGGCGCGGGCAAACAGCACGGGCCGGGCATCAGGGCATTCCTCGCGCAGCACCGCCAGCGCCCGGGCGAATTGCAGCGGCCGCGACGCCGAGCGGGGGTTGTAAAACGCCATGACGAAATCGGCCTGCGCCGCCAGCCGCAGCCGCCGCTCGACCAGCGCCCAAGGCTTCAGATTGTCGCTGAGGTTCAGAACGCAGAAATCATGGCCCAGGGGCGCGCCGACCCGGGCCGCCGCCGCCAGCATCGCGGTAATTCCTGGCAACACCCTTATATCGAGGTTGCGCCAGCCGGGATCGCCGGCCTCGACCGCTTCGAACACCGCCGAGGCCATGGCAAACACGCCGGGATCACCCGAGGAGACCACGACCACTTGGCGGCCCGCCGCCGCCAGTCGCAAGGCCAGCCCGGCCCGGTCAACCTCGACCCGGTTGTCGGAGCCGTGCCGGGACAGCCCCGGACGGTCGGCCACCCGGGCGACATAGGGATAATAGCCGACAACATCGCTGGCCCCGGCCAGTGCCGCCGCCACTTCCGGCGTGATCAGAGCCTGATCCCCCGGTCCAAGCCCGGCAATGGCCAGCCAGCCGGTCATGGCCGGCGGCCCTGACCATGCACCAGCACGATCGAAAAGTAGGGCGTCACCCCTTCGGCCAGATCGGTCAGCCGCAGCACCCGCTGCTGCGGCATGGTCGCAAACTCCACCACCCAGGCCGCCTGCAGCTTGCCAGCGATGGCCAGCGCCCGGCGGACCCGGTCGATATTGCGCCCGATCTTCATCACCACCAGCGCGTCGGTATCGGCCATCCGCCGCGCCAGTTCCGCCTCCGGCAGGGTCGCCATCAGTACGGTCAGGACATCGTCGCCCCAGGTGATCGGCATCCCCGTTGCCGTCCAGGCCCCCGACATTCCGGTGGCAGCCGGCAGCACTTCGACCGGCACCACACCCTGCAGGCGGGAGTGCAGATGCATGAAGCTGCCATAAAAGAACGGATCGCCTTCGCACAGCACCACCACATTCCGGCCCGCCTGCGCCAAAGCCAGTAGTTGCGCCACGCAATCGGCGTAGAACGGTGCCAGCGTGCCGTTGTAGGCCGGATCGCTCAGCGCCACTTCGGTGGTGACCGGATATTCCATCGCCAGTTCCACCACACCCGGAAGCAACATGCCCTGCACGATGCTGCGGGCCTGCCCCGGCCGTCCGGCCTTGCGGAAATAGGCCAGATGCCGGGCGTTGCGGATCAGCCGGTCGGCCCGGACCGACATCAGATCAGGATTGCCGGGGCCAAGGCCGACGCCGTAGATCGTGCCTGATCCGGCGGCCATGATCATTCCCGCGGGCTCGCAAGGGCGTTAATTGCCGCCACGGTGATGGCGCTGCCGCCCTTTCGCCCCTGCACGATCACGCAAGGCGCGGCACCGGACTGCCAAAGTGCGGCTTTCGACTCCTGTGCCCCGACAAACCCGACCGGGCAGCCGATGATCGCCGCCGGGCGCGGGCAAGCCGGGTCCTCCAGCATGTTCAGCAGGTGAAACAGCGCGGTCGGGGCATTGCCGATGGCGACCACGGCACCCGCGAGGTGCGGTCGCCACAACTCCAGCGCGGCGGCGCTGCGGGTGGTTGCCATTTGTCTGGCCAGATCAGGCACGCCCGGGTCCTGCAAGGTGCAGATCACCTGATTGGCCGCAGGCAGGCGCGGCCGCGTCACGCCCTCGCTGACCATGCGGGCGTCGCACAGGATCGGTGCACCGCCGTTCAGCGCCGCACGCGCCGCCGTGACGAACCCGGGCGAGAACCGGATCTCGGCGGCCAGATCGACCATGCCGGCGGCATGGATCATCCGCACCGCCACCGGTTCCTCGTCCGGCGCAAAGCCTGCCAGATCGGCCTCGGCCCGGATCATCGCGAACGAGGCCAGATAGATGGCCGCCCCGTCGGTCTCATAGCTATAAGGCATCGAACGCCAAAACCTCCTCGGGCAACAGACCGGTCTGGCTGGGCGTATCCCATGCCGTCCCGAGCCGGACAACATCGAAACGCCCCAACCGGCCGACCAGCGTCACATCCGCCGCTTTGGCACGGGCACAACCCTTGGCGCAGCCCGAGACATGCAGGCTGCGGCCCGGAACCGGTGTCAGCCGCCGCGCCAGATCGCGGGTGGCAACGGTCGCGGCGCTGCACATCGGCGCGCCCGGGCAGGCATCGACCGCCAGCAGCGGGTCATCCGGGTCGGTCAGAAAGCCGTTGGCGGCGGGCATCGCCGCCAGCCCCTCCAGCACCAGCAGCCGCCACGGTGTCACCCGCACCGATACCGGCGGCAATCGCAACAGGTCGTCCGCGCTGATTTGACCAAAGGCGACGCCAAGGCAGGCCCCGAGCGGCAGCAGCCCCGGGCGAAGCCGCGGCAGGCGCGGCGCCGTCGCTTCAACGGGCGCAGCCCAGGCGGGCAATGGCGCGTCAAACCCGGCCATGCGCCCGCTGCCGCCGGCCTGCACAAACCAGTGCGCCAGCGCTATGGCCTTATCCGTGGCCTCCGCCTCTGTCACCGATGTGCCGAGCCCCCGACCATCGGCCCGCAGGATCAGCCCGCCGCTGGCCCCGCGCTCGATCCTGATATCCGACGGGGCATCCGACAGGATCGGCCCGTCCCCGGCATCCACGGCAAAGCCGAACTTCGCGGGCAAGGCGGGCAAGTCCACCAGCCGCTCGGTAAGCGTCAGCGCCAGACGGTGGGTGGCATCCCCGGCAATCCAACCCGGGGCGCACAGCAGATTGCGCCGTCCTTCGGCAGCAGCATCGGTGTCGAGCAGGCCAAGATGTGCCAGATGTTGCAAAAGTGGCTCTGTTCCGGCCTGTTTCACGCCGCGAAGCTGCAGGTTGGCGCGGCTGGTCAGATCGATGATGCCGTTGCCATGGGCCAGCGACGCCTCGGCCAGACCGCGCAGTTGCGCCGCTGTAAGGCGCGCCAGTCTGGGCCGCACCCGCACGATCAGCCCGTCACCCGACAGCATCGGGCGATGCGCGCCGGGGCACCAGCCTTTGGGTGCCGGTCGGCCGGTTGGCTCATGCGGCATCATGCCCCACCCCCAGCCCGGCCAGGATCGAATTGCGCCGGGTGGCCCACAGACCGGCGGCATGCAGGTCGCGGAACCGACCCTGCATCGCCGCAAGCGCCCCGGGATTTTCGCGGGCCAGAAAGTCGCGCACCTCGTCGCTCCCCAGCGTCGCGTCGTGGTACAGGTCGAACAGATGCGGCGCGACTGCCCCGGCCAGATGCGCAAAGACCGCCATGTGATCCAGCGTCGCCGCAATCTCTGCCGCACCGCGAAAACCGTGCCGCATCATGCCGCCCGCCCAGTCGGGATTGGCGGCGCGGCCCCGCACCACCCGCGCAATCTCCTCGGCCAAAGTCCGGGCGCGCGGTGCCTCGGGCCGGGTCGCGTCCAGATGATAGAGCGCGGCTTTGCCACCGGTCACGGCCTGCGCCGCCGCGAACCCGGCCTGATGTGCGGCATGATCGGCCGCCAGCAACAGGTCGGTTTCCGGCAGGTCCTGCAGATGCACAAAGGCATCCGCCGCGGCCACCCGCGCCCTGATCCCGACCGGATCGGCCACCGCCGCACCCTGATCCAGCGCCCAGGAACTGGCGGTCAGCCAGGCCTTGCCCGCCCTGGCCCGGCCGTCTGCATAATCCTCGGCGGCATCGCCCATCCCCAGACCATAGGTCCCCGGCTCCGGTCCATAGACCCGCGCTGCCGCCTGCCGGACATAGGGGTTCCAGTCCGGTGCCTCGTCACGCGCAGCCAGCGCCGCCACCGCCTGCCCGAACAGGCTCGTCAACGTCGGAAACACGTCGCGAAACAGGCCGGAAACTCGCAGCGTCACGTCGATGCGCGGCCGGTCCAGCATTGCGATCGGCAGCACTTCGAACCCTGTCACCCGGTCCGAGCCGTCGTCCCACAGCGGCCTGACCCCCAACAGATGCAGCGCCATGGCGAACTCCTCGCCTGCCGTGCGCATGGTGGCCGAGCCCCACAGATCGACGATCAGCCCGCGCGGATAGTCGCCGTGGTCCTGCAAATGGCGGCGGATCAGTTCGCCTGCCAGCTTGCCGCCTTGCGCGAACGCCGCCCGCGACGGTACGGCGCGCGGGTCGGTGGTGTAAAGGTTGCGCCCGGTCGGCAGCACATCGGCACGCCCGCGCCAGGGCGAGCCCGATGGCCCCGCTGCGACCCGGCGGCCGGCCAGGGCATCCAGCAGCGCCCGGCTTTCCGCCCGTGCCGATGCAGCGATATCGCAGCCCGGCACCACGGAAACCCGGCCAAACACATGCAGACCGTCCCCGAACTGACTTTCCTTTACATCACAGACAAACCGGTCGATCAGCGGCATCGCCTCGGCGGCGCTCAGGCCGGGTGCAATCCCCAAATCTGTCTCTATTCCTGCCGAAACCGCCTCGGCCCTGATGTCGGCAATCAGCCGGTCGCGGCGTTTCGGGTCCAGCCCGTCGGCGGTGGAATATTCATCCAGCAACCGTTCCAGACGGGCCAGCGGCGCGGGCATCCCCCCGGCGCGCAGGGGCGGCGTGATGTGGCCGATGGTCAGCGCGCCGATCCGCCGCTTGGCCTGCGCCGCTTCGCCGGGATCATTGACGATGAACGGATAGATCACCGGCAGCGCCCCCACCAGCACCTCGGGCCAGCAGGTCTCCGACAGCGCCACCGATTTTCCCGGCAACCATTCCAGCGTGCCATGCGCGCCGACATGCACCAGCGCATCGACCTGACTGCGCAACCACAGATAAGAAGCCACATAGGAATGACGCGGCACCCGGTTCAGATCATGATAGTCGCCCGCCCGTTGTACCGTGTCTCCACGTTCTGGTTGCAGCGCGATCAGTACGTTGCCCCGGCGCTGCGCGGGAAACTGAAACAGCCCGCCAGCAACCAGCGGGTCATCCTCAACCGGGCCCCAGGCCTGCTGTAATCGTTCCTGCAAGGCTTCCGGCAGCGTCTGCAGCGCCTGCCGATAGGCGGCCAGCGACCAGCCGGTCCGCGCAGTCAACAGAGCCGATACAGGCTCTGTTCCGGCTGAAACCGTATAACCTGCAGCCTTCAGATCATCCAGAATTGCCTCGGCAGAGGCAATCGCGTCCAGCCCCACCGCATGCGCCATCTGATGCGCCTTGCCCGGATAGGTCGACAGCACCAGCGCCACCCGCCGCCCGGCCTCGGGCAATCCGGCCAGCCGGACCCAACCCGCCACCCGGTCGGCAATCGCTGCGACCCGCCCCGGCTGTCCCTGATGCGCAAAGCGGGAATACTGCAGCGCCGGGTCGGCCTTGCCCGGCTGCTTGAACGAGGCGACGCCGGCAAACAGCCGCCCGTCGACCTCTGGCAATACCACATGCATCGCCAGATCAGTCGGCGACAGCCCGCGCTCTGCCGCCACCCAGTCGCGCTCGGTCGAGGTGGCCAGCGCCACCTGAAACACCGGCACCTCGGCCGCATCCAAGGGCGAGCCGGGACCGACCGCGCCGATGCCGGAAAAGGCCGTGGCGTTGATGATGGCTTTCGGGGCCAGCACCTTGACCCAGCGCACCAGCCAGCGCGCCGCATCGGGCGCCTTCAGCGACGGCACGAACAGCCCCATCGGTGCCATGCCGCGCGCCCGCAGCGCTGCAAACAGCCGGTCGACCGGGTCCAGATCGGCAGCCGTCAGATAGGCGCGGTAAAACGTGATCAGCACCCGGTTCTGCGCCGGAACAGGCTCGATTGCCGCACACATCGCCCCGGCCTCGGGCGTGTAGAACCCGACCTCCGGCAGGCTCTTGGCCCCGCTTACCGGCCCGGCATAAAGCCCAGCCGCTAAAGCCAACTGCGCCAGCGCCGCCTGCGCCGCCACCGCGCCGCCAGTGTCACAGAGCCGGGCCAGCAGGTGCAGCGTCGAGGCGGGCACGGTCGAGAGCGCGTCCAGTCGCGGATCCGGCCGGCCGTCGGCAGGCAGCACCGCCAAGGCGATGCCGCGCGCCCGCGCGATAGCCTCGACTTGGGCCAACCCGTACGCCCAATAGGACACCCCGCCGATCAGCCGGATCAGGATGCCCCGTGCCCCGGACAGGGTCTGTTCCACATAAGTATCGACCGACAGCGGATGCTTCAGCGCCACCAGATTGGCCAGCCGCAACCCCGGCAGCGTGCCGCCCGCCCGATGCCATCCCGCCGCAAACGCTCCCAGGTCGGAGTCCGAAAACGACAGCACCACCAGATCGGCCGGGCTTTGCCGCAGATCCGTCGGAACCTCGCTTTCCTCCAGCCCGTGGCTTTCGCGAAAGATGACGTGCATGGCCTAGCCGATCAGGACAGCGCGGAGGATTTCCCGGTCGATGTCGCCGCGTTCGGCAATCACCACCAGCCGCGACCGGCGCGGGTCGCTGCCCCAGGGCCGGTCGTACTGGGTGCGCACCCGCTCGCCGACCGCCTGCAACAAGAGCCGCATCGGCTTGCCGGACACCGCCACATATCCCTTGACCCGCAGGATGCCGTGATCGCGGGCCAGCGCGATGACGCGCGCCACCAAAGGCTCTATTTCGGCCATTTCTGCCAATTCAATCACCACGCTGTCAAAATCTTCATGGTCATGCGCGTCCTCGCCGTCGTGATGTGACGGGCGCGCGTCAAGGTCATCCTCTGCCGCCGCCGCCAGCCCCAGGATCACCCGCGGGTCGATCCTGCCCTCGGTCATCTCCAGGATCGGCATTTTGCGCGGCGCTTCGGCCGCGACCACGGCACGGGCCTGCTGCATGACGGCGGCACTGACCAGATCGGCTTTCGACATCAGCACGATATCGGCGCAGGCAATCTGATCTTCGAACACTTCGGACAAGGGTGTTTCATGGTCGACCGCGCCATCCGCCGCCCGCTGCGCCGCCACCGCCTCTGGATCCGGCGCGAACCGCCCGGCCGCCACCGCTTCGGCATCGGCCACGGTAATCACCCCGTCCACCGTGATCCGGCTGCGGATATCGGGCCAGTCGAATGCCTTCAAGAGCGGCTTCGGCAGCGCCAGCCCCGAGGTTTCGATCAGGATGTGATCGGGACGGGTCGGCAGCGCCAGCAACGCCTCGATGGTCGGGATGAAATCGTCGGCCACCGTGCAGCAGATGCAGCCGTTGGCCAGTTCCACGATGTTCTCCACAGGGCAATTGGCGTCGGCACATGCTTTCAGGATATCGCCGTCCACCCCAAGATCGCCGAATTCATTGACCAGAACCGCCAGTCGCTTGCCTTGCGGATTCAGCATCAGATGCCGGATCAGCGTGGTCTTGCCCGAGCCGAGAAAGCCGGTGATCACCGTCACCGGCACCTTTGCCAAACTGTTCATCGTGCCTCCAATGGCGGAATGCGGGCGATCACGCCCTTGCGCAGAATCTCGGGCCGCTCGCGCCAGGGGATCAGCCCGTCGAAAGTGTCCCGGTACTTCGCGGCCCCCTCCAAAAGCGGGGCCAGGTGAATTTCGGGGTCTATATCGCCATAAACATAGCTCCACCGCCCCGCCCCGCGCAGGGCCACGGTGCAACCCCGGTTGCAGTTCGACAGGCATTCCACGCCGCGCAGCGCCACCCCATGCGGCAGGCCGGCGGCTTCGATCAATCCCAGTAGTTCTGCACCGGGGCGCGGTTGCGCCGGATCAAGAGCTAGGCCTCGCTTGCATGTCATGCAGACCAGTAGCTCAACCGGGACCGGATTATGCTGCATTCCACCTTCCCTATTTCGGCGGAATGGCAGCCAGCAGGGCGCAAAAGCACCCGAACCGACTGCGGATCACCCCGTCCGCACCGTACATCCCGGGTCTCCGGGGCGCTGGCAGGTCTCCCGGCTAACGGATAAGGGTTGCCCCAACGGCGGATCGCCTTCCCGAGCCTTGCGGCCAGTGGCTTGACCCGCCTCTCCGGTCACGGTCGCGGGGGCGGCTGCGCTTGCAAGCACCGTCTTTCGACGACGTTTCCTGTCGCATTCCCTCTTCGCCTGTCTTACGACAAGCACCAGCGCCACCATACCAGAGCCCCTGGCCGGCGCCTTGTCAAGCGAAGGACCGACCAGATGAATGATGAAACCGCCCGCCATGCCGCCAAGATGGCCCGGATCAAGGCGGCCCGCGACAAGATGATGGCCGGCAAATCCGGCGACAAGGGCCTGATCATCGTCCATACCGGGGCCGGCAAGGGCAAATCCTCGGCGGCGTTCGGCATGATCCTGCGCTGCATCGCCCACGGCTTTCCTTGCGCGGTAGTGCAGTTCATCAAGGGCGCCTGGTCGACCGGCGAACGTACGATGATCGAGACGCATTTCAGCGACCTGTGCCAGTTCTACGCGATGGGCGAGGGCTTTACCTGGGAAACGCAGGACAAGGACCGCGACATCGCAGCCGCGCGGGCCGCATGGGAAAAGGCAAAGGACCTGATCCGCGACCCCCGCAACCGCTTGGTGCTGCTGGACGAGATCAACATCGCGCTGCGCTACGATTACCTTGATCTGGCCGAGATCGTGTCTTTTCTGGCGACAGAAAAGCCGCCGATGACGCATGTGGTGCTGACCGGTCGGAACGCCAGGCCGGAACTGATCGATCTGGCCGATCTGGTGACCGAAATGACGCTGGTCAAGCATCCGTTCCGCTCGGGCGTGAAAGCTCAGGCAGGGGTCGAGTTCTGACGATGCAGCTTCTTCCTGGCCCGAATACCCGCTTTCTGGTTTGCCGGTCGGCCAAGGGCCTCCTGCGGGGGTATTTCAGCCAAGAAGAAACCTGTCACGGCAGTCCAAGCCGATGACCCGCGCCCTGATGATTCAGGGCACCGGCTCGAATGTCGGCAAGTCCATGCTGGTGGCCGGGCTGTGCCGGGCGGCCAGCCTGCGCGGGCTTCGGGTGCGGCCATTCAAACCGCAGAACATGTCGAACAACGCCGCCGTGACCGTGGATGGCGGCGAGATCGGGCGGGCGCAGGCGCTGCAGGCGCTGGCCTGCGGGGTCGAGCCGCACACCGACATGAATCCGGTCTTGCTGAAGCCCGAGTCGGAGGTCGGCGCTCAGGTCATCGTTCAGGGCAAGCGGTTGGCGACGGTGCGGGCGCGTGACTATGCGGCGTTGAAACCGCAGCTGCTGGTGCCGGTGCTGGAAAGCTTTGCCCGGCTGCGGGCCGGGGCTGACCTGGTGATTGTCGAGGGTGCGGGCAGCCCGGCAGAAGTCAATCTGCGGGCCGGCGACATTGCCAACATCGGGTTTGCGCGGGCGGCGGCGGTGCCGGTGCTGTTGGTGGGCGACATCGACCGGGGCGGGGTAATCGCGCAACTGGTCGGCACCCAGGCGGTGCTCGACCGCGCCGATGCGGCGATGATCGCGGGCTTTGCCATCAACAAGTTTCGCGGCGACCCGCAACTGTTCGCCGAAGGCTACAGGCTGATCGAACAGCGCACCGGCTGGCGCGGCTACGGCGTCGTGCCGTGGTTCGGTGAAGCTCACCGCCTGCCCGCCGAGGATGCGCTGGATATCGGCGGCACCACGGGCAGCGGCGGCTTGCACATCGCCTGCCTGGTGTTGTCGCGGATCGCCAATTTCGACGATCTGGACCCGCTGAAGCTGGAACCCGGCGTGACCCTGCGCATGATCCGCGCCGGCCAGCCTATTCCCGGGGATACCGATCTGGTCATCATTCCCGGCAGCAAGAGCACAAGGGCCGATCTGGCTTTTCTGCGGGCGCAGGATTGGGAGGGGGACATCCACGCCCATGTCCGGCGCGGCGGACGGGTGCTCGGCCTTTGCGGCGGCTATCAGATGCTGGGCAGAACTGTGTCTGATCCCGCCGGAATTGAAGGCGCCGCCGGCGACACGCCCGGGCTCGGCCTTCTCGACATCGCCACCGTCATGACCGGCGACAAGCGGCTGACCCGGATCGAGGGCCGTCATGTCGCCAGCAATACACCCCTGACCGGATACGAGATTCATATCGGAGAGAGTGACGGGCCGGACCGTTCCCGGCCGTTTGCTCAGGTGGGCGGTCGGCCCGAGGGCGCGCAGTCCGCCAATGGCCGCATCATCGGCACCTATCTGCACGGGCTGTTCGGCGCCGACAGCTTCCGCCGCGCCTTTCTGGCCGGGCTAGGGGCCACACCCGGCAGCCTTGACTATGCGGCCGGGCTGGAAGCAACGCTGGACGCGCTGGCGGCGCATGTGGAGGCGCATCTGGATGTGGACGGGTTGCTGGCGATGGCGCGCTAGAACCGGATCACGAACGCCGTCCCGCCTGCCGACGCCTCGGCCTCGATTGTGGCCCCGGCGCTTTCCAAAAGGCTGCGGCTGATGGCCAGACCCATGCCGGTGCCGCCCTGTTCGCGCCGGGTGGTAAAGAACGGCGTGAACAGATGCGGCAGGTTGCCGGGCGAAATCCCGGCTCCGTCGTCTGAAATTCGCAAGACGAGCGGATCTGATGACCCCGCGTCCAGACCCACGCGCGTCGCCTGATGCTCCGCTGCATTGGTCAGCAGGTGCCCCAGAACCATCCGCAAGACATTTGCCGGGACCGGCAGGATCAGATCGGCCCCACTAAGGCGCAGGCTCAATCCGGGGTGGTCCTGCCGCAGATGTTCGGTGACCCCGGCCAGCGTTGCGGTGCCGGCGACGACCGGCTCGCGTGCCTGCGCCAGTGCCCGCAGACCGTCCAGAAGCGCCTGCATCCGGTCCGATGCCAGCGCAATTGCACGGACCAGCCGCAAGCGGTCGGCTTCGGGCAACCCGGCCGGCACCTCCAGCAGTTCCGCCGCCCCCTTGATCGTGGTCAGCGGCGATTTCAGCTCGTGCGTCACATGGTCGGCAAAGGTGCGCAGCCCCTGCTCGCGGCGCTGCAACGTGCCCGCCATGTCCAGCACCGCCTGCCCCAGAGCCTGAAACTACTGGGTGCCATAGTGATCCAAAGGCTCTGTTGCAGCCTGATCCCCTGCCTTCAACTCCCGCGCCCGTTGCGCCAGACCGCTGACAGGTCCCTGGATCAGCCGCCATAGCATCGCCCCCAGCACTGCCGTCAGCAGCAGCATCGCCGCACCGACCAGCAGCGCCGCACCGCGAAAGCCGGTCTGCGGCAGCAACCAGCGCACCACGAACAGCCCCGCCATCGGCAGGCACAACACCGACCCGAGCACACCGGCCAGGACCAGCGACAGCCTCGGCCGCCATTTGGCCCGGATGCTGCGCGCGCTGCTAGTCACCGGCACAGGGTCCCAGCCGCACGCCAACGCCGTGCACGGTGGTGACCGCATCACCGCAGCCGGCCCGGGACAGCTTGTGCCGCAGGTTGCGCAGATGGCTGTCAAGGGTGCGCTCCGACACATGGGCCGAGTTGCCATACAGCGCTTCGGTCAGGTGCGCCCTGGTCGCGACATGCTCGGGGCGTTGCATCAGCCGCTGCAACAGCAGCATTTCGCTGGCGGTCAGCGCCACCGCTTGGCCGGCCACGGTGGCCAGATGGCGCGCCATGTCCAGCGCCAGCACGCCACGCGTCATCGCTTCAGTGCGCGGGGCCGAGCGTTTCAGCAGGATACGGATGCGGGCCACCAGTTCACGCGGCGAAAACGGCTTGGTTACATAGTCGTCAGCCCCAAGTTCCAGCCCGACCACCCGGTCAATCTCGTCGCCCCGCGCCGACAGGAACAGGATCGGCACCGCGCCGCCCTGCCGCAACCGGCGGCAGACATCCAGCCCGTCAACCTCCGGCAGACCGATATCCAGCACGATCGCCTCCGGCCTTTCGCGTGTCGCCATCCTCAGGGCGGTTGCCCCGTCGGCAGCGGTCAGAATGCCGTAGCCCTCGCGCTCCAGCGTGATCCGCAACAGATCGCGGATCTGCGGATCGTCATCGACAATCAATATGCGCGGCGCTGCCATGGGTATGCCTGATCCTCCGCCCCCGGAACCGCAAGGTAGCGCGCGATCCGCCAGTTCCGAAAGCCCCATTCACGCCAGTTGCCGACCGGCGGCACCGCGATACCGTCCGTCGCACATAGCCGGATCCCGGTCCGGAGCTGAAATTCCAGGATTGCCGGAACCGCGCCAGGGCCCAGCCCGCAGATATAGGCGGAATCGACCCGCTGCACCGCATCACCCCGGCCGGAAGTGTTAAGGTTTGTGCGCGCAATTACCCCGGCGAAATCGACAAAACAGGCGGAATAGAGACAGAAAGCCAACGCCGCCGCGTTGCCTTGCGCCAGCCACCAAAGGCTCCGCTGCCGCCAGACCTGCCAGCCGGTCAGCACCAGCCCGAACGCCACCAGCCCCATCCAGACAAAGGCGGCAAGGCGGAACCGCGTCAGCCCGAAGGCCCCGACATAAAGGTCAAGCCGATAGATGGCGGCGATCACCAGCGCCAGATTCTGTACCAGCCACAGCGCCAGCAGCGCCCGCAGCATCCAGCCTTGGGCATAGCGGGCCGAGATCAGGACAAACAGCCCCGCCAGAAGCGCGGTCGCGACCAGCGGATAGGCACCGCGATGCGCATATTCGGCATGGCCCACCCCTTCCGGCAGCACCGCGCCGCCCCACAGGTACAGCCCGTCCAGCCCGCTCCGCACGGCAAGGATCGCGTTGAACAGAATCAGTGAAACGGTGATCGATTGCGCATTCACCAGCCCCGCGCCCGGCATCGGCAGGCGCACCGGATGCAGCGGCCGCAACACCCGGACCCGCATCGCCGCAATCACCAGGAACGGCCAGACGGCCCCGGCCACCACCCCCCAGGCCAACATCCGCTCGGCCCCCGGCACCGGCCAGTGCAGCAGGGTCAACCGGTGCAGCCAATGCTGCAGCAGCGGGTTTGCGGCCAGCAGCAACAGGATGAAGGTGCCGCCCGCCGCAAGTGGCAATGCCCAGACCCGCAGGGCCCGTTCCCCGCACCCGATCCAATCCGTTCCAAACATTGCCACCCGGCGCACATGCTCAAGATCGCGGGCGATCTGTGGCAGCGCCGCCGCCAGAAACCGCAGCGCCACTGCCGCGACACCGGCTGGCCCCTGCCCGCCGGCGACAACGCCTGCGGCAAGCCCCAGCCCGGCGATCCAGAACAGCACCGACAGCGCCTGTACCTGTTCGATCACCGGCAACAGACACAGCAACAGCCCGATCACCGCCACCCATCGCCGCTGACCCGGCATCAGGCCCGCCTGCAGCAGCATTGCCACAACCAGCGCCACGGCAAACACCGCCAGCGACAGGCCGGGCCAGTGGCCCCAGAACAGCCAATCCGCCAGCGCAACCAGCGCCAGCAGCAGCCCGGCAGCCCGCCAGCCTTTCACGCCCCGCCCGGCCCGTGCCGCCGCCCATGTCGGCTCTTTGTCAGCCACCGCTGCCTCTGACAGCCACCAGCCGTCCAGAACCAGACCACGCGGCACCCCGCGCATTCCCGGTATCTGCATTCGCCTCTCCCCGCTTACGCCCGGCAACGCCCGGCTTGCGGGGTCAGGGCTAGCCGGCAGCCGTGCAGACGATCACGAGCAGTTCAGCAGATTTTGTGCAGGCGATCGGCTGCCGGACACAGGGGCAGCCACCGCATTCCCTCATGTCAATCGGCGCACCGCCCAGGCTGCCGCCTCGGCCACCACCGGATCAGCGTCGGAACACAGCGTCACCGCCACCGCCCGCAAGGCCGGATCCCCGGAATTGCCGATGGCATAGAGCACATTGCGCACAAACCGGCCCCGGCCGATCCGTTTGACCGGGCTGCCGGCAAAACGTGCCCGGAACCCGGGCTCATCCAGCACCGCCAGTTCGGCCAACAGCGGCGGTTGCGCGTCGCGCGCCGCGTACTTCACCTCGCGCGCCGTGGCCGCGAACTTGTTCCACGGGCAGACCGCCAGACAGTCGTCGCAGCCATAGATGCGGTTGCCCACCAGCGGCCGCAGGTCCGGATCGACCGGCCCCTTGTGCTCGATGGTCAGGTAAGAAATGCAGCGCCGCGCATCCAGCTGATACGGCGCCGGAAACGCCCCGGTCGGGCAGATGTCCAGACAGGCAGTGCAGGTCCCGCAATGCTCCGCCTCCGGCGCGTCAGGCGGCAGTTCTGCCGTGGTGAAAATCGCCCCAAGAAAGAACCAGTTGCCCAGATCGCGCGCCAACAGGTTGGTGTGCTTGCCCTGCCAGCCCAGCCCCGCCGCCTCTGCCAGCGGCTTTTCCATCACCGGCGCGGTATCAACGAACACCTTGATCGCGCAACCCGCCCCGGTCTTGCCGGTTTCCGCCACCAGCCAGCGCCCCAGCCGCTTCAGCCGGGCCTTGACCACGTCATGGTAATCCGCCCCCTGCGCATAGACCGAAACCGCCCCCCGGTTGCGCATTTCCAGCACCGCCAGGGGATCGCCCACGGGGCCGTAGACCTCGGCCAGCATCACGACTGACCGCGCTTCGGGCCACAGCGCAGCCGGGTCGCCGCGCCAGGCCATGCGTTCGGCCATCCAGCCCATCTGACCATGGCGACCCGCCGCCACGAACGCTGCCAGCCGCGCCGCCGCCGCCGGGATGGCATCAGGCCGGCAGATTCCTGCCTTGGCAAAGCCTTCGGTCAAAGCCTGCGCAAGCAACCGGGATTTCAGTGCCGACAAGCCCAATGCCTTGCCCCTTCTTCTTTTCGCAAATATCCTCGGGGGGTCCGGGGGGCAGACAGCCCCCCGGCTGCCGGATCAGAAATCCAGATTGGCGTAATGCGGCGCCGGCAGGAACCCCGGCACCTGATCGGCCAGCAGCGACCGGAAACTGGGGCGCGACTTGATCTTGGCATACCAGTCCTTGACCACCGCCGACCGGTTCCAGTCGACATCGCTGATATAGTCGAGGCACGACAAATGCGCCGCCGCCGCGAAATCGGCCAGCGTCATCACGTCTCCCGCCAGCCAGCGCCGCTGATCCAAAAGCCAGCCCATGTAGTCGAGATGATATTTGATCCGATGCGACCCGGTTTTCACGTTCTTGCTGTCGGGATAGCCCAGCCCCATCACCTTCTTGTGCACCCGCTCGCCCAAGAGCTTGGAACTGACCTCGTGATGAAACTTGTCATCGAACCAGGCGATCAGCCGGCGCACCTCATAGCGGTCCTCGGCGGCTTTCGGCATCAGGGGCGGCGTCGGATAAACCTCCTCCAGGTATTCGCAGATCGCCTGGCTCTCGGACATGGTCCTGCCGTCCAGCTTCATCACCGGCACCTTGCCGGCCGGATTGCGGCGCAGGAACTCGGGGGCCTGTTCCCAATAGCGCTCCTCGATCAGTTCCACTTCGATCTTCTTTTCCGCCAGCGTCAACCGCACCTTGCGACAGAACGGCGACAGCGGCATGTGAAACAGTCGGTTCATCGGTACGGACCCAAACGGCGGTTCCCCCTGTCTTGCAACCGATGCGCGGCGAATTCAATGTGAATTCAATCCCCGAAACAGGCCGCCCGCCCGTCCGCCTTGATGGTTTCGGCCCCATCCGCCGCCGCCGCCGCGCGTTTGCGCACGAAAGACGACGGATTGGCGGCATCGCGGCCCTTGGGGTCGGGCAGGACAGCCGCCAGCCTTGCCGCCTGCACCGGCGTCAGTTCGGCCGCCGACACCCGGAAATGATGCTGCGCCGCCGCCTCGGCCCCGAACACGCCCTCGTCGAACTCGGCGACATTCAGGTAGACCTCGATGATCCGGCGCTTGCTCCAGACCAGTTCCACCGCCGGCGTGATCATCGCTTCCATCGCCTTGCGCAGCCAGTTGCGCCCGTGCCACAGGAACACGTTCTTGACCACCTGCTGGCTGATGGTGCTGGCCCCGCGGCCGCCGCCGTCATCCAGCGCCTCGCGGATCGCCGCCATGTCAAAGCCCCAGTGCAGGCAGAAATTCGCATCCTCTGCCGCCACCGCACTGCGCGCCAGTTCCGGTGCCATTGCCTCCAGCGGCACCCAGGTCCGCTCGACCGCGCCCAGCCGCCGCCATTCCGAAAGCATGTAAAGATTTCCCGGCGGGTTGATCACCGTATAGGCCAGGATCAGCAGCGCGTAAAACGCCACCACCGCCAGCACGCCCCGCGCCAGCCAGCGCAGACCGCGCCGGATCAGGCCCGGCGGCGGTGCCACGGCCTTGGCCTTGGGTTTCGGGCCGGGCTTTGCCGCCTTGCGGGCCACGGGGTCTGCAGTCTTTGCCATGGCGGCAGCTTAGCCACGATCCGGCGCCGCAGGTCAACCCGGGTCTGGCAACGCCAGATTACGTCGAGCGCCCGCGCCTCGCCAGCAGCACCAGCCCGGCCAGCCCCAGCAGAGTCAGCGGCAGCGTTGCCGGCAGCGGCACGGCGGCGACCAGGCTCCACTCGCCCGGCGGGGCCGAATAGTTCAGCGCTGTGTAGACAATGTCATAGTCCTGCGGGCGCGGCCCGGTCCGGATGATCTCGCTGGCGGTCTGGCCCGAGTTGTAGACGTCGCCGCCCATCCCGGAGAACAGCGACGCATAGTCGAAATACAGCCCGAAGAAGTCCCAGCTGATCGTGCCATCGGCGGCCACGGCGAACCGCAGCCCGCCGAAGTGTGCACCGGTAAACACATCCATCCCCGAAATCGTAATGCCGCCATTCGGGTCAATCATGGTGCCGGCGCGATAGCGGACCAGCGACCCGGTCCGGGTGTCGGAATACCAGCTGAATGTCGATTGATCGTAGGGGTAGTTGTAAGTGTCTACGGTAATGCCGAAGCCGAAACCGTTGCTGACCGTGTCGCCCAGCAATGCCTCATCCACCATGACCGAAAACCGGAAGCCTGCGGTGGTGAATACCTTGCCGGTATAGGTGCTGACCACTGTCAGCGGATTGCCGCGATAGTCATAGCGATAGGTCGATGCTGCCGTCACGTCCGGCAGCAACAGACCCAACACAGCGGCGACAATCAGTCCAATTCCCCTCACACACATGGTGCGTCCTTCCTTGCGCCCGGTGCAGCGACCCTGCGTCACCGACAGCTACCATCTCGCCGGCCACCCGGCATTGACCTGAGTCAAGGCCCGGGGTGCCGGTGGCGTCCTCGTTCTGGCCGCGCCGTGGCTGGCAGTGCTGGGCGTGATCGCCGCAAAGGCCTCCCATGTCAGGATCGGGATGGAACGCAAGACCGCCGCCCAAAGGCCCGCAAACCCGGCAGAGCCGCAGAAATAGGATGTAGCCTGGCGCGGCCAGCATCAAGGGCAGCCTGAAACCACGCTTGGCAGGCGGCCACGGTAGTCCATGGCCGCCGCTATCCCTGTCGGCCGGTCACGCCACGGGCACGGCCCGGTCCAGGAGCGCCCGCAGGCTCGCCTCGTCGTCCTTGGCCAGCGAGGTCTGCAGCACTAGCCCCTTCGCCCGGAATGCCCCCAGACGCGCCACCACCTTTTCAGCCGTGATCTTGCGCACCAGAATGAATACCGCCGCCGACCCCGGTTTCAGCGTCTGCCCCAGTTCCTTCATGAAATCATCGTTGATGCCCACGTCGGAATAGGCACCCGACAGCGCCCCCGCCCCGGCCCCCACTGCCGCGCCCAATAGCGGATTCAGGAACAACAGCCCGATCAGCGCGCCCCAGAACCCGCCACCTACCGCGCCGATGGCGGTCAGGTTCGCCACCTGGTGCAGCTGCACCTTGTCCTCGGCAGAACGGGTTACGACGACAACATCCTCCATTTCCAGCAGATATTCCTTCTGCAGATTCACCAGTTCGGCCCGCATCTCGAACGCGGTCCCTTCATCATCAAACGCCACAACGATCAGATCGGACATTTCGTTTCCTCCAAATGGACAAACCGCGCCGATCATCGCATGGGTTGTCCGAAGCGATCATGACAAGGATCAATTCGGTAACCGGGAATCGAATGGCCCGACTGAAGTTGAAGCTGCGTTTGACGCGGATCAACGACCAGCCTGCGTTTCTGTGAGATGGTTGATCTGGCAAAGGAGGATCGCCATGCAAACCAACACCCTTCCAATCTATGATGACAGCGTCAACACGACCGGCTGCTGCCCGAGGTTCAATCCCGAGGGCTGGGACGGTGCAGAACTGCACTTTGAAAACAAGCCCTTCGTCAAGGCCAGCACCCGCAGCCTTGCGCATGTTCCGCTGAACATGGGGCGCGTCTTTTCGCGTGTCCTTGGCCACATCGAAGATCAGGGTGCCTCAGATCCGCATCAGACCATCGTGCTCAGCCGCGATCTGTCCCCATGGGAATCCGAGCATCTGTTTGCCGTTACGAAGCCCGTTGCCGACGAAGAAATGACGTCGCTGTCCGGTGACTTCGTGACAAAGGTGTTCGAGGGGTCCTATCAACACGCCAGGGACTGGTATTCCGAAATGCAGGCATTGGCCGACAAGCGCGGCACGCCCGCCAAGGCTGTCCATTTCTTCTACACCACCTGCCCGAAGTGCGCCAAGACCTACGGCAAGAACCATGTGATCGGCGTGGTGCAGGTCTGACCTCCCCGCTGGCTTCACCGGCGGACCCTGCCCACCTATTCCGCCGGCATCGCCCTGGCATCCAGACTGATCGGATGGGCCAGGTGCTTCAGCATCTCCTTCGGACAGACCTGCAGGAAGTTCGCCCGCTCGGCGTGCCAGTCCGCCAGTATGGCCGCTGCCTTCTGGCTGCCGGTCTCGGCGTGGTGGCATTCGATCAGCCCGCGCAACTCTGCCTCCCAATGCGGCACCGACACGGCGCAGGTGACCAGCGATTCCAGGTTCATCAGGTCCTCGGCCCGGCCGTCGGGGTCATGCACATAGGCCATGCCTCCGGTCATGCCCGCGCCGAAGTTGGCACCGATGCTGCCCAGGATCACCGCCACCCCGCCGGTCATGTATTCGCAGCCGTTCGAGCCGCAGCCTTCGATCACCACCGACGCGCCGGAATTGCGGACCGCAAAGCGCTCGCCCGCGCGGCCGGCGGCGAACAGATGCCCCGCGGTCGCGCCATAGAGCACGGTGTTGCCGATGATGGTGTTTTCCGATGCTACCAGCGGCGACGACATGTGCGGCCGTACCACGATCAGCCCGCCCGACAGACCCTTGCCGACATAGTCGTTGGCATCGCCCATCACCTCGATCTTCAATCCCCTTGTGGCAAAAGCCCCCAGGGACTGGCCGCAGGAACCGGTCAGCTTGATGGTCAGATGGTCGGCTTGCAGGCTGTTGCGCATCCCGAATTTCCGCACGATATGGCTGGACGCGCGGGTGCCGATGGTGCGGTGCGTGTTGCGCACTGCATAGGACAGCTGCATCTTCTCGCCATCCTCGAAGAACCGCGCCGCGTCCATGACGATCTCGGCATCCAGGGTGTCGGGTACCGCATTGCGCGGCTTGGTCCGGTCATATTTGATCTTCGACGCGCCATCGACGGTGATCAGCAGCGGGTTCAGGTCAAGGTCGTCCAGATGCGCCGCCCCTCTACTAACCTGAGTTAGTAAATCGGCCCGTCCGATGATCTCGTCGATCGAGCGCGCGCCGATCCCGGCCAGAATCTCGCGCACTTCCTGGGCATAGAAGGTGATCAGGTTCACCACCTTGTCGGCAGTGCCGGTAAATTTCTGCCGCAACGCCTCGTTCTGGGTGCAGACCCCGACCGGGCAGGTGTTCGACTGGCACTGCCGCACCATGATGCAGCCCATGGC
The DNA here is from genome assembly GCA_031401675.1 of Paracoccaceae bacterium. Lineage (GTDB taxonomy): Bacteria > Pseudomonadota > Alphaproteobacteria > Rhodobacterales > Rhodobacteraceae > JANNRR01. The sequence goes on from JANNRR010000008.1 coordinate 45,980, forward strand.
GATCAGGGCGGCGGTGCCGATCCCGTACTCCTCCGCCCCCATCATCGCCGCAATGATGATGTCGCGCCCGGTGCGCAGGCCGCCATCGGTGCGCAGCGTGATCCGTTCGCGCAGGTTGTTCATCGCCAGCACCTGATGCGCCTCGGTCAGACCCATTTCCCAAGGCAGGCCGGCGTATTTGATGCTGGTGGCCGGACTGGCCCCGGTGCCACCATTGTGCCCCGAAATCAGGATGATATCGGCCTTGGCCTTGGCCACCCCGGCAGCGATGGTGCCGACGCCGGACTGGCTGACCAGCTTTACCGTCACCTTGGCGCGCGGGTTGATCTGCTTCAGGTCATAGATCAGCTGCGCCAGGTCCTCGATGGAATAGATGTCGTGGTGCGGCGGCGGGCTGATCAGCGTCACCCCCGGTGTGGAATGCCGCAAGCGTGCGATCAGCGCTGTCACCTTGATGCCCGGCAACTGCCCGCCCTCGCCGGGCTTGGCGCCCTGGGCCACCTTGATTTCCAATTCCTCACAAGCGTTCAGGTATTCAGCCGTCACCCCGAACCGGCCTGAAGCCACCTGCTTGATCTTGGCCGACGGGTTGTCGCCATTGGCATCCGGCAGGAAATGCGCCGGATCCTCGCCACCCTCGCCACTGTCGGATTTCGCCCCGATCCGGTTCATCGCCACGTTCAGCGTCTTGTGCGCCTCGGGCGACAGCGCGCCCAGCGACATCCCCGGCGTGACGAAACGTTTCCGAATCGACGTTATGGATTCAACCTCGTCGATCGGCACCGCCTTGCCCAGCACCTTGACATCCAGCAGGTCGCGCAGGTGGATCGGCGGATTGGCCCGCATCGCGGCGGAATACTGCTTCCACAGGTCATAGTTCGCCGAAGCGCAGGCCGCCTGCAGCATGTGCATGGTCTGCGCTTCCCAGGCGTGCTTTTCACCGGTCCGCCGCGCCTTGTAGAAACCGCCGATCGGCAGCACCGACGGGCCGCCCTTCCAGCCGCGGCCATGCACCTCTTCGGCCTCCTGCTGGATACCAGCGACGCCGATGCCGGAAATCCGCGAATGCATGCCCGGGAAATACTCCGCCACCATTGCCCGGCTGAGACCCACCGCCTCGAAGTTCAACCCGCCGCGATAGGACGAAATCACCGATATCCCCATCTTGGACATGATCTTCAGCAATCCGGCATTGATCGCATCGCGGTACCGGCGCATCGCGTCGGTCAGCGAGCCTTCGACCAGCCCTCGCGTCACCCGGTCGGCAATCGAATCCTGCGCCAGATAGGCGTTGACCGTGGTCGCGCCGCAACCGATCAGCACCGCGAAATAATGCGGATCGATACATTCCGCCGACCGCACGTTGACCGAGCAAAAGGTCCGCAGCCCCTTGCGCGTCAGCCCGGAATGCACCGCCGATGTGCACAGGATCATCGGCATCGCCACCCGCGCCGCGCCCTGATGTTGGTCGGTCAGCACCAGATGGTTGGCCCCAGACCGCACCGCATCCTCGGCCTCGGCCCGGATCCGCTCCAGCCCCTGGCGCAACTCGTCCGGGGTGCCGCCGGCAAAGGAACAGTCGATATGCGCCACGTTCGCCCCGAATTGCCGCACCATCTCGTCAAACTCGGCATTTGCGATGAACGGGCTTTCCAGCACCAGGATCTCGGTCTGGTTTTCGTTCTCGTCCAGCACGTTCTTCAGGTTGCCGAACCGGGTTTTCAGGCTCATCACCCGGCTTTCGCGCAAGGAGTCGATTGGCGGGTTGGTGACCTGGCTGAAGCTTTGCCGGAAATAGTGGCTGAGCGGCCGGTACTGGCTCGACAGCACCGCCGCCGGGGTATCATCGCCCATCGAGGCGATCATTTCCTTGCCGTCCTCGGCCATCGGCGCCAGCACCTGCTCCAGTTCCTCCAGCGTGTAGCCGGCGGCAATCTGGCGCTTGCGCAGGTCTGCGCCGGAAAACAGCGCTGCCTCGGGCACATCTCGCATCAGGGCGTTCAGGTCGATCACCTTGGCGATCCACTGGCCGAACGGTTGCGCCGCCGCCAGCCGGTCCTTCAGCGCGGTGTCGTGGTACAGCTTGCCCTCGGCCATATCGACCGCGATCATCTGCCCCGGCCCCAGCGCACCTTTCTGCCGGATGGTGGTTTCATCCACCGGCACCATGCCCGCCTCGGACCCGGCTATCAGCAGCCCGTCGCCGGTCACCACAAAGCGCATCGGCCGCAGGCCGTTGCGGTCCAGCCCGCCGCAGACCCAGCGGCCATCGGTCATCGCCAGCGCCGCCGGCCCGTCCCAGGGTTCCATGACCGCGTTGCAATAGGAATACATGTCCTGCCAGGCCTGCGGCATTTCCACCGCCTGCTTGCTCCAAGCCTCGGGCACCATCATGGTCTTGGCCATCGGGGCCGTCCGCCCGGCCCGCACCAGCGCCTCGAACACCGCATCCAGAGCGCCGCTGTCCGACGTGCCCGACGGCACGATCGGCTTGATATCCTCGGCCATGTCGCCGAATGCGCCCGATGCCATCCGGATCTCGTGGCTGCGCATCCAGTTGACGTTGCCCTTCAGCGTGTTGATCTCGCCATTGTGGGCCAGCATGCGGAATGGCTGCGCCAGCGACCATTGCGGAAAGGTGTTGGTCGAATAGCGCTGATGATAGATCACGAAGGCGGACTCGAACCGTTCATCCATCAGGTCGGGATAAAAGGTCGCCACCTGTTCGGCCAGCATCATGCCCTTGTAGATGATCGACCGGCAGCTGAGCGAACACAGGTACAGCCCGGAAATCTGTGCTGCAATAGCCGCTTTTTCGATGCGGCGGCGGATCACATACAGTTCCCGTTCGAACGCCTCCTCGTCCAGTCCCTTTTCGTTGCGAATCAGAATCTGCTCGATCTCGGGCCGGGTGGCGTTGGCCTTGTCGCCCAGCACTTCGGTGTTCACCGGCACATGCCGCCAGCCATAGATATAGTAGCCCATCCGCAGCACTTCGGATTCGACGATGGTCCGGCAGCGTTCCTGCGCGCCGAAATCGGTACGCGGCAGGAACACCTGCCCGACCGCGATGCGCTTGGCCATGTCGGGCTCGTGCCCGGTGCGCCGGATCTGGTCATAGAAGAACGGCACCGGAATCTGCACGTGGATGCCCGCGCCGTCACCGGTCTTGCCATCGGCATCGACCGCGCCGCGATGCCAGACCGCCTTCAGCGCGTTGATGCCGTTTTCCACCACCTTGCGGCTGGGCTTGCCATTGATCGCCACCACCAGCCCGACACCGCAGGAGGCGTGCTCGTCATCCACCCGATAAAGCGAATGATCGTTCATGTATGCCCGCTTGGCTTCTTCCGCGCGAACCCAGTCGTGGTCATAGGTCATGGCGTGTCATCCTCGACGAATTGGTTTTTCCGCTCGTATTCGGCGCGCGTCGCCCGCCGGTGATCGCCGCCAAGCTGCACCGACGCCAGCGCACGGTCGGAATAGACCTCTGACCGCAAAGGCCAGTCCTGCGCCGCATCGAACAGCCCGGGCATCAATTCATAGGCCGTGTCATCCGGCCCGGTGTTGCGCATCCACAGGTGGCTGCCGCAGACCGCACAAAACGCCCGTTCGGCAAAATCCGACGAGGCAAAGCGCGTCACCGGTCCTTCGACCGTCACCCCCACCGCGTCGGCGTTGAAGCACAGGAACAGCCCGCCCGACCAGCGCTGACACATCCGGCAATGGCAGGCGCCGGGGCGTGCATCATGCGGACCCGCCACCCGGATGGTCACCGCGCCGCACAGGCAGTGCCCCTCGATCGGTGCCGCGATGTGCGTCATGGCCGCCACCCGGGCGGCGTCGCGGATCGGTTGCAGGTCGCTGGTTGACCGGTCATCGCACTTCCTCCGTGCTGGGGAGAGGGTCGCCCGCCGCTGCCGCGACCAACCGGTACAGCCGGTTCAGTTCGGTTGCATCGCCGGAAAGCTTGGCCCGGACAATCGGGCGGATCAGGCCACGGTCTTTCAGCCAGCGCGGCAGGTCATGGCCCAGACCGGCGATCATATGGGTGCGGATGTGACCGGCCTGCGGCACTGCCGCGCATTGGCTGCGGTCATCGGCGCGTCTGCCGCCAAAGGTCAGCCAGAACCTGGCCGACGCAGACTGCATCAAAGCACCAAGGTCCGGGATCAGATCGGGGCCCAGCCGTTCGCGGAACCCGTCCCAGAACGGGTCAGCCAGCAGATCGGCGGTGAATCGGATCGCCGGGTTGAAGGCCGCGACATGCCGGATCGGCAACTGCGCCGCCGCCAGAATCGCCCCGGTTCCCCCCATCGAATTGCCGACAGCCGACAGGTCGGCAATCGCCTCGGCACCGGCAAAGCCCCGCACCACCTCGGCTATTCGCTGCATTTGACCGGCCGAGGTGAAATAGCTGCTGACCAGATCGCTGATGAACAGCACATGGTTCGTCAACCCGCCACTCTCCGGCCCGTCTTTCACCAACCCGTCCGCCGCGGAGCCGGCAAATTCGTCGGGTGTCATGCCACCCAATGCCTGCTGTCGCCCGGTAAAGGCCAGAACCGCCCGGGCACCCTGCCCCGGCAATAGCCTGATCCGCAACGTGTCGTCCTCGTACAGCAGCCGCACCGCCGGCCGGTCCAGCGCATCGGCAAACTCTGCCTGCCGCCGGGCCGATGCGGCGGGGTTGCGCGGTGACGGATTGCGGGCTGTCGGTTCAGTCGCGGACACGGATCACCCCATCGGCCTGCGACAGCGTGGAATCGCATTCGAACAACGGCGTTGTGCTGAAGAATCCCGGCTCACCCGGAAAGGCGAAGCTCATCGGCGACGAGTCATAAGGCAGAAAGCCGCTGCCATCGCCGCCGTCCCATTGCCCGCGACCCGAGATGAACAGCCGCCACTCCGGATGAATGTACTCGTTGCCCTTGCTGTGCCAGATGGTCGAACCGTCCTCGCGCGTCGAGTGCGCATCGAACTCGGTCCGCTTCAGCGTCACCCCGTCAACCACCACCACTTCGCCGGTCAGCCGGTCATAGCCTGCAATCCTCTCGCGCACGCCGGCATCGCTCAGCGTGGTAAAGTCAAAGGTGTCGCCGCCGGTTCCCAGCAGGCCCGTGAAGCTGGCCGGGTCAGCGGCCCCGGGTTCCAGGAC
>JANNRR010000009.1:0-6920 GCA_031401675.1 Paracoccaceae bacterium
CCAGAAATGCCACTTCCGGCCGGGATGGGGCATGCAGCACCGCTGATTTCGGCAGGACCGCCGACGCCGCCGACCGCAGCAGCGACAAGCCCAGCCAGCCAAGCTTCTGCCGACCGGTGGTCCGCGCCCGAGCGCTGACGCTGTCATAGCCCAGCCGCGCCACCGCCCCGCCGATCCCGGCATAGACATGCCGCGCCGCGTATATCCCCGGGCGGCAGGCAAGCGGCAGCACCGCAACCCCTGCCTCGGACCGGGCATACAACGCCTCGGCCTGAACCAGCAGCCGCCGGGTCAGCCGTTGCAGGCGCGGGTCGGGGGCCGGATTGTCCAGAAACTCGTCGGGCCGGATCGCCTCTTCCCGCAGCCAGTCCAGCGGCAGATACAGCCGCCCGGCCCGGGCATCCTCGCCGACATCGCGGGCGATGTTGGTCAACTGCATCGCCAGCCCCAGATCACAGGCCCGCGCCAGCGCGTCGGCATCGCGCACCCGCATCAGCACGCACATCATCGCCCCCACGGCACTGGCCACCCGGGCGCAATAGGCCAGCAGATCCGGCAGGGTGTCGTATTGCCGGCCAAAGGCATCCCAGGCCAGCCCCTCCAGCAGCGCCTCGGGCAGGGCGCGCGGCATCTCGAATTGCTCGACCACCGCCGCAAAGGCACGGTCGGCACCCGAATTGCGCGGCCGCCCGGCATAGACCAGGTCCAGCCGGTCGCGCAGGCTCAGCACGGCGGGGGCCTTGTGCGCGCTGTCGTCGACCGCGTCATCGGCCAATCGGCAAAAGGCGTACAGCGCCAGTGCCGGGTCACGCACCCGCGCCGGCAACAGCTTCGAGGCGGCATGAAACGACAGCGACCCGGTCCGGATCGTCTCGCGGCAATAGTCCATATCCGCCCGGGCGATCATTCGGCCGCCATCCGCAGCATTGCCCGGCGTGGTGCGTCCGGCACCAGCTTGGCCAGCACTTCGGCACTGGCGATCACCCCCGGCAAACCGGCACCGGGATGGGTCCCCGCACCCACCAGGTACAGCCCGCGCGCTTCTTCCGATACGTTGTGCGGCCGGAACCACGCCGATTGCAGGATGCGCGGCTCGAAGGAAAACCCGCTGCCATGCGGCGACAGATAGCGTGTCTCGAAAGAGTTGGGGGTAAAGACCAGCTGCTCGGAAAGATGCTCGCCCAGACCCGGCAGCAACCGCTCCTCCAGCATCTTCTGCATCTTCTGCCGATAGGGCTCGGCCTCGGTGTCCCAGTCGGTACTGCCGATCCCCAGATGCGGCACCGGCGACAGCGCGTAAAACGTATCGTCCCCCGGTGGCGCCGCCGACGGATCGGTCACCGTCGGGCGGTGGACATACAGGCTCATGTCCCCGGCCAGACGCCCACGGATGAAGATATCGCGGATATGCTCCTTGTAGCGCGGCCCGACGACGATGGTGTGATGCCCCACCCCCGGCCATTTCAGCGCGGTGCCCCTTGTGCCGAAATACCAGACGAAAAGCCCCATCGACCAGCGTTTGCGCGCCAGCTTGCGCGGGGTCCAGCGTTTGCGCGGATGGTTGCGCAACAGCCGGTCATAGGTGTGCCCGGCATCGGCGTTCGACACCACCACGTCCGCCGCAATCGTCCGGCCATCGGTCAACCGCACGCCGCTGGCCCGGCCACGCTCCAGCAGAATCTCGTCAACCTCGGCATTCAGCCGCAACTGCCCGCCCTGCGCCGCAAACACCCCGGCCATCGCCAGGGCTATCGCCGCGACCCCGCCCATCGCATAGTGAACCCCGAATTCCTTCTCCAGATGACTGACAAGGATGTACATCGAGGTGACGTGGAACGGGTCGCCGCCGATGAACAGCGGATGGAAAGACAGCGCAAAACGCAGCCGCTCGTCCTTCACCCGCGCCGCCGCATGGGCATACACCGACTTGTCGGCGCGCAGCATGGCAAAGGTCGGCAGCACCTTCAACAGGTCGGAAAGCCGGTGCATCGACCGCCTGCCCAGATCCTCGAACCCGAACCAGTAGCGCCGCTCGCTGTCCTGCAGGAACTTGTCGTAGCCCGCCAGATCGCCCGGCGACAGCCGCGCCACCTCGGCCCGCATCCCATGTGTCGATTGCCGCGCCGTAAAGCGGGACCCGTCCTGCCAGCGAATCTCGTAAAACGGATCAAGCGCCCGCAGATCGACATCCCTGTCGAAATCGCGCCCGCACACCGCCCACAGCTCGCGCAGCCCCTGCGGCACCGTCACGATTGTCGGCCCCAGATCAAAGCGGTGGCCGCCCATGCTGATCGAACTGCCGCGCCCGCCCGGCATGTCCAGCCGGTCGATCACCGTCACCCGGTAGCCCTTGGCCCCCAGCCGCATCGCCGCCGCCAGCCCGCCCAATCCCGCACCGATAACGATGGCATCGGCCCCCGAAGCAGGTGATATTGCGCTGGAAAGGGACTCGGCATGTGTAAGCATGGTTTCACGATATACTGTCTAGTTGAATTTACAATACTTGGCTTTCTGCTGCATAATTCGTGCCATTCTGCTTTCCAGCCGCTGCAAAGACTGTCAAACTCCCCCGACACAGGACCAGAGGACCCGCCATCAACACCGTAAGTCTTTCGCTTTTCCGCTTTGCCACGCTGCCCGCCCGGCTCTGGGTGCTCGGGCAGATGGGCGCGGCTCGGCTGTCGTTCATGCGGATGCCGGATGTCGGGTTCTGGAAACTGTGCGGATCAGGCACCGGCGAGGGTTTCACCCCGAAACCCAACACCGCCGTCTGGGCGATTCTCGCCACCTGGCCGGACGAGCCGACCGCCCGCCACCGCATCAGTACCGCACCGGTCTACCGGCGCTGGCAGGGCCGTGCCGCCGAAAGCTGGACCATCCTGCTGGAACCGACCTCTGCCCGCGGCAAATGGTCCGGCGTCACGCCGTTCACCCCTACCGCCGCGCCCAACCCCGGCCCCATCGTCGCCCTGACCCGGGCCAGCATGCGCGCCTCGACCTTTCTGCGGTTCTGGCGGCGGGTGCCGGATATTTCGGCAGTGATCGGCCAGGATCCCAACGTGATCTTCAAGATCGGCATCGGCGAGCTGCCGCTGTTGCATCAGATCACCGTTTCGATCTGGCCCGATGCCGCCTCGATGGCCAATTTCGCGCGCGGCGACGGCCCGCATGGCCGCGCCATTCAGGCGGTGCGGGCCGAAAACTGGTTTTCCGAAGAACTCTATGCCCGCTTTCGCATCCTGGACGACTGGGGCAGCTGGGGCGGCGTCCGCCCGCTGGCGGCAAAGGCCGCCGCATGACCCAGCCGTTTCCGTTTTCCGCCATCGTCGGGCAAGAGGGGATGAAACAGGCGATGGTGCTGACCGCGATCGACCCCGGCATCGGCGGGGTTCTGGTCTTCGGTGATCGCGGTACCGGCAAATCCACTGCCGTCCGCGCCCTGGCCGCGCTGTTGCCGGACATCATGGCGGTGGATGGTTGCCCGGTCAATTCCGCACGGCTTCAGGATGTGCCCGACTGGGCCGGCCCAAAATCCGGCAAGCTGGTCCAGCGTCCCACCCCGGTCATCGACCTGCCACTTGGTGCCACCGAAGACCGCGTGGTCGGCGCACTGGACATCGAACGCGCCCTGACGCGCGGCGAAAAGGCGTTCGAGCCCGGCCTGCTGGCCCGCGCCAATCGCGGCTACCTTTACATCGACGAGGTCAACCTGCTGGAGGATCACATCGTCGACCTGCTGCTCGATGTCGCCCAGTCCGGTGAAAACGTGGTGGAGCGAGAGGGGCTGTCGATCCGCCACGCCGCCCGCTTCGTGCTGGTCGGTTCCGGCAACCCCGAGGAGGGGGAGTTGCGCCCGCAGCTTCTCGACCGCTTCGGCCTGTCGGTCGAGGTCACGTCGCCGCGCGACATCGAAACCCGGGTCGAGGTGATGCGCCGCCGCGACGCCTATGAAAACGACAATGCCGCGTTCATGAAGAAATGGCGCGCCAAAGACACCGCCCTGCGCAAGTCAATCCTCGCTGCCCGTGCCGCCCTGCCCAGCCTGAAAACCCCGGGGGCCGTGCTGCACGACTGTGCCGCGCTCTGCATCGCGCTTGGCTCCGACGGGTTGCGCGGCGAACTGACGCTGCTGCGGGCCGCCCGGGCGCAGGCGGCGTTTGAAAGTGCCGCAACCGTGACCCGCGTCCATCTGAAACAGGTGGCCGGCAGCGCCCTTGGTCACCGCCTGCGCCGCGATCCGCTGGACGAGGCCGGCTCAGCGTCGCGCGTGGCCCGCACCGTAGCGGAAACCCTGCCGTGACCGCCCCGCTGACCCAACCACTGACTGGCCCGCTTACGCCGTGGCAACGCGCCGAAGCGGCGTTGGCCGTGCTGGCAGTTGACCCGGCAGGCGTCAGGGGCCTGTGGCTGCGTGCTCGCGCCAGCCCGCTGCGCGACCGCGTCACCACAGCGCTGCCGGCTGCCCGCCGCATCCACCCCGGCATCGATGACACCGCCCTGTTCGGCGGCGTCGATCTGGCGGCTACTCTGGCCAGCGGCCATCTGGTGACGAGCACCGGCCTGCTGTCGCATCCGGCCCCGCTGATCCTGAGCATGGCCGAACGCTGCCCCCCCGGCCTTTCGGCCCGCCTCGCCCGCTGGCTGGATGATCCCGGCCCCTGCCTGATCGCGCTGGACGAAGGGGCAGAGCCGGACGAATCGCTGCCCCCGGGTCTTGCCGACCGCATTGGCCTGTTTCTTGACCTAGGCGATATCGCCTGGTCCGAAACCGATGACCTTGCCCTTGATCCAGACGCCATCACCGCCGCCCGGGCCCGCCTGCCGGCCACTCGCTTGCCCAAGGCCGCACTCGAAAGCCTGACCACCGTCGCCGCCGCCATGGGCATCGCCAGCCTGCGGGCGCCGCTGCTGGCCGCAGCCATCGCCCGCGCCCTTGCCGCCTGGCGCGCCGAACCGGAAGCGTCGGCAGACACGCTCCGCCACGCCGCCGAACTGGCCCTGGCGCATCGCGGCGACCTGCCCGAAACCGCCGACGATGCCCGGGACCCCGCGCCGCCGCTAACCGATCCGCCCCCCGATCCCGGCGACGGCGACAGCGATCAGCCGCAACCCGACGACGACCGCATCCCCGACGACATCATGCTGCAGGCGGTCCGCGCCGCCCTGCCCGCCGACCTGCTGGCCCGCCTTGCCGCAGGCCGCGCCGCCCGCAGCGCCAGAGGCAACGGCTCGGGCGCGGTTCGCAAGGGCAACCACCGCGGCCGCCCGCTGCCACCGCGCCCCGGCACCCCCGGATCCGGCAAGCGCATCGATCTTGTCGCCACCCTGCGCGCCGCCGCCCCGTGGCAGCAGCTGCGCCGCCGCACGCCCGGCGCGACCCGCCTTGAAATCCGCCAGTCCGACCTGCGGCTGAAACGCTATCAGGTCAGTTCCGACCGCGTGCTGATCTTTGCCGTCGATGCCTCCGGCTCGTCGGCCCTGTCGCGGCTGGCCGAGGCAAAGGGCGCCGTGGAACTGCTGCTGGCCGCCGCCTACGCCCGCCGCGATCACGTCGCGCTCATCGCCTTTCGCGGCCGGTCTGCCGAACTGCTGTTGCCGCCCACCCGCTCGCTGGTGCAGACCAAACGCCGGCTCGGCGCGCTGCCCGGTGGTGGCGGCACGCCGCTGGCGGCGGGCCTGCGCATGGCCTTCGATCTGGCCACCCAGACCCGCGCCCGCGGCATGACCCCGACCGTGGCGCTGCTGACCGATGGCCGCGGCAACATCGCGCTCGATGGCTCGGCCAACCGCGACGCGGCCGAGGCTGACAGCCTGCGCCTTGCCGGTGCCCTGCGCGCCGCCGCAATTCCCGGTCTGGTCATCGACATCGCCACCCGGCCGCAACCGGCGCTGCAGCGACTGGCCGGGGCGCTGGATGCCCGCTACCTGCCATTGCCCCGCGCCGATGCGCACCGCCTGTCTGCCGTGCTGCAGGCAGCTCTGGTGACCTGATATGCAGGCCCCGGCCCTCCCCGGCAACTGGCCCTTTCGGCAAGCCTCGCGCCATATCGCTAGCCGACCGCACCTGTGGCACGTACAGGACATCGGCGCGGGCCCGATCGTTCTCCTGATCCACGGTGCCGGTGGCGCGACCCACAGCTTTCGCCACCTGATCCCGCTCCTGTCCCGGCACTACCGGGTCATTGCCCTGGACCTGCCGGGGCAGGGCTTTTCGGTCCTTGGCGCACGGCAGCGCTGCGGCGTCGAGGCCATGGCCGACGATATCGCCGCTCTGGCGCGGCAGCAGGGCTGGCACCCTTTAGCCATCATCGGCCATTCCGCCGGGGCCGCCATCGCCCTGCGCCTGGCCGAGGTGATGCCGACCCCGGCCATCATCGGCATCAACGCCGCCCTTGGCAGTTTTGACGGCATGTCGGGATGGCTGTTCCCGGCAATGGCGCGGCTTCTGGCGCTGATGCCGCTGGTGCCGCAGATCTTCAGCCGGCTGGCAGGCACCCCGACGCAGGTGCGCCACCTGCTGACCTCGACCGGGTCCCGGATCGATGCGGCGGGCGAGGCGCAGTATCTGCGGCTGCTGCGGATGCCAGGCCATGTCGGGGCAACGCTGGCGATGATGGCGCAATGGGAACTTACGGCATTGCTGCGCCGCCTGCCGCAACAGACCGTGCCCTGCCTGCTGATCACCGCCACCGGCGACCGCGCCGTGCCGCCCTCGGTGTCACAACGCGCCGCCGCCGCAATGCCCTACGCTAGCTGCGTCAATCTGCCCGGCTTCGGCCATCTGGTCCATGAAGAGGCGGCGGATCAGGTCGCAGCGCTGATTGGCGATTTCCTGTCGGTGGTCGAAACGGCGGTGGCGCCGGCATGATCGCCTCAGCCAAAGAACCCCGGCCCGGCCCGGCCCAGCAACTCCGCCGCCA
>JANNRR010000010.1:0-35767 GCA_031401675.1 Paracoccaceae bacterium
GTGGGGGTTTTGCACCCCCACACCCCCGCAGGATATTTGAGACAAAGTGAAGCGAAATTTGAGTCAAATTGTGTGGAGCGGGTCTGGTGCGGTGGTTCCACCAATCCTCATCCCGCTCTAGAAGCCCCAAGCCCTGCGCACTGCAAGAAGCTGTTCGCAGTACACCTTGGAATTGTTGGACTCAATCAGGTAGTTGTCCATCTGGACCGACCAGACCGACAGATCGGTGGACTGCTGGTCGGTGAGCTTGCCCGCCTTGTGGGCGGCGACCAGGGCGATGTAGTAGGCCGTTGCAACCTCCAGCCAGCCGTCTTCGGTGGCGCAGACCGCCGGGTCGGGCAGGTCCTCTGCCCGGGCAGCGCCCGAGGCAAGCGCCAGCGCCACGCACAGCAGATGCGCCAGGTGCATCAGCGCCGGTTTCAGGGTCATTGCATCCTCCGTTGTGGTGCCGTGCGGGGCGGGCCGTGCAGTCCGGGTTGCGATCATGCCGGGCCTAGAATCCCGACGGATAGGTTGGCAGACCGGCCATCTGCCAGGCCTTCAGGCCGCCGCGATACCAGTAGACATTGCCGTAGCCTGCGGCCACGACCCTGAGCGCGCCATTGTAGCTGAGCCAGCACATCGGATCCGAACAATAGACCACGACCGGCACCGCCCGGTCACCGCCGGTGATCTGCCCCAGCCACTGCGTCGCCTGCTGCTGCGTCCGGTCGGTCATCGAGCCGCCCGCCGACAGTCCCGGCGCCATCAGCGCACCCGGCAGCGCGTAGTTGCCGCCCAGCACGTCGATCACCACCAGCTTCACACCGTTGTTCATCGCTTCGGCCAGGGCTTGCGTGGTGACGACCTGCGCCCCGGGGATCGTGGTCGGCGTCTGGGCATGGAACTCGCCCGGGCGCAGTTGACCGGTCGGTGCCACCCCGAAATCGCGCATCTCGAAGGCGGCAATGTCCGGGCTGACGCTGAAGGCGGGCGGGTTCGGCGGCGCGGGGGTCGGAGGTGGGGCGGGTGCCGGTGCTGGCGCGGGTGTCGGGGTTGGCGCGGGAGTTGGCGCGGGTACCGGCGGCGGCAACGGCGGCGGTTGCCCGGTCACACCGGGCAGCGGCGGGGCCGGCGGTTGCGGCGGCGGCGGCGGTTGCGGGGCCGGGGTCGCGGCGCCGGGATCGAACGAACCGTCGCCAAAGCCGCCGAAATCGCTGCCCGGCGCCGGTGTTTCCGGCGCGTTTGCTGCCGGTGCGGAGGCTGCCGGGGCGGTTGCCGGGGCGGTTGCTGCCGGGGCACCACTGTCGAAACCGCCTTCGAAACTGCCGGCGTCAAACCCGGTCTCGGCCGGTGCCGCCAGCCCGGTCGCCAGCATCAGCGCCGCCGAACCGGCAGCCCGTCGCAGCACCACCCCGACAGCCGGGGCCACTGAATTGCATGCCATCCTGAACGCTCCACCAGCCGGGGTCATTGGGTGCGGATCTTGTCGGCGATCCAGTCGTAATAGTTCGAAAGGCGGGTAAAGACGGCGTACAGTTCGGCATGGCCGCAGCGCTGATTGGTATCCAGCGGAACCCGGCCCCAGCTGACCACGCCCACCTGCAACCACTTGCCATCGGCCTGCCGGATCATCAGCGGCCCGCCGCTGTCACCGTTGCACGAGGTACGCTCGCCCGTCGCGATGCCGGCGCAGATCATGTTGTCGCTGAGCGCATTGCCCAGATTGCCCACCAGAATCTGGTAAGCCTCTTCCAGCTTGGCCTTCGGAATACGGTTGGGTATCCCCATGTTGTTCAGGAACATGCCGAAATCGCGTTTGGTCTGTTCGGCCATGCCGCGGTTGCAGGTTTCGTTCGAGACGATGTCGATGTCGGTTTCCATCAGGGTGTCGGGCAGCACGTCGCCCTGGATCAGCCCCCAGCCGACCACCACCGCCGGGCCTAGCGGCAACGGCTGACCGGCCTGCAGCACTGGAATCGCCCCGACCGGACCGTTGGATTGCTGAATGGGCTCGGCCAGCTTGATCAGCGCCAGATCATTGTCGATGACGATCGGGTCATAGGCCTCGTGCGGGATGATCCGGGCCACGGCGCGCAGATCGCCCTTGTCCAGATCGTTCGAGCCGGTCAGCACCATGATGCTGGCGGGGTCGGTCACGTTGCCGCGTTCGTCGAACACGCAGTGCGCCGCCGTCAGCACCCATTGCCGGGCAATCAGGCTGCCGCCGCAGAACTGCGAATAGGAAAAACCGCCCTGACCGTCGGTCGCCGCCTGGGTGGCCACCAGCGCCACCTGATGCGGCCAGGCCCCATCCCTGGCCGGGCGGCCGCCATAGACCCTTGTGGCGGTTTCACCGTCGATCCGGGTCGCTCTGGCCCGCGCGTCCAGCGTGAAGCGCATCACCGATGTGCCGGCGGCATCCGGGCGGGCGATGGCGTCCAGCCCGGCCTCCTGCGCCGGCAGCGGCCCCCCCAGCACCAGGGCGACGGCGAGGACGGCAGAGAGCCTGAAGGCGGTCGGAAAGACGGTCATGGCATGCTCCTTGGACAGAAAGGGAAAATCGCTTTCATGGGTTGGGCCTTGCCTGCACCTGCGGCTGCGGATCAGACGGATCACCCTGTTGGACGCGCGCGAACACTACATCTTTGGGCAGGACCTGCCAGCGGAATTCGGTGACCCAGACATTGGCGATGTCCAGCCCGCCGAACGAGCCGCGCGTGCCGGGCCGCATGTCGGGCCGCTGACCGAGCGCGGTCAGGAAATCGACGGCGCGGCGGTCCTCGGCACCCCGGGTGGCATCCCCGGCGTTGGTGCAGTTCTCCAGCAGTCCCTCCAGGTTCAGGGCGTCGGCGTTGTCGCGCGATTCCGTCACGATGACGAACAGGCGTTCGTCACCGGCGGAATAGCCGTCGGGGCAGTCCGAACACATGTCCATCGGCGGCCCCAGTGCGGCGGCCGCGGCCTCGTCCTCGATCCGTGCATAGGCGGTGTGGATACAGAACCGCGAGTCAATGTGGACGCGGTTGACGTCGCGGGCGCCGCGCACCGCGCCCTGCGCCGAAAAGCGCAGGCGGTCGCACTGCTTCAGGTCAGAGGCGTCGGCCAGCGGTTCCGGCGGGCGCGCCTGCGCCGCACCAAGGGCGCGGCGGCATTCGCGCGCCGGATTGGCCCCCGGATTGGCCCCCCCACTGCCCCCCGGCCCCGGCGGGTCCAGATCGGCGATCCGGCTGGCCAGCACCGAGGCATCGATGGAAACCGGGCTGGGGTTGAGCATCGAGCCGGCACCGGCCACCGACCCCAGCATCACCGCCAGCTGTTCGGCCTCGGCGATCCGGGTCAGAAGGCGGGCCAGCGGTTCGGCCTGTCCGGGCGACCAGGACAGGCCGACGGGGGTCCGGCCGATCTGCACCCGGCGGCCGAACCACAAGACGCCGTCCGCTGCCGCCACCTCGATCTCATAGCCCGTGGGGTCGGTGATCACCTGCACCTGGCCTGCCGCCGCCACCGCTGCCAGTGCCGCCTGCAACGCTGCCGCCTCGGGGCTGTCGCCGGGCAGGGGTTGGCCGGTGACCAGATCGCGCAGCGGTGACAGGCGCAGCCCGAGATCGAGCGGCCGGGCCACCAGCCGGGCGAACCGCGCCGCTGCGGGCAGGGCACCGGACGTGGGGCAAAGTGCCTGCGACCGGGGCGCGCAATCGGCGGCCACCGGGCTCAGATAGGCCAGCGTCGCCGCCGCATCCTCGATCTGGGCAAAGCCGAGCGCCGCGTCCGCCGGGGCGGCGGCATCGGCAACCAGCGCCAATAGCGTGCCGTTGCCCATGCCGTGCACCAGCCCCGCCGCCACTTCATCGCCGCTGACCGCGAACTGGCGCAGGCCGGTGGTGCCCTGCCCGCCCAGTACGGCGGCATCGATCAGCCCGCCTTCCCAGCCGGGCGTCTGCATCCGTGCGCCGCCGGGCACCAGATCCTGGTTCATGTCGCTGAGCACGGCCTGAAACAGCTGCCGGTAGCTGAGCGCCCCGCCCGACTGCAACCGCGCGGCCAGGCGCGAGGTAAAGAGCCCGTACCAGCCGGCGTCGCCGCTGGCCCCGGGGGTCAGGTTGACCTCTCGCGCCACTTCCGAGGACCTTGCGGCGTAGAACGCCAGCACCTGTCCCGGCGGCTCGCCCTCCGGCTGATCCATCGGGCTGGACGCCGCCGCGCTGTCGATCAGACCGCCAACCCCGAGCGTGGCCGGATCGACCCAGCGCGCCGCCACATCCTGCGCCCCGGCCCGCAGGCCGGAACCGGAATTGCAACTGTCCATCACCAGCCAGACATCGGCCCCGGTGGTGCGGATCGCCAGAACGGCCGCACCGATCTCGTCATCGGTCAGCGCGTTCGGGATGATCCGGGCCCCCGGTTCGGCGCGCCCGACATCGCCCGGCAGAAACACCTCGTCCAGCCCGTCGGTTTCGTCGCCGTTCTGATCGGCCTGCCTTGTGCCGTGCCCGCTCAGATGGATGATCGCCAGATCGCCGGCGACGCTGACCCGTGCCAGATCGGCCATGGCCGACAGGATGGCCAGCCGGGTCGGAACCCCGGCACCTTCGATACCGTCGGCCAGCACGGTGATGGTGCCGACACCGCGCGCGGAAAACACCTGACGCAGCAGCGCCACATCATTGGCCGGGCCGCGCAGGCTGGCCAGACCGATGCTTTCGTCATATCGTGAAACGCCCACGAGCAGCGCCCGGGTTTCGGCCAGGACCGGGCGACAAAGCCCGGCCACCAGCACGGCCAGCCCCAGACAAAGGCACAGAAACCGCATCGGAAAGTCCCGTTTCTTGAATGGGTCCGCCGCACAATCGCTTGCAAACTACACGCAATCCCGCCCCGGTCCAAATCAATTGATTGGACGGCGCGGCCCGACACGGTGACAGTGGCGGTGTGGAACGGTCCGGCGGATGATGGGCTTTCAGGGGGTGACGATGCGACGGACATTTGCGGCTGTGGTCATCGGCGCGGCCATGGTCTGCGGCGCAACGCCGAATGCCGGATGGACGCAGACTGCCGGGGACCAGACTGCCATGAACCAGACTGCCGCGGCGCAGGACCCGGCGTTCACCCGGATCAACCTGCTGGTGCAGCAGAACCCGGCGGCCGCGCTGATCGAGATCGATCTGGCCCTGACGGCACTTGCCACCGGCCCCGACCCCGATCCCCGGGCGATCCATGACCTGAACCGCCTGGCCGCCGATCTTCTGATTACCGAAGGCCGCGCGGCCGAAGCCGCCGTACTGCTGGAGCAACTGGCGCAGTTCACCGCCCGGTTCCGCGACCGGTTGCAGATCGATCCGGTGCCGCTGTGGCGGGCGGCGGCCACGCAATACACCCTTGCCGGTGACCCGGCAGGGGCGCTGCGGATGCAGACCGCAATCCTGCAGGACCAGCGCGACGCCGGACTGCCTGATGAGGTTCTGGCCGAAACCCTGGCGCTGATGGCAGACCTGGCCGAACAGGCCGGCCTGACCACCGAAGCACCGCCGGACAGTGCCCCGCCGGACAGCAGCCCCCCTGTCGCCGATCCGGTGCCGGAGCCGCCGGTTACCGGCACCAGGGGCGCCGGCGAGGGCTTCAGCCGGATCGAGGTATTCTATGCCACCGACCGCGCCCGCAGCGGCGATCCCTATCCGGGCGAATTCTACGGATTTGCGCGCGGCCCGCTGGACTACGGCGTGCTGGAGGTGACGATCCCCGACAGCCATGTGCCCGGGGCCATCGAGGCGCCGTCGATCTGGCGGCTGGAATTCGGCCCCTCGGCGGCCCGTCACATGACGCTGCGGTCGGTCGAACCGCTGGCGCATCGGGCCTTTTTCGACCGGATGCACGACCGGATGGCAACGCGCACGCGGAAAGAGGCATTCGTGTTCATTCACGGCTACAATGTCAGCTTTGATGCGGCGGCAAAGCGGGCGGCACAACTGGCGCACGACATGAACTACGTCGGCGTACCGGTGCTGTATTCCTGGCCGTCGCGCGGCTCGACTGTCGGCTACATGGCCGATTCGGCGGTGGTGCAGCTGAGCGCGCGGCACCTGTCGCTGTTTCTCGACGATCTGGTGGCGCAGTCCGGGGCCGAAACCATTCACATCGTCGCGCATTCGATGGGCAACCGCGCCCTGACCGAAGCACTGGAACTGATGGCGCTGCGTCGGGGCCAGACCGACCGGATGCCGCCGCCGTTCGATCAGATCGTGTTTGCCGCCCCCGATGTCGATGCCGGGCTGTTTGCCGCGATGCTGCCGACGATCCGCCCCCTGGCGCGGCGGCTGACGCTGTATGCGTCCGAAAACGACTGGGCGCTGGCGACGTCGCGCAAGCTGCACGGCGATGCGCCGCGTGCCGGTCAGGGCGGCGTCGATACGCTGGCCGCGCCAATGCTGGACAGCGTCGACATGTCGGAACTGGGCGAGGACATGCTGGCGCACGGCTATTTTGCCGATGACAGTTCGGCGCTGGTCGATCTGGTGGCGCTGTTCTGGCAGAACCTGCCGCCGGAACGGCGCTGCGGCCTGTTGCCCGGACAGGGCGCGGGCGGTGCCTCGGTCTGGCGTTATGCCCGCGACAGCTGCCCCGACAACACGTTGCTGGCGGTGATCGCCAGCCTGCAGGATCAGGGGATCAGCACGGCTTCAGAAGCCAACCGGGCGCTGTCGCGCATGGTCCCCGACCCCGCCATGCGCCTCTCGATCGGGCCGGCGGTGATGCGGATGTTTGCGCCATGACCGGGCTCGTCAGGCTGCTGCTGCTGTTGTCGCTGCTCGCCGGCCCGGCGACGGCCCAGACCAGTGACGACCCCCGGCTGACAGCGGCGCTGGAACAGGCCGAAGTCGGCAACCTGGCCGGGGCCCGGTCGCTGGCGCAGGCGGTGCTGGACGATGCCACCACTGCCGAAGGCCGCTGGTTTGCGAAAGAGACCCTGGCCACCATCGCGCACTGGTGGGGGCAGGATGCCGTGGCGCTGGACCTGCTGGGCCCGCTGCTGGACGAAGGTGCGGCGCTGTTCGGCCCCGAAAGCCCGCGTCTGATCCACGATCTGCGGATGCTGGGGCTGACGCATTTCGCGCTTGGCAATGATACGGCCGGCATCCGCGCCCAGCTGCGCGCCGTGGTTCTGGCCCGCACCAATGGCGAGGCTGATTTTGAAACCCAGCTAGTGACCATGGCCGATCTGGCGCGCAGCTATCTTGACGACGGTCACGCTGACGCCGCCGCCCTGCTGGCAGCCGAAGCGCAGATCATCGCTGCCAATGACGACGGCAGCGAACATCCCGCCGGGCAGGAAGCGCGGGCGCTGCGGGCGCTGGCGCATCTGCGGCTGGATCATCCGGTGGAGGCGGTGCTGCACGCGCTGCCGCTGTACCGCACCGACCCGGCCGACCTGACAGCCGAAGCGTCCGAACTTCTGGACCTGATCGACGCCGAACTGGCAGAGGCTGCGGCCAGGGTGGGCGACGCGCAACAGACAGCCGACGGCTGGCTGGCCGAGGCGCAGGCCCGCGAACCGGAGCGCGAGGCCGCCGACATTGCGATGACCGATGCGCTTGGGCCGCTGTTCGAGGCGTTTGAGCGGTCTGACGTTGACGCGGCCGATGCGGCCGGGCGGGCGGCGCTGCAATCGGTTCTGGCCGATGACGCGCTGATCGTGAACGTCTATTTCGCGCTGCTCAGCGCTTGTCTGGGCCCCGGACATCTGGACAAGGCCGTGGCCTGGGCGAACCGGCTGGCCGAGATTCCGCCGGAATACCTGGCCAGCCTGAAGCAGGATCCGGCCGTTGCCTTCAAACGGGTCACCGACTGGCTGCTGGATCAGGGGCGCTACGCCGATGCGGTCGCGCTGGCAACCGCGATGGTCGGTCTGTCGAAACTGCGCGACGGCGACGGGTCGCTGCCGCTGCAGCGCCACCTTGACCTGCTTGGGGCTGCCCTGCGCAAGGCCGGGCGGTTGGCAGAAGCCGAGGCGGTGCTGTTGCAGGCCATCGAGACCGCTGACCTCGCTGCGGCGTCGGCCCCGCTGACCGGCGAGCGGGCAACGCTCATGGTGCAATCTCTGGTCGAGCTGGGGCTGTCACACGAGATTGCTGGGCGGACGGCCGAGGCCGAGGACGCCTATACCCGCGCCCTTGCAACCCTGCAAAGCAGCGATGCCGGCAACGACAGCGCCGGCTGGTCGTTCGTTCTGCAACAATTGGGCGCGCTTTACACCTCGACCGGCCGCTTTGCCGATGCCGAGGCGCTGTTGCAGCAGTCAATTGCGCTAAAGATCGCGCGCGACGGAGAAAACAACGCGGGCGTCGCGCTGGCCTACTATGAACTCGGTCGGCTGCAAGTCTATAGCGACCAGATCGAGGCCGCGACTGCAACCGCACAGAAGGCGCTGGACATCGGGCGGGCGGTGCTGCCGCCGGGTGATCTGGAACTGGCCGCGCTGTTGTCGCTGCAGGCCGCGGTTCTGAACGCCGCTGGCCGGTCGGACGAGGCGCGAAGCGCTGAAATCGAAGCAGCGGGGCTGCAGGTCGCGTTGACCGAAACCGGATCGCCATCGGACCGCGCCGCGATGCTGATGCAACAGGGTATGCAACTGGCCCGCGACGGCGCAACCGAAGACGGTCGGGCGGTGCTGGCGCAGGCGCTGACGGCGACGGTGCCGCAAGACCCGCTTTATCCCCTCATTCAGGCGGCAGATGGCGCGACTGCCCTTCTGGACGGCGATCTGCAATCGGCCATCGCTGCCTTTCGCCCTGCGACTCTGGCCCTGACCCAACCCGGTCGGCGTACCGAGGCCGAGGCGCTGGAACATCTGCCGCTGCATGTCGATACCGCCCGGCGCCTGTCGGAACAGGAAAGCGGCGTGGCCGCACTGAACTACATGGCCGAAGCCTTTGCCGTGGCGCAGCGCGTCAACGAAATCTCGGCCGGGCAGGCGCTGGACAAGGCGGCGGCCCGGCTGCGCGGCGGCTCGGCCGAACTGTCCGATCTGGCCCGCGACCTTGAAGCCGCCACTCAGGCGATCCAGCAGGCCCGCGCCGACCTCCTGGCCGATCTGGGCGCGGGCGGCGATGGTGCAGGCCCGCGCACGGCACTGGACGCGGCGCAGGCCGAGTTTGCCACGCTGCAGGCGGCAATCGAGGCCGGGTTCCCGCGCTATGCCGCCTATGCCAACCCCAAGCCGAACGACCTTCTGGCCACCATGCAACTGCTGCGGCCCGACGAGGTTCTGGTGCTGTTCGCCACTTCCGACATTTTCGGGTTCAACGACAGCGCCGGCAGCACGGTGATCGCCATCACCAACGAAGGCTACATTGCCGCCGGATTGCCGCCGCGCGCCGAACTGCAGGCACTGGCGCGCGGTCTGCGCTGCGCCGCCGCCCTGACCGACCGGTCCTGTGGCACCGTTGCGGCCCGCACCCGTGGTGCATTCAATCTGGAGGCTGAACCCGACGAGGAGGCCCCGGCGGAAGCGTTCGATCTGGATCTGGCCTATCAGGCCTACGACACCCTGTTGTATCCGGTTTCCGACGCGTTCACCGGCAAGACCTCGCTGATCGTGGTGCCTGACAAGGCGTTGGCCGCCCTGCCGTTTCATCTGATGCTGACCCAGCCGCCGCAACAGGGCGCGGGTCTGGCAGCGGCGCCCTGGCTGATCCGCCAGATGGCCGTCACCATCGTGCCAACTGTTGCCAGCCTGGCCAGTCTGCGCGGTGCGGATGCCCGGCCAAGTGCGGCATCCCTGCCATTTCTGGGTATCGGCGATCCGCTGATCGGCACCGCGCGCAACGGAGCGCTGCCCTATGACTGTGACGGCGCGGCCGAATCCGGGCTGTTCGCAGCGGCGCTGCTGCCTGCCGGCGGCGTGATCCTGCGCGACGCCGGGACGCTGGCCACCCCCGGCCTTGCCGACGGTGCCACGCTTGCCGCCCTGCCCGCCCTGCCCGATACGCGCTGCGAATTGCAGGAAACGGCGCGGCTGTTCGGCACCCCGGACGCGCTGTTGCTGCAGGAGAAAGCCACCGAGGGCCGGATCAAGGCGCTGAGCGCCTCCGGCGATCTGTTGGACTACCGCGTCCTGTCCTTTGCCACCCACGGTCTGATTGCCGGTGAAATCGGGGCCAACAACGCCGGGCTGGTGCTGACGCCGCCTGACCTTGCCGATGCCGAAGACGACGGCCTGCTGACCACCGCCGAAATTGCCAACCTGCGGCTTGATGCCGATTTCGTGCTGCTGTCGGCCTGCAATACCGCCGCCGGGGCGACCAGCGCCGACGAGGGTCTGTCGGGTCTGGCAAGTGCCTTCTTTCTGGCCGGGGCCCGCAGCCTGCTGGTGTCGCACTGGCCGGTCTATTCCGACGGCGCGACCCGGCTGACGACCGGATTGTTCGCGGCGCTGGAGGCTGATCCCGGCATCGGCCGCGCCGAAGCGCTGCGCCGCGCCATGTTGGCGGTGCTGGATGACCCTGATGCGACGCCGGCCATGCTGCACCCGGCCTGGTGGGGGCCGTTCATGATCGCCGGCGAAGGCAGCGGGGCCTGATCCGGGCTTTGCGTGACGGTTTGTCGGGTCGGGGCGGAAGGAAGCTTGACGGAATTGCCTTCCTAATCGCCCCTGTCGCCACCCGCTCCGCCGTTCGATGTGAAATGCCGGGCCGATCAGGTGGCCGTCCGGGGACGGACAGTCGGCCCGGGCCTGCGACGCCCACCGGCTGCGCCGAACCCGGGTGTGGCTTCGCGCCTCCACCAAGATCCATCACGCGCTATGGCCCGAACGGTGTGCGCCCGAGCCACAGTGGCAGGATCATCAGATAGAAGACCACAGCCCAGACGATCGCCAAGAGCCCCGACCGCATCCAATGGTCATGCCGGTAGGTGCGTGCGCGGATCCACCCGATGCTGTCGCCGCCGGCGCTGGGCGGGGAAAACAGCATCATGTCGCGGCTGACGTGGCGCAGGCCGTTGTAGGATTCACGCAGATTGCTGAACGATACCAGAACGTTGAAGCTGTAGAACACGAATACGACGATGCGTGCCGCCGTATAGGGCTCGGTCTGCCCGGCAAAAAAGATCATCACCCCGATCAGCGCAGCATGCACATTGACCACCCGCTGCCACTCGATCTCGACCTTGTTGCGCAACTGCATTCCGAAACCCAGCATCTCATGAAACGTCAGGTGCGATACCCGTTCGGGGGCCGGGCCATCGACCATTCTTTCTGCCTCGTCGTCGTCTGTCAGCATGGCTTGCCCCGGCAAAACTCCTGCCGCTGGTTAGCACGGACCAGTTGCATTGCCCATCCTTGGCCCCGTTGGCTGCCGGATGGCGCGACGGAATGGTGGAATTAACGGTTCATTAACGCTTAACTCGCACAAGGCCCGGTCAGATCGGCGGTATGCTCCTGCCCACGGCCGGGATGGCGGGAGTGATGTCCACCCCAGTCCGGCCCCGTCGGCGCAGGGACGGCTGCTGAGATCCCTGCAAAAGCAGACTGACATCAATCTGTTCGGCCATCGGCAATCCGGCAGCACTCGGACCCGCCGGCATTCCAATTCGGCACGCCTCGCAGCGCACAACGCCTTTCAGTTCCAAATGATTTCAAAAGTTTCCCCGGGTTTGGGATGGCCCTTCGTTCCAGTGATATCGCAGATCGACCATCCGCGCCCTGATTTTCAGGAGAATACCATGCTCGCCCTTATCATTTCCGTTTGTCTGAAGACCGATCCCGCCACCTGCAACCAGCAGATTCTGGACTGGGTTCCCGCCGTGTCGGTGGCCGAATGTCGCCTGTCGGGCCAGCCGCAGGTCGATGCCTACATCAAGGACCACCCGGATCTGTCCTTGCAGGACTATACCTGCATGCCGGCCCGAAACCGCGCCAGCGGCTGACCGGGCCGGTCGCACCGCCGCGCTGCCGCGCCCGGGCGCTATTCCGGCAGCGTCAGCTTCAAAAGCGCGGTGCGGCGCAACGTTCCGGCGGGATAGTTCGGATCATCGCGGATGCGCGCCAGCGAGAAGTCCGGTTCCAGCCGCCGCAGATCGGCCAGCACCCGGACCGCCTTTTCGGTGTCTCCGGTGGCGATGTAGAGAAACAACAGATGCCGCAGCGGTGATCGGAACTGCGGCGCCCGGGCATGTGCCGCCTCGTACGACCGGATCGCGCCGTCGTAATTGCCCGATGCCACCTGCGTCAGACCCGACAGCGATTGCCACCAGTGCAGAAAGCTGGACCGGCTGGCCATCTGCGCGCCGCGCTGCGCCGCCAGAAACGCCGCATCATAGCGCCCTCCACGCAACAGGCTGCCGGCCTCGGCAGCATGGGCAAAGGCGTTGTTCGGGCTGAGCGCCAGCGCGTCGCGGGCCAGCGCCGCTCCGGCCTCGGCATTGGCGTCCAGCATCACCCGCACCTGCGACACCAGCGCCAGCACCAGCGGATTGTCGGGTGCGCCCTCCATTGCCTTGCGGGCGAACATCTCGGCGTCGGAAAACAGCGACTGCCGGTTGCTGTCGGGCTGTTCGACCGCCATGATCTGCCGCAAGAGCGCATGCCAGGCAAACACCCGCGCCTGCGGCTGGATCAGGGCGGCGTCGCGCAGCAACTGATCCGCCAGCTGCAACCGGCGCGAATCGAAACTGAACATCTCGCGGACCGCACGCGCCACCAGCGCCTCGGCCCGCAACGGCGCGGCATCATCGCCCGCCAGCCGGGGCAGCGCTGCCAATGCCGCCTCGGCCGCCTCGAACACCAGGCCGGGAAACGCGCCCTCGGCCATCTGCTCTGGCGCGCGCAGCGGCAACGACGCCTGACGCGACCACAGCACCTGCCCGGTCCGCCGCGACCCCAGGTTGGCGATCAGATGCAACTGACCGTCGGCCTCGGTCGCCTCGACCGTCAGCGCCAGCCCGCGTTCCTGCGGCCCCAGATGCAACAGCGCCCCCTGCGCGCCAAAGACATCGACCGTGGCAAATTCCGACACCAGCCCGCCGATCGCATCGGCCAGCGCCAGAGTCACAAAGCCGCCGACCCCGCCCGGCAGGCTGCCGGTGTGCAGCACCAGTGGCAGGGCCAGATCAGCCTCGCCGGCGGCGGAACCGCCGGGCAGCGGGCTGCCCATGATCCGGGCGCGCTGCTCGGCCCGCCAGGCCCGGAACGCCGGGTCGCGCAAATCCAGCCCCTCGATCAGATCGCGACCCGCCGCCAGCGCCGCCCGCGCCGCTTCCGGCTCTGCCTCCAGATCGGTCTGAACCCCGGTGATCTCGATCATTTCGCGGTCGCTGAGCAGCACATCGCTGACATCGCCAAGCGCGGCCCGCAATTCGACCAGCGCCTGCCGCAGACTGCCGCTGGCCTGCTCCGGTCCCCGGTCCGACCACAGCCGGGCCTCGATCCAGCGCCTTGTCCGCCGCCGGTCCGGGCTGAGGCACAACAGCGCGATCAGCCCGCGCGCCTTGGCCCCGCGCGGCGTGCAGTCGCGGCCGGACCCGTCGCGCACCGAAAGCACGCCGACAAGTTGCACGAAGATCAAGGGAGCAGGGCTTTCCATTTACAACTTTACGGCGAATTGACGGATTCTGGCGAATTTCACGCAAGGTTAGCGCAGGAACCGCGACCATATAGGCCCGTGAATTTTGCGTCAAAGCATTCAGACACTGCCGGTTTTCGGCTTTATCGGCGCAGGCAACTGCGTCAGGCTGAATCCATTCATTCACGGGAGGGGGATTTCATGGCACTATTCGGTCATCACGGGCACCACGGCCACCACGGTCATCATGGCCATCACGGCCATCACGGGCACCACGGTCATCATGGTCACCACGGTCACCACGGGACGGCTGCCGGGTCCGATCCCTCGGCCTTGGCCAGCTCGGCCGAAGGCATCATGGGCTACTGGA
The DNA here is from genome assembly GCA_031401675.1 of Paracoccaceae bacterium. Taxonomy (GTDB): domain Bacteria; phylum Pseudomonadota; class Alphaproteobacteria; order Rhodobacterales; family Rhodobacteraceae; genus JANNRR01. Next base: position 13,906 of record JANNRR010000010.1, read on the forward strand.
ACGGCGATGCCACGCTGACGCCGCCGGCAGGAACCGGCGACTGGCGCGACTTTTCCCGCCTGCAGCCCGACGCCCGCATGGTGGTCCTGCAACACGAAACCGCGCCGCTGTTCCGGGTTGCGAATGTGGGTGGCGCGTTGACGGTTACGCTGTCACCGGCCACCGCCGCGCCGTTTCTGACGCTGACCGCCCCGACGGTGGCGCATTTGCAGGCACAACTGCCGCACCTGCGCACCGCAGCCGACCTGCGGGCCGAACGCATCGGGGAAATCATGGCGCAGATGGGCGACATGCTGTCGTTCTACGGCAGCCAGTTCAACCTGCATCCCGATCGCAAGAAGTGGACGCTGGTGCTGCTGGGGGCCGCTTATCAGGCTGTAATCATTCCGGAAATGCGGCTGAAGCTGCACAGCTCGCTGCCGCGCCCCTATGATCTGGCGCCGCAGGTGCAGCCTGTGATCCTGACGCCGTCACACTCGGCCTATCCGTCCGGCCATGCGACCGAGGCCTTTGCCTTTGCCACCGTGCTGTCGGCGCTGGCACTGTCGGCGGCCGGGGACGCGACCCCCGGGGCGACGATCATGGCGCGGCTGACACCGGCGCTGGTTGGCACGCCTGCCCTGCTGCCGTTCCGGCTGGCCGCCCGCATCGCTGACAACCGCACCGTCGCCGGGGTGCATTTCCCGGTGGATTCGGCGCATGGCGCGCTGTTGGGTCTGGCCACCGGCCTCGGGTTCGTGGCGGCCTGTTCGGTGATCGACACCGCCATGCCGGTCTGGAAAGCCAAGGGCAACGACTGGACGGACTATTTCACGCTCGACGCCTGGTGCGCGCAGGTGCCGACCTGGACCGGCGCGCCGGTCAACCAACCCGGAACCGCCGCCACCAGCCTGCTGGCGCAGCTCTGGACCAACGCCAGGGAAGAGTGGCGGTAGCCAGCCGGGGACGCGCGGCCCGGCTGCCAGGGAGTGCGGCGATGGGTGCCGGGATGGCGGTAGGGCGGCAGCATCACTCGCGTCCGGCGGCGGGTGATTCTCTGGCGGTTGTGCAAGGCAAGGTCCGGACGACGGCTGATGGAACAGCGTTCAGCCTCGCCACACGCGCTGCCGGTCGATGTGATGGAACCGGGCCGATCAGTTGGCCGTCCAGTGGACGGACAACCGGCCCGTTGCCCGAAGGCGCAAGCCGCAGGGCAAGGGGGATTGGGTCGCGTGCTGTGGTCGGGAAATCGGGGCGCGCCTGGCTGGTCTGGCGCGCACCGTAGCGCCTGCCCAGCGGCAGGCAGGCGCGCCACGATTTGATTGAAATCAAATCGGGCAAGAAGCAAAAGGCCAACGCATCGCGCCCGGCACCCCGCCCTAACTCCGGTCCGGCACCACCCCTGCCCCCAACCGGCGGTCAAAGACCGGCAGCCAGCCCGGCGGCACCACCAGACCAAGCAGCGCCGCCAGCTCGGCCGGGTCGTGCGGCATTCCGGGGCCCCGGGATGACAGCGGCCCGGCGTTCAGCGCCAGTTCGACCAGCTTGCGAGCCACCAGGGGGGCGGCAACGCTGGTCCCCGACATAAGCGCCACCGTGCCGGTCAGCACGCCGGTACCGCGCCGCCCGGTCCGGATCCGGCCCTGATCGCCGATGGCGGCGATGGTCGGGGCGGTATCCACGCCGGTCCGCAGCCGGTCCTCGCCTTCAGAGGAATAACGGGTCGGCCGGGTGCCGCCCATCCGGGCAGGGTCAGGCTCTGCCGCCGCCACGAAATACAGCGACGGATCGCCGAGCCCGGCATAGTTCACCTCGGTTCCGGCCCGGGTCACCGGACAATCCGGCCCCGGGGCGGTCCAGCCCGCCACCTCGGCATCCCATTGCCAGCCTGACGAATGGTCCAGCCACGATTGCCGCCCGCGCCGCCGGAAGCCGCCGGGGGTATCGTCGCGCAGCACCTTGACCGAAACCGCCAGCCCGCCGGTGCCGGAAAGGCCAAGGCTGATCTTCCACGCCCCGGCGGGGGCTGCCCCGCGCGGGTCCGGCCCGGCAGACGCCCGGTCATCGCGCAGCGTCGGCGCAACCGCGATCAGCACGGTGTCGAACTGCGCTTCGGCCCGACCATAGACCGCCGCGATCCGCCGGCCGCCGCGCATCAGCACCTGCGCTGTGCCCGGGGCCGGAAATGCGGGGAACACCACTGCATCAGGGTCCGCCGGTGCCGCGACCCGCAGACTGACCCTGCCGCCCGCACCCTTTGGCAGCCGCAGTTCCAGAAAGCTTGCCGTGGCATCATCGGGCTGTATGCACCAGTCCAGCACCAGCGCCGGCCCGGGTTGCAGCGTTGCATTGGCCACCAGCCGGGCCCGGCGCGCGTTGCCATAGGCCGCCACGATCCGGATCGGCGTATCGTCCGACAGGCGGCGGAACCGCGCCAGTTCATGGGCGATCCACTCCTCGATGAAGCCGGTGCCGTCCTTCGGCCCCGCCAGCGACCCCAGGCTCAGGTTCACGATCAGCGGCACCCCGGCATTGCCGTTGCCGGGTTCGGCCACCGCGCGCAGCGCCTGCCAGATCACCCAGCGCAGACCCAGCGCCAGATAGGGCTCCAGCCAGCGGCCCGAGGTTTCGCCGACCACTTCCGGCATCAGCGACACCCCCAGAAGCGGCACCCCCAAAAGCGAAGTATCCGCTGGGTCGCCAAACGCCGCCCCGGCGGCAAGGTCCAGCACGTGACTGCCGTGCCCGACGGCGCGGTTGGTGCTTTGATGCATCCACGGCTGAAACAGCGCCGCGTTCTGCGCCCGGTACAGATGCGCCTCGGTCGCCCCCGACACCAATTGACTGTCGATTTCCTGCCGCGTCAGGACCCGGCCCAGATACACTTCCTGCCCGTTCGGGGCAGCGGCCTGCCCGGCCAGACGCGCCGGGGCCTGCAGCCAAACCGCCTTGAACCGGGTACGGCCCGCCGCCGAACGAAAACGCGCGTTCAGATAGCCGATGCCATCATCGACCAACGCCAACAGCGGGGTCGTCGCCAGGGCCGGGCCGCGCCGGGCAACCGGGCCGCTGCTGCCGGCCGGTGCCGCCGTCGGTTTCAGCGTGACCGGCGGGCCAACATACAGCACCGTCCACGGACCAGCGGCGACTTCATCCGGGCGGCACCAGATCACGGCGCGGATATCGGGGGACCCGGTCAGCCGTTGCCGCTCGGTCAACAGCGCCTCGCGTTCATGATCGGCCAGAATGTGCCGCGCGCCGGGCACCAGCATCTGGTCGATCACCTCGGCCAGCGTCGGCCCTTTGCCCGACCCGGTCAGGCGCACGAACACCGGCACCCACAGGTCCGGGGTGCGCTGCGGTGTCGCCGCCGCCTCGGTCAGGTCCCAACGGGCAAAGCCGTCCAGACCCGGATAGGCCGTATCTTCCTGATAATCCATGTCGCCGCCTCCAGCCCCGTTGCCTGGGCAGACTGCCACGGCTTGGGCAGAAGCGGATCGGTCAAATCCTGCCGAGCCACCGGATTAGCGCATTTTTCACGCAGGCGGCAACGGCACCGCCGAGCGGATCCGCAGAGCCAGCCCGACCCGGCGCAGGGTTTTCCGGGCCAGCAGATATCCGGTCCCGCGCCCGGCCAGATGGCGGCGCCAGCGCGCGAGGTCAGTGAAATAGAACATTTCAAGACGCGGCAGGTTGAACAGGTCATCGTCAATCCCGGCCCGGTTCAGGATGGTGCCGACCGAAGTCTTGTAGTGCGCCGCAATTGCGCGCCGCGTGGCGGCATTGGCCACGCCATAGGGCGGCGCGAAATGCGGCACCGGCCGGCCCAGCCGCTTTTCAATCTCGGACCGCGACCGGATCAGTTCCGCCTCCAGCACCTCGGGGCCCAGACTGTCCAGATCGCGATGGCTGACCGAATGGCTGCCGAACTGCACGCCCTGTTCCGCCAGCGACCGGATCAGCGGCCAGCCCATGATCGGGCGCTGCGCCTTCGGATCAACCGTCCAGCCATCCATGCGCCCGATATGGGCGGTGGGCAGGTAGACCATCGGGCGGAACCCCAGTGGCTGCATCACCGGCCAAGCGGCCTCGGCGAAGTCCTGATAACCGTCGTCAAAGGTCAGGATCACCGAATAGGGCGGCAACGCCCGGCCCTTGTGCGCCGCCAGCAGGTCATCCAGCGTGATCACCGGCACCCCCGCCTCGGCGATCGCCGCCATCTGTGCACGGAACACCTCTGGCGCGATCGACGTCGGCCCCGTGGCGACGGCAATCGAGTGGTACATCAGAATATCGATGACGGGCCGGGCCACCGGATCAGTCCTCCACCGTATGGCTGGCAAACTCCGCACGGTGCGCCGCCCATTTCGCGGTATCGACCGAACCGTCGTCGCGCATGCTGTCGACCGCGCCGTAGCTCATCGCAAAGGCATGATGGGTGTTATCATGGGCAAACAGCCCCTGCCGCCCGAAATTCAACAGCCCGGTCAGGCCGGAAACCCAAGCGTCGATCCGGTCGAACCGCGCCTGATAGTCCAGATCATAGACCGGATAGGCATGGCTCAGCCGCCGAGTCTCGCAGCGATCCACCGGCACCGTCACCGGCAGCCCCAATTGCCCCAGCCACTGGCAGAACTGCTCGCCCAGGGCGCCGTCCGACATGGTCCACCATTTGTCGCCGGGGTCGCAGGGCAGTTCGGCGCACAGGATGGTCTTGCCGCGCGGTTCGGTGGCCGAGTTGTAGTTTTTCGGCTCCGACATCCGGCTGATCGGGATCGACAGTTCGGGGAAGTAATGCGCGTCGAACTCGGTGAACTGATCGGTTTTCAGGATCAGATATACCAGGATCATGCTGCGGAACCGGATCGCCCTGGCCGCTGCCTGCACCTCTTCGGGGGCTGGCGGGTCCATCAGCCGCACCAGCGTCGTCAGCGGAATGGTCGACAGCACCAGTGTGCTGTCGTGCCGGACCTCGGTGTCGCCGTCCCTGATCCAGACCGCCTTGACCGCGTCGCCCTGCCGCTCGATCCGGCTGACCTCGGTCGCCAGCCGGAACTGCGCGCCCTTGGCCGTTGCCCGTTCGACCATCGCGCCGGAGATCTGGCCGAAGCCCTTGCGCGGATAATAGAACCTGCCGGTGGTCGGGCTGCCCATGCCGGGCAGCATCCGCAGCATCTTGCCCAGAATCTTGGCCACCGACCCCGACGACACCCGCTTTTCCGCCAGTGTAACCGCCAGCTTTTCCGGCGGCAGACCCCACAACTTGCGCACATAGGGAAAATAGAAATTCTCGGATATCGTCTTGCCCAGCCCATTGTAGAGCACGGTGGAAAAGGTGGCGGGCCCGGCGGCCTTGGCCCGGAACGGTTTCAGCGCCATGTCCCGGATCAGACTGAAGGCAAACGGTTTCGGCAGCTTGGTCAGCGCGTCGCCCAGCTTCAGCGGAAAGTGGATCCAGGCCCCGCCCAGCCGGATGCGGCCGTGCCGGGGCTGCAACAGCAGGTCATCGCCCAGCAGCGCCTTCACGTCCGCCAGCACCGCCGGGTCAGCGACCGGATGGAACCGGTGCGAGCCATAGTCGCACCAGATGCCATCGATCATGAAGCTGGAGGAGTTGCCGCCCGTTCGCTCGGCCCGTTCCAGCACCGTCACGTGCGCCCGCCCATCACGGGTCAGCGCATAGGCCGCCGCAATCCCCGCAGGCCCCGCCCCCAGCACCGTCACCCGGGGCTTTTCCTTGCCGTCAATCGCCATAAACCAATTCCCTCACTCGCCCTGATCCACCGGCTTTGCAGCACTTAGCCGCACCCCCGAAACCGCCAGTACCACCGCGCCGATGCCGCCAGAAATATACAGCACCGCCTGCCACACCAGCCCCGACGCCACCACCTCGGCTGCGTCGGCCCCGAACGGCAACAGCAGCGCTGCCAGCGACGCCTCGCGCACCCCGAGCCCGCCCAGCGAGATCGGCAGCACGGCGATGATCTTGGCCAGGGGCCAGGCGAATATCCACGCCCAGATCGGCACGCTCACCCCGACCGCTTCGGCCAGCCGGACGGCGAGAAAAATGAACAGGGTCTGCACCGCCATCGAGATCAGCAGCGCCGCCAGCAACAGCCCCGGCCTGCGCCCCAGATCGGCAAACGAGCCGGCAAGCTTCAGCGCCAGCGCCCGCCCGGGCAGTTTGGGCCAGACCGACCACAGCCCGACGATGCCTTTGGGAAAGGCGAACACCGCCGCCAGCAGCAGCGCCAGCACCAGCATCAGTGCCTGCGCCGCCAGTCCGGTGGTACCGCCGTCGCCGTTCAGCATCACCAGACCGATCACCGACAGACAGGCCAGCCCCAGCGTGTCGATCAGCCGGTCAGCCACCGACCCGGCCGCCAGCTTCGGCCCGTCGCGCATCGACACATAGGCCAGCGCCGCCCGCACCGCATCGCCGCCCGCCGCCCCCGGCAGCCCCAGATTGGCGGTCAGCCCGGCAAAATGCGCCTGCAGCGCCAGCACATACGGCAGGCCACGGTCCAGCAGCATCCACCATTTCGCCGCCGCCACGGCATGGCCCAGCATGAACAGCGCCACCACCAGCGGCATCATGCCCAAAGGCACCCGCGCAAAGCCGTCGACAATGGCCCGCCACGGCAGGAACCAGAACAGCAGGCCCAGCACCAGCACCGAACCCGCTGCCCGGATCAGCCATTTCTTCAACGGCTTGCTCAGCACCCTGTTCATGGCCTCAGATGCAGGCGGCTGATCATGTCGGCGATCAGCCCCAGCGACCAGACCATGATCGCAGCCAGAAAGGCAAAGACCGTGGTTTCCGACAGGTTGCCGATGAAGATGTCATAGACCAGCTTGGCAAACCCCAGCCCGATCAGCCCCAGCCCCAGCGGGATGAAGATGCGCAAGGGGTTGAACAGCACGATCACCCGCAGCACCAGGATGATGAAGTTCAGGAAATCGACCGGCCGGATCTTCGACTTGCCGACCCGCTTGCCGTACTCGATCGGCGTGTAGATCATCCGCTTGCCATTGCACGACATGCACAGCGTGATCGTGGTGGTAAAGGAAAACTTCTGCGGCAGCAGCGGGATGAACGGCACCAGTTCCGACTTGCGGAATACCCGCAGGCCCGAATTCAGGTCGTTCAGCCGGCGTTCGGCCAGAAACGAGGCCAGCGAGTTCAGCACCCATTTCGCCGGCTTGCGGATCACCGGCACATTCTTCATCGCCGCCCCGCGGTCGCCCACGATCATGTCCTGAGTCCGGCACATCGCCAGCATCTCGGGCAGATAGCGCGCCGGATAGGTGCCATCGGCATCGATGATCGCCACAAATTCATACTGCGCCTGCTTGATGCCGCGCTTCAGGCTGGCACCGTAGCCGGTATTGACCTGATTCATGTCGACAATCGCGCCCGAGGCCCGCGCCTCGGCCAGCGTGTTGTCCGACGAGCCGTCATCGATCACGATGATTTCATACGGCACCCCGGTCGCGTCCATTTCGGCACGCACCTGTTCGACCGTATGGCGGACCGCACCTTCCTCGTTATAGGCGGGGATCACGACACTCAGCGACAGCCCCTCGAATTTCTGGCCCTCGAATTTCTGGCCCTCGAATTTCGGGTCCACCGCCGGCATCATCGGTTTATCAGAGAGCAACCCCTCCATCTCAGCCATCCTTTCCGTCAATGTGAACAGACGGTTCAAAACGATTCAGCTTGGTCGCAAACGCTCCCGGTTCACGGAACATGCAACCGGTTCCTTATCCCAAGCACATGATATTCGAACAGGCACCAGCTAAAGGCCGCCGCCGAATAGACATAGTAGACCTGATGATACAAGAGCGACGCCGCCGCAAAGCCCAACCCGCCGTTCTGATACAGGAACCGGGCAAAGGCCCGGTTCAGCGCCAGCGCCAAAGCGCCAAGGCCAAGCGTTCCCGGCCAGATCCCCGGCGCCAGCACCAGCCCGAGGATCGACAGCAGGAACAGCCCCGCCACCACCGCCTTGAACCGCTCCAGCTTCGAGGTATTCAGATCGTCGGCAACGCCTTCGCGCGATATCATCAGCCGCGACCAGGGCAGCGCCCGGCGGAACAGATCGGTAAAGATCGCGTTCCGCATCGTCCAGACCTTCAGATGCTTGCCCTGCAGTTCCGGCACCAGCAGAATCCGCCCGCCGGCCCGTTTGATCCGGTAGCCAAGTTCGATATCCTCGATCGACGGCACCTTGTAGGTGTCCACATCGAACCCGCCGATCTTGCGGTACATCGCCGCCCCGACCGCGCCGCATCCGGCCCAGAACGTCGTGGCCTCGCGCTCTGCCCGCTGATGGTAGAACCGGTGCGTCAGGTTCTTGTAGCGCGAAAACCACGGGGTGCCCGCCGGTGTGGTGTCATAGGACCCGAACACCGCCGCCACCCCCGGTTCGGCAAATGCCGCCCGGATCAGCGCCGCCCCGCCCGCCCAGGCCACCACATCCGAATCGACGAACCACAGGATATCGCCCTTGGCATGGTCCGCCGCCAAATTGCGCGCCGCCCCCGGCCCGCCGTTCTTTGGCATCACCAGCACGGTCGCCCCCATCGCCCGCGCCTTTGCGGCGGTATCGTCGGGCGACACGTCATCGACCACCAGCACCTCATCCACCTCGCCCGCGTCACGCATGGCGATCAGCGGCGTCAGCACCTGATCCAACAGATGCGCCGCGCGGTAGGCCGGCATCACAATGCTGATCGTCATCCGGGGCGCGTCAGCCATTTCGATCCTCGCAGCTGGAAACCCACGGGTCATTGCCGGGCCACCGCTCTGGAAGTGTGAGCCGCAAGCCTCGGGCTGGCCTGCGCAAACAGCGCAAGCACGGCGGCGGCCACCGGCAGCAACCAGATTACCCGCGCGCCGTACCGCGTAGCCGGTTGCGATACCGCCCCGCACACCACGGCATTCGCCAGAATTCCCAAGACCAGCACCGCCGCGAACACCTTTACCGACAGCGGAACCCGGTTCGGCAGCAGCCACAACAGCGCGACGACGCCCAGTGACAGCAGATACAGGATGCGCTGCCCGGCCGTCACGTCCGCCAACCAGTCCGTTGCGCCGCTGATCCGCCCCGGCACCAATCGTTCGGCCTCGCTCAGATACTGCGTGTCGGCCAGTCCGGCCACCATTTGCGGCGACGGCATCGTCATGTCGACACTGAACATCTGCGCCTGCACCAGCGTGTTCTTCAGGATCGCCAGCACCACCGACACCGGTGCCTCACTCAGCACGTCGAAAAAGAACCGGAACTGCGCCCGGGCCACGCTGCGCTGATCCTCCGGCGACATCAGCCGGAACGAGCCGAGCTGCGGCGAGGTCTCGAAGATGATGTGGGTCGCGGTCAGCCGCCACGGATCGTCCGACAATTGCAGCGCGTCATGCAGCGGGCAGGTGGCAATCGCGGCATCCGGGCAATGCCGGTCCAGATAGGCCAGCCCCGGCCCGTCCTGCACCAGCCGCGCCGTCAGGAACGGCTTCAGGATCACCTCGGAATTGGCGACGGCCTTGGCCGCCACCTTCAGCAGTTTGTGTTCGCCATAGCCGATCGCCACGACTGCCAGCACCAGAAGCGGCGGCAGCCACCAGCGCCGCCGCGACATCGCCAGCGCCACCACCAGCGACAGCGGCAGCATCAGCCCGGCAACCGCCAGATGCGACAGATGCGACACCACCGACAGCGCGGCCAGAGCCATCGCCAGCCCGATTTCCCACCAGCGCATGTCGCGGGCGAACACCGTCAGCGTTGCGATGCTGATCAGCAGGATTCCGGTGAAAATATCCGGCATCAGAAATGCCACATAGAACGGCATCGAGCCCAGGGCCGCCAACATCAACGGCAGCGCCACCAGGGCCGCCACCGGCAGGCGCGGCGCAAAAAGCCGGTGCGCCACCAGCATCGGCAGCCAGACCGCCAGCATCACCAGCACGGCATTCATCAGCACCACGCCGTCCAGCACGAAGAAATGCACGAACAGCGCCGAGATGATCGCGTAAGCCGCCGAGCGTGACCCGTCGACCGTCGCGCCCGCGCCTTTTTCAACAGGCACCGTCGTGCCGTCGGCAGTCACAGCACCGCTGGCTGCCGGATCGACCAGCCCAAGCTGGTCCAGCGCGGTGGTTCCCTGTTCGATGTAGCCGCCGGTGTCGAAATAGAACAACGGCCGCCCGTTGATCAGCGCCACGCTCAGACAGGCCGCCAGCGCCGCCAGCAGCCACAGCACCGACCACAGCCAGCTTGTCCCGCGCGGGGCCGCCGGGTCCCGCATCACGCCGCACTCCCGGCAGCCATCTCGCGGCGCAACTGGGTGAAATAGGCGATTGTCGCCGCCAGACCGTCGCGCAGCCCGACCTTCGGCTCCCACCCCAGCTTGTCGCGCGCCAGCGTGATGTCGGGCTTGCGCTGCATCGGATCGTCATGCGGCAGCGGCTCGAATATCAGTTGCGACGCCGATCCGGTCTGTTCGATGATGCCGCGCGCCAGTTCGATGATCGTCAGTTCGACCGGGTTGCCGATGTTCACCGGCCCGGTCACCTCGTCGGGGCTGTCCATCAGCCGGATCAGACCGTCGATCAGGTCGGACACAAAGCAGAAACTGCGGGTCTGCAGGCCCTGGCCGTAAATGGTGATCGACGTGCCGGCCAGCGCCTGCATGATGAAGTTCGAAACCACCCGCCCGTCCTGCGGATGCATCCGCGGCCCGTAAGTGTTGAAAATCCGCGCCACCTTGATCTTCATCCTGTGCTGGCGGTGATAGTCGAAAAACAACGTCTCGGCGCAGCGCTTGCCCTCGTCATAGCAGCTGCGGAAGCCGATCGGGTTGACGTTGCCCCAATAGTCCTCGGTCTGCGGATGCACCACCGGGTCGCCGTACACCTCGGACGTACTGGCCTGCAGGATCTTCGCCTTCAGTCGCTTGGCCAGCCCCAGCATGTTGATCGCGCCGATCACGCTCGTCTTGGTCGTCTGCACCGGGTCATGCTGGTAATGCACCGGTGACGCCGGGCAGGCCAGATTGTAGATCTCGTCCACCTCGATATAGAGCGGAAAGGTCACGTCATGCCGCATCATCTCGAACCGCGGATTGGCAATCAGATGCTCGACGTTCGCCCGCCGGCCGGTGAAATAGTTGTCGACGCACAACACGTCGTGCCCCATTTCAAGCAGCCGCTCGCAAAGATGCGACCCCAGGAACCCGGCCCCGCCGGTCACCAGAATCCGCTTTGACGTTACGCTCATGCTGCAAGCCCCCGGTCAAGGACCAGCAGGCAGGGAACGATATGGGGAATTCGGTGCGGCATTGTCATCGTTTCTTGCATCAATTGCTGGTTTCATCCGGATATTGGCGACAAAATCTGGTCAATCCAAGGCAGGATCGGGGCATTTGCCGTGCTTTGCGCTGGTCGGCTGCCCGGCATGACAACAGCCCGCCATCGGGGCTTGCCTTGCGGTCTGCCGCAACGTCCCGTCGGCGGGCCATAGCCAGCTGCCTATTTGATCGCCAGAAAGCCCTCGAAGCACAGGTATTTCTGGATGGTCATCACATCCTTGAAACCGGCCCGTGCCATCAGGTCCAGATTGCCCTGCGTCGAAAACGGCTCCATCACGCCTTTCAGGCTGCGCGATTTCTCGACGATCTCCTCGCCGGAAAAACCATTCCGTATCTTGAAATCGTTGTACAACTGCATGATCAGGTCCTGAAACCGCGCATCCGGCGCCCGGACCTTTTCGAACATCACGAACGCGCCGCCCCAGTTCAGCGAGGCATAGATCTTGTTGAACATTTCCTGACGGTAGCGCGGCGGGATGAACTGCAGCGTCAGGTAGCTGATGATCATGTCGGCACCCTCGACCTCCATCACCCGGAAATCGCCGTTGGCGATCTTGATGTTGGGGAAGTCCTTGCAATGCGCCTCGGCCGCCGCCACCATCTTTGGCTCGACATCCAGCCCGACCCAGCGCGCCCCGGGTTTGCGGGCATGATGCTCGGCCAGCTTGCGGGTCAGCTCACCGGTCGAGGTGCCGATCTCGTAGATCACCGAGTCGTTCTTGACGAAGAAATCCGACACCTGACAGATCAGGTCGTGGCCCATTTCATAAAGCGGCACCGACAGCTTGATATGATCGACGAACGTGTCGGGCACGTTCTCGCCAAATGTCCATCCGGCATTCTCTGCCGCGATCTTCTGGCCAACACCCATGCGGTCTACTCCTTATCCGACGGGGCAAATCCTGCCCGTCCAACCCAAACCAATTCAATCCGCCCAAAATCCACCATCCTCCGCACTCTAGCGGATTCCGGATCAAATCTCCACACCTCGGCAACGGATATCACAGAATCACCGGCGGGATCACCTGTGCTTGCGGGCATGATATGGTTAACGCACAGAAATTTCCCGCTTTCCCCAAACCTGTAACACATTTGCCACGGCCCGCTGGTGACATGCGCCCGGTCCGGCCCCGGACGGGGTTGCCGCCGTTGCCCCGCTGCAGGCATACTGCTTCCAACCGGGTCGCCTGTCGGTCCGTTCAACGAAAGGGTACGCCATGAAACTGAAGATTGTTCATTCCGGCATCATCGGGTTTGGCCTTTTCGCCATGCTGGCCCTTGTCCTTTTCACCCGCGCCAGCGCCGGTCAGGCCGACATCACGCTGAAGCCCGATCAGACCTTTCAGACCATGACGGGATGGGAAGCGACGGCAGCCCTGACCATGAACCCGTCACAACCGGTCTGGGCCCCCTATTACGCCCGCATGCTGGACCAGGTGGCCAACGACGTCGGGATCAACCGCATCCGGCTGGAGGTGCGCGCTGGTGCCGAGAATCCGACCGGGCAACTGCGCCGGTTCATGACCGGCCAAACCAGTTTCGAGGCCTGGAAGGACCTGCGCTACGACGCCGTGAACGACAACGACGATCCGTTCGTCATCAACCCGGACGGCTTCGATTTCTCGGAACTGGACTGGCACATCGAACAGACGGTCGTGCCGCTTGCCGAACGGCTGCAGGCCCGCGGCGAACGGCTGTCGATCAACCTGTGCTACGTCGCCTTTCGCAACGGACAGTACTTCCAGATCGAACCCGAGGAATATGCCGAACTGATTCTGGCAACCTATCTGCACATGCGCGACAGCTACGGCCTTGTCCCGGACATGCTCGAGGTGATCCTGGAGCCGGATCATTCCAGCAACGCCTGGGACGGCAAGGATATCGGGCGCGCCATAGTCGCCACGGCCAAGCGGCTGCAGGATAACGGCTTCAAGCCGGCATTCGTCGTGCCATCGGTTACCAACATGGACAATGCGGTACCCTACATGAACGCCATCGCCGGTGTTCCCGGTGCCATCGAGCATGTCGTGGAGTTTTCCTATCACCGCTACAAGGGTGCCACCGCCGCCAATCTGCGCGCCATCGCCACCCATGCGCACCGGCACGGCATCCCCTCGGGGATGCTGGAGTTGTGGTTCGGCAAGGCGACCTATCAGATGTTGATGCAGGATATCACGCTGGGTCTGGCCGGGGCGTTTCAGGGGCGGGCCCTGACCGGGCTGCTGGTGGTGCCCAAAGGCGCCAACCCGAAACTGACCCTGCAGGACGAAGTGCGCTACAACGCCCAGTTCTTCCGCCATATCCGTCTTGGCGCGGTGCGGATCGGTGCCGATTCGACATCGCGCCAGGCGTTCGACCCGGTGGCGTTCGTGAATGCCGACGGCCGCATGACGGTGGTGATGGTCGCTGACGGTGCCGGTTCAGTGACCGTGCGCGGGCTGAAGCCAGGTTCTTACGGCATTTCCTATGCCATCGGTTCCGGCTCCGACACCCTGCCCGACGCAGCCATCGCGGCGGCAGGCGATGCGCTGACGGTCGAGATGCCGGGGACCGGGGTCCTGACCATCGCCGGGCAATAGACCGCAGCCGCGAATCGATTTGCCGCCGCTCGCAGGACGAAAGGGGTCGCCCGGGACCCGTTGTCCCGACCCCGTCTTACCGCCGCTAACCGCGCGCCGCGATCAGCCGGGCATAGGTTGCCTCGAACCGGGCATGCACCATGGCCGGGTCGAACCGGTCCTCGCCACTGCGCGCCAGCGCCGCCGCCCCCTTTTGCCGCCGCAGCGCCGGGTCGTTCACCAGCGCCAGCACCGCGGCGGCAATGCCTGCCGCATCGCCCACCGGCAACAGCGCCCCGACCGGGTCGTCAACCAGCTCCTTCACCCCGCCGCAGTCGGTGGCGATCACCGGCAACCTGGCCCGGAACGCCTCGACGATCGATATCGGCAGCGCTTCCCACCGCGAGGTCAGCAGGAACAGATCCGACGCCGCCAGATGTTGTGGCACCGTCGATATCGCCCCCAGAAACCGCACCTTGTCCGCCACACCTGCCGTTTCGGCCCAGCCCTCGGCTGCGGCCCGCTGCGGCCCCTTGCCGGCAATCGCAAACACCACGTCAGGGCGCGCGGCACAGACCTGCCGCGCCACCTCGATCATCACGTCGATGCCTTTTTGTGGTTGCAGCCGTGACAGGCTGAGGATCAGCACCTGCCCCTTGGGTCCCAGCAATGCCTGCCGCAACGCCGCCACTTCGCCGGCAGCCACCGGCGGCATCGGGGCGATGCCCAACTCGATATGCGCGGTTCTGGCGCGGGCCAGCCCTTTGCCGATCAGCGCCTCCAGCGAGGTCCGGCTGGGCGAGATCGTCAGATCGGCACACCAGCCGGCCAGTCGCGCCACAGAAGCCTCGCGCTCGGGGGCCGAGCCGTGAAAGGTCATCACCACCGGGATGTTCAGCCCCAGCGTCGCCAGCCACGCCACCAGCAGAGGCGTCGTCTCGTGCGCATGCACCAGCTCGACCCGCCGCACCCGGATCGCGCGGCGCAGAGTCCGCACCGCTGGCCATAAGGCCGCCACCCGGCGCCAGACCGCGCCGCCGGTGCCCGCCACCGCGCCAAGCCCCAGCGCCAGATGATCGCCCAGGGCGTCGCCGCCCCAGTCGCCCTGATCGCCGGCCAGCGTGACCTGATGCCCGCGACCGCGCAGATCGGCGGTCAGATCCAGCACATGGCGCTGAATCCCGCCCGGCAGGAAATTGGTGCAGACCTGCATGATGCGCATCGGGCCCTGCTTTCGATCCCGGAACCGGACCCGACAAAGGGCGGTGTTTCACGGCAACGCTATGCTGCAGCTGCGGCAGAGACCAGTCCCCGCCCTCGACAGGCCCGGGCAAAACTGGCATCTGTCGCCCGACCGCCACGTTCGCGCCGCGTTCGCGCCGCAGCCGGGCCGGATTGACCTGCCAGGGCGTGGCCCTCAAGGATAAGGCCCGCAACGATCTGGCCCGCAAGGAGACGCCGCAGCCGATGTCGATCTCGCGCCAGTTCAGTTCAGGTGTGGCGTGGATGGCCGCCGGCAACTGGGCCGAACAGGGAATCAACTTCATCGTCTTCGTGTTTCTGGCCCGGCTTCTCGGGGCGGAAAGCTTCGGGCTGCTGGCCATGGCCTCGGCCTTCGTGATCCTGTCGGAATTTCTGGTCCGCGAAACCCTGTCGGAATATCTGATCGCCACGTCCGACCCGACATCCGGCCATCACGACGCGGCGTTCTGGTCGCTGCTGGGGCTCGGTGCCATCCTGACGCTGTTGCTGGTGCTGACCGCCGCCCCCCTCGCCGCGTTCTACGGCCATGCCGAAGTGCGCACCCTGATCCTTTGCCTGTCCCCCACCATCCTCTTGATCGCACTCACCGCCGTACCCGTCGCCCGCCTGCGCCGCGATCTGAAATTCCGCTCGCTGTCGCTGCGGGCCATTGCCGGCGTGGCAGCGGGCGGCGTTGTCGGGGTCGGTATGGCCGTTGCGGGCTATGGGGTCTGGAGCCTCGCGGGTCAGCGGCTGGCACAGGTGGCGGTGAATGTCGCGATGGCCTGGCAGGCGGTCGGCTGGCGCCCCGGCTTTACCGCGCGGCGCGGCGACTTTCGTCAGGTTCTGGGCTTCGGCTCGCACGTGCTTGGCCTTCGCGCCGCCGAGCTTGCCGCCACCCAGACCCCCTCGGTCATCATCGGTGCCACGCTTGGCCCAGCGGCGCTTGGCCTGTTCTCGATTTCCTGGCGACTGGTCGAGATTGCCTCGTTCCTGATCGTCACGCCGCTGCGCATGGCGTCGCAACCGGCCTTTGCCTCGATCACCCGTTCCGGCGGCAGTGCAGCCAAACTGCTGCTCGGCATCGCCCGGCTGTCGGGTCTGGCGGCGTTTCCGGTGTTCTTCGGCCTGTCGGTGCTGGCCGAACCGATCCTGCGGCTGCTGTTCGGCACCCAGTGGGAAGGGGCCGCCCCGGCGCTGTCGGTGCTGTCGCTGATCGGGCTCTATTTCTGCATCGAAAAGGTGCATCAGTCATTCTGCCTTGCCGCCGGTCGCGCCGGACCGATCACCGTGATCGCCTGGGCCGAGGTTGCACTCGGCGCCGTGCTGATCTGGCTGGCGGTGGATTATGACCTTGCGGCGGTGGCGGCAGCGGTGGCGGGCGGCTATTACCTGCTGTGGCCGTTCCGGCTCCGGGTGGTGGCCGGGCTGGCCGGGATCAGCGTGCCCACCCTGATGGCCCGCCACCTCGGCCCGCTGCTGGCGGCCCTGGCAATGGCCGCCGTCGTCACCCTTGTCACCCTGCAGATGCCCGCCATCCCGAAACTGACCGTCCCGGTCGGCATCCTGACCGGCGTCGTGGTGTTCGGCGGCCTGACCTGGGCCTTCATGCGCGACCGGCTGGCGCTGGTGCGCACCCTGATGCCGATGCTCAAACGTCCCGCTGCGGCAGTTGATGCCGGGCCGGTCCTGCCGGAACAATCCCGATGATTTCCCTTCGCATCCTGATGTTCACCACCTTCTACCCGCCCTATTCGTTCGGCGGCGATGCGGTCGGCGTGCAACGCATGGCCCGCGCCCTGACGGCGCGCGGCCACGATGTCACCGTCGTGCATGATCAGGATGCCTATCTGTCGCTTGGCGGCAGCCCCGGTGCCGACGGGCCGCCCGACGGGGTCCGCGCCATCGGCCTGCGCTCGCGCTTCGGCATGATGTCGAACCTGCTGACCCAGCAGACCGGCCGGCCACTGGTGCACGGCGCGCGGATCCGGGCCATTGCCGCCGAAAAACCCTATGACCTGATCTGGTACAACAACACCTCGCTGGTCGGCGGGCCCGGCCTTTTGGCCATCGGCGACGGGCTGAAACTGTATGAGGCGCATGAACACTGGCTGGTCTGCCCGACCCATGTGCTGTGGCGCTACAATTCCGAACTGTGCGACAAGCGCGACTGCCTGCGCTGCGTGCTCAGCTATCGCCGCCCGCCGCAGCTTTGGCGCAGCACCGGCCTCTTGGACCGGATGCTGGACAAGATCGACGTGATCATCGCGAAAAGCGAGTTCAGCCGGCAGAAGCATCGCGAGTTCGGGCTGCGGCAGCCGATGCAGGTGCTGCCCTATTTCCTGCCGGACATCGATCTGGCGACGGTCCCGCCCTATACCGGCCACCCGCGCCCGTATTTCCTGTTTGTCGGGCGGCTGGAACGGATCAAGGGCCTGCAGGACGTGTTCCCGGCGTTTGACCGCTATCCCGGTGCCGACCTCATCATCCTCGGCGACGGCGACTATGCCGACGAGCTGAAACGACTGGCCGCCCACAACGACCGGATCATCTTTCTGGGCCGCAAATCGCCCGACGATCTGGCGGCCTATTACCGCGGCGCGATCGGGCTGATCGTGCCCTCGGTCCGCTACGAAACCTTCGGCATCATCCTGATCGAAAGCTTCCGCCTCGGCACTCCGGTCATCGCCCGCGACCTCGGCCCGTTCCCCGAGATCCTGCTCCAGGCCGATGGCGGCAGCCTGTTCCACGACGAACCCAGCCTGATTGCCGCCATGACCGCCCTGCAGTCCGACCCGGCCCACCGCGCCCGCCTCGCCGCCAACGCCCGCGCCGCATTCGAAACCCACTGGCACGAACGCCCGGTGCTGGCCGCATACGGGGCCACCCTGGCCCGCGCCGCCCACCAGCGCGGCGATGCCGGGCTTGCCAAAGTCCTCGACGCCGGCGCCTTCGAAACCGGCCCCGCCGCCTGACCATCCGCTGCAGGCGACAGCACCACACTTGCGGCGTAGGCTCCGCCAATGCTTCGCCCCGGCAACCCTCCCTGCGGCCCACCGCTTCAGTCCGTCAAAAATATCCCACGGGGGGGCGGCGGCGCGAAGCGGCGACGGGGGTGTGAAACCCCCGCCTGCGCCCGGCGCAAAGCCCCGACGCCTTCACCAAGCCTGTCCGCTATGCCGGAGCCTCGGCCCCGATCCGGTGCGCATTCGCCATCACCGAAAAGGTGATGGTCGTCGCCGGAATCGACGGCAACACCGAGGCATCGACCAGATGCACCCGGCTCAGCCCGAACGGCCGCCCCAGCCGGTCGGCCTGTCCCGGCACCGGGGTCCGCGCCATCGGCACCGTGCCCCCGGCATGAAAGCTTGCCCCGGCTTCACCCGGCCGCAGTGCGAACAGCAACGCCACCAGCCCGGCCCGCCGCATCGCTGCCGCCAGCCGGTCCGCCGCCAGCGCCAGCACCGGGCCGGAGGCCGCATTCGCCCGCACCTCGGCCCGCAACCGGCCAGCCGCCGCCAGCCGCAGCCCGACCCGGCCCGAATGGTCCGAATGCAGGAACATTTGCGTCACCAGCAACCGCCGCGCCAGTGCCGACCACAGCGGCCCGCTGCCCGGCAGCCTGCGCCCGTACCCCGCCATCAGGTCGCGCCGGTAGTATTCGTTCCAGCTGTAGATCTGGGCATGCACCAGCCGGGGCGACACGCCCGCGTCATCAATCTCGACAAACACCTGCGGCAGGGTGTGCAGCGGCGGCTGATCCACCGGCACCGGTGCCCGCCAGCGGTGCAGCATCGGCAGGAACGCCTGCTGGCTGTCCAGCAGCGTCAGTTCGCCCGGCACCGGCTGCGACGCCAGCACGATCCGCGCCGTTTCCAGCACCCCCGCCGCCACGAACACCCGTGCCCCGGTCACCACTTCGCCGCCCGACAAGCGCAGCCGCACCCCGCCCGCCTGTTCTTCGAACCGCTCCACCACGCCGGTGCGGTGAACCATCCCCAGCCCCAGCAACTGCGGCAACGCCTGCCGGGCCGACCAGATCAGGTGCCACGGACAGCCGTGCAGGCACAGCCCGCAACGCCGGCACGCCACCGAAACCGCATGCCGTGCCGCCCCGGCATGCACCCCGGTGGCGGCCAGCCGGTCCCGGTGGGCGGCCAGCCGCGCCAGCAGCGCCGCACCTTGCGCGCTTGGCGCAATCCCGCTGTTACCCGCCATCGGAAACACCGGGAACAGCACCTGCAGGTCATCACCGACCCCCGACACCGGCATCAGCGCCGCCACCGCCCGGTAATGCGGTGCCAGATCGTCTGTGCTGACCGGCCAGTCGGCGATATCCTTCTGGGCATAGGGCAGCACCGCCGCCCCCCACAGGTTCGACAGGCCGCCAACCGCCCTCGACGACCGCAAGGCAAAACCCCGGGCCTCGGTCAGCGTCGCCCCTGCCGGTTCCATTGCGAAATCGGAACCATAGCGGCGCACCTGCCCCGGGGTTCCGGCAAATTGCCCGGCCCGCCAGGCCTCGCGGTCGGCCTCGGTCAGGTCCGCCTTGCCTGCCAAAGCCGCCCGCCGCGCCTCGGCCTCGGGTTCCAGCTGCTTGCCGCCATCCAGCATCAGCACCCGGCGGCCCCGCGCCAACAGCGCCGAAGCCACCGCCACTCCGGCCGGGCCCGAGCCGATGACGATATCGGGGGCGTCAGTCACGTTGCAGCACCAGCACCTGCCCGTCGCCCAAGGTCCCGGCAAACCAGCGCAATTCGGTCAGCACTCCCGCCTCGCGGTCCGCATCCAGCGCGCTGTAGCGGCGCAGCACCCGGCCCGGGAATGCCACCACGAACAGGGCGGGCCCCGCCTCGGCGCGGGCGGTCGCATAGCCCGCCTCGTCGCCAATCACCTGCCAGTCGGCCTTGAAGTGCCCGGTGAATACCGTGGCCGCCGGCCCGACCGCATAGACCCGCTGCCCCGGTGCCCGCGTCGCTTCGACCAGTGCATAGGCCCCGGCCAGGTCCTGTTTCGGGGCCTGATAGTTGCGCGACGCAAGCAGGCACGACACCGCCAGCATCGCCGCCGCCGCCAGCCCGAAACCGCCCGCCGCCCAGCCAGGCCGGCCGATCAGCCGCGCCGAAAAATCGCAAACCGCCCGCACCCCCAGCACGATCAGCAGCATCAGGAACCCGATATCCACAAAGAAGAATCGCGGCCAGATCCGCATCCCCAGCGCCATCAGCACCGCCATCGTCAGCAGGATATGTACCGCGACCGCCAGCGGAAACCACGGCCCGATCCCGCTTTCGTTGCGCGCCGCAGCCACGCCGCCAAGTACGCACAGACCCAGCACCGCCACGGCCAACAGCGACACCAGCGGCCCGGCCGACCCGACACCGGTCCGCACCGCCTCGATCACCGTCCAGACCGGGTTCTGATATTCCTGCATCACGTCAATCGCCGAGGTGCCCGCCACATTCGCCACCGTATCGCCCAGGGACGGGATCAGCGGCGCATAGGCCGCCAGCAGGATCACCACCCCCAGCGCCGCCGCCAGCAACGGCCGCCAGATCAACCGGCCGGCCAGCCGCCGGTCAAACCCGCGCACCCCAAGCACGATCAGCCACACCAGCCCCAGCGCCGCGAAAAAGAACGCCCCGGTCAGATGCGTATAGGTCGCCGCCGCCAGCGTCAGACCGAACCCGACCCACGTCGCCAGTCGCGGCTCCTGCAGCCCGCGCAGGAAGAACACCAGGCCCAGCGTGCTCCAGAACGCCAGTTCGCTGTAGCCGCGCGCATTCTGCGAAAACCAGATATGGTGGAACGACAGCGCCAGCAGCAGCGCCACCAGATGTGCCACCCAAACCCCGGCGACATCGCGCGCCAGCACCCACATTGCGCCAATCGCCGCCACCCCGAACAGCGCGGCCGGCAGCCGCAGCACCCAGGGTTCATCGCCGAACAGTGCCATCGCCGCCTTGGCTTGCAGGTCGTAGAAGTAATGATGGTTCATCGAATAGCTTTGCGACATCTGCCCCCAGGGCAGCCGCAGATGCGTCTCCAGCGTCAGGATCTCGTCATACCACAGCGGCGCATTCAGCCCGACCACCCGCGCCAGCACCGCCAGCGCCAGAATCGCGCCCAGAATGCCGATATCCCGCGCTGCGATCGGCGATCCCCCGGTCACGATGCCTTGACCGCCCGCACCAGCACCAGCATCTCGAAATTCGGGTCGTGGGTGTCCAGCTCGCTCTGATCGATCTCGCCCGCCCCCAGCCCGTGCAGGTTGCAGATGCAGGTGAACACGTTGCCGACGGTGCTGACCTCGACATTGTCCCGCGGGAACACCGCCCGGAACAGCCGGCGCTTCGATTGCGTGGTGAAATGCCAGTATTCGCCCCAGTCATCCACGCCTTCGCGCCGCGCCACCCGCGTCATCCCGTGGCTGGTGCACAAAACCACCCCGCCCGGCTTCAGGATGCGCTCCAGCGTGGCAATCGCTTTGTCGACCTCGAAGATCATCTGCAGCGTCTGGGTGATGATGATGCAGTCAAAGCTGTTGTCGGCAATGTGCGGCGCGTCGGTCAGATCGGCGACGATGGTGGCGTGCGGATTGCCTTCGACATAGTTCAGCACATCCTCTTGCGTCACGCCCTGCCCAAACCGCCGGATATAGGTCGGATCGCCCATCTCCAGCACCCGGCCCCTGATGTCGGCGGCATGCTTTTGCA
>JANNRR010000011.1:0-72758 GCA_031401675.1 Paracoccaceae bacterium
CCAGACCTGGCTCAACGATGTCGCCGCCCTCATGAACAACCGCCCGAGAAAGACCCTCGGCTGGAAAACCCCCGCCGAAGCCATGGCCGTCGAAATCGCGGCCTTCAGATCAACCGTTGCGCTTGAAACTGGAATCTAAGCAGTGTCAGTTTGGGATTTTCCAGTACTTCGAGATCAAGTATCTGGGCCAAACTCGCCGCGAGCGTCCTTCTCAAAGTAGACTGTCGAGCCGCTCCGGCAACATGGTTCCTAGTAATGCGGCCTTGCAGAGTCTGACTATACTTCCTGCCCGAGGGCCAGCTCGTCGCACCCGCCTGTCCGACATAAATGAGCCCGGACGCCATCTCTGCGCCAAGGCCCATCGAAAGGTCTGATGCCCCCGCCTTATCTACCCACCAAGAATACAGGCCGGGACCTTCATCACCATTCCAGATCAAATGTTGCACAGAAATGGCTAGTTGGCTAGTTCGCAACACCATGACGGCGGACTCAACGTCGCTCGATTGCGCCAGCACTTCGACCTCCTGAATTACTCACTCTTCCTTCAAACTACGATGGTGAAATCTATTGCAAAGATCGAAACGTGGCTACAGGAAAACCATTTACGCTTGTAGTTCTCCGTGACGGCGCGTGAATCACGCGCCCTACTCTGGGACCACCCACTCCCTAATTTTCCCTTAACGCAACCACCCCAACCCCTTGATCCAAAACCACAAAAAAATGTCTCACTGTGAGACGCTCCCCCTAAACCGCCATCCCCGCCCGCCGCCCCTCATAGATCGCCATCACCGCCGACCGCGCTGCCACCGCATCCCCCACCGACGAAGCCGCCACTCCCATCCCGGCCAACTCGGTCCCGACCCCGTCCTCGGGCACATTGGTCCCCGACAGCACCAGCGTATCGGCGGCCACAAAAACCTCCGGCCCGGCGAAATCCGTGATCACCGCCCCGTCCCCCCGCCATTCCAGAATGACCGCCTCCGGATGAAACACCGCCCCCAACACCCGCAGCCGCTTGCGCAAGGCCACATCCGCCGCGGTCCTCTCCACTTCCTTGGCCACCATCCCCGCCGGCGTCACCACCACCACCTGATGCCCGGCCTCGGCCAGATAGAGCGCCGTCCCCGCCCCCTTCCAGTTCGCTCCCTCGTCCAGCAGCAACACCCGTTTACCCACCCGCACCTCGCGCCGCATCACCGCCTCCACGGTACAGACATTGCCCCGCTCGATCCCCGGCAACCGGTCCAGATGCGGCAGCCCGCGCTGAAACCCCGCCGCGTCCGGCTGCGACCCGGTGGCCAGGATCACATGCTCCGCCCCGAACGCCGCCACGTCCTCGGCGTCCCAGGCGGTGTTGAATCGCACCTCGACCTGATGCTTCCCAAGCTGCCGCTCCTGCCAGTCGATCCAGTCCAGAATCTGCCCCCGTCGCGTCTGCATCCCCGCCAGCCGGAACGCCCCGCCCAACTGCGCCCCTGCCTCGACCAGCGTCACCCGGTGCCCGCGCTCGGCGGCCACCCGTGCCGCCTCCATCCCCGCCGGCCCGCCGCCCACCACCAGCACCCGCTTGGGGCTCGCAGTTGGCGGATGCCCGTCGCCGCCCCACTCGAACTCCCGCCCGGCAGAGGGGTTGACCAGACACGATATCCAGTAATCCCGGAACCGCCGCCCCCAGCACATCTGGTTGCACGACAGGCACGGCCGGATATCCCCCGCCCGCCCGGCCTTCGCCTTGTTGGCCAGATGCGGGTCGGCGATCTGCCCGCGCACGATCGACACCATGTCTGCCTGCCCCGAAGCGATCACATAATCCGCGTTTTCCGCGGTGCGGATGTGGCTTTCCGCCTGTACCCGGGTATGGCTGCAAACCGCCATCAACGCCTCGGCATAGGGCACCCCCAGCTTGTCGGCAAAGAACACGTCGGGAATGATCCCGGTAAAATCGAAATAGCTGCCGGTGCCGCAGGTGACATAGTCGATCAGGGCGCGCGCGTCATGCCAGGCCACCACCTCCTGCGTCGCCTCCACCGACAGTGACGCCTTGACCGCGGGGTCCAGATTGACCGCCATGCCGATGATGAAATCATCCCCCGCCATGGCCCGGATCCGACCCATGATCTCGGCCCCGAACCGCACCCGGTTTTCCAGCGACCCGCCCCAGCGATCGGTCCGGCGGTTGTTGTACGGCGTCCAGAACTGGTCGATCAGCGCGTTATAGGCGGCGAACAGTTCCACACCGTCGAACCCCGCCGCCTGCGCTCGCCGCGCCGCCTGCACGTAGCCGTCGATCACGTCCTCGATCTCGGCCTCGGTCATCCGGTGCGAGCCGTCGGAGTCGTGAAACGACGGCAGTCCCGACGGCGACCAGTTGGCGTGAAAGGAATTGTCGGCATCGCCATGCTGGCCGACATGGTAAAGCTGGTGCAGGATCACCGCGCCCTCGTCATGCACCGCCTCGGTGATCGCCCGGAAATGCGGGATGATGTCATCGGTACCGGCCTTGAAATTGCCCCGCGTCAGCACTGCGCCTGCATGCACCGGCACCGGCTCCACCACGATCATCGCCGCCCCACCGCGCGCCCTCTCGCGGTAATAGCCCAGATGCCGCGCCCCGGGCAGGCCGCCCTCGGCCATGTTGGCGGTATGCGCCCCGAACACGATGCGGTTGCGCAGGGTCTGGCCGCGCAGTTGCAACGGCTGAAACAGGTGGGCAAATTCGGTCATGGCATCCACTCCGGCTGACAGGCCATTGCAGGATTTCATGGCCCGGGGCGACTGGATAGCCCTGTATGCGACCCCGGGTGTCGCCGCTGTCCGATCCGGGTCCGGGCCGCAAACCCGACCGGCGGCCGCTGGCCCCTTCGCCCCGACGACAGCCCGAGGGCCAAACCAGCCGCCGCTCCGCAGGATCGCATCGGATCATCTGCCCGGACCAATTGCCGGCCGCGTCACCCGTTGTGATCGTTTACCCGGGACCGTTTCGCTGCAAAGCGCGCCTCCATCAGGGCGTCGCCCGCCTTGCTGCCATCGTGAAAGGTCCCGAACCAGCGGTCCAGCGGGGTCGGGCCATCGGCATAGTTCACTTCGAAATACCTGTGGTGCAGGTAGTGCGAAAACGCATGCGTATCCATGCCCGCATCGTCGCCCGCAACGATCTTGTCAAAGCCGATATGCCCGACAACCGCCCCCAGACCGGCATAGTGCAGGTGATAGACCGCCAGCAGCGGGTGCGATGGCAGGATCAGGTGGATCAGGGCACCGCTGAAATACAGCAGATGCTCGGCGGGGTGCATCGACAGACTGGACCAGGGGCTGGGGTTCACCGAATTGTGGTGCACCGAATGGATCCACCGGTACAGCACAGGCACATGGATCAGCCGGTGCACCAGATAGAAATGGATGTCGTGAAAGAACGGCACCAACAGCCCGACAAGCGCGATCTGCCAAAGCCGGGCATCAGGCCAAAGCGTATAGCCATTGGCAAAGGCCCACAGCACGCCAACCTCATAGGCGGTCCACAGCGGCACGCCGGTCAGAAAGGTGCGCATCATCCCTTCGATGTTCTGGCCGCCGAACAGGAAGGCATCGCTTTTGGCATCGTTCGGGAACCTGGCATTGTATTTGAAGGCGTTGCCCTGACGGCGGGCAATGTAAAGGCGCAGCTCGAATGCGCCGTAGAACAGGAATACGGCGACCGAATTGCGGATCGCCAGCCAGGCGACCCAGCCGGGGCTGACGGTTTTCAGCGTCTCGGTGCCCGGGGTCAGCCACAGCCACGCGGCGGCGGCGGCCGCGAACAGCAGCAGATTCCAGGGCAGGAAATAATGCGGCAGCCAGGCCAGGAACTCGGCAGGGCGCGGCGGATAGACAAAGACCGGCGCGGTTTTCAGCGGGTCTTTCGGCGTCCAGTTCTGGCGCTTGTCTCGGGTGCCAAAGGTCAGATCATCCATGCTAAACCTGTCGTCCGGGGCTGCATTGACCTGCATCATAATGGTAGTATGGTAGCATGACCAGAGGGGATTCGCATGGCTGAAACAATCCGGTCGGGATTGGCGCGGGGCATCCGGGGGGGCCGGTCGCTGCCCGCGGCAAAAGCGGGCAAGGTGTCATACCTGATGCCCGACACGGCGCGCTGCATCACAGGACAGCCGATCCGCAACGGCTTGTGGTCGCCGGTCGGCGGCGCACCGGAACAGCATCCCGCATGACCATCGCCGATATCCGCGCCACGACAGTTGCCATGCCGCTGCAGGCACCGCTGCGCCACGCGGCGGGCGCGCACTGGGGCCGGTTCATCCGCACGATCGTCGAGGTTGTGGGCGATGACGGCCTGTCAGGCTGGGGCGAAATGGGCGGCGGCGGCGAAAGCGCCGAAGCAGCGGTGCGCAGCATGCTGCCCTATCTGAACGGCCACGATCCGCTGCAACTGGAACAGTTGCGGTGGAAGATCATGAACCCCACGGCGTCTCTGTACAACAACCGGCTGCAACTGCATGCGGCGCTTGAAATGGCCTGCATGGATCTTGCGGGCAAACAGCTGGGCCTGCGCGCCTGCGACTTGCTGGGCGGTGCCATCCGCACGCGCATCGATTTCGCATCCTATCTGTTCTACCGCTACGAACAGGATGGCGCGGGCGGCGAGACCATGCCCGACGAGATTGTCGCCCACGCCAAGGCGCTGAAGGCCGAACACGGCTTTCGGGTGCACAAGCTCAAGGGCGGTCATTTCGCGCCCGATCATGACATTGCGGTGATGCAGGCGCTTGGCGATGCCTTCCCCCGCGACCGGTTGCGGCTGGACCCGAACGCCGCCTGGTCGGTCGAGGAAAGCATCCGCGTCGGCCATGCCATCGCACCCTTGAACAATGACTATTTCGAAGACCCGACCTGGGGCCTCGAAGGCATGCGCCGGGTGCGGGAACGCCAGCCGATTCCGACCGCCACCAACATGGTCGTGGTCAACTTTGAACAGTTGGCCGCCTGCATGAAACACAGCCTTGTCGATGTGATCCTGCTCGACACCACCTTCTGGGGCGGTTTGCGGCAGGCATACAAGGCGGGCTGCGTGATGGAAACGTTCCAGCATTCGGCAGCGGTGCATTCGTCGGGCGAACTGGGGATTCAGCTGGCCTCGATGTTGCATCTGGGGGCGGCGCTGCCGAACCTGAACTTTGCCGCCGATGCGCATTACCATCACCTGACCGACGACATCATCGTCGGCGGCAAGTTGCGCTACGTCGATGGCGGCATCGACCTGCCGCCCGGCCCCGGACTTGGGGTCGAGGTCGACCGCGAAAAGCTGGCGCAGTATGCCGAACACTATCGCAGCGTCGGTGGCTATGCCTATGACCGCGATCCGGGCCGGCCCGGCTGGTATGCGATCTGGCCGGAACAGCGTTGGGCCGATCCTGCCCTGAAACGCCCCGGTGGCGGGCATGGCTGAGGTCACGCTGCGCGAACTGGTCAAGGTCTATGGCCGCGACCTGGCGGTGCGCGGCATCGATCTGGTCATCCCGGACGGCGCCTTCGTGGTGCTGGTCGGGCCTTCGGGCTGCGGCAAGTCCACGACGCTGCGGATGATTGCCGGCCTTGAAAGCATCAGCCACGGCGAATTGCGGATCGATGGCAAACTGGCCAACGACCTGCCCAGCCAGGACCGGGGCGTGGCGATGGTGTTCCAGACCTACGCGCTCTATCCGCATCTGTCGGTGCAGGACAATCTGGCGTTTTCGCTGAAACTGGCCGGGATGAAACCCGCCGAGGCCAAGGCGCGGACCGACAAGGCCGTGGCTGCGCTGGAGCTTGGTCCCTATCTGCACCGCCGCCCGGCCGATCTGTCCGGCGGGCAGCGCCAGCGGGTCGCCATGGGCCGGGCCATCGTGCGCGAGCCGCAGGTGTTCCTGTTCGATGAACCCCTGTCGAACCTCGACGCCAAACTGCGCAACCAGATGCGGGTCGAGATCAAGCGGCTGCAGCACCGCCTGAAGGTGACCACGATCTATGTCACCCATGATCAGGTCGAGGCGATGACGCTGGCCGACATCATGGTGGTGATGAAGGACGGGCTGATTGCCCAGCAGGGCAGCCCGCTGGAGATATTCGAGAATCCGGCCGACCAGTTCGTGGCAGGCTTCATCGGCACGCCGCAGATGAACTTTTTCCGCGGGCACCTGCAGCAGTCGGGCGGCAGCTGGCGGTTTGTCGGCCCGGTCCTGACCCTGCCCGTCGACCCGGCCCGCTTTGGCGCGAACCTGACCGATGGCCGTCCCGTCACCGCCGGCCTGCGGAGCGAAGATATCGTGCCGCTGGGCCATGGCCTGCAGCCCGCCGGCAACTGCATCGTGACCGCCACCGTGGGCCTGACCGAAATGCTTGGCAACGAAACCCTGCTCTTTGCCGAACTGGGACCCGAATCGGCAAAGGCGCCGTTCGTCGCCCGCATGCAGCAGCCCCGCATGGTGGCCGATGGTGAAAAGCTGCAGTTCCACATCAATGCCGCGCGTGTGCATCTGTTCGACGCGCAGTCCGAAACGACGCTGAAGACGCCACCGGGGGCGTGACCCCGTGATTTCAAGGGAGGAACGAAAGAGATGACCAGATTCTCAAGACGGATGAGCACCGCCCTGGCCGCCGTTCTGGTGGCCGGGGCCGTTCAGGCACAAGAGGTGCAACTGTTCCATGACAAGGGCTTCTGGTCGGAACAGATGCAGGCCGTCGGCGCGGCCTCGCTGGCCGCAACCGGGGTTTCGATCAAGGAAACACCCTATGCCAATGCCGAACAGTACAAGGCCTTCATTCAGGCCAGCATCGCCTCGGGCGAAACGCCGGGGATGTTCACCTGGTGGACCGGTTCGACCTTTGCCGAACTGGTGGCGACCGGCCAGATCGCGCCGCTGACCGATCTCTGGGCCGAAATGACCGGCGACGGCCGCTATCAGGCCTCTGCGGCCGATCTGTTCACGGTCGATGGCGTTCCCTATGGCGTGCCGATGGTCCTGGCCCGCTGGGTGGTGCTGTATGACAAGGCCGCCTTTGCCAAGGCCGGGGTGACAGAGCCCAAGACCTGGGACGAACTGCTGGCCGCCGCCGCCGCGCTGAAAGCAGCCGGCACCACGCCGTTTCTGGCCACCACCCAGGACGGCTGGCGCGGCTTCATCTGGTTTCAGGAACTGATGCTGCGCACCAACCCCGAGGCATTCCTCGGCCTGAACGACGGCAGCGTCGCCTATGACAGCGACGCCGTGCGCAACGCATTCCAGATCTGGTCAAAGATGTATGCCGACGGCTGGTTCAGCGATCCCCGCTCGATCGAGGAGGTCAACGATTTTGCCCGTGGCGCCGGTGCGATGTACCTGATCGGCGAATGGGCGGTCGGCCTTGTGACCACCGCCGGCGTCGCGCCGGACAATCTGGGCGTGTTCATCATGCCCAACGCAACCGGCGTGGCCGAGCCTTCGGTGATCGTCGAAGGCGGCCCGGTGGTGATATCGACCGCAGCCGCTGCCGACGAAGCCACGATGAAGGCGCTGAAGTTCTGGGTCTCGACCGAGGGCGCGAATGCCTGGGGGGCGGCATCGGGCAACTACATCGGCAACGATCTGGCCAACCCGCCGAACGCCGTGGTGGCCGAAGTCAACGCCGATCTGGCCGCCAGCAAGGCCAGAGCCTATCTGCGCTGGTGGGAAGCGGTGCCGCCGGATCTGCAGGGTGAGCTGGTCGCCGAAATGAACCGCTTCATGCTGGACCCGACCATGGCCACAGCCGAAAGCGTGATGGCCAACATGCAGGCGCTCAATGCCGACTACTGGGCCGCAAAACAGTAGATCATGACACGCTCCCCCGCCCAGGACGCCGACCTGCTGGCCCGCATCGGCATCGATGCGATTGCCAGACGCGAAGCGGCGCGGGGGCGCGTCAAGTTCCTTCTGGCCCTGGCCTTCATGGCCCCCGCCCTGTTGCTGGTGGGGGTCATGTTGCTGGGGCCGGTCCTGTACAACGTCTACCTGTCCTTCACCAAATGGCAGAAATTCGCCGGCTGGGACCTGTTTGCCGGGATCTCCAACTACACCAAACTCGGCAGCAGCCCGTTCTTTGCCGCCGCCCTGTCCAACACCATGATCTGGGTGGCGGCCTCCATCGTCTTTCCGATCCTGTTCGGCCTCGGTCTGGCACTGTTCTTTCGCGGCATCCGCGGGCAGGAGGTGTTCAAGTCGATCATCTTTCTGCCACGCATCCTCGCCCCGACGGCGGTGGGCGTGATGTGGTACTATCTCTATGCCCCGGGTGGCCTGCTCAACCTTGGGCTGGGGCTGCTCGGCGGGCAAAAGGTCAGCATCGGCTGGCTTTATCAGGATAACACCGTCACCCCCGCCATCATCGCGACCTTTGTCTGGCAGACCTCGGGTCTGGTCATGGTCCTGCTGCTGCTCGGGCTGGCCGCGATTCCGCGCGACCCGCTGGAAGCGGCAAAGATCGACGGCGCCACCCCGTGGCAGACCTTTCGCCATATCACCCTGCCGCTCCTGTCGCCGACCATCCTGATGGTCACCATCCTGTCGGTTCTGGCAGGATTCACCGTGTTCGACCTTCTGTGGGTGATGGGTTCAAGCTATCCGTCGCAGCGCACGCTGTCCCTGGCGGTGTTCATGTATTTCGAGGCGTTTCAGAAAGGCGGCTGGGCCTACGGCTCGGCGGTGGCAGTGGTGATCGGGCTGGTGGTGCTGGCGGTAACCTGGGTGCAGACAATCCTGCAGGCCCGCGTCGACCGGATGGTCCGGTGATGGCCTTCGACACCGGCACCCTGGATTTCGACGCCATCATCAGGGCAGAACGGCGCAAGGCACGCTCTGGCAACTGGAAGGTGCTGGCCGGTGTGCTGATCGCCCTGATCTGGGTCGTGCCGTTCTGGTTCGTCCTGATGTCGATCTTCAAGACCACCGAGGAATACGCGATGAACTCGCCCCTGACCCTGCCCCGGGGCCCGGCACCCTTTCTCGACAACGCGGCGGCGGCATGGCAGGACGGCGGCATGGGTCAGGCCATGCTGAACTCGGCGCTTTACGGTACGGTCGGGGCCGGTCTGGCGGTGTTTTTCGCGGCAATGGCGTCGTTCGCGCTGGCGCGGATCGACTTTCCGCGCCGGACACTGTGGTTCATGCTGATCTTTGCCGGCACCGTGTTTCCGTTCCAGATGTATCTGATCCCGCTGTTCTTTGGCTACCAGGCCGCCGGCCTGTTGAATTCGCGCATCGGGATGATCCTGTTCTACACCGCCGTCTGCGTGCCGTTTCCGACACTGGTCCTGCGCAACTTCATGATGGGCCTCAGCCGCGAGATGGACGAGGCGGCGCGGATGGACGGCGCGTCCGAGTTTACCGTGTTCTTCCGGATCGTGCTGCCCAACACCGTTGGCCCGATGGCCGCCGTTTTCCTGCTGCAGTTCACCTGGATCTGGAACGACCTGCTGTTTTCAACCGTGCTCGGCAACCGTCCCGAAACCCGGTCGATCATGAATGCGCTTCTGGTGTTTCAGGGCAGCTATTCGCAGACCGGCCCGAACGTCATCATGACCGCCGCCCTGATTGCGTCGCTGCCGTCCGTCGCGCTGTTCTTTCTGCTGCGCCGCCACTTCATGGAAGGGCTGCGCGTGTCATGACCCCGACAGACATGACCCGGAAAGACATGGCCCCGAAAGACATGGCCCCGATACGCTTTGACCGGTCGGCCCCGCTTGCCCGGCAGCTGTACGAGCTGCTCTTCCGGCGCATCTGCAACTTCGAACTGGCCCCGTTCCAGATGCTGTCCGAGGCGGCGCTGTCCGAACAGCTTGGCGTCAGCCGCACCCCGGCGCGCGAGGCTCTGGCCCGGTTGGCCGAACAGGGTCTGGTCGATGTCCTGCCGCAACGCGGCACCCGCGTGGCACCGCTGCGCCTGTCCGACCTCGAGAAATCGCAGTTCATCCGCGAGGCGCTGGAACTGGCGATCCTGCGCTGCACGATGCAGCTGCCCGACCGTTCCCGCCTGGTCCGCCAGTTGCGCGACGAGGTGACGCTGCAGCGCGCCTACATTCAGGTGGGCGACATCGGGCGGTTCTATGCCTCCGACGACGCGTTTCACCGCCACATCGCCCGCTTCGCCGGTCGCGATGCGGTGATGGAGGACCTCGCACGGTTCAAAGTCCATATGGACCGCTTTCGCCGCCTGATGGTGTCAGGTGTCGAGGATCTGGGGCAGGTCCTCATTCAGCATCAGGGCCTCGTTGATGCGATTGCCGCCGGCGACGCCGGCCTGGCGGAAGCCCGGCTCCTGGAACATCTGCGCCGGATATTTTCCTTCATCGGCGAAGCCCGGTCGCGGTTTCCGCAGCATTTTGACGGGACCGGGCCGCTGGCTCGGACCGGTGAATGAGGCTGGCCAGGGCTCCAGGCACGGCGCGGGACGGTGTCGGCGAATGCCCGTGCCGGGATGCCGCCAGCCAACGCCTGAGAAGCGTAGATAACACCGGCCGCCGCACCCTGCGCCGCTGGCCGGAGGGACCCACCGGCGTCTGGCCCACGTCTGGCCCGCGCACGATCTGCCCACCGCAGTCGCGCCTGCCAAAGCCGGCCATCCGCCAACTGCCGCGGGCGGCACCGGCGCGCTGAACGGCAGCATCCCACCCTAAACCGCCGCGGCAATGCCCCGGGCCAATCCGCCCGCCACCAACACCGCAACCGCCGCCGCCACCTGCTCCGCCAGCCGGTCAAGCGCCGCCTCCGACAGGTCCGCCGCCGCCACCACCACCACCGCCGTGCCGTCCGCCCGTGCCCGCTGCCTGGCGTAGCGCGGATCATAGTGCTGCAGCATCAGGTCCGCCGCCAGCGCCTGAAACTGCCCGCCCCGCGCCATGCCGCGCCAGCCGTCGATTACCTCGGCCGCATGCAGCGGCTGCAATTGCCGCAGGATGCGGTCCAGTTCCTCCGGATCGGCAATCACGTCGCCGTAGGCCCGCACCAGATAGGCGGCCCGTGCCGCCAGCGGCGCCTGGATGGTGACCCGAGGCGCCGCCCGCATCGCCGCCCACAGACTGCCCGGCAGCGCCCGGTCGCCGACCTTGCTGCTTTCGGCCTCGACCACCAGCGGCCGCCCCGGATCAAGCCCGGCCAAAGCCGCCGCCAGCCGCGCCTCAAAGGCTTTCTGCGACGGCTGCCCGCCGCGCCCGCCGAACAGCGAGCCGCGATGGTTGGCCAGCCCCTCCAGATCGATGACCTGCAGCCCCAGCCCGGCCAGCCGCGCCAGCACCCCGGTCTTGGCGGTGCCGGTATTGCCGTCCAGCACCACCACCTGGCTCGCGACCGGCTGCTGCAACGCCGCCACCACCAGACCGCGATAGCTCTTGTAGCCGCCCGCCAGCGTCTCGACCCGCCAGCCGATCTGGCTCAGGATCGACGCGAACGACCCCGACCGCTGCCCGCCCCGCCAGCAATAGACCAGGGGCCGCCACCCCCCCGGCATTTCGGCCAGCGCCCCCTCCAGATGCCGCGCCGCATTGCGCGCCACCAGCGCCGCGCCGAGCTTGCGCGCCGTGAACGGATTGATCTGTTTGTAAACCGTGCCGACCCGGGCCCGCTCGGCATCATCCAGCACCGGCAGCGACATCGCCCCCGGCAGATGATCCTCGGCAAACTCCGCCGGGGCCCGCACGTCGATGATCGCATCGAAGCCCAACCCGGTTGCCGCAACCGGTCCGAGGTCCCGCAGAGAGGTCAGTGCAAACGCCATCCCTCCCCCGTACCGCGCACTGCCGCCAAGCGAAAGCCCCGCCCCGGCTTCACTCTGGCAAAAATATCCCCGGGGTCCGGGGCAGGCAGCCCCGGCACCCGCCGCTCGCACAGGCCCCGTCCCTGCGCTCCGCCCCATCCGCGCCGCAGGGCGGGGTTACGGGAAATCAATCCCGCGCGCTAAGCTCGAAGGCGATGTTGGCGATCTGATCCGCACGCTGCAGCCTGCACCCGGTCTCTTCGCCGTCGCACGCGCCCTGTTTGCAGCCGCATGGGACCAACGCCGCGCCCAAGTCGTTGAGGTTGCCCGCTCCGGCCAGCGCCGCATCGTTGAGGTCGACAAACAGATTGAAACGCTGCTCTCACGAATTCTCGAAGCATCAAACGCCACTGTCATCCGCAACTACGAGGCGAAGGTCTCCGAACTCGAACGGCAGAAGCTTGTCTTGGCCGAACAGATGAACAAACAGATCGATCAGCCGGGCAAATTCGCCGAGAGCCTAGAACTCGCGCTTTCCTTACTCTCAAACCCTTGGAAACTCTTGGAAACAGGTCAAGTTTCCTTGCGCAGAACTGTGCTGAAACTGGCCTTTGCGGACCGTATAAAATACACTCGAAATGAGGGCCCTAGAACACCGGAAATAGCATTGCCGTTCAGGACTTTAGCATGTTTTTCAGGGGTCAATATTGGAAATGGTGCTGTGAGAGAGGATTGAACTCTCGACCTCACCCTTACCAAGGGTGTGCTCTACCACTGAGCTACCACAGCCAATTCGTGGCGGGGCAATAGACGCAAAGGCTGCATCGCGCAAGCGCAATCTGGACCCTTGGGTCCGCCTGCGCTAGACAGGGCCGCATGAGAAAACTGCCCGGCAAACTCACGGAAGTTGACGCGAAACCCGGCGGGGCTCGGCCCGCGCCGTCAAAGGTGGATCTGCAGCAGGCACGGTTGAAGGCGGCATTGCGGGCCAATCTGCGGCGGCGCAAAGATCAGGCACGGGGACGGGTGCGCGACGGTTCGGGCGACGGATCGGGCGACGGATCGGGCATCAACGCGGATGAACCGGCGCAGATAGCGGTGAACGAACCGGACAAACCGGAACAACAATAGCAAAAGGGGCAAGGGCATGGATTCCATTCTGGTCAGAGGCGGCGGCGAACTGAAAGGCGCGATTGCGATTGCGGGGGCCAAGAATGCCTGCCTGACGCTGATGCCAGCGACACTGCTCAGCCACGAGCCTTTGACGCTGACCAATGCCCCGCGCCTGTCCGACATCAGGACCATGACGACGCTGCTGCAATCGCTCGGGGCCGAGGTGACGCAGATGCAGGGCGGCCAGGTCCTGGCGCTGTCGTCGCACGATATCGACAACCACACCGCCGACTATGATATCGTGCGCAAGATGCGGGCCTCGATCCTGGTGTTGGGGCCGATGCTGGCCCGTGACGGTCAGGCTGTGGTGTCGCTGCCTGGTGGCTGCGCCATCGGGGCCCGCCCGGTCGATCTACATCTGAAGGCACTGGAAGCGCTGGGGGCAAAACTCGACCTGCGCGATGGCTATGTGCATGCCAGCGCCTCCGGCGGGCTCAAGGGCGCGGTGATCGAGTTCCCGTTCGTCTCGGTCGGGGCCACCGAAAACGCGCTGATGGCGGCAACGCTGGCCAAGGGCACCACCGTGATCCGCATGGCGGCGCGCGAGCCCGAAATTGTCGATCTGGCCCGCTGTCTGCGCAAGATGGGGGCTGAGATCGAGGGCGAGGGCACCGGCACCATCACCATCGAGGGCGTCACCAGCCTGCACGGGGCCACGCATCCGGTGGTGGCCGACCGCATCGAGCTTGGCACCTACATGATCGCGCCGGCGATTGCCGGCGGCGAGGTCGAACTGATCGGCGGGCGGCTCGATCTGGTCGGGGCTTTCGTGGCCAAGCTGGAAGCCATCGGGGTCGAGGTGACGGAAACCCCGCGCGGGCTGAAGGTGCGCCGGGCCAACGGCCGGGTGCATGCGGTCAATGTAGTCACCGAACCGTTTCCCGGCTTTCCGACCGACCTGCAGGCCCAGATGATGGCGCTGCTGTGCACGGCGGACGGGGTGTCGGTGCTGGAGGAACGGATTTTCGAAAACCGTTTCATGCATGCCCCCGAACTGGCCCGGATGGGGGCGCGGATCGAAGTGCACGGCGGTACCGCGACGGTCACCGGGGTGCCGCGACTGCGCGGCGCACCGGTGATGGCAACCGATCTGCGTGCCTCGGTCTCGCTGATCCTGGCCGGGCTGGCCGCCGAAGGCGAAACCCTGGTCAGCCGGGTCTATCACCTCGACCGCGGCTATGAACGGGTCGAGGAAAAGCTGCGGGCCTGCGGTGCCAGCATCGAACGGGTATCGGGCACATGACCGACGCACGGTTCGAGGATGGGGCCGACCTCGCCCTGGACCTGACGGCGCTCGATACCGAGGATCTGGCGGTGATCTCGGCGCTGGTTCAGGATGCGGTGTTGCCGGCAACCGAAATGGTCTGGCACCGCAAACGGCGGCGGCTTGCGCTGCTTGTGAACCGGTTTCGCTGGGAAGACCGCACAGCCGCCGACCGCGAGGGGCGCGGCTATGAACGCGTCCGCTCGGTGCTGACCATCGCTGATGTCGAGAAAGTGACATCTCAGGGCATCAATCGGGCCGACCGCGATCTGATCCTGTCGGTTTTGTCCATCGGGTTCGAGCCGGGCCACGACGGCAGCGGCCGGGTGGTGCTGACCCTTGCCGGTGACGGTGCCATCGCGGCCTCGGTCGAATGCCTCGGGGTCTCGCTCAAGGATGTCACGCGACCCTACGCGGCGCCGTCGGGCAAGGCACCGGTCCACCGCGACTGAAAGCCCCGCTGAACCGACCCAACAAAGGGCAAACCTGTCATGCAGACCCTGCCGCCGACGCTGCGCCGGCTCCTCCCCGACGACGCCGCCGACTTCCGCACCCTCCGGCTGCAGGCGCTGCAAGACACCCCCTGGGCCTATGGCAGCAGCTATCAGGACTGGGCAGAGGCGCCGCTGCAACGGTTCGCAGAGCGGCTGCAGGACAGCTATGTGATCGGAGCCTTTGCCGGGCCGCTGGTCGGGGTTGCCGCCTATGACCGGGAACCGGGCGGCCATGCCCGGCATCGCGGCTGGATCACGGCGGTCTATGTCCGGCCCGACCAGCGCGGGGGCGGCACCGCCCGCACCATGCTGGCCGCCCTGATCGCCGAAGCAAGGCGCGACGGGCTGCTGCAGCTGGAACTGCAGGTGGCCACCGACAATGATCCCGCCATCCGCTGCTACCTTGCCCTGGGGTTTCAGCCGCACGGCCTATGCCCGCGCGCCCTGATGGTTCAGGGCCGCTTCATCGACGAGCGGCTTATGGTCCTGCCGCTCGACGCTTGAGCCACGCCGCATCCGCCGCTAAGGGTGGCTGCCCACAGGAGTCTGCCATGCCCGCCCTGATGTCCACCGCCGATCAAGGGTTCGAGCCCGCCTTTCAAGCCCTGCTTGCTGCCAAGCGCGAAGACAGCCCCGACGTCGATGCCGTGGTCGCCGGCATCATCGCCGACGTAAGAACGCGCGGCGATCAGGCGCTGATCGAGCTGACCGCCCGCTTCGACGACCTGACGCTTACCCCTGACACGCTGGCCTTTACCCAAGACGAAATCACGGCAGAATGCGCCAGGGTCAGCCCTGAGGACCGCGCTGCGCTGGAACTGGCGGCAGAACGCATCCGGGACTACCACGCCCGGCAAATCCCCGATGATGCGCACTGGACCGACGATGCCGGGGCCACGCTCGGCTGGCGCTGGTCGCCGGTCGCTTCGGTGGGCATGTATGTGCCGGGCGGGCTTGCCTCCTACCCATCCTCGGTGCTGATGAACGCCATTCCGGCGCAGGTGGCCGGGGTAGCACGGCGGGTGATCTGCGCGCCGACCCCGGGTGGCATCTGCAACCCGTTGGTGCTACTGGCCGCCCGGCTGGCCGGGGTCGATACCATCTACCGCATCGGCGGGGCGCAGGCGATTGCGGCGCTGGCCTACGGTACCGAAACCATTCCCGCCGTCGACAAGATCACCGGGCCGGGCAACGCCTACGTCGCCGCCGCCAAACGCCGGGTGTTCGGCAAAGTCGGAATAGACATGATCGCCGGGCCATCAGAGATTCTGGTGATCGCCGACCGGCACAACGACCCCGACTGGATCGCGCTCGACCTGCTGTCGCAGGCCGAACACGACGAAAGCGCGCAGTCGATCCTGATCACCGACGATGCCGCCCTTGGCCGCGCCGTGGCGGCGGCAGTAGAACGCAGGCTGCAAACACTGGACCGGCGCACCATCGCGGCGGCAAGCTGGCGCGACCATGGCGCGGTGATCGTGGCCCGCGATCTGGCCGAAGCTGCCGCGCTGTCGGACCGCATTGCCCCCGAACATCTGGAACTGGCGGTCGCCGACCCCGAGGCGCTGGCCGCCCGCATCCGCCACGCCGGCGCGATCTTTCTCGGCCAATGGACGCCGGAAGCCATCGGCGACTATGTCGGCGGCCCCAACCACGTGCTGCCGACCGCCCGCTCGGCACGGTTTTCCTCGGGCCTGTCGGTGCTCGACTTCCTGAAGCGCACCACCATTGCCCGGATGACGCCCGAAGCCTTGCGCAGCCTCGGCCCGGCAGCCGAACGGCTGGCCCGCTCCGAAGGGCTGGAGGCGCACGCACTGTCGGTGCGGGCGCGCCTTGACCAGATGAACCAAGTGAACGGCGACTGACATGCGCATCGTCCACATCCAGATCGACGACCGTGGCCTGCCCGCCCCGACCCCGCAGATCGAGCAGGAACGCCGGGTGGCGATCTTCGACCTGCTGGAAGACAACAGCTTCGTGCTGCCGGGGCGCGAGGACCGGCCGCTGGACCCCGGCCCCTACCGACTCAGCCTGTCGATCCGCGACGGGCGGCTGGTGTTCGACGTTACCTCGCAAGCGGCGGCGAAAGTGGTGGAGTTTCACCTGTCGCTGGGGCCGTTCCGGCAGGTGGTCAAGGACTATTTCCAGATCTGCGAAAGCTATTTCGAGGCAGTCAAACGCCTGCCCCCCAGCCAGATCGAGGCCATCGACATGGCCCGGCGCGGCATCCACAACGAGGGGGCGCGGGTGCTGCAGGACCGCCTTGACGGCAAGGCGCTTGTCGATGTCGACACCGCACGGCGGCTGTTCACCCTGATCTGCGTGCTGCACTGGGGTTAGACGTGACAGCAACCCTGCCCACCTCGGTGCTGTTCTGCTGCGACCACAACGCGGTCCGCTCGCCGATGGCCGAAGGGCTGATGAAGAAATTCTTTGGCAAGCGGCTCTACGTCCAGTCTGCCGGCGTCCGCAACGACATGGAGATCGACGGGTTTTCCATTGCCGTCTGCCAGGAACTGGGGATCGAGTTGTCGCGCCACCGGTCTCGAAGCTTTGACGAGATGCAGGAATGGGGCGATGACCTGTCCGGCTTCGATCTGGTCGTCGCCCTGTCGCCCGCCAGCCAGCGTCGCGCACTGGACCTGACCCGGTTCGATCACCTGACGGTGGAATACTGGCCGATCCTCGACCCCACCGGTCTCGGCGAAGGCCGCGAGGCGAAACTGGCGGCCTACCGCCAGGCCCGCGACCAGATCAGGGACCGGATTCTGGACCGGTTCGGGCCACCGGATGTTGCGATGGTGCAGGCCTAGCGGGCCATTTTCCCGGGCATGGTGCAGGCTCCCGCTCGCGGCCGTCACCCGAATGATCGGTACAATGTGTAACCCAAGTGTCCGGGCAGACATGACAACGTCGGGGATTCAGTTAATTTAGTATGAACCGGAAGTGGTTAAGATATTGAAATACAATACATAAAAAATGTCTCAGCGTGGGACGCTCACCTCCACCCCCGGCCCGGCCCCCGCATTATCCCCCTTGAAAAACCCCTCCGCCCGGCGCATGCAAGGGCCGCACCCGTGAACCAGCGGGGCGTTTCCATTGGAGTGACCATGGCCAAAGAAGAACTGCTCGAATTTCCCGGGACCGTAAAGGAGCTGCTGCCCAATGCGACGTTCCGGGTCGAGCTGGAAAACGGCCATGAAATCATCGCCCATACCGCAGGCAAGATGCGCAAGAACCGGATCAGGGTGCTGGCCGGCGACAAGGTACAGGTTGAAATGACGCCCTACGATCTGACCAAGGGCCGGATCAACTACCGGTTCAAGTGAGGCTGATCCTGGGCTCCGCCAGCCCGCGCCGAAGGGAACTTCTGGCGCAGATCGGCGTGGTGCCGGATGCGGTGCTGCCCCCCGACATCGACGAGCGGCCCCTGCCCCGCGAATTGCCGCGGCCCTATTGCCAGCGCATCGCCCGGCAAAAGGCGCAAGCCGTGACCGCCGGCCCCGACGACCTCGTCCTGTGCGCCGACACCACGGTGGCGCTTGGCCGCCGCATCCTGGGCAAACCGGCCGATGCCGGTGAAGCGGCGGTGTTTCTGCTGGCCCTCGGCGGGCGACGGCATCAGGTGATCACGGCCCTTGCCCTGCGCCGCGGCGACCGGCTGTGGCAGCGCGACGTGGTCAGCGAGGTCAAGATAAAGCGGCTGTCCGATCAGGAACTGAACCAGTACCTGCACAGTGGCGAATGGCAGGGCAAGGCGGGTGGCTACGCCATTCAGGGGCTGGCCGGCGCCTTCATCCCCTGGCTGCAAGGTAGCTTTACCGGCGTGGTCGGCCTGCCGCTGGCCGAGACCGCAACCCTGCTGCGCTCTGCAGGTTACCCGATGGGAGTGCAGGAATGAAAGGATGCGTGATCGCGCTGGACCAGATTGACGGGCGCGACGCTGCGGCCCTGATCCTTGACGGACGGCTGGAGGATTTCTTGATAGACCCGCCCGAATCCGCGCCACCGCAAGCCGGCGCGATCCTTCGCGCCGTTGCCGACAGGACAGTGAAGGGTCAGGGCGGGGTTTTCCTGAAACTCCCCGACGGCGGGCGCGCCTTTCTGCGGCAGGTCGGCGGCGTCGCCCCCGGCCAGCGCCTGCTGGTGCAGGTGACCGGCCACGCAGAAACCGGCAAGGCCGTCCCCGTCACACTGCGGCTGTTGTTCAAGAGCCGCTACGCGATCCTGACGCCGGGCGCGCCGGGCCTGAACATCTCGCGCTCCATCCGCGACGAAGCTGACCGCGCGCGGTTGCAGGGGCTCGCAGAAACGGCGATGCATGCGGCCGATGATGCGCTCGGCCTGATCTTGCGGTCGGCCTGCCGGACCGCCGACGACGAGGTGATCGCCGATGACATCGCAACGATGCGCGATCTGGCCACCCGCGTTCTGGCCGACGTGGACGGCGGACTGGAACTGCTGCTGGATGCCCCCGGTGCACACGAACTGGCCTGGCGCGAATGGATCGAGCCAGAGCCGGACGAAGTGGCCGACCGCAAGGGCTGCTTTCGTCAGCTTGGGGTCGAGGAGATGCTGGATGGTCTGCGCCAGCCGCTGGTGCCGCTTGGTGGCGGAGCGACCATGACCCTGGAACCGACGCGGGCCATGGTGGCGGTGGATGTGAATACCGGCCCCGACACCTCGCCTGCTGCCGCCCTCAAGGCCAATCTGGCCGCAGCCCGCGACCTGCCGCGCCAGTTGCGGCTGCGCGGCCTTGGCGGACAGGTCACTGTTGATTTCGCACCGATCGCCAAGAAGGACCGGCACGTCCTTGACCAGTCCCTGAAATCCGCCTTTCGCAGCGACGGAACCGAAACCACTCTGGCCGGCTGGACGCCCTTGGGAAACTACGAGATTCAGCGCAAACGTGACCGGATGCCGCTGACCGAAGCCCTGCCGAAGCGGATGTGACCGGTTGCCTTGCCCGATCTGCCAGCGCGAGACGGATGCCAGATGCCGGCCCTTCTGCTCGCGCCGCTGCGCCGATGTCGATCTTGGTCGTTGGCTCACCGGCAGCTACACCCCACCGGCCGACCCGACACCGGACAGCTCGGATGAGACTGACGAAGCGTCCCAGGAACAGCCGCATTGATCGCACGTTGACGGGCCCAGTTTCCGCTGGACAGCCTCGTGACCCTCCCCTAATAAACCCCCACTCAAAGCGTCGCCGCTTTCCGTGCCCGGGTAGCTCAGGGGTAGAGCAGTGGACTGAAAATCCTCGTGTCGGTGGTTCGATTCCGCCCCCGGGCACCATTTAATATTGCAA
The DNA here is from genome assembly GCA_031401675.1 of Paracoccaceae bacterium. Classification (GTDB taxonomy): domain Bacteria; phylum Pseudomonadota; class Alphaproteobacteria; order Rhodobacterales; family Rhodobacteraceae; genus JANNRR01. The sequence continues at coordinate 19,979 of JANNRR010000011.1, forward strand.
TATCTTGAAATATGACAGTATTGTTTGAATGGAAAGAATTGGTCCGCCCTTTGGACCACCCTGCCGTTCAGCCTGCAAGCCCAGGCGGTTCACAGTCCGCACATGCACACTGCTAGGAGGCCTGTGCTTTCTGTAGAATTGTCGTATGCAGCCGATCAGATGGTCAACGATTCCTCAGATTTTTCCATGGCCAGAGCCTCAACAAGCCAACCGGGCCTCCGCCCGCGACCGGACCGGGTCACTTCTGGATTTTTGGGATTCCGGAATTTTGGCGGTACCACAGTCCGAACTTTTGGTGCAGGCAACCCGGTGAGTTCTGCGTAAGCGTCCGGTCTGACCGCTAGGGGATCTGAACGGCCAGGGTCTTCTGCCGACGGCACAAAGTCGCATAATCCGGCACGGCCCAGTCCAGGTTCGCTAACTTCAGCAGACTGGCCACCATTCCAGTCGTTTGGCGCAGCGGCAGCTTGAACAAAACCTTGATCGTCAGACAGAACTGGATCGCGGCGTCCGAGAAAACTGCAGGGCGACCGGGGCTGCCATCATGCGGCGCGCGCTACGTCATGTCCTTGTCCAGCCAGATCAAAAGCGACCCCCGCTTGCATAAGGAAGCACTGTAGCTGGACCAGTTCGTGGAGCGGTAGCGCGCGAGTGTGGGTTTGCTCATGCCATCCGTCTAACCGGATGGATTCACAATGTGAATCCTCCACGGTCAGAGTTCTGCAACAACGCCGTGGCCACCGATGCGTTTTGGAAACTTCAGGTGCCCGCCCCCCTCTGACCAGTCCATTTCGGCCAACGCTCATGTGTCAAAACTTGAAACGCACGAAGTTGCAGATTGACAGGGCAACGTCGCCATGCTGACTTCGCAGGGTCTGAAATCGTCAATCAGGTCAGAAAAGCGTTCGGGAAATCAAAGCCGACGGCTGGTGACTGACCGAAATGGTGGTGTCGGTTCGGACGCGGGATGGAGGCTACAGCTGGCACATCGCCCGTACGGCAGCGCTCCGGTTTTCCGGTCGTGAAATGATATGGTCGCGGCAAAGCGACGACAATCGAGTCTGGGAGGACAAGTTTATGACGGATAGGCTGAACGAACTGCCGATGATGTACCTGCTTCGTCGTCGGGAATTGCTCAAGGGCGTTGCGGCGGGGGCTTTGGTTGCCGGGGCAATCCCCAGGCTGGCATTCGCACAAGACGCTGCGGCCGAGATTGTACCGGCCGCCCCGCTGGCCGACGTGCCGCGCGAAGCTACGCTGATCCTCGGCTGGTCGATGTCGTCGCCGATCGGGGTCACCAACCCCTGGGCCGTCCCCGGCTATACCCATCAGGAAGGCAACGTCCTGATGTGGGAACCGCTGATGTATTTCGCGATTTTCGCAGACGATTACGTGCCGTGGTTGGCGCAGAGCATGGAATATACGGCTGCCGATTTCACTGCGCTGCAGATCAAGATCAATCCCGCCGCAAAGTGGAGCGATGGGGTCGCCGTCACCGCGAAGGACGTGGTCTTTACCTTCATGGGTCAGCTTGCCAACGAAAAGCTGCCCTACCATGCCGCCTTTGTGCAGTTCGTCGACACCGTGACCGCGACCGATGACCTGACGGTTGACGTCAAGTTCAAGATCCCGGCGCCGCGTTTCAAGTTCGAGGTTCTGTGCCTGAAATTCGACACCGGCATTCCGATTGTTCCGGCACATGCGCTGGAAGGTCAGGCCGATGTCAACGCTTACGCCGGCGGTGTCGAGATTCCGCACTCCGGCCCCTATGATCTGGTGGCCTGGAACGCTACCCAGAAGATATTCAATCTGCGCGAAGACTGGTGGGCAATCGGGGCCGGTGTGGCCGCATCCCCGGACGTCAAGCGCGTGGTAATGGTGAACCTTGGCGGTCAGGTTGGCCAGAACATGGACACAGTGGCGCAGCGACTGGTGAACAACGAAATGGACAGCGCGCTTGACATGCGCAGTTCGGTGATCGGCAACATTCTTGCCCAGAACGACAAGATCACCACCCATACCGGCAACGCCTCGCCCTATGGCTATCTTGACTGGTGGCCGAACTCGCTGTGGATGAACACGCAGGTGGCACCCTACAGCGATCCAAAGGTGCGGCGCGCGATGAGCCTGGCGATCAACCGCGAACTGATCGACGAAATCCTGTATGAAGGTGCCAAGATCGCGACTATCTATCCGTTCCCGCTGTATCCCGGCCTGCAGGCGTTCGTCGACTCGCCGGAAGTCAAGGCGCTGGAAGAGCAGTACAAACCCGGCCTTTACGACACCGACGCCAGTGCCGCCCTGATGACCGAAGCAGGTTTTGCACTGAACGGCGCAGGAATGTGGGAAAAGGACGGCGCCACCGTCAACTGCACGATCCACGGCTTCGAAGGCATCCACAGCGACATCGTCCCGATCCTGGTCGAATTCCTGTTGGCTGCCGGTTTTGATGCCAGCATCAACTTCGGGACCGACGCCTATCAGAACATGGCCGACGGCGCGGCCGGCTTGTACATGTTCGGACATGGTGCCAGCCTCAAAGACCCGTATGCGGCGCTCGAACTGTTCCATGGCAGGTTCAGCGAAGCCATCGGCACCTCGGCCGGAAACAACCGGTTCTCGCGCTACAAGAACCCGGAATACGATGCCGTTCTGGATGCCATGGCACCCTTGGCCTCCGACGACCCGGCGTTCCATGCCAACGCCGTCAAGGCGATGGAGATCTATTGGCGCGACCAGATCGACATTCCGGTCATACAGTGGTTGCACCGGATCGCCTACAACCAGACCTACTGGACCAACTGGCCTACGACCGAAAACCTGGCCTCGGGAACCAACGGCGCCTTCTGGGCGCAAACCGGCATGCCGGTGATCGCAAACCTGAAAAAGGCCTGATATCAGCCTGAATCAATAGTGGGGGTGCGCGCAAGCTCGGCGCGCACCCCCACTTCTGTCCCTCGTGACCGGGAGAATTGTCCTTGACCCTCTGGCTTGTCGTTCGGCGCATCCTGTTTCTGCTGGTGGTCATCTGGTCGGCATCGACCATCGTCTTTTTCATTCCGCGCCTGTCCGATACCAATCCGATCCGCGAACGTTTTGCCGAATTGGCCCGTACCGGTGGCTTTTCCCCGGCTGATCTGGAAAAGATCATCGCCTCCTACACCGAACAGTTCGGCCTCGATCGGCCGTTGCTCCAGCAATACTGGGACTATCTGGGCAACATCGCCACCTTCGATTTCGGTTATTCTCTGAACCGCTATCCCTCGACCGTGCTTGATCTGATCATGCAGGCGATTCCGTGGACGTTGGGCCTGTTGCTGGTCACGACGATTCTCAGTTTCGTCATCGGCAACTTGCTCGGGGCCCTGTCAGCCTGGCCACGCGCCCCGCGATGGGTGCGGACGGTGGCGACCCCGTTCGTGCTGCTGACCGGCGTGCCACCGGTGATCATGGGCGTCCTGCTGCTGTTTTTCGTCGGCTTCCGCCTGAAACTACTGCCACTTGGCGGGGCCTATTCCATCGGCATCATACCAGACTGGTCGATCGGCTTCATGCTGGACATGCTGAAGCATCAGGTGCTTCCCGCCCTGTCACTGATCCTGGGCTCGGTCGGCGGCTGGGTGCTGTCGATGCGCGGCATGGGCATCACCATCCAGGGCGAGGATTATGTGACCTTTGCCGAGCACAAGGGCCTGACCGCCGGCCGGATCTTCCGTGACTACTACCTGCGCAACACGCTGTTGCCGCAGGTCACCGGGCTGGCGCTGGCACTTGGCACGGTCGTCACCTCGGCGATCATCGTCGAGGGCATCTTTGGCCTGCCGGGCATCGGCACCGCCCTGAACAACGCAATCCGCGCCAACGATTTCCCGGTGATCTACGGCATCGTGCTGTTCATCACCGCTGCCGTCGCGACGCTGATGGTGCTGATGGAGTTTGTCTATCCGCTCCTCGACCCGCGCATCCGCAATCAATAGGAGCCCTGATCGTGGCGCATGCGACCAGCCCGACGTTGTCTGCATATGAAATCCAGCCCGGCCGGCTGCGGCTGAGCCTGCGCTACATCCGGCGCAACAAAAGCCTGGCGATCGGGCTGATCATCCTGGCACTGCTGATCGCCTTTACAGTCGTGGGCTTCATGGTCATCGACCCCAAGGATGCCTATCCGCTGTCGGCAGCCACCAAGAAGCCGCCAAGCCTGAAGTACCCGCTGGGCACCGATTTCTTCGGCCGGAATCTGCTGGCGGCGATGGTCGTGGGCATGTGGCAGACAGCGGTCATCGGCCTTTTGGCCGGCGGCATCGGCACTTTTGTCGGGGTGATCCTCGGATTTACCTCGGCGTATTTCGGCGGCTGGATCGATGCCGCCATCAAGAGCATATGCCAGGTCCTGACGCCGATCCCGGTGCTGCTGATCCAGGTGGTGGTCGCCGGTTCGCTCGACAAGCGCGATGTCACGATCCTGATGATGGCATTCATCATCGTCATCCTCGGCTGGATGGGCACCACGCTGGTGGTGCGCGCGCAGGTGCTGACCATGAAGGAACGCCAGTTTGTCGCCGTCGCGAAACTGTCCGGCGTCGGCAGTCTGGGAATCATCTTCAAGGAAATCATGCCCAACCTGCTGCCATTCATCGCCGCCGCCTTCGTGGTGCAGGTGTTTTCCTCGGTCTTTGCCTCGTTCTACCTGGCCGTGCTCGGGCTTGGCCCGCTGCGCGAGCCGCTCCTGGGCAACATCATCTGGTCGGCGCAATCGCAAGGGGCGTTCTTCAATGGCTGGTGGTGGTGGCCGATCGAGCCTGCAGTGGCGATGATCCTGATCCTGGGCTCGCTGGCCCTGATCAACATGGGGCTGGACGAATTGGCAAACCCGCGTGTGCGCAGGTCGGAATAGGGCAATGGCAGCAGGAACGCAAAAACGGGAACTGGCCGGGGCACCGGTGCTGCGGGTCAGTAATCTGGAAGTGACCTATTACACCGACGCCGGCCGGGCCAAGGCGCTGGACGATGTCAGCTTTACCCTGAACGCCGGCGAAAAGCTGGGCATGGTCGGCGAATCCGGGTCCGGAAAAAGCACGATGGCGCTGGCCATGATGCGGATGATCAAGCCGCCGGGCCGGATCGAGGGTGGCAAGGTCATCGTCGGCGACACCGACCTGATGGCGCTCAGCGACGAGGATATGCGTCAGGCCCGGCTGAGCAAGATCGCCTACATCCCTCAAGGCGCGATGAACTCGCTGAACCCGGTGACACGGATCGGGTCGCAACTGGTCGACGCGATCCGCTCGCACCGCACCGCCGACAGCCGGTCGGCCATCGAGGAACGCTGCATCCATGCCCTGAAGTCGGTCGACCTCGATCCCGGCGTATTCCGCATGTACGCCCACGAACTGAGCGGCGGCATGAAACAGCGGGTCTGCATCGCCATAGGCATCCTGTTGCAACCGCAGGTGATCATCGCGGATGAGCCGACCAGCGCGCTGGACGTGGTGACCCAGCGCCAGGTGATGGAAACCATCGACCGGGTGAAAGATCAGATCAATGCGGCGGTGATCCTGATCGGCCACGACATGGGTCTGATGGCGCAGTTCGTCGACCGGGTCGCGGTGATGTATTCCGGCCGGCTGGTCGAGGTCAGTTCGGTGCGCGAAATGTTCACCGCACCGAACCACCCCTATGCCAAAGCCCTGATCCAAAGCCTGCCGAACCTGGAAAACAAGGGCGTGTTTCAGGGCATCCCCGGCCTTGCCCCCTCGCTTCTGCGCCTGCCTTCGGGCTGCGCCTTTCATCCACGCTGCAGCGTTGCAATGGATGTCTGCGCGGTCAAGCGGCCCGCAACGCGGATGTTGCCGGGCGGGCGGCTGGTCACCTGCCACCTGTTCGGCGAGGAAGCCCCGGTATGACAAACCTGCTGGAACTGCGCGCCGTGTCCAAGGTCTATTCCCGCGGGCTGATCAACGCCACCTCGACCACGGCGCTGCAGGAAATCTCGCTGACCCTGCGCGAGGACGCGCCGACGATCATGACCGTGGCCGGCGAGAGCGGCAGCGGCAAGACGACGCTGGCCATGCTGCTGCTGGGCTTCATTCCGCCAACCACCGGCCAGATCATCTATCGCGGTCAGGACATCACCACCCTGCGCGGCGAAGACCGCATGGCGTACCGGCGCGAAGTGCAGGCGGTGTTTCAGGACCCGTTCGCGGTGTTCAACCCGTTCTATACCGTGGATCACCTGCTGACCGTGCCGATCAAGCGCTTCAAGCTGGCAAGGTCCAGAGCCGAAGCCCGCGACAAGATGGACGAGGCGCTGACCGCCGTCGGGTTGCGGACCGAGGACGTGCTCGGCCGCTTTCCGCATCAATTGTCGGGTGGCCAGCGCCAGCGAATCAACGTTGCCCGCGCGCTGTTGCTGAAGCCGCGCCTGTTGGTGGCAGACGAGCCGGTGTCGATGGTCGATGCGTCGCTGCGCGCAAGCATTCTGGAAACCCTGCGCAACCTGCAGCGCGATCACGGCGTGTCGATCATCTATATCACCCATGACCTGACCACCGCCTATCACATCGCCAAGTCGATCATAGTGCTGTATCGCGGCGCGGTGATGGAAGCCGGTGACGTGGATTCGGTCATCAAGTCGCCGCAACATCCCTATACGCGGCTTCTGGTCGACTCGATTCCCTGGCCCAACCTGAACCAGCGCTGGGGCACCGATACGATCAAGGCGCGCGAGGCGGGGGCGGCCAGCGCCGGCTGCCTTTTCCGCTCGCGCTGCCCGGTGGCGATGCCCGCCTGCAGCGTGCAGCCGCCGTTGTTCCGAATGGCACCACGGCAGGCAGCCTCATGCTATCTGCATGAAAAACAGCCGAAAATCGGACCGGAGCAGCTTTCTGACTTGTTGCCCGTTTAGGAAAATCCATGCTGGAAATTGCCGAATTCATCAACCCGACCCCCTCGCCCCTTTGGAAGCTGGCCAAGCAGGCCGGGGTTGATCTGGCGGTGGGTGGCCTGCCGTTCGACAGCCTGCTTGCTGGCGAGAAGCTGTGTGATCTTGAGCCGCTTCGCCGGATGCAGGAAACCTATGATGCCGGCGGCTTCCGCCTTGCCGTCATCGAAGCGCGCCCGCCACTGAACAAGGCCAAACGCGGCCTGCCGGGGCGGGATGAGGAGATTGCGACGGTCTGCACTCTGATCGAAAACATGGGCAAGCTGGGTATCCCGGTCTGGTGCTATGAATGGATGACCGATTTCAACTGGGTCCGCACCAACATGGCGACGCCGTCGCGCGGCGGGTCGGTGGTGACCAGCTTTGATCTGAACGACGTGCCCGACGACCTGACCAAAGAGCCGCCGATTGAGGAAGAGGCGCTGTGGTCCAATCTGGAATACTTCCTGAGGAGTGTGCTTCCGGTGGCGGAAAAGGTCGGCGTGAAACTGTCGATGCACCCCGACGATCCACCGTTGTCACCCATTCGCGGCGTGGGCCGGATCATGCGCAGCATCGCCAACTACCAGCGGCTGGTCGAGATGGTGCCCAGCCCGGCGAACACGATCACCTTGTGCCAGGGCAATTTTACCCTGATGACAGATGACCTCCCCGCCGCGATCCGGGGCTTTGGTCCCAAGATCTCGTTTGTGCATTTCCGCGATGTCCGGGGCGTGCCGTCGCGGTTCGAGGAAACCTGGCACGATGCCGGCCAGACCGACATGCTGGCCTGCATGAAGGCCTACCGCGATATCGGCTTCAACGGCGTTCTGCGGCCAGACCACGTCCCGACGGTCGAAGGCGACAGCAACGAAAACGCAGGTTACTCGTCGTTCGGCAGGCTCTATGCCATCGGCTACATCCGGGGTTTGCGGGAAGCGGTCTATGCGGGCTAGATCATGAGGATTGCCGTTACAGGCGGCAGCGGCGGCATCGGCCGGGCCATCACCGACGCCGCATTGGCGCAGGGGCATGGCGTGGTCAGCATCGACCGCGTCGCACCCCCAGAACCGCTGGCCCGGGCCGGCCTGAGCTATGTCCAAGCTGATGTGGCCGAATACGATGCGCTTGTCGCGGCTTTCACCGGCTGCGACGCGATGATCCACATGGCGGCAATCCCGCATCCGATGAAGGACCCCAACCATATCGTGCACAACAACAATGTCGTCGGCAGCTACAACGCAATGCGGGCGGCCGTCGAGTGCGGGATCATGCGCATTTGTCAGGCCTCATCGGTCAATGCCATCGGTCAGGCCTACAGCCGGGTGCCATGCTACGACTATTTTCCGATCGACGAACACCATCCGAACCATGCCGAGGATCCCTACAGCCTCTCGAAATGGATCTGCGAACAGCAGGCCGACGCCTTTGCCCGCCGCTACGAAGGCATCAGCATCGCGTCGCTGCGCTTTCACTGGGTGCTTCCCGACCGCGCCTATGCGGCAAAACACTATGCCAACCTCGACTGGAAGCCGGAAAAGCACCTCTGGGCCTATACCCGCCGCGATGCCGCCGCCGACGCCTGCCTGTTGAGCGTCTCGACCGACCTGAACGGGCACGAAGTGTTCTATATCGTCGCCCCCGATACCGCCTCGCCAGAGCCAAGCAATGACCTTGCCGCCCGGCATTTCCCCGGCATCCCGGTACGGGGCGCGCCGCAGGGCCGCTGGAGTTTCATGACATCGGCCAAGGCCGAACGGCTGCTGGGCTGGCGGCACCGATGACGCTGACTCGATTGAGTGCCCAAGAAAGATTGCGCTTTCTTGAGCTGAGATGGCGGTTGCAACGCTACAGAGCTATTCTTACTGGAGTAATCGACCTATGAGCTCTTTCTATCTTGATCGACTGAAACCTGAGGAGCGACTCGCGTTAATTCGCGAACTGCATGAGACGCAGAAAAGCCACTGCTTCATCTGTGAAGAGGATGTGGACTTAGCGGTACACAAGAATTCAATCGACATTGATCATGTAGTCCCGCTCTCGGTCGGCGGGAAAGACGACCCAAACAACTTTGCGCTTACACATCAAAGTTGCAACCGCTCGAAACAGGCATCGAACCTTGAAGTCGCGCGTATCCTGCATAGGTTCACCCGGCTTCAAAAAACTCTTCAGGAAGTCAATCGCAGCCCCAACCTTGGCGACGTACTCGCCGAGGCAAAGGGAGGAAGCAGTCAGCTTGGCTTCAAGTCCAATGGAAAGACGGTGACTTATAGCTTTGCCGAATTGGGAGATAATACGCTCCATACCGTTCCGGTTTATGTGGATAAACTGAGCGGCTTCACTTACTTCTTCGCTCTAATGCCAATCGAATATCTGGCTCACGACTCACACATCAACCCGCGCTCGATCAGCGCAAGTATTTCGAAGTTAATTGCGGAATTCTATCAAAAGCGGCCACAGCTTCATGTGGCCCTGGGCTGGGTAGAATCACCGCAAGGCCGGAGCTCGATTCATGTCTTCGACGGTCAACACAAAGTGGCAGCGCAGATCATGCTTGGAGTGCGGAGCATCCCTGTTCGCGTCTTCATTGACCCAGATGCGGACACTTTGATTACCACCAACACCAATGCCGGAACTACCCTCAAGCAGGTGGCATTCGATAAATCCGTCCAGCGCCACTTAGGCGGAACGCTCTATCAGGACCGCATTCAGCGGTTCCAGACGGAAACGGGCCTAGCAGAGGATGACGTCCGTTTTTCGGAGCGCGATTTGGTCAACCATTTCAGGGGACAATCGAGTGAAATAAAGCGATACATCCTGGATGCACTTCGAAGTAGCGTAACTTCCGATAAGGAAAACAAACTCATGGATTACATTGATTTGGGCGGACGAGGAAAGGAGCGGCCGCTTTCATATAGTACTATCGAAAGGACATTTTACTCATTTTTTGTTTGTCAAGAGGTACTTCAGACGCCTCTCGATTACTTGCTGGAGGAAGGAAAAAATCCTCGCGATCTGGAACGGCAACAGATTCTACGCCTTATGAATCTTATTGCCCAAGAGATTTACGTAGAAAAGTTCGATCCCACCCTTGGAACGGACAAGATTGAAAACAGATTGCAGAATGGCACTGACTATCCGCATGAACACCTCCGGGCGGTTCGCATGAGCAAGGAGGAAATTCTGTACAATTGGTTGAGTTACGTAGGGCAAGTAGCTCACCAATATTTCATCATGCAGGGAACACCGGACCCGCGGGAGCGGCTGTTTCAGCAACCATTCCCCGAGCAAGTGTGGGAGAACATCCGTAAGTTCGTTCGCAGCTTGCAAGCTCTCCCGATGTGGGTCAATCGGGATCTTTCGGTGACAGTGTTTGGGGGCAAGCAGAACAACAGTTTCTGGAAAACGGTATTTGAGACAGGGCGAACCCCGCAAGGCATGCAGGTATTGGCACAGCCGCTGAATCTCATTGAGATGATTAGATGACCGACACGTGGGTTTGTAATCTGTATGCTTGCCGAACGGCGGTATCGTGCCAAAACCGGAGCTCCAAAGTGAACCAATGCCGCCTGTTTCTCCTCCCACCATGTCCCAGCGAGTCCACGCCATGAAGATCACCAACGTCACCACCGCCGTCATTTCCGGCAATTTCCCCTGGGTTCTTGTGCGCATCGAAACCGACAAGGGCATCACCGGACTGGGCGAGGCCTACTGGGGGGCTGGTGTCGCCGAACTGGTTCACCGCGCCAAGCCATTGCTGATCGGCGAAGACCCGACCAATATCGCCCGGCTGGTGTTCATGATGGAACGGTCGCTGTCAGGCGAAGGCTCGCAGGGCGGCGTGACCGTCACCGCGATATCCGGCATCGAAATCGCACTTTGGGACCTGATGGGCCGCGCTCACAACCTGCCGATCTCCACCTTTTTCGGCGGCCGCTTCCGCGAAAAGATCCGCATCTACGCCGATTGCCACGACGGCGATACGCCCGACCCGGCTGACTACGCCAAACGGGCTGTCGAAGTGGTGGCGGCAGGCTTTACCGCCATCAAGTTCGATCTGGACAACCAGAACCCCTACACGCTCGATCTGTCCGACAACGACCACTCCCGCCGTCATTGGGTGGAGCCTTTCAACCGGCTGATCGGCAGTCAGGAAATGGCGTGGATGGTTTCGGTCGCCACGGCGGTGCGTAAAGCCGTCGGCCCCGAGATCATGGTGGCGATGGACGCGCACTGGAAATTCGGGGTCAATGACGCGATCAAGCTGGCGCAGGCGTTGGAACCGCTGGATTTGCTGTGGCTGGAAGACCCGGTGCCGCCGCACAATATCGAGGCCCAGCGCCACGTCACCCATTCCACCCGCACCCCGACCTGCACCGGCGAAAACCTGTATTGGCATCAGGGCTACCGCGAACTGATCGAGAAACAGGCGGTGCGGATTATCACGCCGGATATCCCGAAAATGGGCGGTCTGCTGGAATTCAAAAAGGTCGCCGACCATGCCAACCTTTATTACATCCCGATGGCGCCGCACAACGTCGCAAGCCCGATCGGTACTGTAGCCTGCGGCCACGTCTGTGCGGCGATCAGCAACTATCTGGTGATGGAGTATCACGCCCACGATGTCGATTGGTGGGGCGATCTGGTCGAAGGCGGATCGCCGATCAAGGACGGCTTCATCCCGCTGAACAACAAGCCCGGGCATGGGTTGGCGTTGAACGAAACAGTGGCGAAAGCCCATCTGAAACCGGGCTACTCTTATTTCGGCGATAATCCGACGGCGTGAGGATCATATGAAAATCAAGGACATAAGGGTCATCGTCGCCTCGCCGGGCCGCAACTTCGTGACGGTAAAGATCATCACCGATCAGGGGCTCCATGGCATCGGCGATGCCACGGTGAATGGCCGCGAAAAGGCGGTGGTGGCCTACCTGCAGGACCATTTGATCCCGATCCTGATTGGCCGCGACCCTTCCCGGATCGAGGACATTTGGCAGTACCTGTACAAGGGTGCCTACTGGCGGCGCGGCCCGATCACCATGGCCGCCATCTCCGGCATCGACATGGCGCTATGGGATATCAAGGCCAAGGCGGCGAACATGCCGCTTTATCAGCTGCTGGGCGGCGCCTCGCGCGACAAGGTGATGATCTATCAGCACGCGGGCGGCATGACGATTGACGAAACCGTCGAGAACGTTGTGGCTTTGCGTGAAAAGGGCCTCGACGCCATCCGCGCCCAGGTCTCGATCCCCGGCCTGCCGCCGATCTATGGCACCGGGCCATCGACCGATCAGGCCACCGGAGGCATGGTGCAGGCCCGCCCGGTGGAAGAGGTCTGGTCCACCCACAAATACCTGCCCCTCGTCCCGAAACTCTTCGAGAAACTCCGCGACACGCTGGGCTGGGACGTCCACCTGCTGCACGACACCCACCACCGCCTGACCCCGATCGAGGCGGCGCGCCTCGGTAAAGACCTTGAACCCTACCGGCTGTTCTGGCTGGAAGATCCGGTGCCGGCCGAATTGCAGGAAGGCTACCGGCTGATCCGTCAGCACACCACCACACCGATTGCGCTTGGCGAGATTTTCAACACCATCTGGGATTGCGAAAAGCTGATCAGCGAACAATTGATCGACTATATCCGCGTTACTTCTGTCCATGCCGGCGGCGTCACCGGCCTGCGCCGCATCTTCGACTTTGCTGCCATCTATCACGTCCGTTCTGCCTGCCACGGACCGATGGATGTCTCGCCGGTCGCGATGGGGGCCAATGTCCATGTCGACCGCTGGGTGCCGAATTTCGGCATCCAGGAATACTCCGGCTATACCGATGCCACCCACGAAATGTTCCCGCACGACTGGCAGCAGCGGGGCGGCTATCTTTACACCGGCGAGGCCATCGGCCACGGTGTCGACATCGACGAGGCCGTCGCCGCCAGACACCCCTACAAACCAGCCTATCTGCCTGTGGCCCGCGCTGAAGACGGCACGCTCTGGAGTTGGTGACACCATGAAGATCACGGCGATCAAACCATTCCCGGTCTGGGTCGGCCGCCGCAACCAGCTGATCGTCAAGGTCGAAACCGATGAAGGTATCTTCGGCTGGGGCGAAAGCGGCCTGTCGGGCCGCGAACGCGCGGTCGTCGGTGCGCTGGAACACTTCGCCGAGTTCCTGCGGGGGCGCGACCCATTCCTGATCGGCGCGATCTGGCAAGAGGTCTATCGCAGCCAGTATTTCGAAGGCGGTCGGGTCTTGCAGGCGGCGCTTTCGGCCATCGACATCGCACTGCACGACATCAAGGGCAAGGCGCTTGGCGTGCCGGTCCATCAGTTGCTCGGCGGAAAGCAGCGTGACGTGATCCCCACCTTTGCCTCGACCCACGCCCCAGACGCAGCAGGCCGGATCGAACAGGCGCAGTCGCTGATTGCTGCTGGCTGGACCGCAATCCGCTTCTTCCCCGATTTCTCCGACACGGACGGCATATTCGAACCCCGCGAACACATCGCCTCGACCGCACGCGCCTGCACCCTGGCGCGACAGGCGCTTGGCGATACCGTCGTGCTCGGCATCGACTGGCACCACCGCCTGTCTGTTGCCGAAGCCGCCAGCTTCTGCCAGAAAATGCCGCGCGGAACGCTCGATTTTCTCGAAGAACCGATCCGCGACGAGACGCCGGAGGCTTATGAAAGCCTGCGCACCCTGACCGACATTCCCTTTGCCATCGGCGAGGAATTTGCCTCCAAATGGCAATTCCTGCCCTATATCGAGCGCGGCATCCACCAGTTCAACCGGCTAGATCTGTGCAACGTCGGCGGCTTTACCGAAGCCATGAAGGTCGCCGGCTGGTCCGAAGCGCATTATGTGGACCTGATGCCGCACAACCCGCTTGGCCCGGTTTGCACCGCCGCGACGATCCATTTCTCTGCTGCCGTCGCCAATTTTGCCTGGCTGGAAACCCGGGTGAACCCCGGCGATCTCTATGCCGGGGGCGAAACGGATGATGTGTTCAACCAGCAGCCGCGGTTGCAGGGCGCGGTCTATCCGGTGCCCGATACCCCCGGCCTCGGCATCGAAATCGACGAAAAGGCCCTGATCCGCGAAAGCTTCAAATTTTGGGAAGCCCCGCACCTGAAACGCCGCGACGGTTCCGTCACCAACTGGTAATTGCATGAAAATCCGCGCCATCACCCCCTATGCCGTCTGGGTCGGCATCCGCAACCAGCTGCTGGTCAAGGTCGATACCGACGAGGGCATCTTCGGCTGGGGCGAAAGTGGGCTGTCGGGCCGCGAAAAGGCCGTCATGGGCGCGATTGAGCATTATCGCGAATTCCTGATCGGACGCGATGCCTTTGCCATAGGCGCGTTGTGGCAGGAAATGTACCGCAGCCAGTATTTCGAAGGCGGCCGGGTTTTGCAGGCCGCCATCAGCGCCATCGACATCGCGCTCTATGACATCAAGGGCAAGGCGCTTGGCGTGCCGGTGCATCAACTCCTCGGAGGCAAGCAGCGCACTCACATCCCGACCTTTGCAAGCACCGGCGCTCCGCCCGGGCCAGAGATGATCGAACAGGCCCGGCTGCTGATGCAACATGGCTGGACGGCGATGCGCCTGTCGCCGGCCGATCACCAGTCATCGGGCCGCTACGAGCCGCGCGAAAGCATTCCCGAAACTGCGAAATGGTGCGTCAAGGCACGCGAGGAACTGGGCGACGCGGTGGTGCTGGGGATCGACTATCATCACCGCCTGTCTGTGGCCGAGGCCGCCAGTTTTTGCCAGAAAATGCCCAGCGGCACGCTCGATTTTCTGGAAGAACCGATCCGCGACGAGGCGCCCGAAGCCTATGAGGCATTGCGCCGCCTGACCGACGTGCCCTTTGCCATCGGCGAGGAATTCGCCTCGAAGTGGCAATTCCTGCCTTACATCGAGCGTGACCTTCACCAATTCAACCGGCTCGATGTCTGCAACGTCGGCGGCCTGACCGAGAGCATGAAGGTCGCGGGCTGGTCCGAGGCGCATTATGTCGACATGATGCCGCACAATCCCCTGGGACCGGTTTGCACCGCCGCCACAGTGCATTTCTGCGCCGCCGTTGCGAATTTCTCATGGCTCGAAACCCGCTCCTCGCCGGCCGAGAAACTCGGTTTCGACAATGCCGACTTTTTTCCGGTCCAGCCGCGTATCGAAAACGCCGTCTATATGGTCAGCGACGCCCCTGGCCTCGGGGTCGAGGTGAACGAAGACCTGATCCGCAAGCAAAGCTTCAAGTTCTGGGAAGCGCCACACCTGAAACGCGCCGACGGATCGGTCACCAACTGGTAAAGGACGCCTGCCATGACCCTCACGAAAGACATCACCCGCCCGGCGAAAGAGCATGTGTCCGCGCTTCGCAAGCTCGGGGCCGCCACCGTTGCCGGAACGCTGGCGCATCTCGGTATCCGCCAGCCGCATATCCAGGGCCCGGTCAGCTGGAACAAGGGCAGGGTCATCGCCGGCCCGGCCCTGACTCTTCTGATGATGCCCAAACGCGAGGATCTTTACGGCGAGGGCGAATACCTCGACCCCGAAAAGCAGTTGCACCGCCATGTCCTTTACCACGCCCAGGACGGTGACGTGGTGGTGGTGGATGCGCGCGGCGACATGACGGCAGGCATCTTCGGTGAGATGATGATGACATATTTCAAGGGGCGTGGCGGTATCGGCATGGTCATCGACGGCTGCGTGCGCGACTATCCCGGCCAGATCGAACTGGACATGCCGCTGTGGATCCGCGGCCTGACGCCCAACTTTCACACACAGACCGGCCTGATGCCCTTTGATTTCAACTGCCCGATCTCCTGTGGCGGCGTCACCGTTATCCCGGGCGACATCATCGTTGCCGATGACGACGGCGCCGTTTGTGTGCCCGCCGCGATGGCTGCAGCGGTCATCGAACATGCCGGCGTCCATCACGACTGGGAAGATTTTTCGAAGTACATGTTGCTGCGCGGCGGTGCCCTGCAACGCTACTACCCTTTGCACGACGACGCGCGCGGCGAATACGAGGCATGGCGCAAGCTGAACCCGATGAAGGTCATGCCATGACTCCGGGCCTGCTGGACTTCGACCCCTATGTCACCCTCGACCCCCGTTTTGCCGCCTTCCCGATAACCGGCGGCCGGGCCGAGCGGCTGTGGACCGGCGGGACCTGGGCGGAAGGTCCGGCCTGGTTTGCGGCGGGTTATCTGTTGTGGTCCGACATCCCGTCCAACCGCATCCTGCGCTGGGACGAGCCGACCGGGGTGATCACGACATTCCGGAAGCCCTCGGGCGGGGCCAATGGCAATACGGTCGACCGCGCCGGGCGACTGGTCACGTGCGAAGGCAGCACCCGCCAGGTAACCCGGACCGAGACGGCGGGGCTGATCACTGTTCTCGCCCGCCGGTTTCAGGGCAAACGGTTCAATGCGCCCAATGACGTGGTCGAGAAATCCGACGGCTCGCTCTGGTTCACCGACCCTTCCTATGGCGGGCCGGATTATCAGGGTGGGCCCGAATTGGATGGCTGCCACGTTTACCGGCTGGACCCGGCCACCGGCGACCTGCGCCAGATGACCCACGACATGGTGATGCCCAACGGCCTGGCCTTTTCGCTGGACGAAACCGCGCTCTACATTGTCGATACCGGCAGCACACGGGGTGCCGAATACCCCAACCACATCCGCCGCTTCGATGTCACCGATGACGGGCTTGCCAGCGGCGAGGTGTTCTGCACTTCGGCTGCACAACGCTTTGACGGGCTGCGGCTGGACAGCACCGGCAACCTCTGGTGCGCCGAGGGCGACGGTGTCCATTGCTATGCCCCCGACGGCACGCTGATCGGCCGCATAGTGCTGCCGGAACGCGCCGCCAACCTGACCTTTGGTGGCCGCGACGGCGGCTGGCTTCTGATCACCGCCACCACCTCGCTTTACCGGGTGCCCGTCAATGCCCGGGCTGCGTCGCGCCCATAAAGGCCCTCATCCGGCCTCCTACTGACGCAAGGATAATGCAATATGGGAGTCAGAGGGGGCCAGGACGCCGATTTCATGTGGCTGGTAGGCAATGATCCGAATGTAGATCCGGAGTGGATCAAGCGATGCCTGCATCATGGCGAATACATTCTTGAGACCGAAGGATCGGAAAACAGAGGATTCCTTCGATTCAGCATGTTTTGGGGAAACATCCCCTATATGGACCTGATCTGGGTCGTGGAAGGCCACAGGCGGCAGGGCGTAGGGTCCGGCATGTTCCGCTTTTGGAAGCAGGAGATGGCACATCGCGGCGCAAGAATACTGATGACCTCAGCGATGGAAAATGAGCCTGAGCCCCAAGCATGGCACCGGCGAAACGGTTTCAAGGCATCTGGCCAACTTACCTTTGGTAAACTGGAACAGACGCCGGAAGTGTTTTTCGTGCTGGACCTGGTCTAGGTTTTGCCAACTGCGTTTCCGGCCTCCATGAACTCCCCCATCCGGATCAGACCTTGCATGTAGCCGATGGCATGGGCCCGGCCCCGGTGGTTCCAGTCGGAATCGCCATCCATATGCGGCACGTGATCGTCGAGCAGGAACCCGTCGAACTCCGTGCGGGCCAGTTGGGCCATGACCTCGGCCGGGTCGAAGTTGCCGTCGCCGATGAAGCATTCGGTGAACTCCGGCACGGTCCCCTGAACGTCACGGAAATGGATATAGGCGATCCGGCCCCTGGGTGCGAAATACCCGATCAGCTCATGCACGTTCGCCCGCCCTCCCGGCATCTCCGAACAGCACCCCAGGCACAGGTCCAACGCCCAGGCCGGACTGCCGCCGGACAGTTCAAAGGCATGGGTAAAGCCCCATGGCCGATAGAACAGCCGCGCCACCCCGCCCAGCATCGGCACCGGCGGATCGTCGGGATGCAAGGCCAGTCGCACGCCCTCCTCTTCCGCAACCGGCAGCACCGCATTGATGAAATATGCATAGTTCGCCCACATCTGATCCTCGGTGATCGCCGGCTCATTGCGGCCAAACACCGGCATCGATGCCGCATGGCCCAGGGTGGTCGGCATGAACTGGCGCAGATCGGCATCATCGGTGGCATCGACCACCGCCTGATCGAACTGCGTCGCTCCGGCACCGCCGCGCGTCGGGGCCAGCTTTTCCGAACGCCAGACCGAATTGGGCATGAAGTGATAGCCCAGCACCGGCACCCCGGCCCGGCCAACCGCCCGGATGGTGTGATTGTAGTTCTCGATCTGCGCATCGCGCCCGGGCAGGCCCAGCATGACCTTGTCATAGAAATGCGTCGGCACGTTCTCTATGGCTTCAAACGCCAGCCCATGCGCCTTGACCCGGTCCACCAGCGCCCGCACATCGGCCGGTTCCCACCGCGCCTCGCCCGGCAGGGTCGGATTGTTCATTTGAATGCCGGTCGCGCCGATCTGCGCCGCAAACCGCAGCTTTTCCTCGGTCAACACGTGGAACTGCCCGACGGCGATCCTGATGCTCATCCCCTGCCTCCTGCTGTCCCGGTTGCGTTGCGCCCGAACGGCTCCCAACTGTCGCCGCGCCACAGGCTGCCGCATCCGACTGTGACGCCAAGTCCGAACCTGATCAAGCCCGTGCGGCCAACTCTGGCGCATAAGCGGCACCGACCTGCAGGATTGACTGGCGCACACGACCGGGATTGGTCAAGGTCAACCCGCAGATCAACCAAAAGGGACCACCCATGAATCGCGCTTTCGCCATTGCCATTGCGGTCCTGACGCTTCCGGGGCCGCTTTGCGCCCAAGGTGCGCCCGCCTCAGTCGTCACTGGTGCCGTGCCGTTCGACCAAACCGTCCTGGTCTCGGGCCTTCAGGCTCCGTGGGAAATCACTTGGGGCCCTGACGACATGCTGTGGCTGACAGAACGCATTGCCGGTCGCATTACCCGCGTCGACCCGTCCGACGGCAGCACCCGCACAGCCATCGAGATTGCCGAGGTCGCGGCTGCCGGTGGGCAGGACGGGTTGCTGGGGCTGGCGCTGCACCCGGACCTGCTGGCGGGAACCGGCAATGACCACGTCTTTGCTGCCTACACTTATGCCGACATGGAGCGCCCGCCGCATGCCACAGTGACCGATCCGAACAGCCCCTATCGCCAGCTTTACGCCAAGATCATCCGCCTGACCTATGACGCTGCTGCGGGCACGCTGTCGGACCCGGTAACGGTGATCGACGGCCTGCCTGCCGGGTCCGACCACAACTCGGGCCGGTTGAAATACGGCCCCGACGGCATGCTTTACTACACGATCGGCGACATGGGGAATGATCAGCTGGGCAACTACTGCATCCCGATCGAGGCGCAGCGCCTGCCGACCACCGAAGAGATCGTGGCGGGTGATTACGTCGCCTATCAGGGCAAGTCGCTGCGCCTTGATCCAGATGGATCGATCCCCGACGACAACCCGGCATTCGGCGGCGTGCGCAGCCACATCTTCACTTATGGCCATCGCAACATGCAAGGCATCGCCTTTGGTCCGGATGGCACACTCTATGCCTCCGAACAGGGACCCAAGACCGATGACGAGGTGAACATCCTGCAGCCGGGCGGCAATTACGGCTGGCCACATGTCGCCGGGTACCGCGATGACATGGCCTATCAATATGCCCGCTGGGCCGAGGCGACGACCCCATGCGAGGACCTGAGGTTCAGCGACACCGCGATTGACCCCTCGGTTCCGCGTACCGACGAGACTGCCTGGGACGTGCCATTTCAGGACCCGCTGGCGACCCTCTTTTCCGTGCCAAGCGACTGGAATTTCAGCGATCCCCTGTGCGGCGGCATCGATTTCATCTGCTGGCCGACCGTCGCAGCCTCCAGCATCGAGGCGTACCGTCCGACAGGTGGCGGCATCCCCAGCTTTGACAATGCCCTGCTGGTCACAACGCTGAAACGCGGCTCGCTTTACCGCGTGCCATTGACGGCAGATGGCCGGGCCGCTGCCGGACCGGTCGAGCGCTATTTTCAGACGCAGAACCGATACCGCGACCTTGCGGTAAGCCCCGACAATCGTACCATCTACGTCGCTACTGACCTCGGCGGCCTGACCGAAGCGCTGGCGGGGGGGGTTACGGACAAGGTGCAGGATTCCGGCGCGATCCTGGTCTTTTCCTACTCCGGCCCCTGAGTCAGGACCGGCGCCGTTCCGCAACCCGCGTGCCAATCCCGGCGGCCGGCATCGCCGCTTCGCCCCTGTCGCGGTTCGGCGCAGCCACCGATGCACGTTCCACCAGCGTGCACTCCAGCTTGGTCAGCGGAAACTGGCTGCGGCTCATGTCGCCGGGCATTGACTCCAGGGCCGTGGTGGCAGCCCAGCGCCCCAGTTCCCGATGCGGCAGCACCAGCGTGGTCAGCGGCGGCGTCAGATGCCGCGCAATCTCCTGATCGTCATAGCCGACAACCGAGATATCGCCCGGAATGTGCAGCCCCGCTTCCTTGATCGCCTCGTAAGCCCCGACGGCCATCCGGTCGTTCGAACAAAAGATCGCGGTCGGCGGGTTGGGCAAGGCAAGCAGCGCACGGGTTTCGCTGTATCCGGCCGATGTTTGCCAGTTGCCGGTTCGCACCAGCGCCGCGTCAAACGGGATGCCCGCAGAAGCCAGCGCCTGCCGGTAGCCCTTCAGCCGGTTCTTGGCGGCGTCCATCCACAACTCGCCGGTGATGTGGGCAATGCGGCGGTGACCGGCGCGGGTCAACGTCTGCGTCGCCAGATGTCCGCCCGCAACCTCGCCCGGCAAAACCGAGGGGAACCGGCGATCGGACGAATAGCAGTTCAGCAGCACCACCGGCTTTCGGCAGTCGTAAAGCGTCCGCGGCACCGTGACCTCGCGGGTCATGATCGTGGCATAGATGATCGCCTCGACATGCGGTGCCAGAACGGCGGCCAGCGTGCGCTCCTGCATCTTCTCGTCGCTCATCGTCTGATAGGCAGCGACGATATGCGAAGACGCCCAGGACGCCTCGCGCGCGCCATCAATCGACTCGACGGCCTCCGGACTGGTGGCGATGAAATCGAACACCACGGCGATCTGCCGCGAACTGGGGTCGGCCTCCTGCGATTTGGGCAGCACATAGCCAAGTTCTTCGGCAGCCTTGATCACCCGCAGCCGGGTCTGGCGCGCAATGGTGATGCCGGGGGCCCTGTTCAGAACGATCGAAACCGTGGATTGCGAGCATCCGGCCATCTGGGCAACATCGATCATCGTCACCCGTTTTTGCGGGGTGATCCTGATCTGGTCGTCCGTTGCCACAGACGGTTTGTCGCCGGTATCCTTTGCCATTCCGTTTCTTTTCCGTTCCCGTCATGGGCTCGTGCCCGCCGCCGCTTCGCCTGCCCTTGTGGCAGTGAAGGAATGTTCCAGTCACAATCGATATTCCTGTGCCGCGGGCACTGCAACCGGCGCCTTGCGCCCGCAATCAACACGATCTCTGCCCCGTGCGGCAGCAGGGTAAAGTTCTGCGTTGACCGAATAATATTTACTAATATTATCAATAACACAGCCGGGGTGGGAATCAATGAAGCTGCTGGTGACAGGGGCAACAGGAAAACTCGGCAGCAATTTCCTGCCGGAGTTTCTGTCACGCGAACGCTACCGGGATTGGCAGGTTGTGGCCCTGTGCAACAACCGCGTGGTCAAGGAAACCCCCCGGCTCAAGGTTGTTCGCGGCTCGCTTGGCGATCCTGATGCCGTCAAAAAGGCGATGGCCGGTGTCAGCCACGTGCTGCATCTGGCGGCCGTAAAGGAAAGCCCCGGTCAGGTGATCGATGTCGCGATCAAGGGCATGTTTCACTTGCTGGAGGCGTTTCGCACCTCGGCCACCGCACAGCAGTTCATCCTGATCGGCGGGGACTGCTCGGTCGGGCACATGTTCGTGCCGTACGACGCCCCGATCACCGAATCCGCCCCGCGCCGCGCCTATCCCGGCACCTATGCCCTGACCAAGGTGCTGGAAGAGGTGATGCTGGAACAGTATCATCAACAGTACGGCCTGAACGGCTGCTGCCTGCGCGCGCCCTGGATCATGGAAAAGGATGATTTCCGCCACGCGCTGGATTTTGGCCCCGACCAGTTCGGCGGCCCGCCCTGGACCGATCTGCTGCCCGCATCGGAAGTTGCGCGGTTCGCCAGCCAGAACATGGTGCCGTTGCTGCTGGACCATACCGGTGCAGCCCTGCGCCGCAGTTTCGTGCACGCGAGCGACGTGGTCTCGGCGATCCTTGCCGCTTTGGATCATCCGGCTTCGAACGGTCAATTGTTCAACATCGGGATGAACGAGCCTGTCGACTATGCCCGCGTCGCCGACTACCTGCAGTCAACCCGCGGCTATGCGACGGTCGAGATACCGTCGCCCTACCACAGCAACTGGCTGGACAATTCCAAGGCCCGGCATCTGCTGGACTGGCATCCCGCCATAGCGTTCGAGGCGCTGGTCGAAGCGGCGTGGACCTATCGGCGTGCAGCCGATGATCCGCGAAAGGTCTGGTACCCCGGTTGATCGCGGGCTCTGATGGATCACGTGCCTCAGTCCATCATCGTCTTTGCGCCGGCCGCAGTGGTGGCCGGGGTCGTGCTGCGCGGTCGGTCATTGGCCGGCCCCGTTTCGCAGTCGGCAAGACCGCCGAGGCAGCGCACCATGCCGGGGGTCAATACCGGGCAGGCCGGGGACCTGCGCGATTCCTGGACCTGGCACCCGGCCCATCCCCTCCCCGGGGCCGTTTTTCGGGTGCACGCCACCCACCGGACGGTCGGTTCATCGGCCCGGGCGACGATGCGTCCCGGTCGGGAAATCATGACGGCGGTGCGTTCGGATCGAGCGACTGTCATCTCGCCCGGGCCGCCGCCCCATCCCGGTCATTCCCCTTGCCGGCACTGCAGTCGGCCCCTAGTTTACCACCATGAAGTTGATCGACCCCAAACATCCGTTCTTTGCCCCGGTCTGGCGCCGATGGGTGGTTTCGGTGTTGCCGCTGGCTTGGGCGGCATTCGAATTGACCTCGGGCAACCCCGGCTGGGCTGCGTTGTTCGGGGCAGCGGGGGGATATGCGTTCTATATTCTGATCCTGACCTTTCCCAAGCCCGACTGAAGTCCGGCCGCGACAGATCGCACAACGACCGAAAGCCGGTGGCCACTGCGCCCGACCGCCTACCGTCCCCATGATTCTCAGTCTGCCAGCCCAAGGATCGCAAGCAACTCGTCGGCCAGCCGCTGCACTTCGGCGCCGGCGGCGGCGTTTGCCGTCTCCATCACCCCAAGCCCGGTCCCCAGCGTCTCGGCATAGACCGTGCGGTGCGCCAGCACCGCTTCGGCCACGTCGGCCTCCATCTGCGCCGCAGCCGCTGCCACTTCGACCCCCAGCCGGGTCCCGGCCCGGGTCCGGTTCAGAACGATCCGGGGCCGCTTGCGTTCCCGCCGCGCCAGATCGATCACCCCTTCGGTCGCCCACAGATCGACATGGCTGGACGCCACCGGAATCAGGATCAGATCGGCCTCGCGCAGCGCCGGGCGCAGATCGGCATCGACCTTGGGCGGCGTATCGACAATCACGACATCAACCAGCTTGCGCAGCTTTTCGCATTCATATGAAACCCCCCAGGCCGAGGCGGTGGAAAATTCCATCCCCGCCGGGCCGCGCGCACGGCGGGCCATAAACCAACGGCCCAGCGACCCCTGCGGATCAGTGTCCAGGAGCGCGACGGACAGTCCCGCCCGCGCAAAGGCCACGGCCAGATTGGCGGCCAGCGTCGTCTTGCCCGACCCACCCTTCTGTTGCGCGATGGTGATAACCTTGCCCATGCCTTGCCCCTGCTGTTCCGCAGTGCAGCATGTCACAGCCTCCAGCGGAATGCACCAAGCCACGGGCCGTCTGGGAACAATCGTTCAGGCGTCGCGCCTGGCGATCCAGTCATGATCGGGATGATTGGCAAACCGCCATTTCCGGATCGGCCCGGCCATGACATTCAGATAGTACATGTCATAGCCATAGGGCGCGGCACAGGGGTGATGCCCGCGCGGCACCAGTACCACATCGCCGTCCGCAACCGCCATGGTTTCATCCAGCGTGCCGTCCTCGGTGAACACCCGCTGGATGCCGAAGCCCTGGCTGGGATTCAACCGGTGATAATAGGTTTCTTCCAGATAGGTCATGTCGGGAAAGCGGTCCTCGTCATGGCGGTGCGGCGGATAGCTGGACCAGTGACCGGCCGGGGTAAAGACTTCGGTCACCAACAGGCTGTCCGCAACATCCAGCCCCTCCATGCCGATGTTGTTGATATAACGGGTATTGGTGCCCTTGCCGCGCGGGGTCAGTTCAATCCCGGTGGGCCCGATCTGCGCCACCGGGTGCCCTGAACGACCGGGCGCGGTACAGACGGCCAGCGTGCAGTCAGTCGTGGCTTCGGCCGACCAGTCCGACCCGTTGGGCACATAGACGCAGTGCGGCGGCGTCCGCTCGAACGGGCTCATCCGCTCGCCCATCAGGCCGAAATCCCGCCCCCCGGCCCGGATCCGCGCCTTGCCCTCAACCAGCACCAGAATCGCCTCGCGGTCGCCGGTCACTTCGGCGGCGCTTTTTCCCGCCTGCAACCGGTACAGCCCGAACCCGACATAGCCCCAGTCGGCAGTAGCCGGCGTGATGTCATGCACCTTGCCGCTGGTGCCCGTGGGTCTGCGCAACAAATCCGCCATTTGGGTCCTGCCTTGTCCTGATCCTGCGGTCTGCGTCGCCGCGCAACCGGCCCGAGCTATCTCTCCGGATGGTCTGCCAGCACACGCTCATAGTTCTCGCGCGCGGCGCGCACTTCCGGCCGGGCCGAGACCTGAGGCACGCCGACATCCCACCAGGTGCCCCCCGCCTCGGTCGATGGCCAGGGATCGGTATCGATCACGATCACCGTGGTCCGCTCCGCGCCCTTTGCCCCGGCCAGTGCCGCCTCCAGCTCGCCGATGTCGGCGACCTTGATCGCGTTGGCCCCCATCGATCCGGCATGCGCCGCAAAGTCGATGGCGCTCGGCACCTTGTGATAGGACTGATCCAGCAGGTTGTTGAACCCGGCCCCGCCAGTGGCGCGCTGCAGCCGGTTGATGCAGCCGAACCCGCGATTGTCGGTGATCACCACCGTGATCCTGATCCCCATCATCACGGCAGTGGCCAGTTCGGAATTGGCCATCATGTACGACCCGTCGCCCAGCATGCAGATCACATCCGCCTCGGGCCGCGCCATCTTGATGCCCAGCGCCCCGGCGATCTCGTACCCCATGCAGGAAAACCCATATTCCATGTGATAAGAGCCGGGCTTGCCCGCATGCCACAGCTTGTGCAGTTCGCCAGGCATCGTCCCGGCGGCTCCCATGATCACCGTGTCGGCCCCGGCGGCCCGCTGCACCGCGCCGATCACCTGCATGTCAGTCGGGAGCGCGTTCCCGGATACAGGCGCCCGTGTCACCGCCGCCACCTCGGCGAACCACGCAGCCTTCAACCCGGCATCAGGGGCTTTGGCCGCATGATTGCCCAATCCGCCCGTCAACTCGGCCAGGGCTTCGCGCGCATCGGCAACCAGCGCCAGCGCGCCGTGCTTGGCCCCGTCATAGCTCTGCACGTTGATCGAGATCAGCCGCCGCCCGGGGTTCTTGAACAGGCTCCACGATCCGGTGGTAAAATCCTGAAACCGGGTGCCGACGCCAATCACCAGATCGGCCACTTCCGCCAGCGCATTGGCACTTGCCGCACCCGTCACCCCGACCGGGCCGAAATTCATCGGATGATCGGCGGGCAACGCCGATTTTCCGGCCTGGGTTTCCACCACCGGAATCGCATGCCGGCTGGCAAAGGCTGCCAGCGCCTCGGTCGCCCCGGAATAGTGCACGCCGCCGCCCGCCACGATCACCGGTGCTTTCGCCGCCCGGATTGCGGCAATGCAGGCCGCCAGTTCGGCCCGGTCGGCACGCGGCCGACGGATCGCCCAGACCCGCTCGGCAAAGAAGCTTTCCGGATAGTCGTAAGCCTCGGCCTGAGTATCCTGGCAAAAAGCCAGCGTCACCGGCCCGCAACCCGCCGGATCGGTCATTACCGCCATGGCGCGCGGCAACGCGGTCAGCACATGCTCGGGCCGCGAAATCCGGTCATAATAGCGGCTGACCGGGCGAAAGCAGTCATTGGCCGATACCGTGCCATCGCCGAAATCTTCGACCTGCTGCAACACCGGGTCCGGCGCGCGGTTGGCAAAGATGTCGCCCGGGATGATCAGTACCGGCAACCGGTTCACATGCGCCAGCGCCGCCGCCGTCACCACGTTCAGCGCCCCGGGCCCGATCGAGGTGGTGACCGCCATCGCCCGCCGCCGGCCGCAAGCCTTGGCATAGGCAATCGCCGCATGCGCCATCGTCTGTTCGTTGTGGCCGCGATAGGTCGGCAGCGACTCGCGTACCCCGTGCAGCGCCTCGCCGATGCCCGCCACATTGCCGTGACCAAAGATCGCCCAGCATCCGGCGATGAACGGCACGCCGTCCTCGTTCATCTGCGCCGCCAGATAGCGCATCATCGCCTGCGCGGCGGTCAGTCGGACAGTCTTCTGGCGGATCGTCATTTGGCACTCCCTTTCCCGGCGCGGGCCTGATCCCAGACGGCGCAAAGGCTCATATAGCGACCGGCCATGTCATCCACGGCCTCGGCATCGGTGATCGCGCCCGACAGCCAGGCCCGGGCGGGTTCGGCAAAGATCGTCCGTCCGATGGCAAACCCCTTGACCAGATCATGCCGCGCCGCCTTGACAAAGCTATCGTGCAACTCCGCGACCGGCGCGTCCAGCCCCAGAACGACCACTCCGCGCGTATGGGGGTCGTTTCGGGTGATTGCGGCACAGGCCAGCTGCCACGCCGCGTCGGTACGGAACGGCTCCAGCTTCCACCAGTCCGGATAGATGCCGATATCATAAAATCGCTGGATGATGCCGGCCGTGGTGTCATCCTGCACCGGCCCGACCCGCGAGGGGATAACCTCCAGCAGAAACTCCAGCCGATTGCGTCGTGCCGCAGCGAACAGTCGGGTGACCGTAGCCTCCTGCTCGGTTTTCAAAGTTTCCGGGTCGTCGGGGTGATAGAAGCACAGCACCTTGACCACATGTTCCAGCGGCCATTCCGACAACCCGCCGAAATCCGCCCCCAGTTCCGGCTCCAGCGTCAGCGGCCGCGATCCCGGCCACTCGACCGGATGCCCGATCCACAGCCCTTGCCCGGCCGCATGGTACAGCGCCTCGCGTCCCAGCCGGCTGTCGCACAGCAGCCCATAGCCGGGCCGCCCCTGCGCCACCTGCTCGACCGCCCGCAGGCACAGGGTCTTGAAAACCCCGATCCGGTCATGACCGACGCCGAACTGGTCCGCCATCTCCTCCAACTGCATCCGGTGATCAAAGGCAAAGATCCGCATTTCCGGCCAGTCGCCGGCCCGGTTCGTGGACCAGTGCACCTGCTCCAGCGCCGCATCCTTGCGCAGCGCCGGGTTGATCACGCCGCGCTTCAGAAAGAACTGCAATTCCTCCAAACTCGGGTAGGCCGGCGTGCAGCCGTGCCGGGACACGGCAAAAGCGCCGCAGGCATTGGCGAATTTCAGGCTGGTCGGCCAATCCTCGCCGGTCAGCCAACCTTTCAGCAGGCCCGACATGAAACCGTCGCCGGCCCCCAGCACATTGAACACCTCGATCGGAAAGCCCTGCCCGGCAATCCCCGCCTCCAGTGCTGTCGGAATTTCACCGGTAAAGGCCACGGCCCCCATCGGCCCGCGCTTGCACACCAGCGTGGCGTTCGACACTGCCCGAACCGCCCGCAGCGCCAGCAGCGTGTCGGTGGACCCGCCCGCGATATGAAACTCTTCCTCGGTCCCGACGATCAGGTCGAACAGATGCAGGCTCGATTGCAGCTTGGCCGTCACCGCCTGCGATTCGATGAACCGGCTCTCACCGTCGCCATGCCCCGCCAGCCCCCACAGGTTCGGGCGGTAGTCGATGTCCAGCGCCGTCTTCGCGCCATTGGCCCGCGCCAGACGCAGGGCTTTCAGCACCGCCGCTTCGGTACGCGGATGGCTGAGGTGGGTCCCCGTCGCCGTCACGCACCGTGCCTCGGCAATCAACGCTGGGTCGATATCCTGTTCGCTCAACGCCATGTCGGCACAGTTTTCGCGGTAGAAGATCAGCGGAAACTGCGACTGGTCGCGGATGCCCAGGATAACCAGCGCCGTCAGCCGCTCGCTGTCGGTCACGACGCCGCGCACGTCGACACCTTCGCGCACCAGCTGCTCGCGGATGAAGCGGCCCATGTGCTCGTCTCCGACCCGGGTGATCAGTGCCGACCGCAGACCCAGCCGCGCGGTGCCAGCGGCCATGTTGGTCGGCGAGCCGCCGATGTATTTCTGAAAGGACCCCATGTCCTCCAGCCGCCCGCCGACCTGGACGCCATAAAGGTCAACCGACGACCGGCCAATGGTGATCAAGTCCAGCATAGTTCCCCCCAGGCGTCCAAGCCGGCAGCTCCAGGCCGCAACTTACCCTTGGCTCATATTGGAAAAAATATTCCATTACTAGAAATTTGCAACCATTTAATTCTATTTCTTTGCCCGTCGCGCCCCGACCGCCACCGACAGCGCCAGTGCCAGCGACAATGACGCGGACAGACTGCGAAACGCCCCGACATCCAGTTCGCTGACCATCAGGCTCAGGGTGCCGATCCTGTGCAACGGACTGTTCAGCGCATCGGTGATCGCCACGACGTCGTGCCCCGCCTCGGCGGCGTGGCGGGCAAGATCGATGGTGTCCTGGGTATAGGGGGCAAACGTGATGGCGATCAGCGCATCACCGGGACGCAAGGCGCTGCGGTGGTTGAAGTTGCCGACTCCGTCATGCAGCATCGTCGGAATTTCCATCTTTTCAAATGCATAGGTCAGATAGCTGGCGATGGGAAAGGCGCGCCGCAGCCCAATGATATGGATCATCCGCGCCTTGACCAGCAGATCGACCGCCCGCTCCAGCAACGCAGGATCGGTGGTCGTCGCCAGATTTGACAGCGACGCCCGACCCGCCTCGACAAACTCGGCCAGCAGGGCCGACGGGCTGTCGCCGCCTGCCGCGCGTAGATTCTCCAGCCGCGTGGTATAGTCCGGCCAGCGGTGCTTGTAGGTTTCGCGGAACATCCGCTGCATCTCGGAATAGCCGGAAAACCCCATCATCTGACAGAACCGCATGAACGCCGACGGCGCGACCCCGGCCGCCGCCGACAGTTCTGCGACGGTCGACAAGGCGATGCGGTCGGTGTTCAACGCGATGTAATCGGCGCATTGCAGCAGGCGCTTGGGCAAGGTCTCGGAAATTTCGACCAGCCGGGCCTGAAACTCCTCGATCGATCCGGGTGCCTCGGTTCCGATCGTCCCTGTCATCGCTGTGCCTATGGCCCTTTGCCCGCGCGGCCGGTCGGGCCGTGGAACGTATGTTCTATGGGCGGAATATGGACCTGTCCACGTAAAACGCGCATCCATCCCGCAGCAGGCCACACCGCAATACGCGCCGGGCGACCAGCACCAGTCTGCCTGGGGCAACCGAACCCTAGATCTGCACCAGCACCTTGCCGGCCTCGACCCTGACCGGATAGGTGGCCAGATCGACGCAGACCGGCGCCCCTTTGGCCGCGCCGGTGCGGTAGTCGAACCGGCCGTTGTGCTTGGGGCACTCGACGATGTAATCCATTACCAGCCCGCCCGACAGATGCACCTTCTCATGGGTGCACAGCCCGTCGGTGCAATAGAATTTGCCATCCGGGCTTTGATAAATGGCAAAGGTGCGCCCGTCATGGTCGAACCGGATCAGGTCTTCTTCATCAACATCGTCGGAACTGCAGGCTTCAATCCACTGGGGCATCAACTGGTCTTTCTGATCCTGAATCACTCGGCGGCAAGCGGGTATCCGGCAATGCCCGGGGTCGGTTCGCCGGGCACCAGATCGCCGTGGAATTCCGGCCGGTACGGCTTGGCCGTTGCCGGCAACGCGCGTTTCACGAACCAGTCCGGGTTCTTGAACTGCCTGAACATCGCCGGAATGATCTCGCGGTAGGCCGAAAGGATCGACAGATGCGGCTCCGGCAGATCGTGCTTGATCAACGCATGCAGCTTCGGCAGCGCGTGATAGGGCACCATCGGGAACATGTGATGCTCCACGTGGTAATTCATGTTCCAGTAGATGAAGCGGCTGATCGGGTTGATGTAGACGGTCCGGCTGTTCAGCCGATGGTCCAGCACATTCTCCGCCAACCCCAGATGCTGCATCACCCCGCACATGAAGCCGTGCCAGGCCCCGTACATCCGGGGCAGGCCCACCAGCATCAGCGGCAACAACGACCAGGTCCAGAGCGCCAGCAGCAGCACCGCCACGTAGACCGCCAGATGAATCCGCGCCGCCAGGAATACGCCGGGCCGTTCCGTCTCGGGGATATAGCTCATTTCCACCGCGCTCATCCGCCCCATCGAAAAGCGGAACATTTCCGGAATGTAGGCCACCACATCCGGCACGCCGAAGATGGCGCTGAACAGCTTTGGCAGGTCGGCCGGTCGCATGGCGATGATCTCCGGGTCATGACCCACGATGATGGTATGGGTGTGATGGCGGGTATGGCTCCAGCGCCATTTCACAGGATTGCGCATGATCATGAAGCTGGCGACGTTGTAGATCACATCGTTCATCCACTGCGTCTTGAACGCGGTGCCGTGGCCGCATTCATGCCAGCGGCTGTCTGATGACGAGCCGTACAGCACGCCATAGGCCGCAAAGAACGGCACGCACCACCACGTTGGCCAGAAATAGACGCCAAGCCCGCCGGTCACGACAAAGGCGGCGATCCAGATCAGGGTATCGCGAATCGCCGGCTGGTCGGAGCGTTTCATCAGCTCCTTCATCTGGGCGCGCGACACGTCCGAATGGTACCATTCGGCCGACAAAAGCCCGATTTCCTCGGCGCATTTGGCGTCGCGGCCCAGCAAGGCATAGTCTCGATTCGTCCGAGTCATGGCGGTCCTCCCTTGACGGCAACTTATGTGGCGCGTGGCGGCTCCGGGGCAAGTCACAAATGAAAGCCCCTTGCAAAACCTTGCAAAACCCATCAGATCTGCGACACCCGGAAATGAGGGAAATGCAAGGCCATGTCCCGGCGTCCGACCATCACCGATCTGGCAGCCGCGTCAGGTGTCAGTCTGGCCACGGTCGACCGCGTCCTGAACGGGCGTCAGCCGGTGCGCGAGGCGACGGCCCTGCGCGTCTACGAGGCCGCAACCAGACTGGGCTATCATGCTGCGCCGCTGATCCGGCAAAGGATAGCCCAAGACCTGCCCGAACTGACCCTGGGTATCCTGCTGCAGAAGCCCGAACAGGCGTTCTATCAGGAATTTCGTGCTGCGCTGGAGGCGGCAGCCCGGGCCGTCACCCATGCCAGGCTCCGGCTGATCGTGGATTTTCTGCCGACGCAGAACCCGACTGAAATCATCGAAAAGCTGTCGTCGATCGGGTCGCGGGCGCAGGCCGTTGCGCTGACCGCGATCGATCATCCCCGCGTCACCGATGCCATCGCCCAATTGCGGACAAGGGGGGTGCCGGTGTTTTCGCTGCTGTCGGATTGCGCGCAGGGCGTCCGGCAGGGTTACCTTGGGATCAACAACCTGCGCGCTGGCCGTACCGCCGCCTGGATGATCGCGCGTGGCCTTCCCGACCACGCAGAGATCGGCCTGTTCGTCGCCGGCCATCGCTGGCATGGCCATGAACTGCGCGAAACCGGCTTTCGCAGCTATTTCCGTCAGGTGGTGCCGTCGGCGCTGGTGCTGGACGCCTTGGTCAACCTCGACACGCCGGAACTGACCTACGCCGCGACGCTTGACCTCATGGCCCGCCGCCCGGCCCTTGCCGGCATCTACTGCGCCGGCGGCGGGATGGAGGGCACGATTCAGGCGATCCGCGACGAGGGCGTTGGTCGCCCGATCACGCTGGTTGTAAACGAACTGACCGACATCAGCCGGACGGCCCTGGCCGACGGTGTGGTCTCGCTGGTGATCGCCACGCCTTTGCCGCGCCTGGCCCGCGAGCTTATGGCGCTGATGACGGCCTTGCCAACGGAAGGCCCGACCCAGATGCCCGGGCAGGTATTTCTGCCGATGGACCTGCACCTGCCGGAAAGTCTGTAACCGCCCGAATCTCCCGGCAACCTGCGGGATTTTTCGCTGCGGTGGAATTTACTGGTTGCAAATCATTGGTTTTGGAATAAATGTTCCAAAGACACCCCCGGCATACGCGGAATCTCGGGGACTGGGAGGATGCGCTGCCATGCCCGCCACACTGCCAGTGCGCTTTGCGCTGAACCACATGACCGCGCCGAACCTGGAGGTCGATCAGTTCTTTGCCCTGTCCGCGCAGCTTGGCTTGCGCGAGGTCGAGATCAGGAATGACCTTCAGGGTCAGGCGATTCTCGACGGAACCACCCCCGAAACCATCCGGGCCGCCGCCCGGAAGCACGGACAAAAGATCATCACGATCAACGCCTTGCAGCGTTTCAACGATTGGTCCGATACCCGTGCCGCCGAGGCCGAGCACCTCGCCGGATGGTGTCAGGCAACGGGGGCCGCCGCACTGATTCTGGTGCCGAAAAATGATGGCACCGGCTGCGCCGACGGTGAACGCCAGGCCAACGTGCGCACTGCGCTGCTGGGGCTGGCCCCGATTCTGCAACGCCACGGCATCCTGGGCTTCGTCGAAACGCTAGGGTTCGAAATCTGCTCGCTCCGCCGCAAGTCAGAGGCAGCAGCGGCGATCACCGACCTTGGCCTGTCGCACCTGTTCCGTCTCACCCACGATACATTCCATCACCATCTGGCCGGCGAGGATGCGATCTTTCCGGAACTGACCGGGCTGATCCACATTTCCGGCGTCACTGACCGCGATGTGTCCGTATCCGACATGCGCGATTCGCATCGGGTATTGGTTGACAAGCACGATAGGGTGCAGAATGTCGTGCAGATCAGACGCTTGCTGGCTGCCGGCGTCGCCGTGCCCTGCGCGTTCGAGCCGTTCTCGGCTGCGGTACATGCCAGTACAACCCTTGCCGCCGATCTGGCGGCATCGATGAACTATATCCGCGCAGCCCTGGGCTGACGCATACGGGATTGCCCTGCCACAGGCGGGGTTCCGGGGGAGGTAACGGTGACCGGACACCATTCTTGGAGGACGACAAGATGAGAAAGACCCTTATTGCCGCTGGCGTTCTGGCCCTGATGGGCTCGACCGCCATGGCGCAGAACATCGGCGTATCGATTGCCAAGTTCGACGACAACTTTCTGACCGTGATGCGTAACGGCCTTCAGGCCCATGCCGATGCGAACAGCATCAGTGTCCAGATCGAGGACGCCGCCGACGATGTGGCCAAGCAACTTGACCAGATCAACAACTTCATCGCGAGCGGAGTCGTGGCCATCGTGGTGAACCCGGTCGATACTTCTGCAACCCAGGCGATGACCGATGCCGCCGCCGCCGCGGGTGTGCCGCTGGTCTATGTCAACCGCCAGCCGATCAACCTCGACACCCTGCCCGACAACCAGGCCTTCGTTGCCTCGCGCGAGTCCGAGTCGAGCACGCAGGGCGTGATTGAGATGTGCAGGGTCTGGGCAGAAGCAGGCAAGACCGAGGTCAATGCCTATGTGCTGCAGGGACAACTGTCGAACCAGGCTGCCGTGCAGCGCACGCAGAACATCTATGACGTGATCGATGCAGGCAAGTGCCCGGTCAAGATCAACGTGATCGACCAGCAGACCGCGAACTGGTCGCGCGACGAGGCGCAGAACCTTATGACCAACTGGCTGTCGACCGGCACCGCCTTTGACGGCGTCATTGCCAACAACGACGAGATGGCGATCGGGGCGATCCAGGCGATGAAGGCCGCCAATATCGACATGGCCTCGGTAGTCGTCAGCGGCGTCGACGCCACGCAGGACGCACTGGCGGCGATGCAGGCGGGCGATCTGGACATCACCGTGTTCCAGAACGCTTTCGCGCAAGGCGCGGGCTCGCTCGACGCCGCAGTCAAGCTGTCCAAGGGCGAAGCCGTGGAACAGGCCGTCTGGATTCCGTTCGAACTTGTGACCCCGGCCAACATCGCCGACTATCTGGCCAAGAACTGATCCGCATCGCGGTCAGAACGACGAAAGGGGCAGGCAATTGCCCCTTTCACCACGGCAACGGGGGGCAGGCATGGCACAGCAGGTGGCGCAGCACGGGGTCGGAGGACTGGCCTACGATTCGAAAAAGCGGGCACTTCCGCCCGAACTGAGCGTTCTGATCGCCCTGATCGCCATCACCGTGGTTTTCGAACTGCTGAACCGCTGGAACGGCGGCAGTTTCCTGTTCAACGTGCGTGACAATGTCGACACCCTGTTCAACGAACAACGCATCAACATCATCCTGCTGCAGGTCGCCATCACCGGGATCATCGCCATCGGCGTGACCCAGGTGATCATCCTGGGCGGGATCGACCTGTCTTCCGGCTCGATCGTCGGTGCCACGGCAATGATCTCGATGAGCTTCGCCCAGACCGCGCTGGTCAACGGCAACCCCAACCCCAAAGCGATCTTCGGCGACGGCTGGATGGACCTGCCGGTGATCGTGCCGATTGTCGTGGGCCTGAGCTGTGGCCTGTTCGCCGGGCTGGTCAACGGCGTCCTGATCGCCTACACGCGCATTCCGCCGTTCATTGCCACGCTTGGCATGATGGTTTCGGCCCGCGGCGTCGCCAAATGGTGGTCGAACGGCAATCCGATCTCGTTTCCCACCGAGGGCTACGCCAGCCTTTCCAACGGCGACGTGCTGGGCGGGCTGAGCTTTGGCCTGATCTCCTGGCCGGGCCAGAACCCGGCGGTGGTGTTTTTCCTGCTGGCGATCCTGTTCCAGTTGATCATGATCTACACGCTCTACGGCAAGCGCAGCTATGCCATCGGGTCGAACGAGGCCGCCGCGCGGATGTCGGGCATCAATATCGCCCAACACAAAGTGCTGGTCTATGGCATCGCCGGCCTTCTCGCTGGGGCGGCAGCGATCCTGCTGACCTCGAAAACCCTCACTGCCCAGGCCGGCATGGGGGTGATGCTGGAACTGGACGCCATCGCCATGGCGGTCATCGGCGGCGTATCGCTGTCGGGCGGGCGTGGATCGATCGTCGGCACCATCCTTGGCGCGCTGATCTTTTCGGTGATCATCTCGGGCTTCACCTCGATCCGGCTCGACGCCTATTACCAGGAGATGGTGAAGGGCGCGATCATCATCGGTGCCGTGGTGCTGGACCAGTGGCGCCAGCGCAGCCGGTCGAGGGGGTAGGGCCATGTCGGACATCATTCTGGAAACCCGCGGCCTGACCAAGCATTACGGCGGGGTGCATGCGCTGGAGGATGCCAATTTCACCCTGCGCGCCGGCGAGCATGTGGCGGTGGTGGGCGACAACGGTGCCGGCAAATCCACCTTTGTGCGCCAGATAACGGCAGTGGAACAACGCACCGCGGGCCAGATTTCCTTTGACGGGCGCGAGGTCAGCTTTGCCGGACCGCTCGAGGCGCGCGAATCCGGCATCGAGACGGTGTTTCAGACGTTGGCGCTGGCCGATGATCTGGATGTACCGTCGAACCTGTTCCTGGGGCGCGAGTTGTTCCGCCTGCGGCTCGGGCCCTTCTCGATCCTCGACCGCAAGACGATGCGGACACGCACCCTGGAGGCGTTGAAGACCACGGCGGTGAAAATCCCCAATGTCGACAACCCGATCCGCAACATGTCGGGCGGACAGCGGCAATGCGTGTCCATCGCCCGCACCGCCGCCTTTGCCTCGAAACTGGTGATCATGGACGAACCCACGGCCGCCCTGGGGGTGCAGGAAACCGCACAGGTCGAAAACATCATCCGGGGCCTGAAAGATCGTGGCGTGCCCTTGGTGCTGATCAGCCACAACCTGCGCCAGGTGTTCGATCTGGTCGACCGGATCGTGGTATTCCGCCGCGGCCGCATCGTCGCCTCGCTGAACAAGGGCGAGACCGACGGCAACGACATCATCTCCTACATCACCGGCGTCAAGTCCGGCATCCCCGAACCCGCCTGACGCGAACCCGCCTGAAACGTACCCGCCTGAATCGAACCCGCCAGACCCCGGCACGCCCTGACCGGATGCCTTGCCCGCCAGCCTTGCCCGCCCCCCCATTCTTCTTTTCTCAAATATCCCCGCCGGAGGCACCCACCCCTTCCCCAACCCCGGCGGACCGCGTATCGAACCTCCCAACCCCCGAGGACAACATGACCATCCGTTTCGCCCTTCTCGGTGCCGGCCGCATCGGCAAGGTGCACGCCCGCGCCATCGCAGCCAATCCCGACGCCAGACTGGTGGCCGTCGCCGATGCCTTTGCCGACGCCGCCAAGGCCATCGCCGATGGCTATGGCTGCGTGGTCCGCAGCATCGACGCCATCGCCGCCGCATCGGATGTGGATGCCGTGGTGATCTGCACGCCCACCACCACGCATGCCGACCTGATCGAACAGTTCGCTAGGGCCGGCAAGGCGATCTTCTGCGAAAAACCAATCGATCTGGATGTGGCCCGGGTACAGGCCTGCCTGAAGGTCGTGGCGGCAACCAAGGCCAAGCTGATGGTCGGCTTCAACCGCCGCTTCGACCCGCATTTCGCCGCCGTTCGCGCCGCCATCGATGCCGGCAGGATCGGCGCGGTCGAACAGGTGGTGATCACCTCGCGCGATCCGGGTCCGCCGCCTGCGGCCTATATCAGACAGTCCGGCGGAATATTCCGCGACATGACGATCCACGATTTCGACATGGCGCGGTACCTGCTGGGTGAGGAGGTTGAAACCGTGCTGGCTGTGGCCTCGGTGCTGGTCGACCCCGAGATCGGCAAGCTTGGCGATTCCGATTCGGTTGCGCTGATCCTGACGACGAAAACCGGCAAGCAATGCCTGATCTCCAATTCGCGCCGCGCCACCTACGGCTACGACCAGCGCATCGAGGTGCACGGCTCCAAAGGCGTGGTCAGTGCCGAAAACCAGCGCCCGGTGTCGATCGAGATTGCCAACGGCGACGGCTACACCCGCCCGCCGCTGCACGATTTCTTCATGACCCGGTACACGCAAGCCTACGCCGCCGAAATCGCCGCCTTCATCGCCTCGGTCGCTGCCGGCGCGGTGATTTCGCCCGACGGCCGCGATGGTCTGATCGCACTGGCGCTGGCGGATGCCGCGCTGAAATCCGTGGCCGAGGGCCGTGCCGTCAAGGTGTCCGAAATACTGTGAGCCTGGCCGGCAAGGCGCAAAAAGGCCGGGCATCGAGCCCGGCCTTTTTGCCTTGGGGCCGGTGGCACCGGCGGGATCGGGTGGCAGCGGCGGGGCCGGGTCGTGGCCGGGTCGTGGCCAGTCGCCTCCGGCGGGGGTATTTGGGCCAAAGAGAAGCCTATTTCGGCAGGCGCGCCAGAAAGGCCGCGAATTCGGCATCATCCACCGGCACCAGATGCTCGGCGGCCGGATAGGCACCGCTCTCGACATCGGCCTTGAACTCCCGGAACGCCGCGATGCGTTCCGCCTGCAGCCGGTCATATTCGGCCCGGAAATCGCGATAGACCCGGGCGTGGCGCGGGCGGTGGCCCCGGGTAAAGCCCAGCACATCCTCGGCGAACAGGTACTGGGCATCGCCGCCGGTGCCTGCGCCCATCGAGAACATCATCAGGCTGCTGCGCCGGCTGATTTCGGCGGCGACCCGGTCCGGCACCACTTCCAGTTCGGCGCCGAACGCGCCCGCCCGTTCCAGAGCCTGAACCTGATCCCAGACCAGCATCGCACTGTCGGCGGTCTTGCCGACCGCCCGGAAGCCGCCGGTCCACGTCGCCTTTGACGGGATCAGCCCGACATGGCCGACGACCGGGATGCCCTCGGCCGCCAGCCGGGTGATGGTGTCGGTCGAGGCGGCGCAGTAGCAGCAATCGCCGCCGTTCCGGATCGCGCGATGCGCCGCCCTGAGGTAATCCTCATAGGTGCACAATTCGCCGTACAACAGACCGACCTGTACAAAGCAGGTGCCCGCCGCCTGCCGCATCTCGGGCGTCCACAGCGGATCGATGATCGACAGGATGTCGATCCCCGCCGCCGCCGCCGCCCGCGCCTCGTCCAAGGTTTCGACAAACAGCATCGTCAGTTGCACGCGGCCTTTCAGCGCCCGCATGTCGGCCACCGTCCTGCGTTTTCCGGTCATCCTGCCCCCCCGATTTCTGCGACCCGATTGCCTGTCGCCGCTGGCCAAAGACTAGCAAGGCACCATCGGCCGAAACAGTCAAAACGCTCTGGATTCCGCAAATCCGGAATAAAAATTCCAGAAGTGGCGATGATCTGGCCGGATTCTCGCGCTTGCTGACAGATTGTTGCAATTGCCGTGGAATGGGTCGCACAATCGCGCGAGCTTCCGCCGGGGCAAATGCCTGGCCATTGCCACTTTGCATCCTTGCATGCTACCCGCGCAGGGTCGGCCCGAAACAGGGGGTCCGCACGAGGAGGCTGGAATGGCCACCGGGGTATGGACATGCGATTCTGTGTTGTTGTTCCGATGAAAAACGAAGCAGAGAACGCCGCGTCGCTGATTGAAGAGATCGAGGCGGCTTGTATGCCGCTTGGCCCGTTTGAACTGATCGTGATCGACGACGGTTCCTCGGATGGCACCCGGGCGCGGCTGCTGGCGCTGGCATGTGGCCGCGACTGGATGCGGGTTCTGGGGCATGACCGCTCTGGCGGGCAGTCGGCTGCGGTTCACAGTGGCGTGCTGGCGGCAGATGCACCGGTCATCTGCACGCTGGACGGCGACGGCCAGAACCCGCCCGCCGAACTGCCGCGCCTGCTGGCCCCGCTCTTGGACCCGGGCGCACCGCACCGGCTCGGGCTGGTCGCGGGGCAAAGGGTCGGACGCAAGGACACCTGGTCAAAGAAACTGGCCTCGCTGGCCGCGAACCGCATCCGCGCCTGGTTGTTGCACGACAGCACCCGCGATACCGGTTGCGGGCTCAAGGCGTTCCGGCGCGACGCCTTTCTGGCGCTGCCCTATTTCAATCACATGCACCGCTATCTGCCCGCGCTCTTTGCCCGCGACGGCTGGCAGATCGCGCATGTCGACGTGTCGCACCGGCCGCGCCAGGCCGGTCGGTCGAACTATTCCAACTTCGGGCGCGCCGTCGTCGGTCTTTATGACCTGGTCGGTGTGGCCTGGCTCTTGAAACGGCGCAAGTCGGTGCAGCCGCACCCGCTTGCCAGGGATCGGATCGAACCATGAACCTGCAAGCGCTTTGGTCGGTGCTGAATGTCAACAGCTGGGGCGAGTTCTGGTGGGTGCTGGTCGGGCTGACCGGGCAGCTTCTGTTCACGGGCCGCTTCATCGTGCAGTGGATCCAGTCCGAGCGGCAGCGCAAATCGGTGATTCCGCTGGCCTTCTGGTACCTGTCGATGTCCGGCGGTCTGGTGCTGCTCAGCTACGCGATCTACCGGCAGGATCCGGTGTTCATTCTGGGCCAGTCGACTGGCGTCATCATTTATTCCCGCAACCTGTGGTTGATCCATGTCGAAAACCGACGCACCGCCTGATCTTGGCTGGCCCGACCGGTCTCTGACAGCCGGCATCCCGGCCCGGCCAGCGGTCGCCGCCATCAGCGACCGCTGGTGGCTGGCGATGGCCTGCGCCGCGATCCTGTTGCTGACCGACTGGCGGATCGGCTGGATGGCGCTGGCCCGAGCCGAACTGTCGGTGGATGAAAGCCAATACTGGTACTGGAGCCAGCATCTGGCTTTCGGCTACTTTTCCAAACCACCACTGATCGCCTGGGTCATTCATCTGGTCACCGGACTGACCGGCTCGGACAGTCCCTTTGCCATCCGCCTGGCGGCACCGCTGTTTCACATGGGCACCTCCGGGCTGATCCTGGCACTGGCCACCCGGCTGGCAGACGTGCGCACCGGGGCACTGGCGGCCATCGCTTATCTGACCCTGCCCGCCGTCATGATCGGCAGCATGACCTTTTCCACCGACACGCCGATGCTGTTCTTCCTTGCGCTCAGCCTCCTGTTGTGGACCGGGCTGACCGACCGGCCCGGGGCAGGACGCGCCGCCCTGCTTGGTCTGGCCTTCGGCTTCGGAATTCTGTCGAAATACGCCATGTTCTATGCCCTGCCCGGGTTGATCCTGCTGGCCATTCTGCTGCCCCGGTTTCGGATCGGCTGGCGCGATCTGCTGATCGCGGTGACCATCGCCGCACTGGTGGTGCTGCCCAACATCCTGTGGAACGCCCAGCACGGCTTCGCTACCATCCGTCATACCGCCGAGGTCGCCGGTTGGGCCGGGCTCCGGCTGCATTTCGACCGGGCCGGCAGCTTTCTGGCCACGCAGTTCGCCGTG
Source organism: Paracoccaceae bacterium (assembly GCA_031401675.1). Classification (GTDB taxonomy): domain Bacteria; phylum Pseudomonadota; class Alphaproteobacteria; order Rhodobacterales; family Rhodobacteraceae; genus JANNRR01. The sequence continues at coordinate 60,414 of JANNRR010000011.1, forward strand.
TTCGGGCCGATCTTGTTTGCTGCCTGGTTGTGGCAAAGCGGTCGGGCGCTGTTGTGGCGGGTCGGCGCTCTGGACCGGGCGCTGGTGCTGTTGTCGTTGCCCATTCTGCTGTTTGTGATCGGTCAGGCGTTGCTGTCGCATGCCCTGGCCAACTGGGCCGTCGGGGCCGGGATTGCCGGAACCATCCTCGCCGTCGTTGTCCTGCAACGCAACGCGCCACAACTGCTCGCGCTGTCGATGCTCCTGCACGGCACATTGGCGCTTGCCCTGCCTGTCCTGCCAGCCGAAGCCATCGGCTTTCGCCTGCCCAGTGGCAGCCTGCTGTTCAAGCGCCATCTTGGTCATGCCGAGATCAGCCGCTTTGCCGTTGATCAGGCCGCCCGCGCCGGGATCGACGTGATCGTGGCCGACGAGCGCACCCTCTTGGCCGATCTTTTCTATCAGACCCGGAACGGCGGCCCGCAGGTCTTTGCGGCGCCGGTCCCCGGCCCCCCGGCGCATCACTTTGCGCTGAACAACAGCCTGCCAGTGGGGCACACCGGCGACGTGCTGTATCTTGCTGATCCAGCTTTGGCTGTTCCTTGCAGCGTCCCCGCGATACAGGGGGAAGAGCTTGCCCGGATCGTCCCTGGCCCCGGTTGGGCCGAGGGCCGGACCCTGGTCCTGCTGCGCCTGCCCGCCGATTGCTGGAGATGAGGATTTGCCCGCCGAAACCCTGTGGATGCGCTTCGCCTTTGCCCTGACGGCGCTGACGCTGGTGGTCTCGGTCCTCTTTGCCAGCCTGCCCGCGCTTGATCTCTGGGTGTCGGCCCTGTTCTGGTCACCGGCTCAGGGGTTCCGGCTGGCAAGCGCCCCGGGTTGGCAGATCGTGCGTCAGGCAATCCGCACCAGTGGCGACGTTGCCGCCGTTGTCGCCCTGCTGATTGCAGTTGCCAACCGCTGGCTTGGACCGGTGCAGCAGACCGGCTGGCGGGTCTGGGCCTTTGTGACGGGCACCGTGCTGTTGTCGCCGGTCCTCCTGGTCAATCAGGTGCTGAAAGCCCATGTCGGCCGGGCGCGGCCGGCTCACCTTACAGAATTCGGCGGCACCGCGCAGTTTTCACCGCCCTTCGAGCTTGCCGGACAATGTGCCGCCAACTGTTCGTTCACCTCCGGCGAGGCGGCGATGGTCGCGGCAATGGCGTTGCCGGTCGCCGTCGTGCTGTGGCGGAACTTCGGCCCCGCCGGGCGGGCACAGGTTGCGGTGCTGGCGGCAGGCTACATCGTGCTCGGGTCCGGCCTGCGGGTGGCCATGGGGCGGCATTTCCTCAGCGATGTGCTGTTTTCGGTGCTGTTCACCGCACTGATTACCCTTGGCCTCTACCGGGTGCTCGACATCGGCACAGCCCGGCGGCGCTTTCACATTGGTGAGGTCCCGGGCGATTTGTGGCGGATCGGTCAGGCCCTGACCGGCGTTTCCCGCAAGGCGGCCGCGCGCATGCGCCTGCCGCATCGCCCGGCCGAGCCAGCAGGTTCCGGCACTGTATCATCAGACCCAGTTGCCCCGCCTGCACCGGGCCCGGAAGAAAGCACGGACGGTCTTGATCGCTGACCTGCTCTTGCGGCTCGAACGCGCCATGGCCTGGGCCGCCGCCCACCCGTCGCGCGCCAGCGTCATCGTGGCGTTGGTTGCGCTGATCCTGTTCCTGCCCGGTTTCACCAGCCTGCCGGTCACCGACCGGGACGAGGCGCGCTTTGCTCAGGCCAGCCGCCAGATGGTGGAATCCGGCGACCTGATCGACATCCGCCTGCAGGACGTGCCGCGCCACAAGAAGCCGGTCGGGATTTACTGGCTGCAAGCCGCCAGTGTCGCAGCCCTGCAGGGCGGGCCGGATGCGCCGATCTGGATGTACCGCCTGCCGTCGCTCTTGTCCGGCGTGGCGGCAGTGGTTCTGACCTACGCTGTCGCCCTGCCGCTGATCGGGGTCACCGCCGCGTTCTGGGCCGCACTCCTGATGGCCGCCGGGCTGGTCATGGGCGGCGAGGCCCGGCTAGCCAAGGCCGATGCCGCCTTGCTTGCCGCAATCCTTGGCTGCATGGCGGTTCTGGTCCGGCTCTATCCCCGCCTGCCAGCCGGTCCGGCTCCTGTCCGGCGCGGCATGGCGGCGCTGTTCTGGGCAGGCCTCGCGGCGTCGATCCTGATCAAGGGGCCGATCGGGCCCCTGGTTCTCGGCAGCACGATGGCGACCCTGTCGCTTGCCATGCGCGACATCCGCTGGCTGGCCCCGCTGCGCTGGAAATCCGGTCTGGTGATCCTCGCGGCGCTGGTCCTGCCCTGGTTCATCGCCATCTCCATAACCTCCGGCGGTGCGTTCTGGACCGAGTCGCTGGTCAACGACCTGATCGCCAAGACCGCACAGGGTCAGGAAAGCCACGGGGCTCCGCCCGGCAGCTATCTGCTGGCACTCTGGATCACCTTCTGGCCGGGATCGCTGATCCTCGCCTGCGGGCTGCCGATGCTCTGGACCCTGCGCGCCCATCCCGCGCTGTTTTTCGCGCTCGCCTGGATCGTCCCGACCTGGGTGCTGTTCGAGGCGACGCCGACCAAGCTTGTCCATTACGTGCTGCCGCTCTATCCGGCCTTGGCCATCCTGGCAGCTTTGGCCTGGCACCGCCGGCCCGCCGCCCTGTCCCTGCTGTCGCGCCGGCTGGCGCAGGCCGCCCTCCTGGTACCGGCACTGCTCATTGCCGCCATCCTGATGTACGCGTTGCGCTTCACGCCGGCGGCCATCTGGCCCGCGCTGGCCGCCGTTCTTCCGGTGGCCGCTCTGGCACTTCTGCTCTGGCATACACTGGCGCGCGACCTGCGCGGCGCCACCGTCGTCGTCCTGGTGGCCATGGCCTTTGCGACCTATGCCGGTGCCTATGCCAGCCTCGCCCGGCTCGATTACCTGTGGCCGTCGACGGTAGTGGCGCACACCCTTGCCGCCGCCTGCCCCGACCCCGTCGTCGTCACCACTGCCGCCTATGAACCCTCGCTGGTGTTTCTGACCAACCGGCATCTGCGGCAAACCGATGGCGCCGGTGCCGCCGATGTTCTGGCCGGCAAAACCTGCGCCGTCGTCTTGCTGGACAACGCCAGCCAACCCGCCTTTGCCGCCCGCGCTCAAGCCCTTGATCTGGTGCCGCGCGCCATCGGCACGGTCACGGGTCTGGCCATCGGCGGCGGCCAACGGGTGTCGCTGACCCTGTTCAGCCGCCCAACCCGCTGAGCCTCACACCCGCCTGCCCAGCCAGCCAGCACAGCCAGAAGCCCAGCGCCAGCCACGGGCCAAAGGCCAGCCTGCCGGTCCGCCGCCACACCAGCCACCGGACCAGCGCCCAGACCAGTCCCGCCCCCGCCGCGATCAACAGCACCGCCGGCAATCCCTGCCACCCTATCCAGGCACCGGCAGCGGCAAACAGCTTGGCATCCCCGAGCCCCAGCCCTTCGGCGCCGCGCAGCCGATAGAACGCCTCGCCCAGACCCGCCAACAGCAGAAACCCGGCTCCGGCTCCGATCAGGTGATGGCCCGCCTGACCGGGGCCCGGACCGGGCCAGATGGCCGCCAGCCCGATCCCGGCGGCAATCAGCGGCAGGCTCAGCACATCGGGAATGCGGAACTGCCGCAGATCGATCACCGCAATCGCCAGCAGCACCCCGGTCAGAACCAGCGTGATCCCTGCGGCCAGAACCGGCGCTCCGCTCAGCATGTCGCCGTCCGCCGGTCTGCGCGCAGATATTCCACCACCGCCTGAAACTTCACAGCCGCCCCGCCCGTAGGTTCGCTTGGTGGGGAATAGGCGGCGCAACGGCGGAGTTCAATGCTCCCGCAGGCTGCGCCGGGGCTGTGCGCAATTCCAGCGCGAAACATTATGGCCAGCATGGCCATATCCATGGAGGAACTGATGAAGGCTCGTTCACGTTTTCTGATCGGCACGATTCTGGCCGGCGCGGCTGCCGTTGTGGCACCCACCAGCTTTGCATCCAGCCACCGCGAAGCCCCGGCCATTGCCGGCATGCCGCGCGTCGATGCCACCGATTTCTACATGTTCCGCAGCTATGAACCGGGCCGCGCGGGCTATGTCACCCTGATTGCCAACTACATTCCGATTCAGGCACCCTACGGCGGCCCGAACTTCTTCACCCTCGACAATGACGCCGTCTATGAAATCCACATCGACAACGACGGCGATGCGGTCGAGGATCTGACCTTCCAGTTCGATTTCTCGACCGCGCTGGCCAATGGCGGTGCCGGCATCGCGCTGAACGTCGGCGGCTCCAGCGTGGCGATCCCGCTGCGTCAGGCCGGCCAGCTTGCCGGGCTGCAGATCGATCCCAACATCAATGAAACCGAGACGTTCCGCCTGAACATGATCGCCGGCGACCGGCGCACCGGCGTGGTCACGCCGCTTGCCCGCCCGACCGCGCCCAACAACAAGGTGTTCAACAAGCCCCTGGACAACATCGGCACCAAGACCATCCCGAACTACGAATCCTATGCCCGCAAACACATCGCCGAGGTCGACCTGCCCAACTGCAACTTCAACGGTCGCGTGTTCGTCGGTCAGCGGGCCGAAGCCTTTGCCGTGAACCTGGGCGAAGTGTTCGACCTGGTGAACCTGGTCCCGATCGAAGGCGACAGCGCGCCCGGTGCCGGTGACGGCGGCGGCTTCCCCGGCGGCATCACCCAAAGCCGGCTGAACGACGATCTGGTCGGCGAAGCCAACGTGACCTCGCTGGCGCTGGAACTGCCGATCAAATGCATCAGGGGCAGCGGCAATGGCGTGATTGGCGCCTGGACGACGGCCAGCCTGCCGGCAAGCCGGGTTCTGTCGGCCCTTCCCGGCTACAATGCCACCGCCACCAACAGCGGCACACTGGTGCAGGTGTCGCGCCTGTCCGCCCCGCTGGTGAACGAACTGGTGATCGGCCTGCCGGACAAGAACCTGTTCAACGCCGCCCACCCGACCCAGGATGGTGCCCTTGCCACCTATGTCACCAACCCGACCCTGCCCGCCCTGCTGAACCTGCTGTTCCGCGGCGCGGTCAACGCGACGCTCGGCACCAACATCCCCGACCTTGCCCCCACCAACTTCCCGCGCACCGATCTGGTGACGGCGTTCCTCACCGGCTTTCCGGGGCTGAACCAGCAGGCCACGGTGACCGGATCCGAGATGATGCGGCTGAACACCGCGATTCCCTCAACGCCGCGCAATGCGCAAAGCACCTTTGGCGTGGTCGGCGAGGATCTGGCCGGGTTCCCGAACGGGCGCCGCCCGGGCGATGACACCGTCGATATCGCGCTGCGCGTGGTGATGGGGGCGCTCTGCCACCCTGTGCCGCTCGGGGCCGAACTCGGCGTGCCGGGAGCGGTGGAAAACACCCCGACCGATCTGGTCAACCTCGGCCTCTGCACCCCGGCCGACGCTTCGGTCGGCAACGTGCCCTTCACCGACGGCGCGCCGATCTCGGCCCGCGAGTTGCAGAACCGCTTCCCCTACCTGAACGCGCCGCTGCCGGGCAGCAACTGAGCGGAATGCGAGTAGCCTGACGTTGTAACGAGTGAGAATGGCGGCAGGGGCAACCCTGCCGCCATTCCCGTTCCGGTCCGCTTCCCGGGTCCGTACACCGGACACTCCGCCCGCCCGGCACCCGCTTCGCCAATGCCTGCCGTTCATCGGTGTCGCAAGACGCCACGCCGCCCCGTCCCGCCGTCCCGTCCCTCGACCCCGCCCGCTGCACCTCCCTGCCGCGCAGCTTCTTTCCGTGACAAATATCCCCGCGCGGAGCGCATTGAAGGTCTGCTCTTCAAGTCTGCGCCCGCCCGCACAGCGCACCGGACCGGGCCGCCGTTTCGCCGCCCTTCCCCGTCACGGAGCAAGTGCCGCATCGGCAGTCCGTGCCCGGACAACAAGCCCCCCCGGAGCCCGCCCGATGCCCGCCTTTGCCCGCCTTTGCCCGATCTGGCCGATCTTGCAAAGTCCTCAGTCAAGACTGTCTGAAGGAAAGCCTGCTCATGGTGTCATGCCCCGATCATGACAGCCGGCCGCAACGTGCACCGTACCCACCGGAAACCGGCCCGTCGGCCGAACCAGCCCGGCCAGCCGTCACGACGGCGGCAGCATCCCGGCCCGCGCCGCATCGCCGCGCGCGACCACGACCGGGCGCGGCGCGCCGTCCGGGCCCTGCTGCCGCTGGATCAGCGCATCCACCGACTGCACGGTTTCGCCCACCTGAACCGTGACCCGCAGCCGAAAGAAATCCGACCGGAAGCCCAGACCCGCAGGCAGGATCACCCCCGCCCCCTGCACATCCGCCGCCGTCAGAAACCCCGCCCTGGTCCGCGCCGCAACCAGAAGCCGCGCCTGCACCGGGTTGGCCAGCAGCACCGCCAGCACTTCGACCGGGGCCGCGTTCACATTCACAGGCGTCGGCCCCGGCAGCACCGCCACCAGCCGCGACAGCCGCTCCACCTCGGCATCGGTCGCACCGGCCATCGCGGTCAGGTCCGCCAGTCGCGCCACTGCGCCGCCGCCGCTGAACAGCGCCAGGATCCGGGCGGCAAGATCAGGCTCCAGCCCGGCCGCCGCCACGATGGCGCGCAGCCGGTCCTGCGCCAGAACCCCGCCCGCCGGCAGGCTGTTCAGATTGAACAACCCTTGCGCGTCCGCGATCTTCAGCCGGAACCGCCCCGCCCCGATCTCGATCCCGTCCTCTGCCACCCCGGCCCAGTCCTCACGCCCGTGATCGACCTCGGGGGCCAGGGTCTGATCACGTCGGAGCGCGATCAGCGCGCTGGCCTCGCCCGCCGCAATCAGCGCCTGCGCCGCCGCCGCCTCGGAAAACCGCTGGCTCCGCCCGATCGATGCGTCGGCCAGATTAAGCATCGCCACAACGACGGTCGAGGTCAGCGCCAGAATGACCAGCACATAGACCAGCACCACGCCCCGCTCCGGCGACCGTTGCGGCCGCCGATCTGGCCGCGAACTCATCGCACCTCGCCCGGCAACAGCGCCACCCGGCGCAACACCTGCCCGGTTCCGGCCAGCGTCAGCGTCACCGCTACCGCCTGCGGATTCTCCGGCCTCCCGGTCAGAACCGCCACCCGCTCCGGCGCCGGCCATGTGCTCACCCAGCCAAGCTCGGCATCAAGGAACTGCCAGTCCGCCGCCGCCACCCTGTCCAACAAAAGCTGTTCCGCCAAACCCTGCCCGCCCGCATCCTGCAGCCGCCGCACCAGCACGCCACCGGCCAGCACATAACCCACCCGCACGCTGCCGCCGGTCCTCCCCGGCGCGGCCCGGTTGATCGAAACCGCTTCTTGCCCGGCATCCAGACTGCCGCCCTCGGCCGTTGCAAAGTCCAGGGTGATCACCTGCATCGCCCGGCTCATCTGCCCCAGCCGGTCCAGCCGCCCCTCGGTCAGCCGCTCGGTCCGCAGCACCTGATCCAGCATGCCGAACCCGGCCACCCCGATCAGGGCAAAGATCACCAGCGACACCAGCACCTCGACCAGCGTCACACCAGCTTCAGCCCGCCGGCTCATGTGCCCGCCACTTCGGCCAGCACCACGATCTGCCCGGCCTCGACCGCCAGCACCGCCAGATCGCGCTGGCAGCGGCCATCAGGCTGGAACCGGAACCCGCCCAGTACCCCGGTAAACCCGGCCACCCGCGTCAGGCCCTTGCGGTTCAGCGACCGCGCATCGCCCAGCCCGATAGCGATCAGCGCGGCATCATGGCCAATTGCCGCCACCACGCCGGGCTCTTCGCCGAAGCCGGCGACAAACCGGTCCGCGAACGGCAGGAACAGATCGGGCGGCGGCGCCGCAAACCAGGCACCGGCCAGATCGCCGTTGCCTGCCACCTCGCCGGCTCCCCACTGAACCGAACCCATCAGCTGCACGCCGCTGCCTGCGAGCCCGGCGGCAAACCCGGCCAGTACGGCACCACCATCCGGCAGGAACACTGCCTGCGGCAAGTCCCCGCCGCCCGCCGCCCGCAGCGCCCGGGTCAGACCGCCCTGTCCGGGGTCGCGCAACAACGCAGCACTCAGTGTGATGCCGCCCAACACTGCCAGCCGCTCGGCAGCCGCCACCGTCGCTTCCCCCGCAGCACCGTCGCGCGCCACCACGGCGATCCGCGTCAAGCCCTGGGCGCGGGCATAACTGAACATCGCCGAAACCGACTGCGCCGGGGTCACGCCCATCACGAACGCCCCCTGCGCGGCCAGCGTATCGTCATTGGAAAAGGTGACCACCGGCACCTTGCCGGCAACCGCGAGCACCGACGGGGTCTGATCGGCGCGCAGCGGCCCCATCAGAAGCCGCGCCCCCGCCTTCAGCGCCGCACCGGCTGCCGCCGCAGCCCCCTCGGCGGTGTCGCCGGTGTCATAGGCCTTGGGCGCACCCGCCTCGGGCCGCCCCAACGCCGCCAGACTGGCCGCCCGCGCCATGTTCTGACCCAATGCCGCATTGGTGCCGGTCAAGGGCAGCAACAGCGCCGCCGCCCCGCCGCCGGGCCCAATGCCAAGGCCGCCTCCACTTTGCCCGGTCGCACCCGCCGCCAGATCGCCACAAGCCGCCAGCGGCACCATCACCGGCAGCGCCAGCCCGGCCAGCAGGCCGCGACACAGCCGCCGCCGGTTCAGATCAGGGGCAGCATCTTGCATCGCCGTCTCCTCCGGGGCGGGTCACAACCCGACCAGCCCATTGTCCGGGGCGGGTCACAACCCGACCAGCCCATTGATCGACACGATCGGCAATAGAATGGCCAGCACCATCGCCATGACCATCCCGCCCATCACCAAAAGGATAGCCGGTTCCACCAAAGCCACCAGCGTCTTGACCCAGGCATCCAGATCGCGCTGCTGATCCGCCGCCGCCCGTTCCAGTGCCGGGCCCAAAGTGCCGGTCGCCTCGCCGCTGGCCACCATCGCCACCAGCATGGCCGGAAAACACGCCGCTTCCTCCATCGCCCGCTTCAGGCTCATGCCCTGACGCACCTTGCCGGCGATCTCGGCCACCTTGGCGCGGATGAACCGGTTCGGCGTCACCCCTGCCGCCGCCGCCATGGCGTCGACCAGCGGCACCTGACTTTGCAACAGCGTCGCCAGCGTGCCCGCGAACGTCGCGGCATTCAGCCGCTGCACGAACCGCCGGGTCAGCCTGCCCTGCGCCAGGGCCCGGTCCCAGACCAGCCGATTGCCTGCCACCGCCAGCCAGCGCCCGACAAGAACGGCAGCCCCGAAAAGCCCCGCCGCCGCGATCACGCCATAGTCCCGGATCGCCGCCGACAGCCCGATCAGCGCCCGCGTCAGCCACGGCAGATCACTGCCCCGCGACGTGAACACCCGCACGATGTCGGGCACCACGAACGCCATCAGCAACGTGATGATCGCCAGACTGACCACGGCCAGCAAAGCCGGATACAACAGTGCCAACTGCACGGTCTGCCGGTTGCGCGCCCGGTTCTCGACGAACCCGGCCAGATGCGCCATCACCTGATCCAGCCGCCCCGAGGCTTCGCCCGCCACGACCGAGGCCCGGTAGAACTCGCTGAACGCCTGCGGATACAGCGCCAGCGCCGCCCCGAAACTGCGCCCCTCCAGCACCAGCGCCCGCACCGCCATCATCAGACCCGCGACCTTTGCCGGCTGGCCCTGCGCAATGGTCGACAACGCATCCTCGATCCGCAGGCCCGACCCCAGCAGGGTCGCCATCTGCCGCGTCACCAGCACCAGCGCCGCCAGCGGCAACGACCGGCGCAAGGTCAGGCGCGGTGCATCCTGCGACGCGGCGGCGGCCACCTGCAGCGGCAGCAAGCCCTGCCCGCGCAGATCGGACCGCGCGGCAGTGGCACTTGCCGCCTCCATCACCCCGGCCCGGGCCTTGCCCGCCGCGTCCACCGCCCGAAAGGCAAAGGCCGCCATCTACCCCTCCTGCGCCACGCGGGCGACTTCTTCCACCGTGGTGATACCGCCCCGAACCGCCCGCAGCCCGTCGGCAATCAGCCCCGGCCCGTCGCGGCGCGCCTCGGTCACCAGATCAGCCTCGGACGCGCCCGCATGCACCATCGCTTCCATGGCCTTGGTGATTTCCACTACCTCGTACAGCCCCGACCGACCGCGATAGCCCAGACCGTGACAGGACGGGCACCCGCCCGCGCGATAGAGCGGCGTGCCGACATCGATCGCCCCGAGCAGCCGCCTATCGGTCTCGGTCGCACACTCTTCCCGCCGGCACTCCGGACACAGCCGCCGCACCAGCCGCTGCGCCACCACCCCCGCCAGCATCGGCGCCAGCAGGAACCGCTCCACCCCCATGTCGATCAACCGCGCCACCGCGCCGATGGCCGTATTGGTGTGCAGTGTCGACAGCATGAAGTGCCCGGTCATCGCCGCCTCGACCGCCACCTGCGCAGTTTCCCGGTCGCGGATCTCGCCCACCATGATCACATCCGGGTCCTGCCGCAGGATCGCGCGCAACCCGCGCGGAAAGCTCAGGTCGGTGCGCGGATTGACCTGCATCTGTCCGATCCCGTCCAGCGAGTATTCGATCGGGTCCTCGACCGTCATGATGTTGCGGCTCTGGTCGTTCAGATGGTCAAGTGCGGCATACAGCGTCGTGGTCTTGCCCGAACCGGTCGGCCCGGTCACCAGCACCATGCCGTCAGGGCGCGCCAGCAGACGGGCGAACACCGCCGCATCGCGCGCCGCCATGCCCAGCCGGTCCAGGCCCAGCCGCGTCGCATCGCGGTCCAGAAGCCGCATCACCACCCGCTCGCCATATTGCGACGGGATGGTCGACACCCGCACATCGACCTCGTGCCCGCCGACCCGCAACGATACCCGCCCATCCTGCGGCAGCCGCTTTTCCGCGATGTCCAGCCGCGCCATCACCTTGATCCGGCTGACCAGCAGCGGCGCCAGCGCCCGCTTGGGCTCGACCATCTCGCGCAGGATCCCGTCGATGCGGAACCGCACCACCAGACGCCGTTCCTGGGTCTCGACGTGGATGTCGGATGCGCCTTCCTTGATCGCCTCCAAGAGCAGCGCATTGATCAGCCGTACCACCGGCGCATCGTCGCTTTGATCCAGCAGATCATCGACCACGGCGGCACTGTCGGCCAGACTGGCCAGCCCGCCGTCCGCCCCCGCCGCGTCCGACGCATCAACGGCGGAATCGCGGTAGACCCGCGCCAGCAACGCCTCGAAATCCGCATCGCTCACCACCTCTGCCCGCAGGCCCTGCCCGGCGATCCGCTGCACCTCGGCCAGTGCCGCAACCGCGGCGTTGGCCCTGACGGCACAGACCACCCCGCCGGCATCATGCAGGATCACCCCCTGCGACCGGGCAAAGCCATAGGACAGCTGCACCGGCTTTTCCGCTGTCAGGGTCATGGTTGCAGCCTCCGCACCGACAGTCGCACGCTCACTTGGCCCGGCACCGGACGGCGCGCGATCTCCAGCGCCGTCAGATGCAACGCATGTTCGGCCTCCAGCGCGTCCAGCCACAGGATCAGTGCATCGAACCCGACTTCGTCCAGCGTCGCATCGGCCCCCTGATCCACCGGATCAAGCCGCCGGATCGCCAACTGATAAGCCTCGGCGCTTTCGGTCAGCACCGTCGCCACCGGGCGCGGGTCGGCGGGGCCGGGCAAGGCGCGGCCCGGCAGCGTAGCCAGTGCCGCCAATGCCCGGTCCTGCCAGCCGATCCTGTCGGCCAGCGCCTGCCGCTCGGTGCGAAGCGGCAACCAGACCAGCGTCACCAAGAGCCAGACCAGCCCAAGGCCAAGCGCCGCCAGCAACAGCCCCTGCTCGCGCCGGCTGCGCAGCGCCACCCAGTCCGACAGCGGATTTGCTAACGACCGCAGCATCATGCACCACCTTCCGACAGAGTCATCTGCACTTCTGCCGCCCCCTCGCCACTGGTCGCCGCTCCGGCCTTTACCCCCAAGCCGGCCCTGGTTAGCGCCGTTTCCGCCGATTGCAATGAACCCAGATCGGCCGCCTCCATGGTCACGCTCAAGGTCGCGGCACCTTCGCCAGCCTGACCCCAGCTCAGAGACTGCAACCGGACATCCAGCCCCGCCAGCGCCAGCGACAACTGCCCGAGCAGCCGCAGAACGCTGGCCTGACTCGCCGGTTCAGCCGCAGCCAGCGCCCGTCCCAGCGCCGTTTCAACCGCAAGCCCCGCAGGCTGGCCCGCCGCCAGCAGCGCCGCCTCCAGCCTGGCACCGCCAGCAGCCGCCTGACGGCCAAGCGCCAACACGTCAGCCGCCAACAACCCCAGATGCAAACCCGCCGCCACCAGCAGAACCGCC
>JANNRR010000012.1:0-3296 GCA_031401675.1 Paracoccaceae bacterium
CGACTATGCCCGCCCGGCGATGCGGCTGGCGGCGCTGATGCGGGTACCGACCGTGTTCGTGATGACGCATGACAGCATCGGTCTGGGCGAGGATGGCCCGACACATCAGCCGGTCGAGCATCTGGCGATCAGCCGGGCGACACCGAACACCCATGTCTTCCGCCCCGCCGACACCGTTGAAACCGCCGAAAGCTGGGAACTGGCGCTGACCTCGAAAACCACGCCGTCGGTGCTGGCGCTCAGCCGGCAGAACCTGCCGACGGTGCGCACGGTCCATACGTCGAAGAACCTGACGGCGCAGGGGGCCTATGTGCTGGCCGAGGCGGTCGGCAAACGTCAGGCGATCCTGATCGCCACCGGCTCGGAAGTGGAGGTGGCGCTGAAAGCCCGCGACCTGTTGCAGGCCGGGGGCATCGGCACCCGCGTGGTCTCGATGCCCTGCATGGAATTGTTCGCCGCTCAGCCCGCCGAATACCGCCGCCGGGTGCTGCCGCCGGGTCCGGTCCGCGTCGCCATCGAGGCGGGGGTACGTCAGGGCTGGGACCGCTGGCTGCTGGGCCAAGGCGGGCGCGAGGCGCGTTCCGGCTTTGTCGGCATGACCGGATTTGGTGCATCGGCCCCGGCCGAGCGGCTGTTTCAGGAATTCGGCATCACGGCCGAGGCTGCCGCCACCTGCGTCAAATCGCTGCTTTGACCCGCGCCGCCGCCTGCGCTGCGGGCCGGATGCCAGGGCAAAGCGCCGATGACTGACCGCATCGCCCTTGTCCTCGCCATCCTGATCGTCGGGATCGTCGCGGCCGACCTGTTCCTGCTGCAAACCGGTGCGACGCTGTTCCTGGCCCGGAAGTTTCTGGTCCTGGTCGATTGGGCGATGTTCTGGCGTTAGGTCGGGATTTCTGCGATAGGCCTGCCCAAGGCGCGGCCCGGGTCGATTCCCCGCGCGCTTGTCAACAGCCGCCCGGGGTCCGGGCCAATTGAACGGAGACGGGATATGACGGTCAAAGTGGCAATCAACGGCTTCGGCCGGATCGGGCGCAACATCCTGCGCGCCATCATCGAATCTGGCCGGACCGATATCGAGGTGGTGGCGATCAACGACCTTGGCCCGGTGGAAACCAACGCCCACCTGCTGCGCTTTGACAGCGTGCATGGCCGGTTTCCGGCGACCGTGACCGTCAGCGGCACTACCATCAATGTCGGTCGCGGCCCGATTGAAGTGTCGGCCATCCGCAACCCGGCTGAACTGCCCTGGGGCCATGTCGATATCGTGATGGAATGCACCGGCATCTTCACCGACAAGGACAAGGCCAAGGTCCACCTGGAAAACGGTGCCCGCCGGGTGCTGGTGTCCGCGCCGTCGGCCGGGGCCGACAAGACCATCGTGATAGGGGTGAACGACCATACCCTGACCCGGGATGACCTGATCGTGTCGAACGGGTCGTGCACCACCAACTGTCTGGCGCCCGTGGCCAAGGTCCTGTCGGACACATTCGGCATCGTGACCGGCTTCATGACCACCATTCATTCCTATACCGGCGACCAGCCGACGCTCGATACCATGCACAAGGATCTGTACCGCGCCCGCGCCGCCGCCCTGTCGATGATCCCGACCACCACCGGAGCCGCCAAGGCGCTGGGGCTGGTGCTGCCGGAACTGGCGGGCAAGCTCGACGGCTCTTCGATCCGGGTGCCGACGCCGAATGTGTCCTGCGTCGATCTGGCGGTGGTGCTGGGCAAGACCGCAACGGTTGCCGACATCAACGGCGCGGTGCAGGCGGCATCGACCGGCAAGCTGAAGGGCATTCTGGCCTATGAAACCGCGCCGCTGGTGTCTTCGGACTATAACCACGATGCGCATTCCTCGATCTTTGCCGCGGATCAGACCAAGGTTCTGCCCAACAACTTCGTCCGTATCCTGACCTGGTACGACAATGAATGGGGCTTCTCGAACCGCATGGCTGATACCGCTGTGGCGATGGGAAAGCTGATCTGATCCGGCAACGATCGTCCTTTTAGGCCGCAGAGACCAGGTAACGGTCACGTAACAGCAGTGTAACGGCGCAGTCTATTTCTCATTCTCGTTTAGTTATGCTCTGAGTGCATGGAATAGCGGCGGTATTCGCGGTTGTGCTGCGCTGCAGCAAAGCTCATCTTCATGCCATGGCGGAAAGAAAAGCAGACCCCGCCAGTACATGAAAGGAGCACCCATGCTCACCCTGATTGACACCATCCGCACCGCCGCCCTGAACTGGGTCGCCTATCGCCGCACGGTCGCCGAGCTTTCGGCGTTGCCGGTTGATACGTTGCTGGATCTCGACATCTATTCCGGCGACATTCCGGCCCTGGCGCGGGATGCAGTCTACGGCCAGGTTCGCCGCTACAGCACCCCAGCCTACCGCACCGACGGCCTGCGGTTCCTGACCAATCCGATCCACGCGTGATCGCTAGTTCGGCAGGGTAAACCGCGCCATCAGTGCATCCCGGACCGGCGGCGTGACGAAATGCGTCACGTCGCCACCCAGCCGGGCAATCTCCTTTACCAGCTTTGACGCGATCGCCTGATGCCGCGCCTCGGCCATCAGGAACACGGTGTCCACCGTATCGTCCAGCACCCGGTTCATCCCCACCATCTGATATTCATACTCGAAATCCGCGACGGCCCGCAGGCCGCGGATGATCAGACCGGCCCCGACATCGCGGGCGCAGTCGATCAGCAGATTCGCGAACGGATGCACCACGATCTCCATCCCCGTGGTCGCCGCCAGCGCAAACCCTTCGGCCTCGACCATCGCCACCCGCTCTTCCAGCGAAAACAGCGGCGCCTTGTCGCGGTTGATCGCCACGCCGATCACCAGACGGTCGACCAGCATCGCCGCCCGCTTGATGATATCCAGATGCCCCAGCGTGACCGGATCGAAGGTTCCGGGATACAATCCGATGCGCATGGTGTCCTCCGCTTGGCAACGCCACGCAACATTAGTGCGCGCCGGTTGGCAACCCCCTCAGGTCACAGCGCAAAGTTGGTCACATCGAACAGTTGCACCGCCGTCACGCCGTTCACCTGGGCGATGATGGTAAACGACAGCCCGCCGGTCAGCCCGTTGGCATCCACCGCCAGGAAACTGTCGGCCACGCCGCTGGTCGAGGTCTGGACGAACTGGCTGAGGTTGCCGGCGTTGACCACGCCCACCCCGAACAGCACGCTCAGGTCGATAACATCAGCCGCCGCCAGATTGAAATCGGTGATCACATCGACGCCCTCGGTGGTCGAGGCAAAGACGAACGCATCATCATTG
>JANNRR010000013.1:0-2175 GCA_031401675.1 Paracoccaceae bacterium
CAAGTTCAGCTGCCGCATCAGCTGCCAAGAAAAAGAAGGAGACAACACACCTCTTGACCACAGCATGACCCGAAATCCATAATCAGAGGTGGCTCACTTCTCGGTGAAAAACCCGGCTCAGTTCTGGGTGAAAATCAACACACAGGCCGAGCATCACGGCGAGAAGGCCACCCTCGGGCGCCAGGAATTCCGTGCCCATGCCATTACGCCGTGGGGACCATCGCAGGGCGCAGTCCGCTACGGCGACGGCGTGGTCTTCCACTCGACATCCGGCCATGGTGGGTTCCACTTGTCGGGGGACCGCAATGCCCATATCCATCCCCTGCTGCGCGAGGCTGGTGGCTGGTACGAGGAGGATGCCGCGTGGGCCGCTGTCGCGACCGCTTGGCCGGATCTCTTCACGGGCCTTGAGCGCCGCCAAGCCGAAGAGACCCTACGCCACAGTTGGCCGGATGCCTGGGAGGCGATCCATGGTCGGCCATTGTGCGATGGTGAGTCCCGCACCCGCGACGGCGAAGCCTTTGCCCGCGATCACGCGAATGACTGGATCGTGATTTCGGCGATCTATTCCGACCAGCATCGCGGTTTCACCGAGGTGATCGCCACGCGCGGCGGGCGGCGTGATTCCAACACCGAAGAGCGCCGCTTCCTTGTTCCTTCCGGGGACTACAAGGTCGGCGCCTTCGGCTTCGTCATCGATGAGTCACGCCACGCCGTCTATGACGGCCCGTCGAGTTTTATCGGCTGGCGGGACAGGGCAGGGTGGTGAACCCCAGATGGCGGATGCTTGGCTTCTCGGTCGGGCACCCGCCAGAGGGAGAGATGGGCGGGTGGTTCCGTGACGGGTTTCAGGGTGGGAGAGTGTCTCCTGCCGCCCGTCGCGGAGTGATCCAGATGACTGCACCCATCTCCCAAACCGCCTTCCGTGGCCCCGGCGACAATTTGATCGGCGGGGTTCTTGCCCATCTGCGTCTCGCGGGCCGCTTGCCCCTGCGGATCAGCTGCAACTGCCGCGCGCATTGGGACGATCCGGCGCTCGATCAGCTGTGCATCAACCGCGAAGTCGATCTCGGCACCTGCGGTGACCTCGCGGCCGCCATGACCGCGGCCCGCGCCGCTGTCGCGTCTGGCCTGATCGCCGCAGACCGCGATGCGTCCCTGCGTCTGGTGCCGCAGTTCATCACCATCCTCGATGCCGAGCACTGCCTGGTGCTGGCAGGTGATGTGCAGGCAGGCCAGATCCGCTGGTCCGCCCCGGTTGACAGCGATGCCGAGGCGCGGCGCGTGGTGGGCGAGGCCTGCGGACTTCGGGCCGAGGCCCGCGCCGCGACCGACGTCGGCGACCCGACCGCCGCTGCGCTGCTCACCCGCGCCCGCTCGCTGGAAGGCCGACTGGTCGATCGGTTCTGGCGCGACCTTGCGGCTGCCGCAGTCGATCACGCTCTGGTGGCCT
Organism: Paracoccaceae bacterium; assembly: GCA_031401675.1. Lineage (GTDB taxonomy): Bacteria > Pseudomonadota > Alphaproteobacteria > Rhodobacterales > Rhodobacteraceae > JANNRR01. The sequence continues at coordinate 1,454 of JANNRR010000013.1, forward strand.
GATCATTCCCCCTTTCCGGAAACCCACCCCCGGCCATTCTGCCGGACCATGCAAGCGAGGGAACTGATCATGCCACAAGTGATCGCCACGACCGTCTATCGTATTCATGAACTTCCTGAGGGTGCCAAGGACAGGGCCCGCGCCTTGTATCGCGAGGGCGGCTTTGACCATGACTGGTACGATGCCGTCTATGAGGATTTCCAGCACATCGCGGAAATCCTCGGCATCCGCCTCAAGACCCGGACCACCCGCCTTGCTGGCGGTCGCACCCGGCAGGATCCCTGCATCTGGTTCAGCGGTTTCTGGTCGCAAGGCGATGGCGCGGCTTGGGAGGGCGTCTATTTCTACCGAAAATCCGCTGCCGCCGAACTTCGCGCCTATGCGCCGAAGGACAAGACCCTGCACCGGATCGCGGAGACCTTGCAGGCGGCGCAGCGGCAGAATTTCTACCAGCTGCGCGCCGATGTCACGCATCGCGGCAATTACTACCATGCCTTCACCATGGCGGTCTCTGTGTCCCGGGATAGTGCGGCTGCGGTCGAGGTCATCGGCGATGCCGAGTCCATTGTCACCGATGGGCTGCGCGATCTTGCCAACTGGCTCTACCGCCAGCTTGAACAGGAATACGACTACCTGACCTCGGACGAGGCCGTGGACGAGACGCTGGTCGTGGGCGGCTATACATTCACGGAGGAAGGGCGGCGGTTCGGATAAACGCCCCG
>JANNRR010000014.1:0-1656 GCA_031401675.1 Paracoccaceae bacterium
CGCGGCGGGATGTCCGGCACCGTGGCCGGAGTGTTCCTGCTCGGCATTGTGGCAAACGCGTTGAATCTTCTTGGAGTGTCGCCCTTCTGGCAGCCGGTTGCGACCGGTCTGATCCTTGTAGTCGCCGTCGGACTCGACCGGATGCAAGTCGATGCCTCGTGACACCGTGATATTTCCATCCCCCATGGCCTGCCGCGAACAGGGCCCCGGGGGCAAAACAGCCGGTTCGCGAAGGAGAGTGCCCATGATCAAGATAATGACGACAAGGGTCGGACGACGGAGTCTGCTTTCGATGTCCGCGGGTGCGCTTGCGGTTCTCGCCGCGCTGCCCGTTTCAGCCCAGACGCTCGAATGCCCCGCCGCGGCCCGCATGGAAGCAACCGGAGACGTGCCTCCCGCAAACATGCGGATCGGCGTCAGCGTCGCCTATCTCGAGGTTCCGTTCTACGCCAATTTCAAGCTCGGCCTCGAAGATGGAGCGGCTCAGTTCGGGTTCACCTATGACCTGTTGAGTGGCAACATGGGCGACGTCGCAACCGAGCTTGCGAACCTGCAGCAGTTTGCGGCGCAGGATTACGACCTCGTCCTTCTCACGCCTTCTGGTGAGGGGATCTTGCCCGGTCTCGTCCAGTTGATCGATGCGGGTGTCCCGGTGATCGAGGTCAACAACCGCGCAGGCTTCGGTCGCGACGGTGTTGGTGTCGTCACCTACGTGGGCGCCAATGACGTCGACTTTGGTCGCCTCCATGTCGACATGATCGTGGAGGCCTTCGGAGACGCGCCGGTGCGCGTGGCCTATGTCATGGGTCCGCTCTCGAGCCCTGCGCAGGTCTTGCGCGCCGAGGGCTGGGACGAGGCACGCGCTGCCCATCCCAATATCGAAGAGGTCGCGCGGGTCGTGAGCGACTTCGACAGTGCAAAGGCGCTTGCCGCTGTGCAGGACGTCCTGAGCCGCTTCCCCGAGGGCGAACTTGACGCCATCGTGATGCAGGGACCCGAGGGCGGAGCCGCGGCCGAGTTCGCGATTCAGAACGGTCGCGAAGAGGTGCAGTTCTTCGTCGGTGACTATCCTGCAGATATCCGCCAGATGATCGCTGACGGAAAGATTGTTGCGACGGTGAACCAGGACCCCTACCCGCAGGCATATCACGCGATGGAAATGGCCTATAAGTACCTGATGGGCCAAGAAGCCGACATCCCGAAGCCGTACTTCCTGCCGCTTCCGATCATCACACAGGCAAATGCTGCCGAGGTTGCTCCTGCCTGGGGTTGCCCCTGACGCATTGGCCCACACAGAAAGCGCCGGGTTCTGTGTGGGCCCCCCTTCTGTTCATTTGGAGAAACCAAGGACGGGAAAAGGAACTGCGTTTGTTGAGTGGTACGCCGAGCGACGCGCCTCACCTTGAATTCAAGACGGTGTTGTTAGAAGAACTTGGCTTGAGCCGACCGGGGTGCCCAGCTAGCGTGCCGGGATGACCAATTGTTCCCCGTTCCGCTACTTCAAGACGAGCCCTGATACCAACGGCCCTTTCAACTGACTTGCGTCCAAGCGCGGGTGGTGATGGACGCGATTGCCTTTGGGTCGTTGGCGAGGAAGTTCCAGGCATTGCAGCAGGCCTCGACGATGTCGTCGTAGCTGTCGAAGACGGTGATTGC
>JANNRR010000015.1:0-9514 GCA_031401675.1 Paracoccaceae bacterium
AACACGTAAATCCCGCCAAACAAAGATGTCCAATAGTTCCCCTGCTCAAACGTCATCGCCGGCAGGGTGATCGGCACCCGCGTCACATCGCCGGTCTTTTTCGCCAGCCCGATCATCTCGGCAATCAGCGCATCGTCGCGCCAGCCGTTCTCCTCGGCTCGGAACCGCCCGATCAGTTGCATCAACCGCCCCGCATCCGCGACATGCGCACCGACCGTATCAGCCTCCACGGTCACCCGGCGATAGTCCAGCAGCTTTTCCGGGGTGGAAATGTCGTAGACCGAGTCCAGCAACTCGCCGGCCACCGCATCCCGCGCCGTCAGGGCAAAGAGTTGCGGTTCGTTGGCATCGATGAACTGCGTCAGGATGCCCCAGTCGGTGGAAAAGGTGACATTGAGCAACGGCGCGCGGCGCTGGTCGGTGGTCAAGAGGATGAACTGCCGGTTGGCCCCGTTGGGGTTGAGGTAATGGTCATCGCCAAGCTCGTCGCCCACTTCCGGCGAATAGCCCGACAGGTCGATGTGGAAATCGGCCAGCGAAGTGGTCTTGCCGGTGAGGTGCTTCAGCGCACGGTTGTAGCGTTCGACGAGAGCGGGGGAGGACACTTCGATCAGGTTGCCGAACATCAGGCCGGCGGAGATGAGGCGTTTCATCTTATCTTTGCTTCTGCGTGAGCTTCAAACCTCGCCCCAAACTGTTCACAAGTATTTCGCCAGCGCCGAATCTTGGCCAAATGAAGCGGAAACTCCGCCTTGTCGATCGTGATGTCAGATCCATGCGCAATGCAGTTTCGTACCTGGTTTATGGCATCAAGAGTGCGTTTTAGCTGAGTTGTCGATTGCTTCTGCCACGACAACCCGCTCAAGACCTCATCAACCCCTAGTCTTCGAAAAAGGGTTGTTACATTGCTCGGGTTAGGGTTCCCCCATCGGCTCCAAGTTGCCCGATAGTTTTTGAGTTCATCGTCCAACAATGCGCGGCCAAATGCCTTAAAGGAGCAAGTCAGAAAGACGTCTTCGACAAAAGACTGTAGTGAAGCGGACAGCAGCACAACACATGCTTTGTTTAGCGCCAAACCTTCCCGAGACCCGTCACCGAGTTTAATGGGCGCTCCTCTACCGCCGCCATGAAGCGACATCCGGGCATTGATCACTTCATCAAGTGCAGTCAAACTCAACGCCATTTGCTCACCCCTGCCCCTCATGATGCCGAACAAACGCAGCGACTGAGCCATAATGTTCTTTGACGAGCCGTTGTTGTGCGATCATCATTTTTGATCCTCGGTCCGCCCAGCCGTGTGCCTCGAACATCAATAATGTCCCGCCGTACTTTTCTTTCGCAACCCTCGCGATTGCCTTCGCATCCCAGCCCGGTTCGTTTGTCATCACCCCTTTCCCTCCGCATACCTTTTCCGGGCCTCTTCCATCCGCCCCATCTCCCGCACCATCCCGTCAATCGCCACTTCGTCCGACTTGTCGGCATAGCGGAATTCGCTGTCGGCGTAGCGGTTGATTTCCTGCACCACCATCTCGACCGTGATCGGTACCGCCAGCCCGCAAATCATCGCCAGCTTTTCATCATAGGGCTTGAACATGAACAGGTCCGGCGCATCCATCCATTCATCCGGCAATTCGAAATCCATCGCGCGGACTTTCACCGCATCGGTGATGTTCTTCACCGCCCGCCCGGTGAACCGCTCATCCGCCTGCTGGATTGCCTTGAGGTAAGCACCCATCTTGGCGATGGTATCGAGCGGCCCCAGCAGTTTTTCCTGCGCCTCCCAGACGCGGAGCAGCCCGTCCTCCTTCGGCCGCCCATGGCTGGCAAAGCTTTCCGCCACCGCCCGCCTGATTTCCTGCGAGGCGTAAAGCTGATGATCGCCGAGCGGAATGGAATGGTTCTTGCCCAGAAGCAGCGCCAGAATATCCACGTAATCCTCGCGGCTTTTCGGGCCGTCGACCAGAAACCGCGCCCCGGCGCGCTGGCGCAGGGCGTCGTCGACATTCTCGGGGTAATTGGAGAACATGCCGAACGTGCAATTGCCGCGCACCACGGTGTTGGCCCCGGCAAATGCCTCCATCAATACGGCGGTAATCTCCTGCTGGCCGGTCGAGGATTGCCGGTCGCCGCGTTTGCCCGCCACCTGATCGATGTCATCGACCGTGCCGAAACCGATCACGCCCGGGTCCATCACCGAGGTGATGAAGGCCTTGGCATTCTGCGCCGATTTGCCCTGATAGCTGTCGACATTGTCGATGCTCAGGTTGTGATAGCAGAACGGATAGCCCGCCACCTTGCAATAACCGTCCAGCAATCCCGCCATCATCTGGATCAGCGTGGTCTTGCCGGTGCCCGGCTTGCCGTCGCCCATGAAGGTAAAGATGAAGCCGCCCAGTTCGGCGAACGGATTGAGGCGGCGGTCGAAATCATAGGCCATCAGCATCTTGGCCAGCCGCATCGCCTGATACTTGGCAATATGGTTGCCGATCACTTCGGTCGGCTTCTTGAATGTCATCACCAGCGTGCTGCCCTTGGCCGCCCGCGCCGGGGTGAAACCCGACAGCACCAGCTTGTCGGCCTCCACCGCATACGAAGCATTCGTAAACGCCGCCAGCCGGGGTGCGTTTTCGGCCCGCAGCGCCACCTTGGCCATCAGCATTTCGGAAAACGCCGTTACTGTCGCCACCAACCGCAATTCGTCACTGGCAAAGGCGGCAATGTCCTGGTCCAGTTCCCACAGGATGCCGTGCAGAGCCAGTTGCGCATTGTCGGTCAGCACCTCCTCGATGCCGCCGATCTCGACGGTTTCCGCCGCCAGATGCGGCGCCAGGAGGAAGGCAGCTGCGTTTCCGAATACATGTAAGGAAACCAGCGCCTCGGCCGTCAGCAGCTCGGTGAACTCGGCACGGCGCGGTTCGGGCAGCCGCGATTCCAGGTTGGCCTTCTTCAGCTCGCGCAGCCCGGTCACGTCGGAAAATTGCTCGCCCATCGCCAGCGAGATCGCTATGGCGCGCCGCAGCGCCTGCAGAACCGAGGCCTGCACTGGCGAGATCAGATCGCCTGTCCCCGTCACCCTGTCGACCAGCCGTACGCCTTCCGGTCGTACGGTCGAACGTGTGACCAGCCCCGGTGTGGTGGAGCGGAAACGCGGCCGGGTGCCGATCCCGGGCGAGGTTTCCGCCGCCGCCGGGGCGACGGGCTTGCCGATCCGGGGCGAATGGTCCAGCCCGGTCAAGAGCGCCAGTGCCGCTGCATACTGTGACCGGATCGCCGCTTCTGGCAGTTCCATCTGGTCTTTCGATCCGTTCATCCCGGTTCCCTTCAGCGATAGCTCAACACCCGCCCGACCGGGCTGACCACGAATTTCCGCACTGCCTGGAAGCCGGGCGGGTTCTGTTCCGCCAGCACCTGATAGGGCCGTTGCGGCAGGATCAGGTAGCGGCTTGTGCTAGTCGCGCCGGTATCGGCACCGCGCCCGGCCACCGGGTCCAACGCGTAAATCTGCCGTTCAACTTGCCCGAACCAGCCGGATTTCACCATCTCGGTCCGTTCCGACTGCAACTCCTCGGTGGTCCAGGCCAGCGCCCAATCCTCGCCCTCGGGAGAATGCGCCTGTTCCAGCACCTCGCGGATCGGGCCCGATTGCAGCGTGAAGGCGTGCGAATACATCGGGCCGAGGTGGATTCGCCGCAGCCGCTTGGGGTGCAGGTCGTCGAAATCGACATCGAAGCCCTGGGCGATGGTCAACAGCTTCAGCCCGGCCAGCGACTGTGCCATCAGGTGCGCTTGCACCTCGGGCCAGCGGGTCTGATCGACCGGCAGCGCGCGCGGGCCGCTGTCTTCGACGTCCATCAGGTACAGGACCGGCAAGTTGACCGAAGAGTCGTAAACCGACCAATGCATCAGATAGCTGCGCCGCCCGTTCGCCAGATCGCCTTGCCAGAAAGCGTCGGGGTCGTTGCGCGGCCAGAACAGGCCGCCCGCCACCAGCGCCTGATAATAGAGCCGCTGGCTGAGCGCGAACTGCAGCTTGGTCGGAATCGTCAGGTCGCCGACGATCTGGCGGATCATGTCATCCTTCAGCGCTGCGACGGATGGCATGTTTGCCAGGTGCCGCGCTGCCTGCGGCGCATCGGCGGCCATGGTCATCAGTTCGGCGGCAACCGGAAAGCCGCTCTCTACACGGTCAAAGATCAGCTTTCCGGCCAGAGGTCCTTCAATCCGGCCCGTAAACAAATACTTGTTCGCTAACGCTCGAAAGGTTGCAGCCAGCGCGTCGACATGCGCGCCGATGATCTTCACATCGGTGCGGCTGAGCGATTTCTCCACCTCGAATTCCGCCGCCACCCGGGCCAGATGGCCTGTGATGATATCGAACTTGGCAAAGTAGCGCCGGGCGACCAGCGTATCATACAGGTCGGCATGGTCACGGGTCAGGTCGGTTTCAGCCACGCTTTGCCCTCAGCAGGGTGGCGAGGTCGCCCTGCAGGACCCGCAACCGGGCACCCACTATCGCTACGCCGTCGCTGCGCTTCAGGGTCGACAACTTGCTGCCAAACGGCCCCTGCAACTCGGCGATACCGAAAAATGCCGGCAGAAAGAACCGCACCACAAACCACAGCGCCACAATTGCCAACGGCACCAGAACGATCCACGGGCCAAGGTTGGCAGGGTCGCCGACCGCGACGCCGCCGATGCCGGCGAGCAGGCTTCCCAGGATCAGAAACACCGGCACCGATATGGCGAAAAGCGCGGCCATGCCCGCTGCAACGGCGGCCGCACCGCCGAGCCAGGTCCCGGACCGGGTTTGCCCGTCGTCAGGCGTGTCTTTTCGCGGCATCACCTATTCGCCATACAGGTTCTTGTCGTGCTTCTCGACAATCGCCGCGAACCGCCGGGCAAAGCGTTCGTCCGCCTTGGCCTTCTGCTCCAGCACCTTGCGCGCGAACACCATATGGTCCTCGTGCGACTCGAGCATATCCGCCATCCGGTCATTGGTCGCCGCCCCGATTGCCGCCATCGCCGCCTGCGCCTCCTTGTCCGTCTCGACCCCGATCTCGTTGATACGGTGTGCTACGTCCTGCTGCTGCGCGGTTTTCAGGCTCTTGGTCAGCGCGTCGTACAGCACAACCCGCTGCTTGGTGTCGGTCTGCAGCTTGTTGATCAGCACCATCTGGGTTGCCGCCTGATTCTGCAGCGAATCCACCCAGGTTTTCCCGGCCTCGATATAGCGTTCCAATGTCTGCGACTTTGCCAGGTGCACCTGCTCGGACTGCACCTTTTCGTTGTACTGTGTGTTCAGCGCCGCCAGATCGGTTTCCAGCTTGGTCCGCGCCGCCGCGTCCTGTTCCACGCCGATCCTGTTTTCCAGATCGATGATCTTTGGATCCATCGCCTGAATTTCGGCCCGCAGCGCCTCCAGCGTGCCCACCGTCGCCTCGCGGTCGGCCAGCGTTTCGCCCAGATTGCCTTCTACCTTGGTTTTTTGTTCGTTCAGCATATCCAATTGGCCCAGCAAGAGCCGGACGATCACGTCGGACTTGCCGATCAGATCCTGCAGCTTGTCATCGACCGAGGCGGTCCGCATCCGTTCCTGCCGCATTGCTTCCGACCTGGCGTCCGAAAAGATGCCGATAAAGCTCTCCATCCCGGTCTTCGAGCGCATCCCCTCGAAATCCTTGGAGAATCCGGCGGTGACATCATCCAGCCCCATGATCAGTTCCGCGATGTTCGCGTTCATCAGGTCGGTGTGCTTGTGCACATCGGCAAGCGTCGCCGTCTCGATATCGATTGCGGTTTCACCTGCGGAAAGCTTGGCCCGGGCCGCTTCGATCTTGCCGGTGATGGCGGAAATCTTGGCCTGAGCCTCGGCAACCTCCTTTTGCGATTCCTGAATCTGGGCGTTAAAATCTGCCATCTGGCTCTCTCCTGCAAAACCCGGTCATAGATTGGGATGTTATGGCAGAATACACGCCCCCGTCACCCGGTTTCGCAAACGTTACCCTGGCTACGTTCCGGTCAGACTGCGATATTGTCAATCAGCCGGACTTCGCCGGCCCAGACGGCGGCCAAGAGGCGGGCCGGGCGGTCATGCGTGGGCATCGGGGCCAGCGTATCGGCGGAATGCAGGGCGACATAGTCGATGCGGGAAAACCCGGCTGACTGGAGCGCCGCCCGGGCGCGCTCCAGCGCGTGTGCCACCGAAGTGCCTGACCGGATCGTGTCTGCGCAGTCCTGCAATGCCCGATACAGCGCCGGGGCCCGCGCCCGGTCAGCCGGGGTCAGGTGGGCATTGCGCGACGACAGCGCCAGCCCGTCGTGGTCGCGCAGCGTCGGGCAACCGAGAATGTCGATGGGAAGGTTCAGATCGCGCGCCATCCTGCGCACCACCAGCAATTGCTGATAGTCCTTATCGCCAAAGTAGGCACGGTCAGCCTGAGTCATCGAGAAAAGCTTGGCCACCACCGTTGCCACGCCCTCGAAATGCCCGGGGCGGAAATCGCCGTCCAGACCGGCGCTGATACCTGAAACCACGATCTTGGTGGCGAAGCCGGCCGGATAGACTTCGGCCGCTTCCGGTGCAAAGATCATGTCGACGGCAAGCGGAGCAAGCAGCAGGGCGTCTTCTCGTTCGGTGCGCGGATACCGTGCCAGATCGCCGGGGTTGTTGAATTGTGCCGGGTTCACGAAGATCGTCACGATTACTCGGGCGGCGCTGGCTTTTGCCGCTGCAACCAGGCTGAGATGTCCGGCATGCAATGCCCCCATGGTCGGCACCACCGCCACCTTTTCGCCCGCCAGTCGCCACACGCGCACGTGCGCCCGCAGATCGGCCAGACTTCGGACGATCTGGGTCAAGGTCCGGCTTTCGGAGTTGCGGTTTTCGAAGCGGGGGCAACATCGGGGAACACGTGATCCGGACCGGGGAACGAACGCGCCCGGACATCCGCCGCGTAGGCGGCCACCGCCGCTGCCGCCGCCGTGCCCAGTTCGGCGTAGCGCTTGACGAACTTGGGACGAAACGCGGTGAACTGGCCAAGCATGTCGTCGATCACCAGAATTTGCCCGTCGCAGCCCGCCGAGGCACCGATACCGATGGTCGGTATGGTCAGGGCAGCAGTGATCTCTCGCGCCAAACGGTCGGGGATCTTTTCCAACACCACGGCAAAGGCCCCTGCCTCGGCAACCGCTATCGCGTCGGCCATGACCCGGGCGGCATCCTGGGCGCGGCCCTGCACCTTGTAGCCGCCCAGCACATGCACCGCCTGTGGCGTCAACCCGACATGCGCCATCACCGGCACCGATCGTTCGACCAGAAACCGGATGGTCGCGGCCATCGCCACACCGCCTTCCAGTTTGACCGCCGAGGCCCCGGTTTCGGCCATCAACCGCGCGGCGCTGGCAAACGCCACCTCTGGCCCGGCTTCATAGCTGCCGAACGGCAAGTCGATCACCAGCGTGCTGGCAGTGATGCCGCGCGCCACTGCCTTGCCGTGCAGCACCATCATCTCCATCGTCACGCCAAGCGTCGAGGGCAAGCCATGCAGCACCATCCCGACCGAGTCGCCGACCAGAACCACATCGCAGACCCCGTCGACCAGTCGCGCTTGCGGCGTGGTGTAGGCGGTCAGGCAGACCAGCGGCACCCCGCCCTTGCGGGCCTTTACATCAGCCGGACTGGGGGGCAGGCTCGGGACGCTCGCGCTCATGGCTTGGTACTCCGCAGGGTTTGCGCATGCTTAGCGGGCAAACCGGCGGATTTCCAGCGCGGGCTCGCCGCATCGGCCCTGCATTGGCGACAAGGCTCGGACCGCTTGACCGTTCGGTGCCTGCCGTGTTTGGCTGGACCACTTTCGCAAAGGTCGTGACCATGCCCCGTTTTCAGCGCTTGTCCCCGGATGCCGTACCGCCGGAAACCACCAGACCGGCGCCGGACAGGGTTGTTGCGGGCGACCCGGTTTATACCACCTGGAATGTTGAACAGCGGGGCGGTCTGTATTGCGGCATCTGGCAGTCCACGCCCGGCACCTGGCGGATTGCCTATGAGGAGTGGGAGTATTGCCGGATTCTTTCCGGCTTTTCGGTGATCACCGAAGACGGCGGAGCGCAGCAAACGGTCCGGGCCGGGGACAGTTTCATCCTGCGCCCGGGGTTTGCCGGCACCTGGGAGGTGCGAGAGACAACGATCAAGGAGTATGTCATCCTGTTGTGACCGCCATGTTTGCCGGTGCTGTGGCGAGGGTGAACGGCAGACTCTGACCCGGCCGAACGGCAGGTCGGATTGGCCAGTGCCTAGATGGAATTCTGGCGGCGGCTATGCCTTATCAGGTGCGGCATCCACACCTTCGCCAAATGTCGCGCTTGAGATTTTGGCTGGTTGCAGTACACTCACTTGATAATTCAAGGCATGTCGCGCAGGCCCGGACCGGGGAAGTTGATCCGCGATGCGGGTGCCTGGCTTGGCCTGACGCCTGGCGGTTCGCTTGCCCAAAGGTCGTTGTCTTTCATTTCTGAATCAAGGAGCCGATCATGGCGTTTTCCAACCCTGCCGTTACCCCATCTTCGGGCCTGACCTATGTCGACGCGCTGCTTTGGGGTAGCCATTGGCAGGACCCAGCTGCCGGAACGCGTCTGGCTGTCTGGGTTGCGGGTGCCGGAGGATTTGACGAAGCATTCGATTTCGGCGGAACAACGGTCATCGCCAACAACGCCCCCGAAGAAAACGATGCGTTCGTGAATGCATTCCAGTCGATCGCCGATATCTGCAATCTGACCTTTCTTCCTGCTGCCAGTCAGGCCGATGCCGACATCATCGTTGGCACCGTCGATGACTTTGATGCCCAGGGCGCTTTGGGGATTGCCACACCGCCCGGCGAAGACACAGGCCCGCTGGCCAGCCAGCAAGGATCGGTGATCATCAACTGGGAGGCCTATTCCACCACCGATTTTTCCAGCCTTCTGCCGGGCGGCTATGATTTTGTCACCTATATCCACGAGGTTCTGCACTCGCTGGGGCTCAAGCACCCGCACAATGTGATCGGAGCCAACGGCACCTTTCCCGGCGTACCGGATGGCGCGTCGTTTGACGATTTGGGCGACTTCAACCTGAATCAGGGCATTTATACCGTGATGTCTTACAATGACGGTTGGCAGGATCGCCCCGGCGGTACGCTGTTCGACTTGGGGGTTTACACCTACGGTTACGCGGCCACGCCGATGGCGTTTGATATTGCAGCGATACAATATCTCTACGGCGCCAACACCACGTTCGAGGCTGGAAACTCCAACTACACCCTGCCATCGGTCAACGCCGCCGGAACCTTCTATTCCTGCCTGTGGGATGCCGGTGGCACCGACGCGCTCATCAACAACACCACACTACACGACAGCAGGGGTTGGCGAGGGCAGTGAGAGGTGGTTTTGTGTCGGACTCTTCCTCGCCAAAGGAGCGCCCGATGGACCGACCCGTGATTACTGCCCTCGCTGATCTGCTACGCCGTCATGTTGATCTGAG
>JANNRR010000016.1:0-15561 GCA_031401675.1 Paracoccaceae bacterium
GGCTGACCCTTCAAAGGCGTCCGGACCTGACCTTGGCAGGCTTTGGGGATGCTGACCTGTTCAGCCTTCGCAGGGTAGCGCAGGCATACAGGACAGGCACCCTGTCCCCCGAGGTGATGGGCTTGGCCTCAGCCTTGTTCAGGAAGCTGGACAAGTTGGACATTCAGATTTGACGCTTCCCGGATGCTGCCTGCTTACAGATTGCTTACACGGGATAACAGGTACCGAAAATCCCCCTGCCTCTTTCCCTGCAACTTCTTGTTTTCCTTGGGGTTTTGTGGCTCCGGCGGTAGGGATCGAACCTACGACCAATTGATTAACAGTCAACTGCTCTACCGCTGAGCTACGCCGGACCACCGGGGCCGTATAGCAAGGGTTGCCAAACGCGTCCAGTGGGGAATGGAGGGATTGGTCGGGAGCGGGGTCAGGGGGTGCCGGCCCGTTTGTAGCGGGCCGTGAAGCTCAGGGTCCGGTCGGGCGTGGCGAGGTTTCTTTCCGTAAGGTCAATGAGATGGGCAAAGAGATTTCGGGCGGCGGCGGCGCGCAAAGCCGTCGGGGTGTCGTGATAGACCTGATCGGTCAGGGACGTGATCGAGCGGTATCGGTTGGTCAGGGCTGCAATTACGGCGGCTCCGCGGTCGAGCCGGTGGCGGGTCAGCCAATCGAGGCGCTCGGCCGGCGCGGTGACGGGAGCGCCATGTCCGGGGTAGAACACGCTGTCGTGGCGCTGTTGCAGCCGCCGCAGTGAGCGCATGTAGGCGGCAAGGTCGCCGTCGGGCGGCGAGATCAGCGAGCTGGCCCAGCCCATGACGTGGTCGCCGGTAAACAGCCGGTCGCCCCAGGCAAAGCTCAGGTGGCCGGAGAAATGCCCCGGGGTCCAGATGGCGTCGATCTGCCAGTCTGACCCCAGCAGGGTTTCGCCGTCGGTCAAAGTACGGTCCGGCTGAAAGCCGAAATCGACACCTTCGCCGCCCAGATTGTCGGGCGAACCGGCGAGGGTCTGCATCGTCGGGCTGCGCCCGGCCGCGGCATCGCCGAAGGCCAGCACCGGCGCGCCGGTCTGTCTGGCCAGAGCCGGGGCCAACGCCGAATGGTCCAGGTGGGCATGAGTGACAAGGATATGGCTGATCCGGCCACCAGGCGGCACGGCGGCCAGAATGGCATCCAAATGCGCAGGCAACAGCGGGCCGGGGTCGATGACGGCGATATCGCTGTGGCCCAGCAGGTAGGTGTTGGTGCCTGTCTGCGTCATCGGCGAGGGATTGGCGGCGCTGATCCTGATCAGGCCGGGTTCCAATTGCTGGCGGGATGGAAGCGAGGGGGCGGGATCAGTTGTTGCGGCCATGTTGTGCTTTCTCTTGCCGGTGGCGGGCGCTAGGGTTGCGGAATGAAGCTGACCTGGCTCCGCCGTCCCCTTCCGCGCAGTCTGTACGGGCGCGCCGCGCTGATCCTGATCGTGCCCATCGTCGCGATCCAGCTGGTTGTGTCCATCGTTTTCATTCAGCGGCACTTTGAAGGCGTGACCCGGCAGATGACCGGCAACATCTTGCTGGAGGTAGAGTTTCTGCTGGGGCGGGTAAATGCGGCACCGTCGCTGCTGGCAGCGAAAGGCGACATGCGGTCGTTGCTGGCACCACTGGCTCTCAGCGTCAGTTTTCCGGTCGATCCGGTGTTGGCGGACCGGCGCGACAGGCTGGATTTGTCGGGCAGCTATGTCATCGAAACCCTGCGCACCCGCATGCCGGAGGTGCTGGCGGTCGATCTGGTCAGCGAACGCGCCAGGGTGTTCCTGCTGGTGGAAACCCGGTACGGCCCGATGCAGGTGGCGATCGACCGCCGGCGGCTTTCGGCGTCGAATCCGCATCAGCTCCTGGTCCTGATGATCTTTGCTTCGGCGCTGATGACGCTGATTGCCTACGTTTTTTTGCGCAATCAGTTGCGCCCGATCACCCGGCTGGCGGAAGTGGCCGAAGCGTTCGGCAAGGGCCGTTCGCTGGTCTATCGGCCGCGCGGGGCCAACGAGGTGCGGGCGGCGGGCAATGCGTTTCTGGATATGCGCAACCGGATCGAGCGCCAGATCGAGCAGCGGACGACGATGCTGTCTGGGGTCAGCCACGATCTGCGCACGCCGCTGACCCGGCTGAAGCTGGCGCTTGCTATGATACCCGACACCGAGGAGGCGGTGCTGATGCGGCGCGATGTCGAGGATATGGAGCGTCTGCTGGAGGAGTTTCTGGCTTTTGCCCGCGGCGATGCCATGGATGATGCCGTGGCAACCGATCCGATTACACTGGCCGAACAGGTGATCGAGAACGCGCGCCGGGCCGGGCATCGCGTGGCACTGAGGTCGGCGAGCGGTCAGGGGATGGTGGTGTTGCGCCCGATGGCGGTGGCGCGCGCGCTGGAAAATCTGGTCAACAATGCGGTGCGCTATGGCAGCCGGGCCGAAGTCGAGGTGGCGCTGACCGACCGGGCGCTGCGCCTGACGGTCGAGGATGACGGTCCCGGCATTCCGAAGGACCGGCGTGACGAGGCGATGCGGCCGTTTGTCCGGCTGGACCCGGCGCGCAACCAGAACCGGGGGTCCGGGGTCGGGTTGGGGCTGGCAATTGCGGTCGACGTTGCGCGCAGTCACGGCGGGACGTTGCGGCTGGGCGAAAGTGAACGGTTGGGCGGGCTGAAGGCCGAGCTGGTTCTGGCGCGCTGAGCCGGGCAATGCCGGACATGCGCTCGGTCGCGGGCAGAACGGCGTGTGGAACAGGCATCCGGGATTGCGCGTCGTGATGAAAGGTGCGCCTGACGCAATCCGGTGGTTTCCTGGTCCGCAGTCCGGTCGCCCCGAATGTGGCAACAGCGATTGTTTCTGGCAGCCCTTGAGGCGGCAACCGGTCCGTGGCAAGCCTTGGCCAAAGGAGACCGCCATGACCGAAGCCCCTAAACCCGTTCAGAAATCGCTGGTCCGTCGCACGGCCTGGCCAGATGGGGCGGACCGGGCGCTTGGCACACCGTTGCAGCCGTCGGTTGTCTATGCCTCGGACGGGCCCGACCATCTGGATGCGATCTACGGCGGTCAGCGGGCGGGCTATACCTACGCGCGCGAGCGTCATCCGAATGCCGACGTGCTGGCGTCCAAGATCGACGGTCTGGAAGGTGGGACCGGCGGCATCATTCTGGGGTCCGGAATGGCGGCCGTAACGGCGGTCATGCTGGGATTGCTGAAAGCCGGGGATCATGTGCTGGGCGGTGATCAGCTGTACGGCCGGTCGCTGCGGCTGCTGCAGCAGGAATTGCCGCGGTTCGGCATGACCACATCGGTGGCCGATCCGACCGATGCGGCGGCGATGGCGGCGGCGCTGCGGCCCGAAACCCGGCTGGTCCTGGTCGAGGTGGTGTCGAACCCGACGATCCGGGTGGCAGATATTCCGGGGATTGCGCGGCTGTGCAAAGAGCGCGGGATCATTCTGGCGGTTGACAGCACGTTCAGCACTCCGCGGGCGTTCCGTCCGTTTGAACATGGGGCGGATGTGGTGATCCATTCGGTGACCAAGCTGCTGGCGGGTCATTCCGATGTGACGCTGGGCTATGCCTGTGCGCGCGATGAGGGCCAGCGCAAGGCGATTTATGATACGGCAGTGACCCTGGGCCTGACCCCCAGTCCGTTCGATTGTTGGCTGGCCGAGCGCGGGCTTTATTCGTTCCATCTGCGCTACGACCGGGCCGAAGAGAATGCTGCGCGGTTGGCGGATCATCTGGCCGGACTGAAAGGCGTGAAGCGGGTGCTGTATCCGACGCGGCACGATCATCCGGACCACAACCGGGCGATTTCGTTGCTGGGCCGACGCGGCGGCAACATGCTGAGTTTCGAGTTGACGGGCGGGCGGGCGGCGGCCAACGCCTTTGTGTCGGCGGCACCCGACATTCCGTTTGCGCCCACGCTGGGCGATATCGGCACGATGACGTCGCATCCCGCCTCCAGCTCGCACCGCGCGATGAGCGCGGCGGCGCGGCTGGCCAACGGCATCAGCGAGGGGTTCATCCGGGTGTCGGTCGGGGTCGAGGAGATCGAGCTGTTGTTGGCCGAGTTCTCGGCCGGGGTCGCGGCAGCGGCTCGGGTATAGGCGGCTGTCAGACGACTGTTACCGGGCCGCCATCTGGCTGCATTGAAAGGGTGCTATCGCGCGGAAACCCGATTGTGAGGAGTTCCCGCCATGAGACTTGCCACCCTGCTGAGCGCCACGGTGCTTGCTGCCGCCCCTGCCGTTGCGCAGGACACCATGATGTATCCGGCAACGCTGGCGGGTCATGCGCTGATCCCGGCGGCAACCACCGCGACACCGCCCGCCGATGTGCCTGCGGATTTGCAGACAACCGGAAAGTTCACGGCGACGACCTTGCAGCGGGTCGACGCGCTTGGCAGTCTGGAAGGCACGTCGTTCCTGTCGGACAAGACCGCCCCGCGCAAGACCGGGCTGAGCCTGCCGATTGCCGGTCAATCGCTGCAGGGCCTGTCGGGGATCAAATCCGCAGGTGACGGCACGTTCTGGGTGCTGACCGACAACGGCTTTGGCTCGCGCGGGAACTCGTCAGATGCCATGCTGATGTTCCACCGGGTTCAGCCGGACTGGGCGGCTGGGTCGGTCTCGGTGATTTCGACGACTTTCCTGCACGACCCGGACCGGATCGTCCCGTTCCGGATTGCGACCGAAGCGAGCGACAGCCGCTATTTGACCGGTGCCGATTTCGACATCGAGTCGATTCAACCGATCGGCGAGGCGATCTGGTTCGGCGACGAGCTTGGGCCCTATCTGGTCAAGACTGACCGGGCCGGCAAGGTGCTGGCCGTGGTGGAAACCGAACTGGACGGCAAGACGGCGAAGTCGCCGGATCATTATTCGATGGCGATGCCCAGTCTGCCGACGGCGGAACTGACTTTCAACATCCGTCGCTCGCGCGGGTACGAGGGGATGGCGGCGTCGGCCGACGGCACCATGCTTTATCCGCTGCTGGAAGGGCCGGTCTGGAACGCCGGGGCTAAGGATTGGGAAAAGGTCGGCGAGGCTGAAGTGTTGCGGCTCCTGGAATATTCGGTGGCGGATGCCAAGTGGACCGGCCGATTCTGGCAGTATCCGCTGGAAACCAACGGCAACAATATCGGCGACTTCAACATGATCGACGCGACGACGGCGCTGGTGATCGAGCGCGACAATGGCGAGGGAACGGTCGACATGGCCTGCGCGGAAGCGGCGATCACGCCGGACTGTTTCAACGCGCCGGCAAAGCTGAAACGGGTCTACAAGATCGAGATGACGGATGACAATGTCGGCGGGCTGGTGCGCAAGATAGGCTACATCGACCTGTTGGCCATCGACGACCCCAAGGGCTTCGCCAAGCAAAGCGGCAAAGACGGCAAGCTGGCGTTTCCGTTCGTGACCATCGAGGATGTGGATGTGGTCAGCCCGACCCAGATCATTGTCGCCAACGACAACAACTTCCCCTACTCGTCGGGCCGGGCACCGCAAAAGCAGGATGACAACGAGTTCATCTTGCTGGATGTGGCCGATTTTCTGGCGGCAAAGTAGGGCGGGCGATTTGAAATTCGGGGGCAGGGGCCAGTTCCCGGCTGCCCGGCTTGGCGGCGATCAGACACCGCCGCGCTACACTTGTGCAGCGAAATCGGGGGATTGCAGTCAGAAAGCTTGCATGCGGGCAGGTCAAAGCGGAAGGATTGGGTATCGCGCCCCTGCAAAAGGTCGAATGAACCGATGCCCACCGCAGCCAAACTCGTTGCAGCCCTTGCCTTTGCGTTTCTGGGTTTCGTGACTGCCGAGTTCATCAAGCCGCTGATGCCGGAGGGCACGCAGTTCGGCTATTTTTCGCCGTATTGCGCGGCAGTGGGCGGGCTGTGCGGCTGGTTCGTTATGGGCAGTCTGGCAAGCGAACAGTCGCGGCGGACCTGGGAATCCGGCATCCGGACGACCGTGACGATGGTGTTCTGGTGTGTTCTGGGATTGTCGATTTACGAGATGACGCTGCAATCGATGAAGCTGCGCTATGACGGCCCGATCGCGGCGTTGCAGGGCATGTTCGAGATAGCGCTGGAGTATCTGGTGATCATGGTCAACGCTGCAGTGCTCGGGACCCTGTTTGTTGGCGGGCTGATTGCCGCGCACTTGACCCGTTGGGCGGCACAGCGTTGGCGCTAGCGATGACGGGGGTTTTCCTTTACGGCACGCTGTGCCATCCGCCGCTGCTGGAGGCGGTTCTGGGGCGTGCGGCGCATGCGGTGCCGGCGGTTCTGCCGGGCCATGCGGTGTTGTGGGCCAGGGATCAGCAGCACGCAACCATCCGCACCGACCCGGCGGCGGTGGCGACAGGAGTTCTGGTGCAGGGGATGGCGCCCGCAGAACTTGAGCGGCTGCAGTTCTACCAGAACAGCCGGGGGCTGCGGCGGGAAATGGTGCGGGTTCGGACTGCGGGGGCTGATGGTGGGCCGGTTGAGGCTTGCGTCTATCTGGCGTCGGGTGCTGCGGGGGCGGTCTGGCACTTGCCGGACTGGGTGGAGCGTTGGGGCGACGTGACGGTCGGCGCTGCTCGCGATCTGATGGCGGCGCTAGGAACGCCGGTGGCCGCGGCTGCGCTACAGCGCCGCCACATGCTGCTGGTACGGGCGGCGTCGCGGTTGCGGGCCGAAGCCGGGGCGGCCGCGCCGCTGTTGCGCCACGATGCCCGGCCCGGTGACGTGGAGGTGGGCGAACGTCGCCAGCCCTATGCCCGGTTCTTTGCGGTCGAAGAGTATGATCTGCGGCACCGCCGGTTTGACGGGTCCATGACCGGTTCGCTGAACCGGGCGACATTCGTATCCGGCGATGCGGCAGTGGTGTTGCCCTATGACCCGGTCCGCGACCGGGTGTTGCTGGTCGAGCAGTTCCGCCCCGGCCCGTTTGCGCGCGGTGACCGCAATCCCTGGCATCTGGAACCGATCGCCGGCCGGATCGATGCGGGCGAGACGCCGGAACAGGCCGCCCGGCGCGAGGCGGTCGAGGAGGCGGGGATCACCTTGCGCGACCTGCTTCCCGTCGCCAATTATTACCCGTCGCCCGGGGCAAAGACCGAGTTTCTGTATACGTTCGTCGGGCTGGCCGACTTGCCCGATACGGTGTCAGGGCTGTTCGGGCTGGCAGAAGACAACGAGGATATCCGCACGCATGTGATCAGTTTCGCGCGGTTGATGGACCTGATCGAGGCTGGCGAGGTGGCAACGGCGCCGCTGATCCTGTCGGCGCTGTGGCTGGCACCGCGGCGGGAAGCGCTGCGCCGGGCGGCAGCGGAGTAAGGGTCGGTCGGCGCGAAGGCCGTCTGTCGCGAGCGGTCCCGCGCGCTGCATGGCTTGAGTTCCCGACCTGTGCCCCCTAGTAAGAAGCAGAAGCGAAAGGGGCGCGGCATGCGGACATTCAGGGATCTGGCTGACGCGATCGGCAAGACGCCGCTGATCCGCCTGAAAAGGGCCAGCGAGGCGACCAGCTGCGAAATCCTTGGCAAGGCCGAGTTCCTGAACCCCGGTCAGTCGGTCAAGGATCGGGCTGCGCTCTATATCATCCGGGATGCGGTGCAGCGCGGGCTGCTGAAACCGGGCGGCACTATCGTCGAAGGCACTGCGGGAAACACCGGGATTGGGCTGGCGCTGGTCGGGTCGTCGATGGGGTTCAGGACGGTGATCGTGATCCCCGAGACCCAGAGTCAGGAGAAAAAGGACATGATCCGGCTGGCAGGGGCTGATCTGGTGCAGGTGCCGGCGGCACCGTACCGCAATCCGAACAATTATGTGCGCTACTCCGGCCGGCTGGCCGAAGCGCTGGCCAGAAGCGAGCCGAACGGGGCGATCTGGGCCAACCAGTTCGACAATGTCGCCAACCGGCAGGCGCATGTCGAAACCACCGGCCCGGAGGTCTGGGAACAGACACAAGGCACGGTCGATGGCTTCATCTGCGCGGTGGGATCGGGGGGGACCCTTGCCGGGGTGGCGCTGGCGCTGCAACATCGTGGCGTCAAGATCGGGCTGGCCGACCCCGAGGGCGCGGCGCTGCACAGTTTCTATACGATCGGGCAACTGGACAGCCCTGGAAACTCAATTACCGAAGGTATCGGTCAGGGCCGGATCACGGCCAACCTTGAGGGCTTCCGTCCGGACATGAGCTACCGGATACCGGACGCCGAGGCACTGCCGATCATCTTTGATCTTCTGGCCGAAGAAGGTCTGTGCATGGGCGGTTCGACCGGCATCAACATCGCGGGCGCCATCCGGATGGCCCGCGAAATGGGGCCGGGCCATACGATCGTGACGATCCTGTGCGACTATGGCAGCCGTTATCAGTCCAAGATCTACAATCCGGCTTTCCTGAAGGAAAAAGGGTTGCCGGCGCCGGCTTGGCTGGATGCGCCTCCGCGCGACCTGCCATCGGTCTTTGAAGGCTGAGCGGATGCGGGTAGCGCTGCCCTGGCGATGGCTGTGCCGGGCGGTTGCCGTTCTGATGCTCGTGTCGTTCCTGATGGTCGGCGGGGCCGGGGCGCAAGCCGTTGCAGAACCGGATTTCGACGAATGGGCGCTGGTCGCGACGCGGGCGGACGGCGCGATCCGGGATGCGCGCACCACCGATCTGGCGTTGGAACAGCTTCGAGGGCAGCTGGCTGAGTGGCGGGCAGATTTTCTGGAAAGCCAGACCGCGAACAATTCGCAGATCGTGACGGTGCGTGATCAGATCGACGCGCTGGGGCCGGTATCGACTGCCGAAGCGCCCGAAGCCCCGCAAATTGCCAAGCGCCGCAACGAACTGACCCGGTCGCTTGGCCTGTTGCAGGCCCCGGGACTGGAGGCGGATGAGGCTTATCGCCATGCCGACGGGCTGATCGGCGATATCGACCGGCTGATCAGGGACCGGCAGGCCGACGCCCTGATGCAGGTCTGGCCCGCACCGGTCAATCCGGCGAACTGGCCGGCCGGGATCAGCGCGCTGAGCCAGACCCTGTTCGCGCTGATCGGCGAGGTTGGCGATGCCTGGGCAACTGGCGTGCCTCAGATCGTGCTGGCAGCAAATCTGCCGGCGATCCTGTTGTATCTGACGCTAGCGATCGTGCTGTTGAACCGGGGCCGGCGCTGGGTGGAACGGCTGGCCTACAGGCTGTCGGAAAATGCTTCGGCCCGGGGGCGAAAGGTCTATGCGCTGATCGTGTCGCTGGGGCAGGTGCTGTTGCCGCTGATCGGAGTGTACCTGCTGGTCGAGGCCTTGCGGCTGACCGGAATGATCGGCTTGACCGGCAACGTGCTGCTAAAGGTGTTGCCGGTCGCCGGCCTGTCGGTGTTTGCGGCGCGGTGGCTGGGGTTGCAGGTCTTTCCCAAGGGAGCCACAACCGACTCTGTCTTCAGGATACCGCCGGAACGCCGGGCCGAGGGCCGGTTCCATGCCGGGGCATTGGGGATCATCCTGGCGCTGCAACTGCTGCGTCAGGCGCTGGTCAATCCGACCGAGCAGGTCGAAGCAGCGGCTGCCGTCGTCAGTTTTCCGATTCTGGCGGTTGCCGGGCTTTTGATCTTTCGCGTCGGGCAGTTGCTGCGCCTGCATGTCGTCAATGACGATGTGCCCGGCGAAGCCACCGGCTATCGCAACCGGCTGATCGGACTGATCGGGCGGGGGGCGATCCTGATCGGGGTTGCAGGCCCGTTGTTCGCGGCGGTGGGCTACGTGGCTGCATCCGCCGCCGTCGTGTTTCCGGCGGTCAAGACGCTGGCCGTCATCGCGTTGCTGATGGTGCTGCAGCGGGCGGTGACCGACATCTATGCGCTGGTGATGCGGGCGGATGAAAAAGCCCGCGACGCGCTGGTGCCGGTGCTGGTCGGGTTTGCCCTGACGGTGGCGTCGCTGCCGGTCATCGCGCTGATCTGGGGCGCGCGTTCTTCAGACATGGCCGAGATCTGGGCGCGGTTCGGTGAGGGATTTTCACTTGGAGGGGCGCGAATATCACCCAGTGATTTCGTGCTGTTTCTGGCGCTGTTCGGCATTGGCTATGGCCTGACCCGGCTGTTTCAGGGGGCGCTGCGCACCTCGATCCTGCCCAAGACGGCGATGGACAAGGGCGGGCAGAACGCAGTGGTGTCCGGGGTCGGCTACCTGGGTATCTTTCTGGCGGCGCTGGTTGCGATCACGTCGGCCGGGATCGATCTGTCGTCGCTCGCCATCGTTGCCGGTGCCTTGTCGGTCGGTATCGGCTTCGGGCTGCAGAACATCGTGTCGAACTTTGTGTCGG
The DNA here is from genome assembly GCA_031401675.1 of Paracoccaceae bacterium. Classification (GTDB taxonomy): domain Bacteria; phylum Pseudomonadota; class Alphaproteobacteria; order Rhodobacterales; family Rhodobacteraceae; genus JANNRR01. The sequence goes on from JANNRR010000016.1 coordinate 10,300, forward strand.
GCATCATCCTGTTGATCGAGCGGCCGGTGTCGGAGGGCGACTGGATCGAGGTTGGCGGCGTGATGGGGACCGTGCGCACGATCTCGGTGCGCTCGACCCGGATCGAGACCTTTGACCGGACCGACGTAATCGTGCCGAATGCCGATCTGGTTACCGGGATGGTCACCAATTGGACGCGGTTCAACCTGACGGGCCGATTGATCGTGCCGGTCAGCGTGGCCTATGGCAGCGATACCAGGCTGGTCGAGCGGATACTGCTGCAAATCGCAGAAGCCCAGCCACTGGTGGTGCTGAACCCCAAGCCGAGCGTGTTTTTCATGAGCCTGGCGATGGATGCCATGCAGTTCGAGTTGCGGGTGATCCTGCGGGATGTGAATTTCAAGCTGGACGTGCAGTCTGCGATCAACCACCAGATCGCCGAGCGCTTCACCGAAGCGGGAATCGTGTTCCCGTTCTGGAGCCGCAATCCGGACGGGCTTTTGGCCATTGCCCGCTACCGGTCATCGCGGTCCGGAGCGGATGCCGATGGTGTGCCCGGTCCGGTACCCGGTCCGGTCGTGGTGCCGACCGTATCAATCCCGGGACAAAAGCCAGACCCATGACAGAACCGCAGTTCCGGACCCACCCCTACCTACGCGAAGCCGTAGCCGTGGTTCTTGCCCATACGGCCGAGGGTGGCATCGTGCTGGACCGGTCACTGTTCTATCCGACGGGCGGCGGCCAGCCCGGCGATGCCGGATGGCTGCACTGGCCCGGGCAACGGATCGAGATCGCGACCGCCATTCGCGAAACGGTCCGAGTGCCAGAGCGCGGTCAGGATGGGCTATCGCACATCGTCTTGGTTCCGGCAGCACCGGTTGCCTTGCCGCCGGTCGGAAAACCGGTGACGCAAACCCTGAACTGGGACCGCAGATACCGTCATATGCGGGTTCACACAGCGCTGCACCTGTTGTCGGTGGTAGTGCCACTACCGGTGACCGGCGGGCAGATCGGTGCCGAAAAGGGCCGTCTGGACTTCGACATGCCCGATCCGCCTACCGATATGGCGGCACTGGAGCAGGCTTTGAACGGGCTGGTGGACCGCGATTTGGCGGTCACCGAGGACTGGATCAGCGAAGCGGCGCTGGCAGCCAATCCAGGGTTGATCAAGACGCTGTCGGTACAGCCACCAAAGGGCGCGGGCCGGGTGCGGCTGATCCGCATCGGCGCAGGTGCCAGCCAGATCGATCTGCAGCCCTGTGGCGGCACCCATGTCGCCCGCACGGGCGAAATCGGCCGGGTCCGTCTGGGCAAAATCGAGAACAAGGGCCGCCAGAACCGCCGCATAAGCGTGTTGCTGGACAACTGACGCCGATCCGGCAGCTGTGGATGCCGATCTTGTCACCTGACCCGCGCAAGCATCCCAAGGCCAGCGTCGGTGCGGCGGACCTGTCACCGCCGGACAGACGCCGACTCGGCACCAGCGGCTGCCGCCAGCGGATGCGGAGGGCTGCACTTTGGTGGCGCACGGTTCAGCCCCTTGCAAGTCGCACATTGCGCCGTGTAAAGAGCCCCCGACGGAGCGGTGGCCGAGTGGTCGAAGGCGCACGCCTGGAAAGTGTGTAGACGGGGAACCGTCTCGAGGGTTCGAATCCCTCTCGCTCCGCCATTTGTCCGTGTTAAGTTATTGATTTTATTGGGAAAGTGATAATCGCTTCCCCCTATCCTTCCCCCTGCGCGTGCCGGATACCCCCGGACTTCGCGCCCCTTTTGGGGCTGTATCGGTCAATTTTTATCTTGCCCCATCAGCTTCGGGCGGCCTGTTTTTCCCGCTATTCCATTCGGTCGGTCGCTGCGGTGATGCGTTCCTTGAAGTCTGCTTCGCTCTCGCCAGCTTCCCGCACGACGGATCCAACTTCGCCATGCCCAGAAACGATGATTGCCCGCGCGACTTCGGGTTGCCCGCTCATAGTCTCATATACCGTCAGAAAAACCACCAACGATTCCTGCTTGTTTCCTTCCAGCTTCTCGATACGGGTTCTGATGGTCATTTGCCCTTTCCTTCCAGTGCCGCCACGCGGCCTTCAAGTTCGGTCGTTTCGAGCGTACGGCGACAGGTTTCCACCAGTGCCATGATGTGCGCCCCTTCCGTCGGGGTCAGGTCGCCGTCGGCCACCGCCCCCAGCACCGCCGCCGCCGCACCGGCTGCATCCCGAGCGGCTTTCATCGGGGGCAAAAGGAAAGTGACGGGGGCGTCACGGCGGGGCGGGGCAATTCGTTCAAGGCAAAGCCGCAAGGCGGTCGTGTCGCCAGCCATCGCCATATCTACCGCCTTGCGGGTCAAGATTTTTGCTTCACCATCAAGCATTTCCAGGACTGACTGGGTCGCCCGATGCCTCGCACCTTTCGGCTTGCCGGGGTTGCCGGGTCCGAATGTGCCATCCGTATTTCGTCCGTTGTTTCGGATCATTTCAGAGTTTCCTATACCGTCGCTTTCGTGCGGCCCGTTTCCTACACACTACCAGTCGGACTTTTTCTGAACAGCTTTACGAATCCGTTCGAGTTCATCGCGGGCCTTCTGCTCACGTCGCCAAAACAGACTGCGAAACCAGTATTGGTCGAAAACCCGGCTGCACGCGGCCTCATCCAAGAGGCGAGCAGAAACCTCACAACGGGCGGCAAAATAGGAAGCCGGTGTGCGCGCGTTGCCGCCCTCTCTTTCCTTTTCATCGTCGCTGTCGCGAGATTCTCGAAGGAACGAAAACAGTCGCAAGTCTTTGTGCAAGACAGCATGTGCCGCCAATAGGTCCGAAAGAGCGCTCAGAAGGCCGTCGATTTGTGCATTTTGCACGTGCACTTTAGCTTCCAGTGCAGTCAGTCTTTCGTCGTTCGATGGATGCATGTCGTATTTCTCCATTCATTGGATTGTGCGTCACCGCTTCAACTTAACAATGCGCATGGGATGACCTTCAGTCTTGCAGTCCTTTTTTTTGTAGTTCGCCGCCTCAACAGCGCCCTTTGTCGTCCTCTTCAGGTTTCTCCCATAGCTTTGTTATTCCATTCCAGTGCCGCCCGTTCGGCCCGTAGCGCTCCCATTCAGTCAGGTCACGCCATGCGGCCAGCGACACGACACGCCCTGTCCAAGTGCGGAGCGCGGTTTCGGGATTTCGGGTCAAGGGGCGTGCGACATGTGCGACATGTGCGACAGGGGGGGTCAGCGTCGCGAAGGGTGCCACGTTATCGGCTTGCGCGCGCCTTGAATCTTGGGCCGGTTCCGGTGCCGGTTTCGAAGAGGGCAACGCGCGCCCCTCAATTTCAGCAAGTGCCGCTCTTGCATCAAACCACATCGCTCTGCCTCATTATCTGATAGGCTTCCCTGCGGGATGCGCCCCGCACCACCGCGCCCACGTCGAGCGGCACAAGCCAGCCAGCTTCTACCAGCATCCCGATTGCTTTCTTTGCCGCTGGACGGTCACGCAAGGCCCGGATAGGTGCCAAGCGCAGCACATCGCGCACCAGCACTTCAGGTTCCGGCCAGCTTTCCAGAAGCCATTTGCGCAAGGCTTCGGCCTTGTCAATTTCCACCGATACAGTCGCAGCATCGGCCAGCCGCGCCGCTTCTCCCAAATAGAATTGCGCCAAGATGATGCCGTCGGCCATGTCCTGCGGCTGCACGTCGGGGGCGTGCAAGTCGCGCCACAGAGTCAGCACGCCCGCGATACGTGCCGCCTGTTCCGCCGCCTTTGACGCATAGCCGGTCACATAGGCCAAGCCGCCACCGGGGGCTTGTGCGGCTTCTATCACATCAGAGAAGGCCACCAGAAGCGCCCGCGCCCGCGCCGATAGGGTCAGCGTGCGGGGCAGTAATTCCCGCGTTTCAGGCTCCATCGGCATTGGCGTGTCAAGAACGTCACGCAATCGGCCCGAGAAGGATGCGAGTCCGGTTTCGTCATGGCGGGTCAGCGCGTGCAGCCTTGTTCCTATGGCGCTGGGCGGTTCACTAATCAGGAAGCGGGGCAGAAAGCCCGTATCGCCTGCCATCGGGTCGGCCATGAAAGCCCGCGCCACGCCCGGTTGCACCATCAGGTGAACAGCCAGCCGCCGCCCGAAAAGCACAAACGACCCTTCACCTTGCCGGGTGCGCCGTATCGGGTTGCCTTGCCAAAGGTCATTCAACGCGGCCAAGGTTTTTTGGCGGTTGTCGGATGACATGGCAAAGCCCCCCAGGAATTGCCCGCCTTCATCCGAAAAGATGCCAAGTGACGGTTGCCCGGTCGCGAAAAGCCGGGTCAGTCCTTCATAGGTCGGTTCCGTCACCGTGCGGTCAGCCGACGGCGGTGCAGCCGGTTCCGGCCCGAGCGCTTCAAGGTCAGCCCGCGCCGCCGTCCGCTTGTCGGGTTTCTTTGCTTCGCCAAGGATTCGGTCGCGGTCGCCTTTCCAGAGCGCTTGCGCATTTCGCCAGCTTTCCATTTCTTCGCGCTGGGCTTGTGCCTGTTCCTTTTCGTGGGTCCGCAACGCGGCCATCAGGGGCGCGTCACAGGATGATTTCCGTTCGCCTGATTGTGCGATGGTCAGAACGTAAAGCGACAAGGGGCGATAGCCGCCCAATGTCTCTACATTGGCAAAGCCCTGCACCGCCAAGGACGCCATGGCCAGCGCCGATGCGGCTGGAATTGCTACCGGGGCAAGGGTCATGCCCTGCACGGCTTCCACCGCGACACGCAACGGCCCGAGCGCCTCGACGGGATATGCCGTGCCGGGGGCAATTGCCCGCAAGAGCGGTTGCGGCCCTTCGGGGGCAAATGGTGTTTCTGCGTGCGCGTGCATCATGCCGCCACCGCCTTTCCTGTCAGAATGTCGTTCCAGTCGCGGCCTTCGGGGACAGGCAAGAGCGACACTTGCCACCCCAGCCCGTGCGCCCGCGTTGCCAGCACGTGCGCCGCTTCACGGCCCGCCGTGTCGCCGTCGGGGGCGATGGTCAGCCGCCCCGGCTTAGGGGGCAAGCGAAGCCCCCGCATGCCCGACGTTGACAGCGCAGCCAGCACCGTTGCAGGGGCGCGCAACAGGCCACTAGCAAGGCTTAGGGCGGTTTCGATACCTTCGGCCACGACCAGCCTGTCAGGCCCGTCAGCAAGCCTTACAGCGCCGCCTTGCACGGCCCCCAGCATCGCCTTTGGGGGTTCCACATCGGCCTTGCCCGCGCCGTCAGATGCAAGATAGGTGCGATGCGCCGCGAAGCGTTCGCAGCCTTCCACCATTGCCACCATCGCGGGAAAGCGCTGG
>JANNRR010000017.1:0-35316 GCA_031401675.1 Paracoccaceae bacterium
CCCGCTACAGGACTGCCCAGCAGCGTCAGATCCTCACCCACACAAGGGTGGCCGGATGCCCCGGAATCGGTGGCCGGATCAGATTGGAATGACTGGCCGGGTCAAATCGGAATCCATGGCCGGATGATCCCGGAATGCGCATAAATGCGGCGATAGCTGTAGCTCCACTGCCTACAAACTTACCGCCTCGTGCTTGCCACCATTAGTTAGCTCTTGACCCGAATGGCCCAGATCGTTCGAACTTTGCCGCCGGTCAAACACCACGGATCGCGTTGGCTTGGGCCAGTCCTGACCTTGCAACCAATTGAATGAAGCTTTGAGGTAAGAAATGAGCCTCCGACGCGAGAATAGCTTCGATGGCCGACAGGGCAGCGGACATAGAGCATCACCGTCGGGTGGATGACCTCGTGGCTGGTTTTGAAATGGCGCAAGGGGTTCGGCTCGTACGTCATAGCAAGCCAAGTGACTGCCGCTCCTGCCTGAAGCACAGTTCCGCCGTCAGGGCCTTCCAGTTTTCAGATGGATTCCGCACCGTCGATGACGAGCGCATGGCCCGTCATGAAGGTGGATTGGTCGGATGCCAAAAAGACGATGCTGTGGGCAATCTCCTCGGGTGTGCCAAAGCGGCCCATCGGAATTGCGGTCGCGACGTAGTCCTCCAGCGCCTTTCGCCCGCCCATCTGGCTTTCAAACCCGGCGTTGAACACAGTGTCAATGAACCCCGGACACAGCGCGTTGCAGCGCACATTGTAGCGCGCATAATCGATGGCGATCTGCCGGGTCATTGCAACAACCGCATGTTTGGTAGTGGCATAGGCGATCATCTCACGGTCGAACTGGATCCCAGACCCGGACGCGGTGATGACGATCGACCCCTGCCCTTGCGCGCGCATCAACGGCATGGCGGACTGTGCGGCGATGAAGTGCGACCGCACGTTCAGCCGCCATGCGGCATCCATCTGATCGGCGGTCACATCTTCCAGCGCACCGGGGATAAGTATCCCGGCGTGGGAATGCAGGATATCAAGCCTGCCATGCCGGGCGTGAGTGTCGCGGATAGCGTTGCCGAGAGAGCGATCATCGGTCACGTCCAGCCCGTGGGCTTCGGCGTGGCCGCCGGCAATGATGATGGCGGCAGCGGTATCCCCGGCGCGGTTGGCGTCGATATCGGTCACGACGATCAACGCCCCTGCGGCGGCCATCGCCAAGGCACCGGCACGTCCGATGCCGGCACCTGCGCCGGTCACAAAGGCCACTCGGCTTTCAAGCAGCATTGGCTGGTCTTTTTTCGTTTCGAGCTGTATTGCGGCGCCCCCGCTGCAGTATGGCCTGGGCCGAGATCAGCAGGACAAGCGAGATGACCAGGACCACGGTGCCGATCGCGTTGATCTCGGGGGTGACGCCGCGCCGGATGGAGGAAAACACGTAGATCGGCAGCGTCGTCTGCGAGCCGGCCACGAAAAAGGCGACGATGAAGTCGTCGAAGCTGAAGGTGAAGGCCAGCAGAAAGCCCGCAAGGACGCCGGGAAGTATCTGCGGCAGCGTCACCTGCCAGAATGTGCCGAACGGAGTGGCGCCAAGATCGGCAGAGGCCTCGATCAGGCTGCGGTCCATGCCCGAAATGCGCGCACGCACGATGACGATGACAAGCGCCATGGCAAACAGACCGTACGTGGCAATCAGCGAGCCGTAGCCAAGCGCCAGCGTTGGCGGCTCCGTCGCAAAGGGCCAGAGCGAGGCGAGCTTCCCGTTCAGCCAACCGAAGACGGTCACCAGCGCGATCAGGGTCGAGATGCCGATGACAATCCCCGGAACCATTATCGACACATAGATCAGCGCATCAAAGGCGATCCGGACCCGGCCCTTGACCGATTGCAGGGCAAGCGCGGCCATGGTGCCGAAGACCGTGGCAAGGATGGCAGAAATGAAGGCGACGGTCAGGCTGGTCTGGAACGCCTCGATCAGAAACCGGTTCGACAGCGCCTTGCCGTACCACTGCACCGAAAAGCCGGTGAACTGGCTGGCACTCTGGCCCGCGTTGAACGACAACAGCGCGATGACGCCGATCGGGATGTAGAGGAACAGATAGACGGCAAGGGCATACAGGCGCATCGGCGACCTCACATCAAGGATACGTCGTCACGCCCACCCGCCCAGCGCCGGGTCAGGCGCATGTAGGCGGTGACGGTGACGAGCATGATCAGAACAAGAGCAGTCGCCACGGCCGACCCGAAGGCCCAGTTGCGCGACTGCAGGAACAAATCGACCAGCGCATTCCCGACAAAGAACACCTTGCCGCCACCCAGCATGGCGGGGATCAGGAATTCCCCCATCAGCAGGATGAAGACAAGCATGCAGCCAGTGGCAACGCCGGGCATGGCCATCGGCAATGTGACGTTCAGGAACGTGCGGGCGGGTGGACAGCCAAGGTCGGATGACGCCTCCAGCAGGCGCTTGTCCAGGCGCTCCAAGCTGACATAGATCGGAAACACCATCAGTGGCAGGTAGCCATAGACGATTCCCACCAGCACCGCGAAGGGCGTATTAATCAGCCGCATATCGCCAAGGCCCAATGCCGCAATCAGCGATGGAATGCCCTTGCCGCCCAGCAGGAAAATCCAGGCGTAACTGCGGATCAGGATCGAGGTCCAGAATGGCACGATGACCAGAGTCAGCAACAACGTCCGCCACCGCGCACCTGCCCGCATCGCCAGAAAATATGCCAGCGGAAAGGCGATGATCAGGCAAACAAACGTGCCTAATGGCGCCAGAACCAGCGTGTTCTTGAACGCGGTCCAGCGCAGACCAAGGTTAAGGTAATTCTCAAACGTAAAAGCGGGGGCATAGCCGCCGGCCGGCCCCCGCTCGCCAAAGCTAAAGACGAAAACGACCACAAGCGGCAGCACCAGCATGGCCATAAACCATGCCCCTGCAGGCAGCAGGAACAGCGCCGTCCGGTAGTGTGGCCGCAGCGCCACCCCGTCAGGCCGACTTGAACCGGGCCATCAACTCGGCACGGTTGGGGTCGGTCAGCGTCACCGCCGCACCGAATTCCAACGCCGAAAGCAGCTCTTGCGCTGGGTACAGGATCGGGTCGTTCAGAACCTCGGGCGGCAGCAGCGCGCTGACCCGCGTATCGGCCACCGGATAGCCGTGGAACAGCGCCTCCTTGGCGTTAACCGCCGGATCAAGCAGGAAGTTGATCAGCGCATAGGCCGCATCAAGATGCGGGGCACCCTTTGGGATGGCATAGAAATCGGACCAAAGCTCGCCGCCTTCCTTACCCAGCACATACTCAATGTCGGGAATATCGCGGTTCAACTGCTTGCCATCGCCCGTCCAGCAGATTGTCATCCACGCATCGCCAGACCGCATCGAAGGTTGGTAGTCCGAGCTGATGGCAAAGAGATGTGGTTTGGCCGCCAGCAACAGCTCCTCAGCCTTGGCAAGTTCGGTAGGGTCGATGGAATTGAACGAGTAGCCGTGATATTTCAGCGCACCGCCGATGGTGGTCAATTGATAGTCATGCACCATGGTGCGGCCGGTGAATTCGGCCACCGTGATGTCCCAGAATTCCTTCCAGCTTGTCAGCCGCTTGCCACCGGTGTGGGCGTTGTTGACCGCAAAACCGGTGGTGCCCCAGTTCTTGGGTACGGCGTAAATGACGCCGTCCACAGTCCCCGGCCCGGCAAAGCGCGGGTCAGATGCGCTTTGGTCGTAGTTGGGCAGCTTTGACAGATCAAGTGGCTCAATCAGGCCTTCGGCCACATAGGTGGTGATCGTGTAGTTGGTCGGCACGAACACATCCCAACCCGACCCACCTGCCTGCAGTTTGGCCAGCATTTCCTCGTTCGAGCCGAACACGCTCATGTCGACAGCTGCGCCAGACGCACTGGCGAAGGCGTCGAAATTGGTAATGTCGTGGTAGTTCGGCCAAGAGGCCAGCACGACCCGGTCACCGATGCCTTGCGCAAGCGAGGGGCGGGTACCAAAGCCCGGCATCGCGGTGCTGAGAACCGAGGTGGCAAGGCCAAGCCCGGTCACCCCCAGAAAATGCCGGCGCGACACCGAGCCTTTGCGGTAGCGCATCAGCTCTTCCATGAGCTTCTTGCGTGAAATCAGATCGTTGTGGTCCGTCATGCTCACTCTCCCAAATAGAAATGGTGGTTCAGTCATCTTCAAGTATCAGCGCCGCACCTGCCGCCCAAGTCGCATAGGCCGCGTCGCCCGGCTCATATCCGCCTTCTGAAGCTTCGGCCTGTCGCGAGACAAGGACAAGGAAATTGCCAAGCACGGCGTGGCGGACAAGGTATTCCGTGTGTTCGCCCAGAAAGATGCGGGTAACGATGGTGACTGGCAAGGAAATGCCCTCTCGGGCAGCGCGGGTCAGGGCGATCTGTTCGGGGCGGATGCTGGCAACGGCGGCATGACCTTTGGTCAGCGTGCTGTCACCCTGTCCCGTGATGACACTGTCACCCGCAACTTGAAGCGCACAGCTCGTGGCGTCGCAAGCTACGACCTGACCCGGAAAAAAGTTCGATTTCCCCACAAAGTCAGCGACATAGCGGTCCATCGGACGGTCATAAAGGTCGCGCGGGCTGCCGCTTTGAACGATCCGCCCGTTGCGCATGATGCAAATGCGGTCCGACATCGACAGCGCCTCTTCCTGATCATGCGTCACCAGCACAAAAGTAATCCCAAGGCTGCGTTGCAGGGTCAAAAGCTCGATCTGCACATCGCGGCGCAGCTTCCGGTCAAGGGCTGCCATTGGTTCGTCCAGCAACAAGAGTTTGGGCTTGTTGATGATGGCGCGGGCCAAGGCCACGCGCTGCTGTTGGCCGCCCGACAGCTCCCAGGTACGGCGGGTGCCGAAACCGGGCATCCGCACGGTATCAAGCGCCTGATCGACGGCACGCGCAATGTCGGCCGCGGCCAGACGAGGGCGCTGCTGGCGCAGGCCATAACTGATGTTTTCCGCAACCGTCAGGTGGGGAAACAGCGCGTAATGCTGGAACACCATGTTCACCGGGCGGCGGTAGGGCGGCAGGTCGTTAACCCGCTGGCCGTCCAGCAGAACCTCGCCCGACGTGGGCGTCTCGAACCCGGCAAGCATTCGCAGTGCCGTGGTCTTGCCGCACCCGGACGGCCCGAGAAACGACAGGAATTCGCCCCGGCCAATCGTCAGGTTCAAGTCCGCAGCCGCAACCACATCGCCAAAGCGCTTGGTCGCGCCGCGAAGCTCGGCGATTGGTAAGACGAGCCCTGTCAGATCGCTTTTCATGCAGCGCTACATATGCTTTGCTTCAGGTCAAAGCGTAGGAACGGTGTCGTCCGTTGTATATATCACAAAAGGCATATTCCCGGATGATCCGGTTGCTGAATGAATAGAGTCAGTCTTCTGGCCCGGACCGGCGATGTGATTTCAGCGATCCATCAGCCGGGCTTTCCGACAGCGCTCGCAGCGTTGTTGCGCAGCGTGGCGCCCTATTCTCATACCGTGATTTTCGGATTTCGTGGCCCCGTCCGTCCACTGGACCTGTTCGACGATCTTCCGGAATCAAAGCGCAAGGTCTTCGTCACCGATTATCAGGAAGGCCCATACCTGCTGGATCCATTCTACAAAGCTGCGACCCAGCCGGTGCCATCCGGGATCTACCGGATGCGGGATCTGGCGCCCGACCGGTTCTATCAGGGCGAGTACTTTCGCAGCTACTACATCCAGACCGGTCTGGCCGAAGAGATCGGGTTTTTCGTGACCTTGCCCGAGGCAGTGACGGTTGTGCTTTCGCTGATGCGGGCCGAAAAACCATTCTCGGCTAGGGACTTGCGCGGTTTGGGCGAACTCGTGCCGGTAGTGGAAGCTTGTCTGCGGCTGCACTGGGCCGACCTTGGCAAGCGGCTCGCAACGGCGAGCGGCGGGCCGCGCGGCAAGGATGCAGAGACGGGAATTGAGCGGTCCTTTCAAGCATTCGGCGCGGGCCTGCTGACGCAGCGGGAACGGCAGATCGTCGAACATACGCTGAAGGGGCATTCGGCAGAGGCGACCGGCAATATCCTGGGCATTTCGTCCGGAACGGTTCGGATTCATCGTCGGAACATCTATGCAAAACTGCAGATCAGTTCGCAGGGAGAGCTGTTTTCGCGTTTTATAGAGACGTTGGGGCCGCTTGACGTGGGACAGGAACGGACGTCGCTGCCCGAGCGGGTTGCGCGCTGAGGTCAGGCGCCGATGAAGCGGAGGGTCGTCAATCCGGCGGCGGGGCCAACGTCAAAGCCGCGTGATCCTGTCGCCAAGCGCCGCTTCGCCATCCTGTTCGATGGAACACTGGATGCCACGCAGCCGGAGGTGCTGATGCGCCGGTGCACAGGCCCACTCTTGAGCTTCCGTATCATATCGGACCTTCCATTTTGACTCAACCATCGTTCCACAGGTCAGGCACGCGCAGAACTGCCGTGCCCACCCGGATCAGCGCTCCGGCGGGCAGGTTGGCTTCTGACATGTTCAGGTCGGCGATGATTGCGTTGCCAGGGTGCGCCATGGCCTGACGGTCACCCACAAAAGGTTCAGCACCCGCAAGGGCTGGATCGACCGCTGAATGCGCGGGTCGGTGCTACCATCTGCCAGCTTCAGCCTCGGCTTGCCCATCTCGAAATCCCCGACGACCCCTTCGGCGCAGGTCAGGATCAGCCGGTCAGGAAAGACGCGCTTGTTAGAGTTTGGCCGGGTGCGCAGCGGATGCACCGGCGCGTCTGTCTTGGGCGCGGCCAGTTCGTCGGGCACGACGGCGGCAACGCCTCGGCGGTCACGAAATTGGTCGTTGTCGGGGGGATTTTCTGGGGCTGTGGCATCGGTTCAGGGGCCTTTGCGTCTGGCAGATTTCGGGGTGACCCTTGGTCAGTGCGCAGGGACAGTGACCCCGACGGCAGAGTGGTCTCGGCTGGTTTGGCTTGGCACGGTCAAGGGGAAGGCAACGTAAGGATCGTCCGTGTGGCATGAACTCAATGGGGCAACGGGGCGTCACGCCTCACGCGTGAGTAGCGCAACAACGCCCTGCCAAAAGGTGCTTGACCAAGACGGATACTCTAGAAGCGATACTTCTCGATCACTTTGCGGTCCATCTCGATGCCGAAACCCGGTCCGGATGGTACGGCATAGCGCCCTTTGTCGAAGGGGGACCGGTTGGCAACCAACGCATAGAACATCGGGTCCCGATCCGGATGAAACGTTTCCAGATAAGTTCCGTTGGCGATCGAAGAAAGAAGGTGCGCGGCGATCTGAGGCTCCTCGTGATGGCCCATCTGGATCGAAAAGCTTTGCGCCATTGCAGCGACCCGTCGCCATTCCGTCGGGCCGCCGCCCCAGCTGGCGTCAAAGTTGCACACATCTATTGCCCCGGCCATCATCAGGTCGCGGCAGCCCGCACGGCTGATCTCGCTTTGCCCAGCGCAGACCGGAATGCCCATCATCGCGCGGGCGGAGGCCATGTCGAGCCGGTCATTCTGCCAGTGTACCGGTTCTTCGAACCAGCGGATGTCCAAGTCCGCCGCATGGCGCGAGAATTCGACGGCATCGCGGAGACTCCACCCCTGGTTGGCGTCGACGATCATGACAAAATCGCTGCCGACGGCCTCGCGCCCGGCGCGCACACGGGCGGCATCCTCGCGAGGGCTGCGGCCTCCCACCTTGAACTTGCAGCCGCAGTAGCCGTCGCGCCGAATCTGTTCCATTTCGCGGCCAAAATCGGCGTTGGTCTTGCCTTCTTCATAATACCCAGCGATGCAGATAACGGGCAAGCTGTCGGCATAGCCGCCCCATAGCTTGGTCAGCGGCGCATCCAGCGCCTTTCCCACCGCATCCCACAACGCAGAATCGACGCAAGCCTGTGCGCACATTGCCAGCTTTCGGTCGCGCAGGATGTTGGTCGAAGGCTTGCGCATCTTTTCCCAGCAGCCTTCGATGTTGAAGGCATCCATCCCGATCAGCAGCGGCTGGATCTCCTTTAGGATGATATCCACCACCTCGGCCTGTGTCTCGTACTCGTCGCCGTTGTAGATTTCGCCCACAATTCCGGCCGAGGTATAGACGCGGGTGATGATGGTGCATCGATGAGTCATGAAGTAGTTACTGCCCCGGAACGTGCGGGGCAGCGGCATCTTCAACGGAATACATTCGATCCGTTCAATTTTCAATTGCGGCTGCATTGGCGACTCATGTGACCGGCTTCCTCGAAACGTTTCCAAGGATACGGCGCCGCTTTGTCGCTGGTCAAGTGCCTCGGCAATGGAGCAATGTTTGCTTGACCCCCACTCGGGCGGTCAATTACATATCTTCAGGGCTCACAACGAAAAATTCTGGGCCACGGGTGGAACGGTACGGGCCATGAGCGAGAGCCGGAAGGCAGGGAAGAAGCCAGCGACGATTCGGGACGTCGCAGCTGCTGCGGGTGTATCTGTCGGAACCGTTTCCCGCTGTCTGAATGCCCCTGCGACTGTACGTCCGCAGACTTTGGACAAAGTGCGTGCCGCCATCTCGCGGATGGAGTTTCGGCCCGACAGCCGCGCCCAGAACATGCGGCGGCGCAACACGATGACTGTCGGCTTCGTCGTCGATGACATCACCAACCCACTGCATGCCGAGACCTTCAAGGCCGCCGATACGGAGATGCGCGCTCAGGGCTATTCGCTATATTTGGTGAACACCAACGGACTGGCCAACGAGGAAGCTGCGGCTATCGACATGCTTCAGCATGGCCGCGCCGACGGTGTCATCATGACCCTGAACAACGAGACCGATCCTCGCACAAGACAAAGGCTGATCGATCTGCGCATCCCCTCGGTTCTGTTGGACCGCGACATTCCGTTGGAAATTGACGCAGTTCTGACCGACCATGCTGCCGGGCTTCTGCAGGCGGCGCATTATCTGATTGGCCTTGGTCACCGGCGGATCGCGCTCCTGACAGCTTCGGTCGACATCCGCCCCGGGCGCGAGCGGGTGCGCGGCTTCGTGGAGGCCTTTGCCCGCAACGGACTGCCGGTGCCGCAGGACCTGATCCGAGCGCGCAGCCTGTCGGTCGATTTCGGCTTGCGCGAGACGACCATTCTGATGCAACAGGCAGTGCCCCCGACCGCAATCATCGCAGCGGGCAACCGAATTCTGGTCGGCGTGCTCAAGGCGGTGCAGCAGCGCGGGCTGCGGATCCCGCAGGATGTATCGTTGATCAGTTGCGATCAGACGGACCTAGCACTGCTGTATCCCGGCCCGATCACGCTGGTCGACCGCGACATCCGCGAGATCGGCCGGACGGCGGCGCAACTTCTGCTGGAGCGGCTGGGACGAGCCGCGACCGGCCCGGCCCAGCGGATCATCGTGCCGACCCGGCTGATCCTGGGGGGGTCCTGCGCGCCGATAAGGGCCTGACACTGGCGTCAGTCGCCGCCCGTCCCATCCCGATCCACGCGCTGCATCCTGATCAGCTGGTCGAGTGCTACGGCCAGCACGATGACCGCGCCGGTAACAAAGGTGGACCAGGTTGCGTCGATGCCAAAGAAGATCAGCCCGCTGGAAATGATCTGGATGATCAGCATGCCGATCACGGCGCCGATCACTGTTCCGTGCCCGCCTGAGAGCGGTGTACCGCCGATGATCACCGCTGCGACCACGACCAGCACGAAGTCCGAGCCCTCGTTAGGGTCGATGGCACCACGAAATCCGACATACATCACCCCCGAAAGCCCGCAGATCGCGCCCATCAGGATCAGGGTTTGCAATTTAACCCAGGATGTCGGGATGCCCGACAGCCGGGCCGCATCAGGATTGCTTCCTACGGCCTGCACCCGGTAGCCGAACCGGGTGCGGTGCAACAGTAGGTGCAATGCGACGGCAAGGCCGACAAAGACCAGCGCCACGACCGGCACCACACCCCAAAGCTTGGTCGAGATGACGTCGAAGTAGTTGCTAGTCGTGCGATCAGGCACCACGGCGCGGCCGGAGTTGACCACCAACGACAGACCCTGGAACATCGAGAATGTGCCCAGTGTGATGATGATCGCGGGCAGGCGCAGCGCCACTACCAGAAGTCCATTGAACGCGCCCAATGCACCGCCGATTATCACCCCTGCCCCGGCGCACACCCAGGGATTGACCCCGGCCTCCATCATTAGCGCAGCCAGCACGGCAGAGAAGTTGAAGATCCATCCGACCGACAGGTCAATCTCGCGGATGGCCAAAAGAAACACCATGCCCAGCGCCAGCATGCCTAGGAACGTGGTATTGCCAAGAATGGAGAACAGGTTGATCGGATTGAGGAATCTTGGTCGCGCCAAGCCGATGATGATGATAAGCGCAAACAGCGCCACGATCACCCCGATTTCGTCGGGCATGCGAAAACGGCGGCTCATGGGAGCGCCTCGCCCGTGTTGATCAGATGCAGAAGGCTGCGACCATCGAGTGCTGTCGCCGCGACGTCGCCCGCTAGCCGCCCCCGGTAAACCACCAGAATGCGGTCGCACAGACCAATCAGTTCCGGCAATTCGGTCGAAGCGAACAGGACGATACCGCCCTTGGCCGACATCTGGCGCATCAAGATGTAGATCTCTCGCTTGGCGCCTACGTCCACCCCTCGAGTCGGATCGTCAAGCAGAAACACCCCAGGATCGGTTTCAAGCCATTTGCCTATAACCACCTTCTGCTGATTGCCGCCTGACAGCGTGTAAGCGACGGCCGCTCCTGAGGCGGCCTTGATCCGCAACGCCGCGATTTGACGCGCCGCACGCGCCAGGGCCGCCCCAGGCGAGAACCACATCGGCGCGTCAGAACGCGCACCCACTGCAACGGCTGACATGTTGAAAGCAATCGACTTGTCCAGCATCAACCCTTGATGGCGGCGGTCGGCCGGGACAAGACAGATGCCGCGCCGGGCGGCTTCGGTTGGATGGGCAGGAACACCCCGCCCGTCGGGAAAGCGCACGCTGCCCGAGCGGGCGCGGACCGTTCCGAAGAGGAGCGCCAGGATGTCGCCCACGCCCGAGCCCTCCAGCCCCGCCAGGCCGACGATTTCGCCCGAGCCTGCTGTAAAGCTGATATCCGACAGCCGCCCGCCGGTCAGAATTTCGACCTGCAGCTGCCGGCACGGAGCACCGGTTGAGCGGGGCAAGGGCGACGGAAACAGCGCCTTTGGACTTTGGCCGATCATGCCTTCGATCACCTCGGGCATGGTCAGGTCGGCGGTCGGTCGCGTCAGAACGTCGCGACCGTTGCGCATTATGGTGATTGAATCACTGATCGCGAACACTTCCTCCAGGCGGTGGGAGACATAGAGCATGGTGATCCCGAACGCTCGCAGTCCCTCGAGCACGGAAAACAGCCGATCCGACTCGCGCTTGTTCAGGGCCGAGTTCGGCTCGTCCAGGATCAGAAGGCGCGGATCTTCCAGCAACACTCGGGCCAGTTCCACCAGCTGCTTTTCGCCGATGGACAGCCGCCCCAGTTGCATGCGCAGATCGACATTCAGCCCCAGCGCCGCCAGAACTGGGCGGCAGCGCTGTTCCATCGAGGTCAAGCTTACCAGACCCCAGCGCGTTGGTTCGCGATTGATAAACAGATTTGCCAGCACCGAGCGTTCAGGAAACAGGCTGAGTTCCTGATAGACGATACCAATCCGCCTGGCGTGTGCCACCGCCGGGCTGGAGATCGCCACAGTCGCGCCGTCAATAACAATCTTACCGCTGTCAGGCTGCACGGCGCCGGCCAACACCTTCATCAGAGTGGATTTGCCTGCACCGTTTTCGCCTACGACCGCGTGGATCGTGCCTGGCATGACGGCAATGTTCGTGTCAGCCAACGCCACGACGCCGCCGTAAGACTTGGTCAGGTTCGTGACAGAGAGCAGCGGCGCGGCGGTCATGCAAACTCTTGAGATTATTTGGAGAAAACGATAGCGGGCGACCCCATGCCGGGATCGCCCGCAAACAGAAGTTGCAGCCCGGCTATTCGGCCTCGGCCGAGATCGGGGCCGGTGCCGCCGCCAGCATTTCTGCCGTCAGCGTTTCAATCCAAGGTTTGTAATAGGCCGCCGTCGCCGCTGGATCGGCGGCCATAGCGATTGCCTCGGCGAACGAGATCGGCGGCAGGCTATTGCCCATGTCAACGCTTTCGGCGGTGACGACCTGAGCGCCCGCATCGTAGAATCCGGGAGCCAGCGGAGTGCCGCCGCGGATCGCATGCACCAGCAGGGCGACTGGCAAATAACCCTGCACGAAGGCGCTCTGTCCAATCGTGACATAAGCATGACCTTCTTCGATGGCCTTAAGATTCAATTCAGTCATGTCGTAGCCACCCGCGACGAACTTGTCACCATTCGCGGCATTCAGCTTTCCAAGGCTGGTGATGTCGGGTGCGCACAGGCCGATTAACGCCACCGCTTCGGGGTTGGCGGCATATAGCTGTTCCCACCGATTGTAGTTTTCTACTGCCGAAACCTTGACGTCGAAGGGCCCGAGCACGGTCAGGCCAGGGGCCCTGGCAAGGGACTCCTGTACTCCCTTTGCGCGATTCTCCAACACCGGGAAGCCTGGAAAACAGTTACCCAGGATCACGGTGCCGGTCGCGCCTGTGCCGCCGATCTTTTCGACGATCATTTCACCGAGAACGCGGCCGCTCTGTACCGATTTCTCGCCGACATAGGGCGCTTCCACCGCCTGGCTGAGCAAGTTGTACTGCACGATTTGCACACCCATGCCAATCAGATCGTTTAGCGCCACTGCCATCGATTCGCCCGGAACCGAAGTCGCGACCCCTTGTGCACCTGCATTGGCAAAGTCCTGCACCAGTTGCAGCTGACCCTCGGGGGCACCGCCAGCCTGCTGGGCAACCGTGACCGTCACGCCCAGATCGGCCGCGGCGGCGTTCGCACCGTCCACAATCTGCTGGATGAACGGATCGCCCTGCGCATGCGTCACAAAACCGATGCTCTCTTGCGCGATTGCGCCGCCGACCGAAACGCCTTCGATCAGCAGGCCGAGCATCAGCCAGGTAGAAGCTTTTCGAGTGTTCATGAATTTCCGTCCTCCCAGAACCATGTGCAGACAAAATTGGGCCATGAATCGACCCGCTTCAGATAGCAGTCAAACCACCATCGACGAACATAAAAGACCCGGTCATGTACGATGCATCGTCCGAGGCGAGAAAGGCCACGGCGCCCGCAATTTCGGTCGGTTCGGCACCCCGTCGCAGGGGGATATTGGCCACCTGCCATTTGTAGACTTCGGGGTCGGCCACAAGTTCGCGTACGATGGGCGTCAGGGTGAAACCGGGAACGACCACGTTGACGCGAATTCCAATCGGGGCGAAGTCCACCGCCATGATCCGCGACAGGGCATGCACCCCCCCCTTTGACGTGCCATAGGCTGTATTGGCCGGAGTGCAGCCAGACATGCCCGTGGGCGAACCTGTTAGCACGACCGCTCCTCTGCCCGCCGTCGCACGGATTAGCGCGACGCCGTGCTTGCAAACCAGATACATGCCGGTCAGATTCACCCCGATAATCTCGTTCCAGACATCGATCGGCAATTCATCGACGGTGCGGTCGCGCTCTGCCGAAAAGATGCCCGCATTCGAGCACAGGATATCGAGCCTGCCGAACCGGGCACGGATGGCAGCAAAGGCGGCATCGACCTGCGCTTCCCGGCTGACATCGACCGTCACCGCCATCGCATCGCCTCCGGCGGCACGGATCATGGCGGCGGTCGCCTCGGCGGTGTCGCCTTTCCAATCCATCACCGCGACCTTGCAGCCCTCTTCGGCCAGCCGCAAAGCGGAAGCCTGGCCAATGCCTGACCCGGCACCCGTGACGGCTGCGATCTTGCCCGTCAAGCCACGCATCGGCCCTCCCGCCAGTCATTTACGCGCGGCACCTCATCTGCCCGCGCTCTGCCAAAATATCGTTTCCAGCACTTGAGTCAAGATGACGTATCGCGATGATCTTCTGCGCCTTCATTCCCCACAGAACCGTTTCAAACTACTGCGTCGGATGGCCTTCCAGATTGGTGATTTTCGAGCTGTATGATCCGGGTCGCCAAGTCTTCGACATGCGCGAAACCGGCGATGGTCTGTGGCAGCGACAACTGCCCGTGCGACATCACCTGCACCAGATCCGCGGCCTCGAAAATTTCAAGCACTTCGGTGCAGAACATCACCACTGAATTGCCTGCGGCGGCAAAGTCACGCAGAAGACGGTAGATCTCGGCCTTTGAATGGATGTCCACGCCGCGCGTCGGCTCTTCCAGCAGTAAAAGCTTGGGCGCACAGGCGAGTGCTTGCGCGATGGCGACTTTTTGCTGATTGCCGCCCGAAAGTGACCGGATCGGCTGGTCGATGGAGCCGGTCTTGACCTGGAAGCGGCGCACGGCATCCGTGGCCAGGGCGCGCATGCGGCCCACGCGCAACGCCAGCGCAGGCCCCGCTATCTGCGGCTTGCCGAGCCTGGCCAGCAGATTTTCGCCCACAGTGAAGTTGCTGTAAAGGCTTTGCTGCCGGGTGGAAGGCACATAGGCGGTCCGCCGGTCTAGGGCCGAACTCCCGGTCTCGGCAAGGATGCTCACCCGGCCGCTGCATCGTTCCAGCCCGGCAAGGGAGCGAAGAAGCTCGCGCGCGCCAGAGCCTTCGACCCCCATCAGCGCCACGATCTGCCCGGCGGCACCAGTGAAAGCGATATCGCGAAATGCAGTGGCGTGGCTCCAGCCTTCGGTTGAAAACATCTGCCCGCCGCAGATGGCGGGGGTGGCAGCGGCGTTTATCGCCGCACTTTCGGTGACAAGCTGGCGCGCAATGGCGTCTTCGGTCAGCGCCACGCCCTCAAGGATCACCCGCACCTGGCCATCGCGCACCACCACCACCCGGGCACAGTGGCGCACGAAATCCCGAAGGCGATGGGTGATCAGGACCACTATGTTTCCTGCGGCGGCCAGCTTGTGAATCTCGGTGAACAGCGCGTCGGACTCGGCGCTGGTAAGGGCCGAATTGGGTTCGTCGAACAAGAAGACCCGGGCGGCGCGGGCTGCAGCACGGGCTATCTCGGTGCGCTGCTGAGTAGCTAGCGAGCATTCGCCCAACAGGCGGTCCCGCAGCGCGCCGATGCCAAAGGCCTCCATCACGGCCAAGTCCGCCGCGCCAGGTTGCGGGCGGCGAGCTTGGGTGCCTTCGCGCCCGACCATGACGTTTTCAGCCACTGTCAGGTTGGGGAACAGTTGCGGTTCCTGATGCACGACTGCGACCGCCTGCCAGTCATCAAAGGGAGACCAGGGCAGGCCATCGAAACTAAACGAGCCGCCCGAGGGCCGTTCCTCGCCTGCAATCATGCGGACCAGGGTGGACTTGCCAGCGCCGTTTGGCCCGGCGATGCCAAGCACTTCGCCGGGGCGCAGGTCCAGATCGACACCGGCCAGCGCCACAGTCGGGCCATAGCTCTTTCGCAGGCCCCGCAACGCGATCCCGGCAGTCATGTTTCGCGGTTCCGCCGGATGCGGGTGAGGTAGAGGTCAAGTGCCACCGCCCCGATCGTGACCGCGCCAAGGAAAATCTGCTGCACATGCGGCCCCGGTGACAACAAAGCGAGGCCAATTTGCAATTCTGCCAGCAACAGCGCCCCGCCGAGAGTGCCGATCACGGTGCCTTTGCCTCCCGACAGGCTTGCGCCGCCGATGATCACGGCAGCAAAGACCGGGAATGTCTGCGAAAGCCCGATATCCGGTTGCGTTGTCTGGATGAACGAAAAGTCGAGTATGCCCGCTACAGCGGCCAGCGCCCCGCAAAGCACGAATGCCAGAATCTTGTAGCGCCGCACTGGCAGCCGCGCGAGTTGCGCCGCGACCGGGTTGCCGCCGATCGCCATGAGCCGGAATCCAAAAAGCGACCGGTGCAGAAGGTAGGCCACGAAGACCGCGATCCCCAGCATCCAGAACACCTGGATCGATACACGGTAGCCGCCGATGCTTTGGGTCAGGCCGACGAAGAATGCAAGCTGGCCCTCTTCGACCGTGGAACCCGATGGTGGATAGGCCGGGTTGAACGTTCCCGTATTTGTGATCCACAGGGACAGCCCATAGAGCAGGTTGTAGCTGCCGAGCGTCACGATGAAAGAGGGGATCTTCATTGCCGTCACCAGCGCCCCGTTGAACAACCCCACGGCCGCACCCAATACGATGGCGAGCGGTATGGCCAGATACACAGGAACCCCGCCCACGATCCACATCACAGCCAGCGAATTGGCCGCGAGCCCGTACATCGCCCCGAACGAAAGGTCGATCTCTCCCACCACGATCACCAGCGTCAACCCCATCGCCATGATCGCCACCGAACTCAGCGAACGGAGCACCGATACGAGTAGGTTGGGGTTGGCGAAGGCCGGGTTGATCAGAATGAACACGACTGCCACCGCGACAATAGCGGCGAAAAGACCCCCCACTCTCAACGCGATGTCGACAGTCGCCTTGCCGGCCGAGGAGAATGTGGCGGGCGCATTGGGGGGCAGGGTCATCGGTGCCTCTTGGCGGACGGCACGGCGGGCCGCATAGGTGCGGCCCCCCGGTTCATGTCAAAGAGTCTACTGGCCCAATACATTGTCCAGCTCGATCCGAGCCTGCTCCACGCCATCGGCCATTACGGCCTTGAGCGTCTGGGTATTGGGTAGAACCACCCCGTTTTTCAAGAACTGCGCGCAGGCGGGTGCGCCGAACGCCGCCTGATCCGGCCAGCGTTGATCGAAGAGCGCCGCCTGAATTCCTTTCTCGATGCCGTCGAGTTGCCCTTTCGACGAGTTCCAGCCGATGGTGAAGACTTTACCCTCCAGCCCAAGGCTTTCAATGGCGCGATTGGCATGTTCGCCGCCAATATCGACATTCTGAATGAACTGGACCGTCGGGTTTGCGATAAGGAAGGACCGGTAGATATCGAACGTCTTGCCGGGTTCGTAGCTGGTGTTCAGGCCGTTCGTCTCGTCGGTCACGAAGGTGGCATCCGGGATTGCAGCCTTGATCGCGTCGGCAAAGCCCTTCATCCGGCCCTGCGCCCAGAACTGGGTCGGATCGCCACCGGATACGGCGAAGACCTTGATGTCGGACTTCCCGGTATCCGCGAGCCACTTCAGCGTTGTTTCTGCTGCATAGGCGCCTTCCTTGATCGGCACCTGGGTGAAGTTGGTGAATTCGTGTCCGTTCGATGTGACCCCGGCGGTGAACACCGGAATCCCCTGATCCATCAGCTTGTTGGTGATTGCGGTCATCGCGTCGGAACTCACGGGCTCGATTCCAATGCAGTCGATCTCGCCCGTGGCCAGCTTCGCCTCAATCTGGCTGACTTGCATGTTGGGGTCGTTCTGCACCGGTGCGATGTCGGAGCAACTCATCGGATAGATGGCGTTCCCCATTTCGCAGCCCATCTTGAAACCTGCGGCGTATTGCGGCGAGAAAAGCGGAATGCCCGACGCCTGATACGAGAACACATAGTTGATCGGCTCGCCCGCCTTGACCTTGGCTGCGATCCGTTCGGCAAGCGTGAAGGTGCCCCAGTCGCGCACTACGGCGAAGGGCGCGCCTTCGATCTTCTCTCCCGTTGTGGGTATCTGGCTTTCACTGGCCTGCTGGGCTGCGGCCGCGCCGCAAATGGCAAGTGCGGTCACGCCAGTCAGCAATACACGTTTGAAAAATGTCGTCATGATTTCCTCCCTTTATTGGGCTTCAACGCGATCCCTCGGCCTGGCCGCCCAAATGCGATCCGAAGGTTTGCCTTTGTCCCGGCGACTGGCAGTGACCGGATCAGATCATGCCAGCACCTTTTCGCTGCGGTAGCCTTCGACCACCTCCTCGATCACTTCGATCCCCAGGCCCGGACCGGTCGGAGGATAGATCCAGCCGTCCTCATGGCCAAAGGGGTGCGTGACCAGATCGTGCTGCATCGGGTTGCGAAGCGGCTTCAGTTCGAAAAGCTTGCAGGACGGCGAGTTGAACGAAATCGCAAGGCTCGCCGCAGAAACGATTGCAGATGACCAGGCATGTGCGTTGGCCTGGCGGCCGTAGAATTCACAGCGTTCGGTGATCTTCTTGAACCCGGTAATGCCTTCGGCCCGACCTGGGTCGACCCCAATTACGTCGACAGTGCCGGTAGCCAGGATCCGTTCGAACTGCGCCAAAGTCCATTCCCGCTCGCCATAGGCGATGCGAGTCGTTGTCTTGGCACGCAAGTTGGCGTAGCCTTCGGGGTCCCATGCGCCCAGTGGCTCCTCGATCCAGGCGAGGTTGTATTCCTCCATCGCCCTGGCCCGGCGGACCGCATCGGTCACGTCCCATTTGATCGCGATGCCATTGTCGATCATCAGCATCTTGTCACCAAGGACTTCCCGCATCGCCTTGACGTAGGCCACGTCGCGGTTGTGCTCGTAGCCAAGATTGGCGCTGCCGCGCTTGCCGAACCCTGTCTTGAGGCCCTGCAACCCGGTCGAGACCCATTTCGCCGTTTCTTCGGCCATTTCCTCGATCGACGCGTAGTGCCCATGGCAGGATGCGATAGCAGGCAACTTCTCGTGCGCGGGGCCGCCGAGAAGGTCGAGCACCGACCGCCCCAGTGCCTTGCCCTTCAGATCCCACAGCGCAATATCGATGGCGGCAATCGCATAAGACGCGATGCCGCCGTGATAGCCATACCACCAGGCCTGCTGCTTGTTCTGGCGCCACAGGGTTTCGGTCTGCACCGGGTCCTTGCCGATCAGGTTCGGGGCCATGCCCTCGATGATCGCCTTTGCCGCAAAGTTCGCTTCCGGGAACTGGGTGATCGACTCCCCCCAGCCGACTTGGCCGTCATCTGCCGTGATCTTGCACAGGCAAAGGTGCCGGAGCGCATTGAAGTCGTTTGGTTCCGGGTAGCTGACTGGAATCGCTTCGATTTTGGCGATCTTCATCGGGTCGTCCTATCCTATCGCGCCGCGCCAGTGCGGCAAGCCTTCGACTCCCAGATCAACCTCGACCAAGCGGCCGGACATGGCCGCGCCGGTTACGTCGAAGGGGCCCATGTCGCAGCAAAACAGCTTTCCGCCTCTGCCGAAACAGCAATTCAGGATCGTGCCGCCGACATCGAGAAATCCCTTGTGGGAGCCGTCGGCGCCAAGCCAGTCCACCCCGCCTGACGCTACCGTCGTGATCCACAGGTCGCCATTGACGTCGATCTTCAACCCGTCAGGAATATGCCCCTCGGCCAAGGTATGGATCACCGTCTTTGACCCGTCCGGTTTGCGGCGCACCACACGCAAAGTATAGCTTTCGACCCAAACGATGCTGCCATCCGCTTCGGCCACCAGGCCGTTTGGATAGACATGGTCCAGTTCCTCGACAATACAGGCCGTGCCGTTCTTTTCGATCACCACGATCCGGCCCTTATGCGGCCTGTCCGCCGGGTTCCAGTCGCCCGAATCGGTGAACCA
Organism: Paracoccaceae bacterium; assembly: GCA_031401675.1. Lineage (GTDB taxonomy): Bacteria > Pseudomonadota > Alphaproteobacteria > Rhodobacterales > Rhodobacteraceae > JANNRR01. Next base: position 19,467 of record JANNRR010000017.1, read on the forward strand.
CAGCCGCCCGTCCGGGGCGAAGGTCAGGTCGTTCGGCCCGTCAAAGGGCACGCCGTCCGCTTCGGTCACCAGAACCTCGACCTTGCCGTTCGGCAATGTCTTCTGAATAGAGGGCGGGCGCTGGACCGGGGCGATCCAGCCGCCAATCTTGGCATATTGGGTCGAGTAGATTGCCCCATCGCTGCCCAGCATGCAGGCATTCGGGCCGCCGCCGACAAAGGCATAGGTGCCTTGAGTGTTGGTGACAGGGTCCCAGACGCCGATCTCGCTGGCATAGGAGTTAGCATAGACGACGCGCCCGTCATCCAGTTGGCATGGCCCTTCGGGATGGCCAAGGCCCGTGGCTCTTGTGATCATCGGCTTTTTCATAGCTTCCCCTTTCGTTACCATGTGACCATGCCACCGGTAACATTCACCGCCTGGCCGGTCATGTAGGCGGCATCGTCAGACAGCAGGAACGCGATGGTTCCAGCGCATTCCTCGGCAGTTCCCGCACGTCCAAGCGGCACGGCGCGGTAACGGCCTGCAACGAAGTCATCTACCGTCATGCCGCGCCCGGCCGAGATGTGGGCCACAACGCTGTCCTGCATGGGCGTATCGATTATGCCAGGGCATAGCGCATTTACCCGGATCGGGATCGGCGCGAAAGCGTAGGCAAACGACCGAGTGATTGACAGCACGGCAGCCTTCGATGCCGCATAGGCCGCAACCTCGGTGGTATTGGCGTATTTGGCGGAGCTGGAGGACAAGTTGACGATCGCCCCGCCAGGCCGCAGTCTCGGACCGATCTGCTGGCAGAGGAAAAACGCCGCCTCGGCATTCACCGCCTGCACCCTGCGCCAGTCGGCGACCGTCACTTCGGCAACTGGCTTCAGCAGGATCACACCGGCGGAGTTGACAAGAAAATCATACTCTGCCGATTCCGCCGTTAGGGCTTGGCGTTCGTCGGGGTCGGCCAGATCTACCTGGCGGGTCGCGCAACGCTGCGAAGCAATCGCAGCAAGCCCGACCGCGTCTATATCGACCGCCAGCACGTCCATTCCGTCCTGCAGAAGCCGCAAAGCAACAGCACGCCCGATGCCGCCGGCCGCACCTGTGACAATAGCGCGTCTGCTCTGGACCTTTCGCTGCATCGCTCCGAGTCCAATCTCCTGTCAACCGCATTCAATTCAGGCGGATCACTTGCCCTTTAGCGCTCCATACAGCCGCGAAGCTAGCAAGAGAGCACACTGTCTCCGCTATGGGACGAAGACCCCTAGCCAACTCTAATGAAACGTTATTGTTCTGCGCAAGCCCCTTTCTTCCGCTTTCGGGGCCTTGCAATGGCCCCAGCGCCCGGCTGAGACGGTCGTCACTTCGGTCCGATGAGCGGGCATTTGTCAGCGCAGCCCGTCAGGGCACAGCCGCGCGGTAAATTGCACCTACCGGCGGTCGAAGCAATGCAAACCATGCTCGTCCGAAACACCTCTCGCTCTGATTACTTAGGTTCGGCAGTGTTCTGCACCGATTCCGTCTATCTCCGGGACGGGCCTCGCGCTGTCGAATGACGTGGCCTCCGTCGCTGTCAGCGGAGGTCGACGGTCCGGCATGGTACCGAATTCTGCAGTCTCCCGGTCTCCGGCACCCGGTCCAGGTCGGGGGATTGAAATTGCCAAGAACGCAGCTTACCAATAGAAACGATACCATTCGCCGCGGTTGCTTGCTATGCGGCTCTGCAAGGGGAAGCCGGCAGCTTGCGCATCGCGGTTATCGAAGGCGACGGGATCGGCCGGGAAGTGGTGCCCGAGGGCATCCGCGTGCTGGATGCCGCTGCACAACTTTTCAGTCTGGATCTGCGCTGGGACCACTTCGACTGGGGCTGCGACCATCATGCGCGGCACGGACGGATGATGCCCGCAGATGGCCTGGCGCGGATCGCCGGGCATGATGCAATCTATCTGGGCGCCATAGGCTGGCCCACCGTTTCCGACGTCGAATCGCTCTGGACATTGCTGATGCCGATCCGGCGGGACTTTCAGCAATATGTGAACCTGCGCCCGGTTCGTCTGTTGCAGGGAGTGCGCTCGCCGCTATCCGCTCCCGGCGCAATCGACATGATGATCGTCCGCGAAAACAACGAGGGCGAATACTCCACCGTTGGTGGCCGGATGTTCCCTGGCACCGACCAGGAGATGGTCGTGCAGGACACGATCATGACCCGTCATGGTTGTGACCGAGTGATGCGGTATGCCTTTGATCTTGCCCGACGGCGCAAGGGGCGGCTGACCTCAGCCACCAAATCGAACGGGTTGATTCACACCATGCCGTTCTGGGACGAACGGCTCCGATCGGTGGCCATGGACTATCCCGATGTGGCGGTAGAGCAGTATCACATCGATATTCTGACGGCCCACTTCGTCGGCCGACCCGCGAGTTTCGACGTGGTCGTGGCCTCGAATCTGTTCGGCGACATATTGTCTGACCTTGGCCCTGCCGTGGCCGGTACGATCGGTATCGCACCGTCCGCCAATCTTAATCCCGAGCGCCGGTTCCCGTCGATGTTCGAGCCGGTACACGGTTCGGCGCCGGACATCGCCGGCAAGAACATCGCCAACCCGATCGGTCAGATCTGGTCAGGCGCCATGATGCTGGAACACCTGGGCGCGCAAGACGCGGCGGCGGCGGTCGTCGGGGCTATCGAGCGTGTCCTGGCCTCAGGCGAAAACCTGACCCGCGATATGGGCGGAACGGCATCGACCCAAGCGCTGGGACAGGCAATAGCCGGGGCCATATCGAAATCGGCGGGAGCCACTCATGGCTGAACTTGCCTTTGTCGAAACGCACTTTCACCTGCATGACCTGAAGCACCCTACCCTGCGCTATGGCTGGCTGGAGGCCGATGCGACCCATGGGTTCTTGGCCGATACGGACCCATTGAAATCGCAGCGCTACCGAATCAAGGATTTTCTGGCCGAAATTCGATTTGCCAACGTGACCAAGGCGATCCACGTGCAGGCGGCCGTTGCCACGCCCGACCCGGTGGATGAAACCGCCTGGCTGCAGGGCTTTGCCGATGCGACCGGCTTTCCGCACGGGATCGTCGCAGAATGTCATCTGGCTCGGCCAGATGCCCATTCGGTGCTGGAACGCCATGCGGCCTTTGCCAACCTTCGCGGTATCCGCGACTTCGGCAAGGGTAACTATCTGGTCGATCCGGCGTGGCGATGCGGCTTTGCCGGCCTTGCTCCGCGGGGGCTGGTGGCTTGTATCGACACCCGCATCGAACACGCCGCCGACATCCGTAACCTTGCCCGTGCCTTTCCCGACACGACACTTTGCATCGACCACTGCGCGATCCCGATGGCACGAGACGCCGAAACCTTTGCCCGTTGGCGTATGGCCGTGACGACAATGGCCGAGGCACCGAACGTGGTGATGAAGGTTTCCGGCCTCGGCATGTGCGACCCGCTCTGGACCGTCGCCTCGATCCGACCATGGGTGCTTGGGTCGATCGAAGCCTTTGGCGTGGACCGGATCGTTTTCGGCACCAACTGGCCGGTGGACCGCATGTTCTCTTCATATCCCGACGTGATCAATGCCTATGCCGCAATCATCGCGGATTTCACGTTTGCCGAGCAGGTGGCGCTGTTCTCGCGCAATGCCGAACGCATCTTTCGTGTTTGAGGCGCGCGAATGACCAGTCCTGGACAATCTGCGACCGCCACCGGGATACACCATGTCGGCATCAGCGTGGCCAATCTGGATTGCGCTCTGGCCTTCTGGGAGGCGTTCTTGGGCGTTCCTGCGCGCTGGCGCTCGTTGTTGGACCGGCCCTATCTGGGCCGCCATGTCGGCTATCCCCGCGTCACAATCGATGCTGCCTTTGTCGATCTTCCTGGAGGCAACACGCTGGAATTGCTGGATTACCGTCTGCCCGACAAGATGCCGCTGCCCGGCGCAACGGCCAATCCCGGCAACATGCATCTCTGCCTTGTGGTCACGGATGCCAGTGCCGCCTGGGCGCACGCCATCGCCTGCGGCGCACGCGCCGTGGCCCCGGATGGCCCGATTGAAGTCGATGCCGGGCCAAACCAGGGCGCGCAGGTCGCCTACCTGCGCATCCATGACGAGATTACGCTCGAATTCTTCCAGCCGCGCCGATCAAAGGAGCCGTCCACATGATCAAGCGTATCAGCCTGATCCGCCGTCAAAGCCATCTGAGCCGCGAAGCCTTTTTCAACCATTGGACCGGACCGCATGCCGACATCGTGCGGCAAATGCCAGGCCTTCGAGGCTTGCGCTACGGCCTTGTGCAAAGCTGGGTGCCCGATGAGGCGGCTTGGGACGGCGTCGGAGAAATCTGGTTCGACAGCGTCGCCGACGCAGAGTCGGCGTTTGCCAGCGAGCCCAGCCGGTCCTTGCTGATCGCAGACCGCAAGCTGTTCATAGCCGAGGCGCAGTCCTGTTTCGTTGTCGAGCAGACGGTCGTACCGCCGCCGGACGGACGCTGAAATGAGGAAAACAGGATGACCTTTGATCTGGCCGCCGGACTGCGGGGGAAACGAGTCATTCTGACCGGCGCATTGGGCGGCATCGGGCGAGAGGTCGCGCTGGCCTTTTCCGGCGTCGGCGCACGGGTCGCCTGCGTCGATCTGGACGCTGGCGGGCTGGCTGCGCTTGTCGGCGAGATGGAGGGAGGGCCGCATCCGGCCATCGCCTGGGATTTGCGGAACGTGGCGGGCCACGCCGGGCTGGTGGAAGAGGCCCGGTCAGCACTAGGCGGGCTCGATGTGCTGGTTCAGACGGCGGCCGTCTTGATCCGCCGCCCGTCGGTCATGGACGTGACAGAGGCAGACTGGGACTTTCAGCATGACATCAACCTCAAGGCCTGTTTCTTCTTGGCCCAGGCCACTGCCCGCGTGATGCAGGTGCAGGGCAGCGGCGGTCGTATCATCAACTTCACATCGCAGGGTTGGCAGTCCGGCGGCTTTGGCGGCTCGGTGGCCTATGCAGCTACAAAGGGCGGCATCGTGTCGACTACTCGCGGGCTGGCACGGTCACTGGCGCGCGACCGGATCACCGTGAACGCGGTGTCTCCCGGCGCTGCCGACACCGCAATGATGCGCAGCGGCATGGACGCGCCGGGTCTGTCCGCCATCGCCGCGCAGATTCCGCTCGGCTACATTGCCGCACCGTCGCAACTGGCAGGGACGGTGTTGTTTCTGGCCTCAGACCATGCCGACTACATCACCGGCGCGACGATCAACGTCAGCGGTGGCTGGCTAATGTATTGAAGGGGCGGGCTATGGGCGACAGGCTGGACGGCAAGGTGGCGTTGGTCACCGGCGGGGCACGCGGGATCGGCGATGCGATCATCGCACGGTTGGTGGCGGACGGTGCAACCGCCTTCTCTCTGGACAAGGCCCCAACCGACGAACCGCGACCGGGCGTGACCTACCTGATGGGCGACGTCACCGACGAAGCCAATGTGGCCAACGCATTTGTGACGCTGGACGCCAAAGCTGGACGGCTAGACATTCTGGTCAACAACGCCGGTATCCAGCGGGTCGGGCTGGTGGGCAAGGTCAGTTTTGCCGATTTTTCGGCCGTGGTGGCAACTCATCTGCACGGAGCCTTTCTTTGCGCTACGCAGGCCGTGCCCCGGATGCTAGCCGGCGGACGCGGCGGCTCCATCGTCTCCATCGCCTCGACCGCCGCCTTTGTCGGCCTGCCCGGGCGGGGCGCTTACTGTGCGGCCAAGGCTGGTATCCTCGGCCTGACCCGCGCCCTGTCGCTCGAATTGGCATCGGCAGGGATCCGCGTCAATGCGGTTGCACCGGGGTTTACGCGGACAAAGTTCATCGATCAGGGTTTGGCCGACGGATCGCTGCGCGAGGACTGGATGCTGGCTCGGGTGCCGATGCACCGTCTGGCGCAAACAGAAGAGATTGCAGGTGCCGTGCGCTATCTGGTCGGAGATGATGCCGCCTACATGACCGGGCAGACTATGGTGGTGGATGGCGGCTGGATCGTGCAGGGTATTCCAGATGCGCCTGGTTGGCTGAAAAGCCCTACGATTGAAGGTTCATGAGACGCCAAACCCGGACCCGATCAACGCGGAGGGGCTGGCGATGTCACGGTGCCGTCGTGCTGTGCATTGTTCGGGTCGGACCCTCAGCGCGCCGTGTCCCAATCGGAACCGAAGGCCTAGCCGATGCAACACGATCCGCCCATCGGCGACGCTCAGAAGGAAGCGATAATCGAGCAGGTGCTGTGCAAAACCGTCCCAAGGACCAGTTGTCACACCTACCCGTACATGATCTAGTCGCGCCGCGGCGACTTAATCGCGATTAGCAGGCTGCCAGCCATGGACCCAGCCACAATTGACGGCGGCGATATCGTCGACAGTATCGCCGACGCGCTGCAGTACATTTCCTGCTATCAGTCGCCGGACTTCCTGGCCCATATGCATGCGGCCTGGCAACGAGAGGAAAGCTCCGTCGCCAAGGATGCAATCGCACAGATCCTCGTTTCGTCGCGGATGGCGGCTTTGGGGCGGCGGCCGATCTGTCAGGACACCGGCATTGTCACCGTCTTTGCCCTATTGGGGCAAGAGGTCAGGATCGGCTCTGACCTTGCGTTGGGCGATCTGGTCAATCTGGGCGTGCGCCGGGCTTGGCTGGACGAGAACAACCCGCTGCGCCCCTCGATGGTAAGCGATCCGCTTTTCGCGCGGCGATCCACCGGAGACAACAGCCCGGCAATCCTGCATGTGGTCCTGGTTCCCGGTCGAACGCTGCAACTGACCATCGTAGCGAAGGGAGGCGGGTCCGAGAACAAGGTGCGCTTTGCCGTGCTGAATCCGGCCGACTCTGTCGTCGACTGGGCGGTTCAAACCGTGGCCGGGATGGGTGCGGGCTGGTGCCCGCCGGGGATCATTTCGCTGGGCATTGGCGGCAATGCCGAAAAGGCAATGCTGATTGCGAAAGAGGCTTTGCTCGCACCGCTTGACATGGGCGCGTTGATCCGGCGCGGCCCGGCTACCGCGCTGGAAGAACTGCGCCTTGACCTCTATCACCGGATCAACGCGCTTGGGATCGGGGCGCAGGGGTTGGGAGGGCTGACAACTGTGCTGGATGTCAAGGTTGCCACCTGGCCCACACATGCGGCCTCTTTGCCCGTTGCGCTGGTGCCGCAGTGCGCTGCAGACCGCCATGCCCGCATCGTGCTGGACGGCAGCGGCCCGAGCCTGCTTGCGCCACCGCTATTGTCGGATTGGCCAGAAATCGCGCTGGAGCGGACGGCAGGAACGACGCGCCGTGTCGATCTTGACCGCCTCACCCCTGTCGAAGTGGCCGGGTGGGTGGCGGGCGAGACGCTGCTTCTGTCCGGGCATCTGCTGACCGGACGGGATGCGGCGCACAAGCGTATCGCTGACCTTGTCGCCGCTGGCCGGCCACTGCCGGTCGATCTTGCAGGGCGGATGATCTACTATGTCGGGCCGGTGCAACCGGTCGGCGACGAGGTGGTCGGGCCCGCCGGGCCAACAACCGCTACACGGATGGACGGATTCACCGACATGATATTGGAACAGGGTCTGCTGGCGATGGTGGGAAAGGCTGAACGCGGGCCTGACGCCATCGCGGCCATCGCAAGGCACCGCGCAGCCTATCTGGTTGCCGTCGGTGGCGCGGCGGTTCTGGTGTCGAGGGCCATCCGCGCCGCGCGGGTGGTTGCTTTCCCCGATCTGGGGATGGAAGCGATCCACGAGTTTCGGGTCGAGGATATGCCCGTGACCGTGGCCGTTGATGCCACAGGAAAATCTATCCACACCGACGGCCCGGCGCTATGGCGAAACTGGCGGGCCGCAGACTCGCGTGCGTCGCCTTATCGCACAGACCGCAGCGAGATTCCGCGCTGACATGGCTTTGACCCGCGCCCGTTTGCGCTCTGGATTGTCTGCTACCGTCAGCACACCGCTATTTCGACCAGAAATGCCATCGTCTGTCTGCTCCACCGCTTGCCGCATCAACATGGGCAAAGATCTCATCCAGCGTTGGTTGTGGCGCCGCAAGAGCTTCGGCGACTGCAAGGCCGACCTCTTCCTTGACAACAGCCCGCATTGCGTCCAGCCCGCCGACACCGATTGCGCCCTCTGCCGCTAGCCGGTCGGCAAAGAGCGGGATCGGATCGCGTTTCATCCAGATGTCAAGCTCACCCGGCAGCCGGTAGGTCGCGGGGTCGGATCGGGAGTGGCCCGAGTACCTGTATGTCTTCATTTCGAGCAGGCTTGGTCCTTCGCCCGCGCGTGCCCGGGCAACGGCCGTTTCCATGGCAACTTCGACCGCGTCAGCGTCCTGCCCGTCGACGATCACGCCGGGTATCGCATATCCGGCAGCCCGCACCGCGATATCCTCGACCGGGGTCGAAAGGTTCATCCGCGTGTATTCACCGTAGAGGTTGTTTTCACAGACAAAAATTACCGGAAGTCGCAGAATGGCCGCGAAGTTCAGAGATTCGTGGAACGCACCGATGTTGGCCGTCCCGTCACCGAAAATCGCCACAGCCACCCGGTCCGTGCCGCGCGCTCGGGCCGCCATCGCGGCGCCGCAAGCGACCGGAATGCCCGCCCCGATGATCGCAAAGGTCGGCAGCAGCCCGACCTCGGGTTCGACGAGGTGCATCGAGCCGCCAAGGCCACCCGCACAGCCGACGGTCCGCCCACAGATCTCGCCGATGACGCCCACAGGCGTGACACCGAGAGCAAGTGCATGCCCGTGGCCCCGGTACGTGCAGGTCACCACGTCGTCCGGGTCGATGGCGCGCGCTATGCCGACGGCCACGGCCTCCTGCCCGTTGGCAAGGTGGGTCGAGCCGCGCACATGACCATCGGCGAAAAGCCCCTGGATCGCAGCCTCGACCTCGCGGATTTCGATCATCCGGGCCAGTTGCGTGGGCCTGTCGGCAAGCGCCGCCCGACGGTCGCGGGGCGTGAGAATGTTGGAAAGGGTCATAGCGCGCTCCACCACGGCTGGGGATTTTTGTCTGTTGCCAGCAGATGTGCGACCTGTTCGGCCACATAAGGCGCCGAAGGAAGGTAGCGGGACTCGAGTCCGCCGTTGTAGGGGACGGGCGCGTCCGGCAGGGTGATGCGATGCGGCGGTGCCTTAAGTTTTCCAAAGGCGGCCTGCGCCACTTCGGCCACCAGATCGCCACCCCAACCCGATCCGCGCGGCGCCTCTTCCAACGTCACGATCCGACCGGTTCGCGCAACCGAATTCATCACGGTCGCCCGGTCCCACGGCCATAATGTCAGCAGGTCGATCACTTCGGCGTCGATCCCTTCGGCGGCCTCCATCGCCACCGGAACCATCGCGCCACAGGTCACCAGGGTCACCGCGCCGCCCGACCGGAGGATCTCCGCCTTGCCGAGCGGCACCCGATAGGCAGGGTCAAACTCCCATTCCTCCCGTTCGCCGTAAAGGATGCGTGGTTCCAGCACCACAACCGGGTCGGGATCCTCGATGGCGGCGCGCAAAAGGCCATAGGCCGTGCGGGCCCCGCTTGCCACCACCACCTTGAGGCCCGGCGTACCACGGACCCAGTGATCGAGCATCTGGCTGTGCTGACAACCGAAGCCCTGCCCCGCACCCGCCGACGCTCGCACCACCATCGGAACCGTAAGGCGGCCGCGCGACAGGTAGCGCATCGTCGCTGCCTGTGTCGTAAGTTGATCGAGCGCGACGCCGATAAACTCGATGAACATCATCTCGATGACCGGCTTCATACCGCAGACAGCGGCACCGACCCCTGCCCCCAGGAACGCCATTTCTGAAATCGGCGTATCGATTACCCGGTCGGGGCCGTGCCGTTCCAATAGTCCTTCGGTGACCTTGAACGGCCCCCCTGCCGCCGCGATGTCCTCACCCATGCAGAACACGCTGGGATCGTCGTCCATCGCGTCGCTGAGTGCCTGAAGCACCGCCTGACGCATCCTGATCTTAGCCATCCTGCTCCCCTTGGTCTGGCGTGTAGCTGCCGAAGTCTTGCGCCGTTTGGATCAGTTCGACCCGGAAGCCGTCCGGGTCGATCATGTAAACCGCACGACCGCCCCGGTTCGGGCCGATTGTCGGTGTCACCGGCGGGCTGACTGACGGCACGCCTGCTGCGGTCAGTTCAGCGTAAAGCGATTCCAGATCATCGACCACGAAGGCGATATGTCCGGAACCGATATTGCCGTTGGACATGTCGACCGACTGCCGGTCTATGCCCCTGTATTCCAAGAGCTCAAGACAGACCTCCGTTCCCGGAAGCCGCAGGATCGCGCCGTGCAGATCGACCGAAGGATAGCCCACAAGAACCCCGATATAGGGCGCGTGGGGGTTCCACCGAAATGCAACCTCGAAGCCCAGCAGGTCGCGATAGAACGCAATAGAACGGTCAAGCGACGCGACCGTGAAGCCAGTGTGGTGTGCCTTGGTGATCTGGGCCATGGAGCGCCTCACCCGGTCAGATAGCCGTCATCACACATCACCGTATGGCCGGTGACAAGAGACGAGGCATCTGACGCAAGAAATACCGCTGCACCGATCAGTTCACGCGGCAGGCCAAGCGTCGGGCGCAGCATGCGGGCCTTGATGAAATCGGCAGTGATCGACGATGTCGCCGCTGCCTTTGCCGTCAGCGGCGATTCCATCAGCATCGGCCCGATTCCGTTGACCCGCACGCCCCGTCCGCACCATTCAAGCGCAAGCGCGCGCGTGATGCCCAGTACGCCACCCTTGGACGCAAGATAGGCCGAGGCCCAGGGATAGGCGATGAACGAGCCGATGGAGGCAAGGTTGATGATGGAACCCTTGCCGTGTGCAAGCATGCCGCGCCCGAACGCCTGACAGCACCAATAGGTTCCCTTCAGGTTCAGATCGAGGATGAAGTTGAACTTTTCTTCCGGGAACTCCTCGGCCGGGCTGCGAAAGGCAGAGCCTGCGCTGTTCACTAGGATGTCGACCCGGCCGATCCGCTCTGCCAGGTCAAAGCAGGCGGCGCGGTCGGTCACGTCGAGCGGAGCGACAGAGGCTTTGCCGCCCTGCGTTGCGATCGTCGCGGCGGTTGCGGCTGCACCTTCTTCGTTGATGTCTGCCAGAACCACGGTCACGCCGAGCTGGGCGTAGCCGGTCGCAATTGCCGCCCCAAGTCCCGATCCCGCGCCGGTCACCACGGCTGTCCGGCCCGCAAGGTGGAACAGGCCGGCAGCGTATCCGGGCGGAACGGCAAGCGCAGCGGTCATGCCGCCCCCTCGGACAGAATGCCGTCGGGGTCAGAATGAGGCTGGCTCAGCGCCCAGTCGCGGTTGATGAGCGGGCCGAAACCGGGGCTTTGCGGCAGCGGCTTCATCCGCCCGTCGACCAGTAGGTCGGGCTGTGCCAGACTATCGGCATAGGGGTCCACGCCGGTCCAGGGAACGCCCCATTCGACCGGCTTGTCGTCGAAGCCCCAGGCAGCGAAGACCTGGCTGTGGACATGGGCGAACATATGAGGCCCAAAATCAACGCCTGCGGCTAGGCATTCGTCGATCACGGCCCGACCGCCGGTAATTCCGCCCATACAGGTCAGATCGACCCGGACCCGATCAACTGATCCCGCCATGATCAGCGCCTCGGGGTAGTACGCCCCCCCTTGTTCGTCGCCCTGCCAGATCGGCATCGGTACGCGCTTGCGCAACGCGGCGAGCTTGCCCGCGCTGCCCGGCGGGAAGATGTCTTCGATGCAGCCCATGTTCAGATCGGACAGCCGGTTGGCATAGTCAGCGGCATCGTCGACGGTCGAAAACATCCACACTAGATCGGTCCCGAGCCAGGCATCGGGCGCCGCCGCCCTTGCCGCGCGCAGCCGTGCCTCTGACTGGTCGAACGTCAGCCCCATCGGGCATTTGAAGCGCCGCCAGCCCTTCGCCCAGAGATCGCCCACCTGTTCCGCGACCTTGTCGGGCGGCATCAGCGCCGGAGGATAGCCGATGATTGCGGTGGCAGGCATCGGTGACACGCTGCCGCCCAGGAACTCCGCGATTGGCTTCTCTGCCATCTTCGCTGCAGCGTCCCAGGCAGCAAGGTCCACCATCGACAGCGCGCGCAGGCCGACACCGCCGGCATGGCTGCCGTAGCTGCGCCCTTTGGCCACGCGGAACGTTGTTGCGCGGTCCTGCAGGCTGGTCCCGAGGTAGGTTTGTGCGATTGTCTTGCGGATCTGTTCGGCCACTACACCGTCCCGTGTCAGGGTGAAAGCCCAGCCCTCATGTCCCGACCTTGTCCGAAGACGCACAACGACAAATTCCCGCTCCTTCATGACCCAGTCGCCAAAAACCACCGGTGCCGGCAACTGCCCGCGTATGGTCGCGACGCCGATATCCTCGATGATCGATTGGTCGGCCATGTCGGTCCTCCCCGAAGCGCCCCGGACACAATGCACTCCCCGCCAAGAATGCACGATCGAAGCTAACGATACCAAATCAAGTAGTCAACCGATTGATTGAATCGGTCAAACGATTGACACCGTTGCGCTGCAGCGTTAGCGTCATGAGCCAGAGCGGTTAGTCTGCGGACGGTGCAACGAGTTTGGCAAGGGTAACGACCAGATGGGGGCGATCAGCCTCAAAGGCGTGGGCAAGGTTTATGATGGCGGTATCACCGCCGTCCGCGCGGTTGATCTGCAGATCGGCGACGGCGAATTTGTCGTGTTCGTCGGCCCTTCGGGGTGTGGTAAATCCACTCTTCTGCGCATGATCGCCGGGCTCGAAGCGATCACGACTGGCGAGGTGCAGATCGGTGGGAAAAGGGTCAACGAATTGCCCGCACGTGACCGCGACATCGCCATGGTGTTCCAGTCCTACGCGCTCTATCCGCAGATGACCGTCCGCGAGAACATTTCGTTCGCGTTGGAACTGCGAAATCTTCCCAAATCGGAAATCGTGGCCAGGGTGGACGAAGCCGCGCGCATCCTAGATCTTGCCGGCTTGCTTGACCGCAAGCCAGCACAACTGTCCGGTGGCCAGCGGCAGCGAGTCGCGATGGGCCGTGCCATAGTGCGGCACCCCAAGGCATTCCTGCTGGACGAGCCGCTTTCGAACCTCGACGCCAAGCTCCGCGTACAGTTGCGTGCGGAGTTGGGACGTCTGCACGAGCGACTGGGCGTGACCACGATCCACGTGACACATGACCAGGTAGAGGCGATGACGCTGGGTAGCCGGGTCGCGGTGTTCTCGGAGGGACGTCTCATGCAGTATGATACGCCTCGCGCGCTGTACCATTCGCCCGCAAACCTCTTTGTCGCCAGCTTCATCGGCAGCCCGGCGATGAACTTGATCGCAGCCATCTGGGCCGACGGGGGGGTGCGGATAGGGCCGCTTTTGCTTGATGTCCGGCCACGCGACAAGGCGCGGACGCCCGGTCCAGGTACACCCGTCATCCTCGGAGTCCGACCCGAGCATCTGCGTTGGCTTCCACCTGGCAGCGATGGCACAATTCCTGCCCGCGTGGAGCTGGTCGAGCGTCTGGAACCTGAATCCTACGTGATGGCCATGCCAACCTGCAGTGATCTCAGGGTTCTCGGGCCGGAAGACACGGCTGCGGGATCGGGTTCAGGCAAGGGCGTGCCCCTGATATTGCGCTGCCCTGCAGATGAGTTGCCAACCCCGAAAGCCGAAATCTCGGTGCTCCCGGACCCCGGACGCGCGCACCTCTTTGACCCTTTCAGTGGCGAAGTCATCTGATCTGGCCAGAATCCAACGAGGAATTCCAGAATGAAAAGCGTACTGAAAATGCCGAAAGTCGGCGATGCTGCGAACGAGGTGCTGGTCGTCGGAATCTCGGTCGCTCCGGGCGATATTGTAGCCGCTGGAGATACGCTCTTCACTGTGGAAACCGACAAAACGACAGTTGACGTGCCGGCTCCGGCCGCCGGTCGGGTGATCGAAATCCTGGTTAAGGTGGACGACGAACTCCCGACAGGCGCACACACGGTAGTGCTGGAGGTGTGAAGTTGGAGCAACCCGGCCAGTCCGCCCCCACCGTCCACGACGCCCGCGAACGGCGCTTCGGCGGCTTTATCGAGGACTACCGGCCGGGTGACCGGTACCGCCACTGGCCGGGCAAGACCGTGACCGAGGCTGAGGATCACATGTTCTGTTTGTTGACGATGGCGGCAAGCCCCCTGCACATCGACCGCGCCTATGCGGCGGCCGAGATGCCTGGCGGGCGCAACATCGTTGTCGGCACATACATCTATTCACTGCTTCTCGGAATGAGCGTGCCCGACATTTCAGGCCGAGCCATCGCGAACCTTGGCCTGTCGGAGCTGCGGCACCTGGCACCGCTGCATCACGGCGACACGCTCTACGGCGAAACCGAGGTGCTTTCCGTCCGCGCTTCGGCGTCGCAACCAAGGACCGGGATTCTGACGGTGCGGACTGACGGGTTCGATCAGGATCGACGCCACGTCTGCACTTTCACCCGCGCCGTTCTTCTGCCGCGCCGACCCGTCGCTGGAACGGCTGAATGACCGCGCCTCTGGAAGGCGTTCGCGTGGTCGAGATGGCGACCGTAGTCGCAGGGCCGGGGGTCGCCCGTTATCTGGCCGACTACGGGGCCGACGTGATCAAGGTTGAAGCGCCAGGCGGTGATCCGACCCGGCGTATGGGCTGGATCGGCGTCGACGAGACCGATAGCTACTTCTGGAAACTGTTGAACCGCAACAAGCGGACAGTAGTGATGGACCTGAAGTCCAGCGCCGGGAAAGCACAGTTTCAAACGCTGCTGGAAAGCGCGGACGTCCTGATCGAGAACATGCGTCCAGGCAAGCTCAAGTCCCTCGGTTTCGCACCTGCCGTTCTGCTGGAGCGCAATCCGGCACTGGTTATTCTGCAGGTCAGCGGCTTCGGTCAAGACGGCCCCTATGCACTGCATCCGGGTTTTGCCACCATTGCCGAGGCGCTGAGTGGCCTATCCGACCTGATGGGCGAGGCTGACGGCGCGCCACTCCTGCCACCGATCGCCCTGACAGATGAAGTAACGGCGCTGGCAGGGGCATTTTCGGTGATGGCCGCATTGCGACATGCGGAACGTACAGGCGAAGGGCAGTTGATCGACGTCAATCTACTGACCACGATGTTCCAGATCATGGGACCCCTGCCATCGGCCTACGCCCATATGGGGTATCTTCAGCCAAGACTGGGTGCCGGTATCCCGTACACGGTTCCGCGCGGCACCTACCGGTGTGCCGACGGCGTGTGGGTCGCCGTATCATCGTCATCCGACACCGTGGCGGCACGGGTTCTCGATCTTGTCGGGCTGACGGGCGATGACCGGTTCAGGACTTTCCAGGATCGCAGCCGCAACCGCGAATCGCTGGAGGCAGCGGTCAAGAATTGGGTCGGGAGCCGTGCATCGGCCGAAGTGATGGCAGAGTTCCGGCGCGTCGACGCGGCGATCGCGCGGGTTCTCAACATGAAAGACATCTTCGAGGACGCCCATTTCCGTGAACGCGAGATGATCGTCTCTGTCGATGGGGTGAAGATGCAGAACCTCGTCGCGCGCCTGTCCCGCACTCCGGGCCAGCTAAAACATGCAGGGCGCCCCCTGGACGCAGACGGCCCTGACCTGCGCACCGCCCTTGATGCCGGCATTCCGGTCTGGCAGCCACGGCCAGACGAACAAGGGTCGCCACCACCCCGGAAGACAAGGCGGCCAGCCGGTCGCCCCCGCAGCAAGGGCTGAACGCCAAAGCGGACAAGATAGAAGTGGATACCGGTGTCGTCGCCTGACACGGGCAAAAGAATGAGGTTAGTGTCGGTCGGGCAATTCTGTCATCACCATAGAGA
>JANNRR010000018.1:0-22532 GCA_031401675.1 Paracoccaceae bacterium
CCCGAGGCATAGAGGACCGGGAAATCAAGCTGATCGTCGTCGGCGCCAAGGTTGGCGAACAGGTCGAACACCTCGTTCAGCGCGCGGTCGGGTTCGGCGTCGTGCTTGTCAACCTTGTTCAGCACCACGATCGGGCGCAGACCAAGCGCCAGTGCCTTCGACGTCACGAATTTGGTTTGCGGCATCGGGCCTTCGGCGGCATCGACCAGCAGCACCACGCCATCGACCATGCTGAGGATGCGTTCGACCTCGCCGCCGAAATCGGCGTGGCCGGGGGTGTCGACGATGTTGATGCGCAGGCCGCCCCATTCCAGGCTGGTGCATTTGGCCAGAATGGTGATGCCACGTTCGCGTTCGATATCGTTGCTGTCCATCGCGCGCTCGGCCACCGACTGGTTTTCACGGAACGCGCCGGACTGCTTGAGCAATTCGTCCACAAGCGTGGTTTTGCCGTGGTCGACGTGCGCGATGATCGCGATATTGCGGAGGTCCATTGTCACTGCCTTTATGCTGCGCCGCCGCGATAGCCCAAGGCCGGGCAAAAGGCCAGCAGCGATTGCGCCGCAGGCCTTGCAATGCAACCCCGCCTGGGCGGCGCCCCTAGCCCGGCAGGGCCGTGTTCAGGTTTTCCGCGACCTTTTCCAGGAAGCCTTCGGTGGTCAGCCATTTCTGGTCCGGACCGACCAGCAGCGCCAGATCCTTGGTCATGTCGCCGGCTTCGACCGTGGCCACCGTGGTCTTTTCCAGCGCTTCGGCGAAGTTCAGCAGGGCGGCGTTGTTATCCAGCTTGGCGCGGTGGCGCAGGCCGCCGGTCCAGGCGTAGATCGACGCGACCGAGTTGGTCGAGGTCGCCTGCCCCTTCTGGTGCTGGCGGTAGTGGCGGGTGACAGTGCCGTGCGCCGCCTCGGCCTCGACGATCTTGCCATCGGGGGTCAAGAGGACCGAGGTCATCAGGCCGAGGCTGCCGAAGCCCTGCGCCACCAGGTCGGACTGCACGTCGCCATCGTAGTTCTTGCAGGCCCAGACATAGCCGCCCGACCATTTCATCGAGCTGGCAACCATGTCGTCGATCAGCCGGTGTTCGTAGGTGATGGCGGCCTTCTTGTAAGCGGCCTCGAACTCTTCCTCATAGACTTTCTGGAACAGGTCCTTGAAGCGGCCGTCATAGGCTTTCAGGATGGTGTTCTTGGTCGAAAGGTAGACCGGCCAGCCGAGGTTGAGGCCGTAGTTCAGCGAGGCGCGGGCGAAGTCGATGATGCTGTCGTCAAGGTTGTACATGCCCATGTAGACGCCGGCAGAGGGGGCGGAATAGACGTCGCGCTCGATCACGGTGCCGTCGTCGCCGGCGAATTTCATCGTCAGCTTGCCGGGACCGGGAAAGCGGAAATCGGTGGCACGGTACTGGTCGCCGAAGGCGTGGCGGCCGACCACGATCGGTCGGGTCCAGCCGGGGACCAGACGGGGCACGTTACGGCAGATGATCGGCTGACGAAAGATCACGCCGCCCAGGATGTTGCGGATGGTGCCGTTGGGCGACTTCCACATCTGCTTCAGCCCAAACTCCTCCACCCGCTGCTCGTCCGGGGTGATGGTGGCGCATTTCACGCCGACGCCGTGGAGCTTGATGGCGTTGGCCGCATCGATGGTGATCTGGTCGTTGGTGCGATCGCGTTCCTCGATGCCGAGGTCGTAGTATTTCAGATCGATATCCAGGTAGGGCAGGATCAGCTTTTTCTTGATGAAATCCCAGATGATCCGGGTCATCTCGTCGCCATCCAGCTCGACAACCGGGTTTGCTACCTTGATCTTGGTCATGGGATCCTCTGGATTTGATATCTGGATTCGGGGTGCAGAGCCTATAGCGCGGTTTCGGCCACGAGAGAAGTCGGCATGCGGTCGTATACCGCGACGCCGGTGCCGCGAGCCCAAGAGTTTTCAGAAAAACTCTTGAGAAAATCCTTGGTCAAGGATTTTGGCAGCGGCCCGGCCCGGATCGCCTTTTCAGCCCGGCCGGTTCGCCTTTGCCATCGCCGCCAGCCGTTCTTCCAGAAACTTGCGGCCCCGGCGTTCAGCCAGCCGGATCCGCATTGCTGTCACAAAGGCTTCCTGCGTGGTTGGCGAGGTGATGCCGATTTCCTTGGCCACCTCTTCCCAGAGCTTCTCATGGCCGGTTGCTTCCATCGCCTCGATCACATCATGCGCCAGGGCGTCAGCCAGTTCCTCTCTTGTACTCATCGTCTGCCCTCACCGGGTGCCTTCGGTCAACCGCCGCCGGACGTAGCTGGTGACCGAGGCGATCATCGGCTCCATATGCGGCTCTTCAAAGAAATGCCCGGCGCCCTCGACCTGTTCGTGGGTGATGGTGATACCCTTCTGCTCGTGCAGCTTGTTGACCAGACTGACGGTATCTTTTGGCGGGGCGACCCGGTCGGCGAGACCGTTGATCACCAGACCCGAGGCCGGGCAGGGGGCGAGGAACGAGAAATCATAGAGATTGGCGGGCGGCGACACCGAAATGAAGCCGGTGATTTCCGGGCGGCGCATCAGAAGCTGCATGCCGATCCAGGCCCCGAAGGAAAAGCCCGCAACCCAGCAATGTTTGGAGTTCTGGTTCATCGACTGCAGATAGTCGAGCGCACTTGCAGCGTCGCTGAGTTCGCCGATGCCCTGATCATATTCGCCCTGACTGCGCCCGACGCCGCGAAAATTGAAGCGCAACACGGTGAAGCCCATGTTGTAGAAGGCGTAGTGCAGGTTGTAGACCACCTTGTTGTTCATGGTGCCGCCGAACTGCGGATGCGGATGCAGGATGATCGCGATCGGCGCGTCTTTTTCCTTTTGCGGATGGTAGCGGCCTTCTAGCCGGCCTTCCGGCCCCGGAAAAATCACCTCGGGCATTGCCTCGCCTGCTTTCCTGTAGGTCCAGCGGTTATTCTTGACGAAATCGCTCAGACAACCTAGAATCGTTCTAAACACCGGTCGATGCCGGTTTGGGGTGGACGTGAGTTAAGCGTCCTTCTGCGTTGCGTCAATGTATTTGGCAGGGACAAGGCCATGAAACTGTCAACAAAAGGGCGTTATGCCATGGTGGCACTTGCCGATCTGGCGGCGGCCAAGGCCGATGCGCTGGTTTCATTGGCAGGGATTGCGCACCGTCAGGACCTGTCGCTGCCCTACCTGGAGCAGTTGTTCGTGAAACTGCGGCGGGCGGGACTGGTCGTCTCGGTGCGCGGACCCGGCGGCGGCTACCGGCTGGCAAGGTCGCCCGCCCAAATTCGGATTTCGCAGATACTGGAGGCAGTGGACGAGACAGTGTCGGCGCTGCATCAGGGGGCCGGTGCGTCGGGCGGGCTGTCCGGCACCCGTGCGCAGTCGATGACCAACCGGTTATGGGAAAGCCTGTCGGCGCATGTCTATGTGTTCCTGCATCAGACCCGGCTGAGTGACGTGGTCGGCAATGACCTGATCCCCTGCCCGGCGGTGCCGTCGTTGCTGCATGTGGTGGATGAATGAGCGGGCACGGTTGTGAATGTCGGCCTGACGGGGCGCGGGCGGGCGCCTCCGGCGGGGATATTTGTGCCGGACTGAACGCGGGGGGTCGGGAATGACGGCGCGGGTCTATCTGGACCACAATGCGACCGCGCCTTTGCGGATCGAGGCGCGTTCGGCAATGCTGGCGGCGATGGCGGTGGCGGGCAACCCGTCGTCGATCCACGCCGAGGGCCGGGCGGCACGGGCGGTGGTGGAACGGGCACGGGGCCAGGTGGCGGCAGCGATCGGATGCGCGCCGGACGCGGTGATCTTTACCAGCGGCGCGACCGAGGCGGCGTCGGTGCTGGCCGGGGGTGGCGCTGGCCGGCCGCCGGGGACTTGTGTGCTGGTGCAGGAGACGGCGCATGACGCGCTGTGGTCGCATCTGGACCTGTGCGGGCTGGGCGAACGGCTGCAGGGGCCGGGTCACACGCTGGCGATGGGTCTGGCCAACGGCGAGACCGGCATAGTGACGGAGCCGCCCGCGAAAGTCGAGGGGCAGTGGCCTTATGGCGCGGCGCGGGCCGACTGGTTGCTGCTGGATGTGACGCAGGCGTTGGGTCGGCTGCCGTTCGCGTTTTCCTGGAGCGGGGCGGATTTCGCCGTGCTGTCGGCGCACAAGCTGGGCGGGCCCAAGGGCGTGGGCGCGCTGATCGTGCGTGGCGGGCTGGAGATCGCGCCGCTGTTGACCGGTGGCGGTCAGGAAATGGGGCGGCGGGCCGGGACCGAGAACGTGGTCGGCATCGCCGGCTTCGGGGCGGCGGCGGCAGCGGCGGCCCGTGACCTGGCCGATGGGATCTGGGACAGTGTGGCGGCGTGCCGCGACGCGCTGGAGGCAGCCATCCGTGCCGAAGCGCCGGATACGGTGATTGTGGGCGAAGCGGGGGCGCGGTTGCCGAACACCAGTTGCCTGCTGACACCCGGCTGGAAGGGCGAGACCCAGGTGATGCAGATGGACCTGGCCGGGTTTGCCATCTCGGCCGGGGCGGCCTGTTCATCCGGCAAGGTGCGGCAAAGCCGGGTCTTGCGTGCCATGGGGTTTGATGATCTGGCGGCGGCGTCGGCGATCCGGGTGTCGTTGGGCCCCGAGACGACGCGGGATGAGGTCTTGCGCTTTGCCGGCGTCTGGCTGGCGCAGCACCGCCGGTTCCAGGCACGCGCAGCATGAGGAATGCAGGGTAAGGCCCTGAAAACAGGTTGGGAACGGATCATGGATGTACTGGACATAACCCCGGACGCCGCTTTGGTGCGCGACGGTGTCGACCGCGAAACGGTCGAGGCGGTGCAGGCGATGGCCGGCAAGTACAAGCATGGCTGGTCCACCGATATCGAAATGGACTATGCGCCCAAGGGGGTCAGCGAGGAGATCGTGCGCCTGATCTCGACCAAGAACGGCGAGCCGGAGTGGATGCTGGACTGGCGACTGGCCGCGTTCCGCCGCTGGGTGCAGATGGACGAGCCGCGCTGGGCGATGCTGCACTATCCGGAAATCGACTATCAGGATCAGTATTACTACGCCAAGCCGAAAAGCATGGCTGTGAAGCCGAAGAGCCTGGACGAGGTCGACCCCAGGCTGTTGGCGACCTATGCCAAGCTGGGGATTCCGTTGAAGGAACAGATGCTTCTGGCCGGAGTTGAAGGCACGGAAGGGGCTGCGGCCGACACCAGGAAGGTGGCGGTAGATGCGGTGTTTGATTCGGTATCGCTTGGCACCACCTTCAAGGCGGAACTGGCCAAAGCGGGCGTGATCTTCTGTTCGATCTCGGACGCGATCCGCGAGCATCCGGACCTGGTGCGCCAGTACCTGGGGTCGGTGGTGCCGGCGTCGGACAATTTCTTTGCCACGCTGAATTCGGCGGTGTTTTCGGATGGGTCATTTGTCTATATTCCGCCGGGTACCCGCTGTCCGATGGAACTGTCGACGTATTTCCGGATCAATGCCGAAAACACCGGCCAGTTCGAGCGCACCCTGATCATCGCCGACAAGGGCGCATACGTCAGCTATCTGGAGGGCTGCACGGCACCGAAGCGCGACACCCATCAGTTGCATGCGGCGGTGGTCGAGCTGGTCATTCTGGAGGATGCCGAGGTCAAGTATTCGACGGTGCAGAACTGGTATCCCGGGGACGAGAACGGCGTCGGCGGCATCTACAATTTCGTCACCAAGCGGGCCGATTGCCGGGGCGACCGCGCCAAGGTGATGTGGACTCAGGTCGAGACCGGGTCGGCGATCACCTGGAAATACCCGTCCTGCATTCTGCGCGGCAACGACAGCCAGGGCGAGTTCTATTCGATCGCCATTGCCAACAACCATCAGCAGGCCGACACCGGCACCAAGATGATCCATCTGGGGCGCAATACCAAATCCCGGATCGTGTCCAAGGGCATCTCGGCCGGCAAGGCGCAGAACACCTATCGCGGTCTGGTCAGCATGCATCCGCGAGCCACGAATTCGCGCAACTACACGCAGTGCGACAGTCTGTTGATCGGCGATCAGTGCGGCGCGCATACGGTGCCCTATATCGAGGTCAAGAACAATTCGAGCCGGGTCGAGCATGAGGCGACCACGTCCAAGGTCGATGAGGATCAGCTGTTCTATTGCCGGTCGCGCGGCATGGACGCGGAGGAGGCGGTGGCGCTGGTGGTGAACGGCTTCTGCAAGGATGTGCTGCAGGCGCTGCCGATGGAGTTTGCCATGGAGGCGCAGGCGCTGGTGGCGATCTCGTTGGAGGGAAGCGTCGGATGAACAAACCGGAAAAGCCTGCAAGGGCCCGGTCCGGGCGCAGCAACAAGGACGTACTGACGGCCCCGGTGCCAGTTCCGCCTGTGCCAGCCGTGCCGGAACCTGCGGCAGGGCCGGCCGCAGCGACATCGCCCAACGCTTCCGCCGATCCTCTGGCGCGTCGGCGCAAGCGGCGCGGCGTCTACATCTCGCCTGTGGCTCGGATCGTGCGGGCGACCGTGCATGGGCAACCCGTTCATTTCACGGTGGTAAACGCCCGCGACGAAATTCAGAAACACCATCTGCAGGGCGTGTTCTACGAGCCAGAAGAGCTGGCGATCATCGCGCGGCATCTGCCGATCGGCGGGTCGTTCTGTGATATCGGGGCCAACATCGGCAACCATTCGCTGTACGTGGCGAAGTTTCTGCATGCGGCGCGGATCGTAATGTTCGAGCCTAACCCGGCAGCGATTGCCATTCTCGACAGCAACATCTTTCTGAACGGCATCCACGGCGCCTGCGACCGGCAATATCTGGGGATCGGGCTGTCGGATCAGGCGGCGGCGGCGGCGTCGATGCGGGTGCCGAAGCAGAATCTGGGCGGCAGCCGGGTGGTCGAAGGGGCGGGCAACATCAGGCTGGAGACTGCCGACACCCTGCTGGCGGGACAGCGGTTCGACCTGATCAAGATCGATGTCGAAGGCATGGAGTTGCGGGTACTGGCGGGCATGAAACGGCTGGTCGCCGAGACGCGCCCGCTGATCTTCATCGAGGTTGATCAGGAAAATCAGGCGGGGTTCGAGGTCTGGTTGCGGGAAGTCGATTACCGGGTGATCGAGCAGTTTCAGCGTTATGCCCGCAACAGCAACTACCTGATCGGGCATCGCCCATGAGAGTGCTGGCCGCCATTCGCACCCACCGCTGGACCGCCGAGGAGGAGCGCCTGCTGGCGACCCTGCGCGGCGTGTTCGGGGGGAATGTGGCGGTTGCCTTTCAGAACCGGCCGGAGGGGTTGCAGCCGCCGGTCGATGTCGTCGATATCGGTGCCGACTGGCCGCACCGCAACCGTCTGCGCGCCGTGCCGGACTGGGGCTGGCGGTGCGGCGATTATTTCTACTATGCGCTGCGGCTGGCGCGACCGGAATATGATCATTACTGGCTGATCGAACCGGATGTTCTGTTCACCGGTGACGCGGCGGCGTTCTTTGAGCAATTCGATGCGGTTCCGGTCGATTTGCTGGGAAAGAACATCGAGGAAATCAGGGCATCGATTCCCTTTACCCGCGGCTTGCCGGGAATGCGGCACATGCGGTCCATCTTCTGCCTGACCCGGATGTCCGGGCGGGCAATCGACCGGCTTTTGCCACTGCGTCAGGCCTATGGTCGCAGAAAGATCGGCCCGCATCTGTTTACGAATGACGAGATTTTCACGTTTTCGCATATCTGCGCCGACCCGGAAATGACCGTCGCCTCGATGCAGGACATTGCGCCGGGGTGGTTCGAACGCGGCCAGTTGGAGACCAATCCGGATATTCTGCTGGATACCTTGCAGGGTCGGGTTCAACCGGATGCGGTCTTTCATCCGGTGCGCGGGCGCGAAAGCTTCAAGGCGGCGGTTGCGAACCGGCTGGCCGGAAACGACGGGTTCCTGCGCAACATGCGCTGGTCGCTCGCCTCGCTTACAGACGGCGATCTGGAAGATATCGTGTCGCAGACCGCGGAGTCGCTGCGCCAGTCGTTGCTGGTCAACCGGCGCACCGGGCTGTTGACGGCACAGGCCGACGACACAGAGGATGCCGAGCCGCTGAACCGGGCTTCGCAGGGAAGCTGAGTGAAAATGGCCGTTGCCCCGTTTCCGGCGCAGGAGCGCCCTGTCATGACAATGCCCGCAGCCGAGGCGGCGGCATTGGCCAGTGCCTATGCCAAGGCGCGGGTGGTGCTGGAATACGGCTCTGGCGGTTCGACGGTGCTGGCGGGCGAGGTGCCGGGCAAGGTGGTATTCTCGGTGGAAAGCGATCAGGCTTGGGCCAAGGCAATGACGGACTGGTTCATGGCCAATCCGCCGGTGTCGCCGGTGCATCTGCACTGGGTCGACATCGGACCGACCAAAGAATGGGGGGCACCGGCCACCGACAAGGGTTGGCGGCGGTATCATCATTACCCGTTAAGCATATGGGACCGTGCGGATTTTCGTCATCCTGACGTGGTTCTGATTGACGGGAGGTTCCGCCTGGCCTGTCTGCTGACGGTGCTTTATCGGATCACGGAGCCGCTTGTGGTGCTGTTCGACGATTACCGCGATCGGGCTATCTATCACCGGATCGAGGAAATTGTGGCACCGTCGGCAATGATCGGACGGATGGCGCGGTTCGAACTGGTGCCGAGGGCGTTCCCGGTTGCCGGAATGCAGCGGTTCATGGATGTTTTCACCCGGCCGAACTGATCGGGATTGTCTGGACGGGATAGCGAGGAAAAATGCTGGAAATCAAAGATCTGCACGTGAAACTTGAGACCGAGGACAAGGCGATCCTGAAGGGGGTCACGCTGCGCATCGGGGCCGGTGAAGTGCATGCGATCATGGGGCCGAACGGGTCGGGAAAATCGACCATGTCCTATGTTCTGGCCGGGAGGGAAGGCTATGAGGTCACCGGTGGCACGGCGACGCTGGACGGGGCCGATCTGTTGGCGATGGCACCCGAGGAACGCGCGGCGGCCGGGCTGTTTCTGGCGTTCCAGTATCCCGTCGAGATCCCCGGGGTCGGCAACATGACCTTTCTGCGCACCGCCCTGAATGCCCAACGCAAGGCGCGCGGCGAGCCCGAGGCGAGTGCTGCCGAATTCCTGAAATCCGTCCGCGAAAAGGCCCGGGCGCTGAACATCGATGCCGAGATGCTGAAGCGTCCGGTCAATGTCGGGTTCTCGGGCGGAGAGAAAAAACGCAATGAAATCCTGCAGATGGCGATGCTTGAACCAAGGATGTGCATTCTGGACGAAACCGATTCCGGCCTTGACGTCGATGCCATGAAGCTGGTGGCGGACGGGGTGAACGCGCTGCGCTCGACCGGGCGATCGTTCCTGGTGATCACGCATTATCAGCGGCTGCTGGATCACATTTCCCCCGACGTCGTGCATATCATGGCGGACGGGCGGATCGTGAAGACCGGCGGGCCGGCGCTGGCGCTGGAGGTGGAAACCAACGGCTACGCCGATATTCTGGCCGAGGGCGTCTGATGCAGGCGATGACAAAATCGGATGTAACGACGGCGCGGCTTGCAGCGCTGACGCTGCCGGGTGGCGTCTGGGTGGCACCGGCGCGGGCGGCAGCCATGGCGCGGGTGCGGGCGATGGGCTTGCCGGGCAGGCGTGATGAATACTGGCGCTATACCGATCCGGCCGGATTGATCGGTGCGGCACCAAAGGCAGCTGTGTTTGACCCAAGCGACGAACCGGAGGTTTTCGGCGGCATCGACCGGTTGAAAATCGTGTTTGTCGACGGGGTGTTCGATGCCGCCGCCTCGGACGATCTGAGCCTGGCCGGGGTCGAGATCACCCGGCTGGCGGCGGTGCAGTCGCTGGATATCCATTGGGCCCAAGGGCTCTACGGGGTGCTGGAGGCGCGCGGGCAGAGCCCGGTGGCTCGGCCCCTGGCGGCGCTGAACACCGCCTTTGCCACCGACGGTGTTCTGATCCGCGTCACCGGCCGGGCCAGCCGCCCGGTTTCGATCATTTACCTGCACGCATCGGACAGTTCGGATGCGATCCTGCATCATTGCATCAAGCTGGAGTCCGGCGCCGAGCTGACGCTGCTGGAAAACGGCCCGGCGGCGGCCCGTTTCAACAAGGTGATGGAGGTCGAAGTCGGCGACGGGGCGCGGTTTCATCACATCCGCATGCAGGGCCGCGATCACCAGCGCCGCGCGGTCACCCATATCTTTGCCCGGTTGGGGGCGGCAAGCCGGTTCAAGTCCTTTACCCTGACCGCCAACGGCGTGATAACCCGCAATGAGTGCGTGATCGAGATGACCGGTGACGACGCTTCGGCGCATGTTGCCGGAGCGGCGGTTGGCGACGGCGATTTTCACCATGACGACACCGTGTTTGTCACCCATGCGGCGCAGCGCTGCGAAAGCCGACAGGTGTTCAAGAAGGTGCTGCGCAATGGCGCGGTCGGAGTGTTTCAAGGCAAGATCCTGGTGAAGCCGAGTGCGCAGAAAACCGACGGCTATCAGATCAGCCAGGCGCTGCTGCTCGACGGGGAGGCGCAGTTTCTGGCCAAGCCGGAACTGGAGATCTATGCCGATGATGTGAAATGCAGCCATGGGTCGACCACCGGTGCCATCGACGACGCGGCGCTGTTCTATCTGCGCAGCCGAGGTGTGCCGATGATCGATGCGCAGGCGCTGTTGGTGCTGGCGTTTCTGGCCGAACCGATTGCCGAGATCGAGGATGCGGCGATTGCCGAGGATATCCGCACCCGGCTGGAAGGCTGGCTAGCGCGGCGCAGGCCGGGATAGATGGGCATCACCACCGATATCCTGCGCAGTTGGCGCAGCCCCCGCGCCGTCATCCGCGCCCGGCTGGCTGCGGGGCTGCGCGAAGACCGGGCGTTGGCGGTGCTGATGGCGGCGTGCTTTCTGATGTATCTGGCGCAGTTGCCCGGCCATGCCCGCGCGGCGCATCTGGACCCTTCGGTGCCATTTCAGGCGCGGGTCGGCGGATCGCTGCTGGCGCTGATGTTTCTGCTGCCGCCGCTCCTGTACGGTGTGGCCGGGCTGAGCCATATCGGGCTGAAAGCGGTGGGCGGGCAGGGCTCTGCCCATGGTGCCCGGATTGCGCTGTTCTGGAGCCTGCTGGCGGTCAGCCCGGCCACGTTGCTGCACGGGCTGGTTGCCGGCGTCGCCGGACCTGGCCCCGGCCTGACGCTGCTGGGGCTGGCAGTGCTGCTGGCGTTCCTGCTGATCTGGGGGTCGGCGTTGGCCGAGGTTGGATTCGGGCACCCTGCTGTGCCGGGTTGAGGGGACGATGGACACTTTCGCAAACAGACTGACAACGCTGTTGTCGCAGACCCTTGGCGCGCCACGCGAAGCGGCGCGGCAGGTCATGGCGTTGCCGATCGGGCTGCCCGAGCGCTGGCAGGTGCTGGCGCTGGTGGTGATCTTGAGCGTGATCCTGACGCAGGCCACTGTGATGCTGGCCCCTGCCGAAGAAGCGGCAATGATGCGGTCGATGCTGGGCAGCCCGCTGCAATCGGGGCTGGTGCAAGCGGCGGTTCTGGTGGCGATGGTGTTCGCGGTGCATTTCGTCGGGCGGGCAATGGGCGGAGCCGGGGCGTTTGCAGATGCACTGCTGCTGATTGCCTGGCTGGAATGGGTGATGGTCTGCCTGCAGGTCGTGCAACTGGTGGCCAGCGTGGTTTTGCCGCTGCTGGCGTCGGCCATCGGGGTCATGGGGGTGGCGCTGTTCTTTTGGCTGCTGACGCAATTTGTGCTGGAGCTGCATGGCTTTCGCTCGCCCGTCCGGGTTTTCGGCATGATCGTGATCGTGCTGGTGGCGCTGGCTTTCGGTGTGGCGCTGGTGTTCGGGCTGATCGGTGTCAGCCTGCCGGGGGCATGATCCATGTATGATGTCGATCTGATCCGCCGCGATTTTCCGATCCTGTCGCGTCAGGTGAACGGCAAGCCGCTGGTCTATCTGGACAACGGTGCCTCGGCGCAGAAGCCGCAGGTGGTCATCGATGCGGTTACGCAAGCCTATTCCATGGAATATGCGAATGTTCACAGGGGGTTGCATTTCCTGTCCAACCTCGCCACCGAGAATTACGAGGCGGTCAGGGGCAAGATCGCGCGGTTCCTCAACGCCGGGTCGGAAGCCGAGATCGTGTTCACCTCGGGCACGACCGAGGGCATCAACCTGATTTCCTACGGCTGGGCCGCGCCGCGGCTGGGCCGGGGTGACGAGGTGGTGGTGAGCATCCTGGAACATCATGCCAACATCGTGCCTTGGCATTTCCTGCGCGAGCGGCAGGGCGTGGTGCTGAAGTGGGTCGACTGCGACAGCGACGGTAACCTGGACCCGCAGGCGGTGATCGACGCCATTGGTCCGCGAACCCGGCTGGTGGCGGTCACCCAGATGTCGAATGTGCTGGGCACCAAGGTCGACGTCAAAGCGATCTGTACCGGGGCACGGGCGCGCGGCGTGCCGGTACTGATCGATGGCAGTCAGGCGGCGGTGCACATGCCGGTGGATGTGCGGGACATAGGCTGCGATTTCTATGCGATCACCGGACACAAGCTTTACGGGCCAAGCGGGTCGGGGGCGATCTACATCCGGGCCGAACGTCAGGCCGAAATGCGGCCGTTCATCGGCGGCGGCGACATGATCCGCGAGGTGACGCGCGACAGCGTCACCTGGAACGATCCGCCGATGAAGTTCGAGGCCGGAACGCCGGGGATCGTGCAGCAGATCGGCTTGGGGGTGGCGCTCGACTACCTGAGCGGGCTGGGCATGGCCAACATCGCGGCGCACGAAGCCGGACTGCGCGACTATGCGCAGGCGCGGTTGGCGGGGCTGAACTGGCTGACGGTGCAGGGGCAGGGTGCGGACAAGGGCGCGATCTTTTCGTTTTCTCTGCGTGGCCCGGCGCATGCGCATGACATTTCCACGGTGCTGGACAAGCGCGGGGTGGCGGTGCGGGCCGGTCAGCACTGTGCCGCGCCGCTGATGGCGCATCTGGGCGTCACTGCCACTTGCCGTGCCTCGTTCGGGCTGTACAACACCCTGGCCGAGGTCGATGCGCTGATCGACGCGCTGGAACTGTGTCATGAGCTGTTTGACTGACCTGCCGCCCGGTGCCGCCCGGGCGCCGGTTGCGACGGCTGTGCCTCGATTTCACCGGCTTGCGCTATTGTCCCGGCGGGTGTTTTGTAAGGGCATCATTTCAGGAGGATGCCATGATCCGCAAACTGTGTCTTGCCGTTGTCTGTGCGTCGCTGTCGACCTTTGCCCTGGCCGAGGAGCCGCAAGTCGTGGTGCCGCGCGCCCTGTTCCCCGAGGGGCCGGTGATGACCGAGGCCGGGTTAATCTTTGCCGAATATGCCGGTCAGGTGGTGACGGTCTGGACTGCAGGCGGCACCAGCACGCTGTGGCGGCAAGAGGGATGCGGCCCTTCGGCCGTGGTGCCGATGGGCGGGAACTTCGGCGTGACCTGCTATGATTCCGGCAGTTTGGTGGTGATTTCGGCAAGTGGCCAGACGCTGGCGAGTTACAGCGCCGATCCTGCCGGCAACCCGCTTCTGGGGCCGAACGACGGCACCCCCGATGGCAAGGGCGGGGCCTGGTTCACGCTGTCGGGTCCCTGGGAATCCGGGCCGATCGTCGGCCGGGTGGTGCATCTGACGGCGGATGGTATCCTGTCGGTGGTGGCTGATGATCTGCATTACGCCAATGGCGTCGCTTTGGGCAGCGACCGCCGGCTTTACGTCAACGAGTCCGAGGCCGGTCGGGTGATCTCGTTTGCCGTTGCACCTGACGGCACCCTTTCGGACCGCCGCCTGTTTGTCCGGCTCTTTCAGCTGGGCGAGGCGGCGGATGCCTATCCTGACGGGATCAAGCTGGGGCCGAACGGCAATTTCTACATCGGGCTTTACAGCGCCGGTTCGGTGCTGGAGGTAGCGCCGGACGGGGCGCTGGTTGCCCGCCACACGGTGCCGTCGCTGGCCGCCCCCAACATGGCCTTCAGCGCCGATGGCAAGACGATGTTCGTGATGGCCGTCGACAACAAGGACGGAGCGCCCTACGAGGGCAAGGTCTATGCGGTGGCTTTGCCCTGAGCCCGCAGGATTGCCGGTTGCAGCCTTTGGCGCGATATCCTATAGCCTGCCGCAGGCACCCATAGCTCAGCTGGATAGAGCGTTGCCCTCCGAAGGCAAAGGTCGCACGTTCGAATCGTGCTGGGTGCGCCAAAATCGAGCCATCAGGACCGATCGCCGCCGCCGAGCGCCGCCGCTGCTGCAAATGCCCAATTCACTGCATCAGACGAGATCGTGGCAAGGGGTGGTGCAGGTATTCTCAGACTGATGTGGTCAGCTGACTGCGACCTGTCACACGTGCGATGACCGCCAGTCCGGCAAGGCTGCAGGCCACGCCGAGCCACGGCAAATCGTCGTAGCCAATTCCGCGGACCAGCGCGGCGGAGCAAATGGTGGCGCCAACAGCGACCCCAAAATTGAGCGCACTGGAGGTCAGCGTCGAGGCAAGGTTAGGAGCCTCCCGCGCGGCATTGAGGACGAAAGTCTTGAGCGGCGCTACTGCCGCCATTCCGACGCTTCCAAGCAGGAACATCAGGGGATAAACCGCGACGACGCTGCTGGCGAACAGCACGAAAGACAGATGGATGACGGCCTGCGCCGAAAAGATCAATCCGATGGACAGTCCGAGCTTCCAGTCCGCCAGCCTGCCACTGAGCAACACCCCCAGTGTCGCGCCCGTGCCGAACAGCAACAGGATGAAGGGGATCTGCCGGGCGGGTATTCCGCTGACCGACGTCAAGAGTGGCACAATGAATGCAAACAGTCCGAACATTCCGACGGTGAACAGGAAACACATGAGAAGCCCGGACAAAACCCTTGGCCGTCCAAGAGCCTGAACCTCTGCGCGAAGATTGATCGTCTTGCCGCCGCCGCCTCCGGGCACCCAGTATGCAATCGCCAGAACAGATGTCCCGCCAACGGCTGAGATTGCCCAGAATGTTGCGCGCCAGCCCAACGCCTGGCCAAGCGCCGTGCCGCCGGGTACGCCGAGGATATTCGCAATGGTGACACCCGCTCCGACCATTGCCACCGCGCTCGCCCGCTTGCCCTCCGGCGCGAGGCTCGCAGCGACCACCGAGGCAATGCCGTAGAACGCACCATGTGAGATGGCGCCCACCATTCGCGCTACAATCATCGTCTGGTAAGACCATGAAACCGCGCAAGCGAGATTGGCCGCTACAAACAATGTCGCCAAGACCAGCAGAGCAGTCTTGCGCGACAGGCCGCCGGTTGCCATCGTCATGAACGGACCGCCGATTGCCACCCCCATCGCATACCCAGTTATCAGCAGGCCCGCCGCTGGAATGCCAACGCCAAGGTCTGACGCGACCTCCGGCAGGAGGCCGGCGACGACAAACTCGGCCGTTCCGACAGCAAATGCTGTGATGAACAGTGCGAACAGCGGAAAGTTCAATTCGCATCCACTCCCGTGCCTTTCGGCCGATGGTCATGCCACCCCCCCGTTTCGCGAGGGCATTTGATCTGCCGGGTACCAGAGACTGCCAAGAACGCAGACTGGGCGTCAGCCTAGTGCCGCTTCCGGTCAAACGCAACGATAGCGCGATGCGTCATCTGCGTGCCGATGCGGGCCTGAGAATATTCAAGCGATACAATCACACAGGAGTTCCCGGGCTCATCCTGTCGGGTGCGCCATTATTTTCTCGACTTCACGAAAGCTAATGCGCAGGTTCGCTGGCGGCTGCACTATTGAGGTCTGTCTTTGCACCTTGCCGTGGCTGGGTCAGGAAAAGCCCTGCGAAAATCACCGCCATCGCGCCCCAAACCCAGACCGAGTAGCTTTCGCCCAGCAGCGCCATCGACCAGAAAATGCTGGACGCCGTTACGACATAGCTGACCTGACCGGCAAACACCGGCCCGCCCCGCCCGATGATCCAGACATAGCCGACGTAGGCCACCACATTGGCCAGCCCCGACAGCACCACAGCGATTCCAGCCGCTCCGAAGGTTGCCTGCGGCACAATGAACGTGCCGGTCACCAGCGCAATCGGCAGGGTCAGCGCCGCCGACAGCAGAAACGCCCCCAGCATCAACTGCGCCGGGTCCAATCCCGCCCGCCCGATCTTGCCAAGGCCTACCCCTTCGGTGGCGTAAAACAGCACTGACAGCAGCGCCAGCAGGATGAAAACCGCTTTGGACGGGTCGGGCAGGCTCGCGTCCGGCACCACGATCAGCAGGACGCCCAGAAACCCCAGCAGCAGTCCCGAAAAGCGCCGCAGGTCTGGACGCTCCAGCCCAAGGGCGATGGCCATCGGAAAGGCCACGATGGGGATGATCGCCATGCAGACTGCAATCACCCCGGCGGGCAGATGTTCGGCCGCCGTATAGGTTGCGGCACTGGGCAAGACAGTGCCAATCAATGCCACGAACAGATACCGACCCAATGCGGCGCGGTGGGTCGGTAAACCTATGCCGCGCGACCCAACAATTACGCCCAGTACAGCCGCCGCGATCACCGAACTCCAGAAGATGATGCCAAAGCTGCGATAGCCGCCCAGCACGGCGATTTTGGTCAATGGAAAGGTCAATGCCCAAACAGCGCCGATCAAGGTCAGGGCAATGATCAGGCCCAAATTGCGTTGCAAAATTCGCCCTTTCACCAAATTGGGCTAATCATCGACCCCTGCCGACACTCTTGGCGTTGCACGTTGTCATTTGCAATGTCCATTCTGGCCCGATTTCCCAGCCCCGAGATGCCTATCTGATCGCTTCAGAGGAGTTCGCCGATCGAGGCGGCAGACGCGCCCCGGCGCGACCTGCCGCGTCGCCCGGTCTGTCCCACCGCCTTCCCCGGATCATCAGTTCCGAGCCGCGTGGGCGGGACAAGTGGTTCGCGCCCGACCGTATCCCGCCGGGCTCGTCACGGACGCCTGACCTATTCCATCACCGTATAGCCAGCCGCGGCCATTACCCGCAGCAGTTCCTTGTGGCCGATCTGCGCCATTTTCAGGGGCGGGTTGGCCACCGGATCCTGTTCGGCTTCGACCACGAACCAGCCTTCGTAGCCACAGGCGGCCAGCCGTTTGACGATCTGTTCGAAATCCAGCGAACCGTCACCGGGCACAGTGAACGCACCTTTGACGACGGCATCAAGGAAACTGTCGCGGCTGCGGTCGAGCCCGTCGATCACCGACTGGCGGACATCCTTGGTGTGTACGTGGCTGATGCGGGCATGATGGTTGTCGATCACCCGCAGGACATCGCCGCCGGCAAAGGCCATGTGACCGGCGTCATACAACAGCGGAATGCCGGCGCCGGAATGTTTCATGAACAGATCAAGCTCCGGCTCGGTTTCGATCACCGCCGCCATGTGGTGATGATATGACAGCGGCATGCCCTGATCCGCGCACCATTCGCCGAACGCGGTCATCTTGCGGCCATAGATGCGGATGTCATCCTCGGACAATTTCGGCTTGCTGGCCAGGGGCTTCGAGCGGTCGCCCTGCACAGTGCGGGCGCATTCGCCGTAGACGATGCAGGGCGCGCCGGCGGCCTTGAAAAATGCCATCTGCGCAGCGATCCGGTCCTTTTCCTGTTCGATATCGCCGTCAAGCAACTGCCCGGAAAACCAGCCGCCGCACACCGAGATGCCGTACTTGGCGAGGATCGGCCCCAGAACCCCGGCATCCATCGGAAATCGGCGTCCGGTTTCCATGCCGGTGAAGCCTGCGACCGAAGCCTGGCGCAGACACTCCTCCAGCGTCACATCGTCGGACAATTCGGCGAGGTCGTCGTTCCACCAGGCGATGGGGGCAATGCCAAGTCTGGCTTTCATCGGGTGCTCCGTAGCGGTTTGGCTGGTGGTTTCATCGGGATGCCTTGGTGACGGTGTCCGGCATCGCATCCGGTGAACACCAAAGCGTCGTCTCGCTTTGCGACTTGGCTAGCCCCGAATTGGCGTCGCTGACAAGAGCATTCGCGATGAAACGAAGCGCCGCTTTCAACGCCAGCCATTTGGCCCGTCCGGTCGTGGCAAGCCAGTTGCCTGGCCCTTCACGGTCGGAGAGCGGGGCGACCGTCGGCTGGTCCGGCCACTTGTCTCGCAGGTGTCCTGCCGGTTTCGAGCGAAGGACCGAAGGGTGCCGGAAGCAGTCCCTGGCCGGTGTTGAAGTCATCTGATCGTTGACAGGCAGCCGATCGGGCGTTAAGTTCAAATGAAGAACCAACAGGTTCATATTTGAATTGTTGCGACGCCAGGGAGGCCGCTGGGATGTCCGTAAGGTGGAGCCGGATTGCGCCACAGTTGGCCTTGATCCCGGCGATGACCTTCGTGCTTGTCGGCTTTGTCGGGGCGATTGCCTGGACGATCTTCATGTCGTTCACCAAAAGCCGGCGATTCCCGGAGTATCACATCGATTCGACCAACTGGTACGATCAGTATGTCCGCCTGTTTGGCAACGCCACCTGGACCATGGCGCTGCAGAACCTGCTGGTGCTGGCGGTGGGCTCGGCGTTGGCCATCGTGTTCGGCTTCATCCTGGCAGCGATGATCGAACGGGAAAAGTTCGGCGAAGGCGTGTTCCGCACGATCTTCCTGTATCCGCTGGCGGTGTCGCTGATCGTGACCGGGCTGGTCTGGCGCTGGATATTCAATCCTTCACTGGGGCTGGAAGCTTTTCTGCGGGCCAACGGTTGGGAAAGCGCCAGCTTCAACTGGCTCTCGGCACCACACACCGCGATGTACGGCATCATCCTGGCCTCGATCTGGCACGGGCTTGGTTTCTACATGGCGCTGATGCTGGCCGGGCTGAAATCGATCAACACCGAGATATGGAGCGCGGCGCGGCTGGATGGGGTCAGCCTGTGGCGGCTTTATGTCGAGATCATCATTCCGATGATGAAATTCACCTTTCTGACCTGTGCGATCCTGTTGTCGCTCGGGGTGGTCAAGGCCTATGACATCGTGGTGGCAATGACCAACGGCGGTCCCGGCACGTCGACCTGGACGCCCGCCTATTTCGCAATCAATGCCTATTCGACGCGCAGCAATATCGGTTTTGCCTCGGCGGCCGCCGTCATCATGCTGTTGATCACGCTGGCGATTTTCATCCCGCTGGTGGTGCTGACCGCGTGGCAAACGCGTCGGCGCGAGGCGGTTCAGGTATGACGGGTGCGATCTCCCAGGGCGGTTTGGCGACAGCGCGCGTGATCTATCCGCGCCGACGCAAGCGGATCAAGGGATCGTCCGTTGCGGTCTTTGTTTTTCTGCTGATGATCGCGGCCTTCATGGCGGTCCCGCTTTATGTGGTGGTCGTTACTTCGTTCAAGCCGATTGGCGAGATTACCCTTGGCAAGATTTTCGCGCTGCCGGTCAGCTGGACCATCGAACCTTGGTTCAAGGCCTGGAACGAGATGTGCACCGGCTTGTCCTGCGACGGGATCAGGATCGGCTTTTTCAACTCGATCAAGATTCTGTTCCCCAGCCTGATCCTGTCGATCGGCGTTTCGGCCGTTACCGGCTATGCGCTGGCGCTGTGGAACGTCCGCTGGGCCGGGCCGTTCCTGTTCGTGCTGTTCATCTGCGCGTTTGTGCCGTTTCAGATCATCATGATCCCGCTGATCGTGGTGGTTGCCAACCTTGGCATCTACGGCACGGTATGGGCCATCGCGCTGGTGCATTCGGTACTGGCGATGCCGCTTTTGACGTTGATCTTCCGCAATTTCTACAAGGATATCCCGCGCGAACTGATCAACGCTGCGATCATGGATTCTGGCAGTTTCTGGCGGATATTCCGGGAAATCGTGTTGCCGATGTCGGGCAACATCATTGTGGTGGTGTTGATCCTGATGATCACCACGGTCTGGAACGACTATCTGGTCGGTCTGACCTTTGGCGGCATCGGGTCCAAACCGATGACGGTGATCCTGGCCAATTCGGTCATCACGTCGCGCGGCGAGGTCATCCACAATGTCAACATGGCGGCGGCGCTGCTGACGGCGATCCCGCCGCTGGTGGTCTATTTCGCGCTTGGGCGGTTCTTCGTCCAGGGCATCACCGCTGGCGCGATCAAGGGGTAGGGGATGGCCGAGATTCAATTTCAGGGCATCGTCAAGCGGTTCGGCGGGCTGAGCGTGCTGGAAAACCTGAACCTGGTGGTAAACGACGGCGAATTTCTGGTGCTGCTTGGCCCGTCAGGTTGCGGCAAGACCACGTTGTTGAACCTGCTGGCGGGCCTTTCAGACGTGACCGCCGGGATCATCCGCATCGGCGAGCGGGATGTGACCGACCTGGACCCGCGCGACCGCGGGCTGGCGATGGTGTTTCAGTCCTATGCGCTTTATCCGACCAAATCGGTGCGCGGCAATCTGGAGTTCGGTCTGGCCGCGCTTAAGCTTGACCGGGCCGAGCGCGAACGTCGGGTGACACGGACGGCAAAGCTGCTACAGATCGAAAAGCTGATGGATCGCAAGCCGGCGCAACTGTCGGGCGGCCAGCGACAGCGCGTTGCCATTGGCCGGGCGCTGGTCAAGCAGGCCGAGGTGTTGCTGTTCGACGAACCGCTGTCGAACCTCGATGCCAAGCTGCGCACCGAAATGCGGCTGGAAATCAAGAAGCTGCACACCGAACTGCGCCAGACCATCCTCTATGTCACCCATGACCAGATCGAAGCAATGACCATGGCCAATCGCATCGCGATCATGGATGCCGGGGTGATCCAGCAGATCGGCACCCCGGACGAGGTGTATGAGCGCCCCGCCAACCTGTTTGTTGCCCGCTTCATCGGCTCGCCAGCGATCAACACGTTCGATGCCTCGCTGAAGGTCGCGGGTGGCAGCGTGACAGCGGTGCATGCCCTAACCGGAATCGCCATCGACCTGACGCGGCACCTGTTCGCCGAACTGCCCGACGACGGCCGGGCTGTGGTGATCGGTCTGCGCCCCGAGCATTTCGCGATTGACGGCGCCAGCGATCCCGACGGCGCTGTGCATCTGTCGTTGCCGGTGCGTTACAGCGAACGCACCGGCAGCGATGCCACCGCCTTTCTGGCGGCGGGCGAACAACTGATCGCGGTCCGGGTCGATCCTTCCGACCTACCCGGGATCAGGATCGGTGCGGCCCTGTCCGCCAGTTACCCGAAAGACCGCCTGAACGTGTTCGACGCCCGCACCGGGCTGAGAATGTAAGAAACCGACAACAAACCGATGGAGGAGACGTAAATGTTGAAGACCATGCTGCGCGGATCGATCCTGGCTGCGGGACTGAGTACCGCGTCGACTTTCGCCTATGCCGCCGAACTGACCCTGTTTCACACCTGGTCGAACGAAAGCGAAATGGCGGCGCTGAACACCATCGTTGACAAGTTCGTGTCGATGGGCAACGTGGTCACCGCTGCGTCGGTGCCGCATGAAACCGCCGGCGAAAGCCCGCTGGTCAGCCTGTTCGTGGCCAACACGCCGCCCAACCTGTTCATCGCGGCAGATTCAGGCTTTTTCCGCGATCTGAAGAGCCAGGGCAAAAGCCATGACGTTCGCGCACTGTTTGACCGGATCGGGGCAACCTCGGCCTTCCCGAAAACCGTGCTGGACGCCATCACCATCGACGGCGAGATTCTGAAGATCCCGACGGCGGTGCATATCGACGGCATCATCTATTACAACATTGCCGTGGCCAAGGCGGCGGGGGTTGATCCGTCGACATGGAAGACGATGGACGACATGTGGGCCGACCAGCAAAAGGTCAACGACGCCGGCTACACCTTCATCGCGATGGGCGGCAACTCGTTCCAGGCCGGCTATACCTTCCACCCGCTGCTGGCAGCCACCGCCGGGCCGGATATCTATACCCGCTTCTACGGCACGCCGCCTGATCCGACGGTGTTCGATGAACCGGCGCTGCGCGACACCATCGAGCTGTTCCGCCGGATTACGGCGCAGACTGATGCCGGCTGGGTCAACCGGGCCTGGAACGATACCACCAACACCGTGATCAACGGCACGGCCCTGATGCAGATCCACGGCGACTGGATGAAGGGGCAGTGGCGCGCCAACGGCAAGACGGTCGGCGTCGATTTCGGTTGCATCAACATTCCGGGAACCAAGGCGCTGTCGGTCACCGTCGACTCCTTCGGCATTCTGGGTGGGGTCGATGAAGCCACTGCCAAGGCCGAGGAGGAGTTTGCCGCCATTGTTGTCGATCCGGTGGTGAACGCCGAATTTGCGTTCTTCAAGGGCTCCAGCCCGGTGCGGCTCGACGTGCCGACCGACAAGCTGGATGCCTGCAACATGCTGGTGCTGGACTCGCTGAAGGTCGAGGGCGGGTCCGTGCAGAACCCGTTCTACATTGGTGACGGCGACTGGATCAACTCGGTCTGGAACACGATGTTCACCTTTCAGGGCGATCCGGCGATGACCACCGATCAGGTGATCGAGATGCTGAAAAGCGAGTACGAGGCGATCTTTGGCTAGGCTGGTCTGACGCGTTGCGCGGGGGTGCCGTCCCGCAGCACCCCGCC
>JANNRR010000019.1:0-5026 GCA_031401675.1 Paracoccaceae bacterium
CCCGCTACAGGACTGCCCAGCAGCGTCAGATCCTCACCCACACAAGGGTGGCCGGATGCCCCGGAATCGGTGGCCGGATCAGATTGGAATGACTGGCCGGGTCAAATCGGAATCCATGGCCGGATGATCCCGGAATGCGCACTTTCAGCTATAGCTCGGCCTATTGCCATTGGCCCTACTGTATTCTTGCGCACCAGGCAGTTGCTGCTCTGCGCAAGCACCGACCGAATGCCCGGCGCCTGGCCGGAGGCTTTCCCGAGTGGCGCGAAGACGGGCACGATTTTGGCACCGCAATCAAGGACGTGGCATGATCCGAAAGAAGCCCGCTCACCGCTTCAGTGGCGGTGCGCTCTGATCGACGAGTGGAACGCGCCGGGCCGCATCACCTTGGCCGAGTTTCAGGCTGAAGCCGACGCAGATGAGATCGACGATGATCGACTGTCTGTAGCGACGGGATGACCGCGCGAAAATGCCTGCCGAAGGTGCCGTCGAAATCTCTAGATGCACGCCCGAGAACTCGAATGCGACAGGGATCTGTGGCGAGATGAGAATTGTAGGCAACTCGGAGAGCGCAAGCGTTTCGAACAACTCGCGAGCCGTGGCCAGAACGGGCTGGGCAGCAAGGATCACGGCAGCGCTGCCGGGTTCAGCAGCCATCGCGACCATCCGCTGTTCCTCAGGCACCGTATGGCACGAACACGGGGTGCCAAGACGGAGAAGCTGATTGAAGAGGTCAAAGGCGCAGCCGGCGGAATCGACATCGGCAGGGAAGACCAGAATACGCTGCGCATCCGAAACCATCCCGAGGGCAGTCGAAAGACGGGCGATGTCCATGGTTTGGGCTACCCCTGCGATGTCGCCGGACAGGCCGTCGACTACGGACTTGACGAGTTCTTCATAGCTGTCGGAGGGCGCAACCGAGTTGGACATGAAATGCGCGCTGATCGCAAGATTCTGGGCAACACAAAGCCTGAAGTCCCGCATGTTCGCAAAGCCAAGCGCCTGGCAGAATCTTGTGATCGATGCAGTGGACACGCCGGCGCGTTCAGCGATCTCGGACGCACTGGCCGTCATCGCGACGTTCATGTCGGCAAGCACAGTCTCGGCAATTTGGCGCTCGGAGTCTCGCAGCGATGGCATCGCCCGTCGGATCAGGTCCACGATATCCGGAACGACCCCCATCAGTCGGTCCGCCTGACACGCGGCAATCCGCCTGGGAAGACGACAAGTCGGCTGCACAGCCCCCCGAAATCCCGATTGGCGGGTTCGATCCATGCGCGTTCGGCAAAGGCATAGATGCGCGGGAAGACCAGATCGTCAAAGCTGCGACGATCGTATGTGTGTTCTCCCCAAATGCATGCATGAACGCCACGCAGGCGCGGGAGGTGTTCGGCGGGCCAGCCATGCCCTGCCTCGAACCCGTATGTCTTGTCGAGCGGAACGGTTCCTGCCCAGTGTCCGCCCGTGCTGTCCCATGCGTCGGAATACGCCATGTCGAGATAGTAGGCATTCCCCGGGGCCAGCACCACATCATAGCCACGCGCGGCAAGCTCGAACGCCCGATCCGGATGCTGCCAGACCAATGCGACGGTCCGCCCGGTATCGAAGGTAGCATTGTGAACTGCATCCTCCCACACCACGGTCTGGCGCCCCGCTTCGGTGACAAGCCGGTGCCCAAGTTCAAGGAGGACAGACTGCAGTGCACCGGTCGGTCCGTCACCCGCTGCAGCGCGAGCCGACGGAGAGCCTGACCAGGTGTCCGGCCCGACCTCGTCCCCACCGATATGGACAGCCGGGCCCTTGAACACACGCAGCGTCGACGCGATCGCTGCCGAGACGAAGTCTGTCGTCTCGGGCAGTAATGGGTGAAGTGCATTGCCTTCAAAGCCCTGGACAGAGCGATATCCGCCTGTATCGCCAGGCTCGCGCAACGACGGAATGGCTGTCATCGCGGCATGGCCATGTCCGGGCAAGTCGATCTCGGGCAACAGCGTGATGCCCAACCCGATGCAGTGGGCCGACATTTGCGCAATGTCGTCAGCCGAGTAAGTCCCGCCATAGGGTTCAGGCCCACTGCCAAGAAGGGGAGGCAAGGGCAGACCGTGTCCCCGCCAGGCCGCAATCTGTGCAATTTCCGGATAGCCGTCGACCGCGATCCTCCACCCCTCATCGTCATTGAGATGAAGATGCAGCACATTCAGCTTCAGCCACGCCGCAAGATCGGCAATCACCAGTATTTCGTCCATGCCATAGAAGGTGCGTGCGACGTCGAGGTGGATCCCGCGCCAGCCAAAGCGGGGCACGTCGGAGACCGTCCCGGATACAGGCAACCCAAACCGCGTGTCATCGGCCCGAGCGCCTGACGCCATCTGAGCCAGCGTCACAAGGCCGTGCCGAAAACCGTCGCGTGCATTTGCCAGCAGAGTGAAATCGCCGCCGTCGCAGGTGATGCGATAGCCTTCCTGCCCGAGCCGGGCGTCGGCCGCATCCCGCAAAGACAGCTTTCGAGCGGCAACGCCGGACATGACGAACACAGGTGTTTCGCTGTGCCCGAAGGTCCGCGCCAACCGATTGACAGCAGTGATCAGATCCGCCCATCGCCCATCCGCGTTCCTAACACGAAAGACGGGCCCCTTCTCTTCGAGTGGCGTGATCGCGACGGTGGTCACATTTGGAAAGGGTATGACGGCAAGTGTGGGAATTCCGACCGTCGCACGTTCCACCTGTGGCTTTCCCAGAGGCTTCGACTCGAGGGCCTGGACGTCCAGACCGCGTGCCAATGGCTGCACCGCGATCGAGATGATCTTGCCTGCACCCTCGACCAGATAGGCTGACTGCACTCCGTCACCCGCGCGTCTGGGCCGGATGTTCTGGTCAGTGACCGAAAACATCCAGACCTCGCCGGGTTCAAGGTCATGCGCCCCGGATGGCACCACAACGCAGTGGTTGGATAGCCTTTCGTGCAGTCGGGCTCCGCGGAGCACGGCGTCCGCGGTCAACCAGAAACCTCCCGTCAGATGCAGTTCTCTGACGGACACCCCCATGGTGTCGTTGTTGTAGAGGCTGAAGTGCAGAGTCCCGCCAGCCTCTTCACCATGCCAGACGGTGACAAGGCGCAGATCGCAAGACGCAGGCTCCATCTTCGCCACTCCTCGTCCCCAAGTTTCTTGGACATATCCTTCCAGATGTTTGTTCGCAACATTTTGTTGTTTGTTGTGAACACGCCTGCTACGCTTGTCTAATGGGGCTGGACAGGAACGCGCAGTCTCATGCGAGGGGGAGATGGCAGAATCGCAGACTCTTCGGACTGGACCGCCTGAATTGAGCGGTGCGCGGGGCTCCATCCTGCAAGTCGAAGGAGTAAGCATGAACTTCGGAGCGGTGACGGCGCTCTCCGACGTTTCGATGAACCTCGTCGCCGGAGAAATCACCGGCCTTGTCGGGGACAACGGTGCCGGAAAATCGACCCTCGTCAAACTCGTTTCCGGTGTTCTGCGCCCATCGGCGGGGCGCATTCTTTTTGACGGTGTGCCAGTTGCCTTCGCCTCGCCCAGCGCAGCGCGGGAGGCCGGGATCGAGACCGTGTTTCAGGACCTCGCACTTGCACCGAACATGCCGGTTTGGGCCAGTATCTTCACGGGCCGAGAACTCACGCGCGGTCCGCGTGTGCTGCAGATCCTGGATCGGGCCGCCATGATCGCACGCACGCGCGAAATGCTCGGCCGCTACGACATGAACGTCCCGCCCATCGAGGAGAATGTTGAAGGGCTCTCGGGCGGGCAGCGGCAGATCATCGCAATTGCCCGCGCTGCGGCATGGGGCTCCCGGTTCATAATCATGGACGAACCCACTGCCGCACTCGGTGTGGCCGAAACGCGTGCTGTGGAAAAGGTCATCCGCGGTCTGCGTGAAGCAGGACACAGCATCCTGATCATCAGCCACAACCTGGACCAGGTGTTTCGTCTGACCGATGCGATCTGGGTGCTTCGCCGGGGCAAGATGGTGGGTCATGTCCGTACAGGGGCCACTACGCCCGATGCCGTCGTCGCGATGATAACCGGGGCAGACCGTCTGCGGCACGAGGCTGACCATGGCCGTGAATGATCGCCCAAACACGACGATCCTTTCATGGCTCAAGCGCAACGGTGTCTTCGTCGCTCTGGCGACAGTCTTTGTCGTCATGGCCTTGGCGGCCCCACAGTTCGCCACGGTTGAGAACCTGCGCAACCTGCTCCAGCAGAATGCTGTCATCGGCGTCATTGCCTGCGCAATGACCTTTGCAATCATCATCGGAGGCTTCGACCTGTCAGTTGGATCGACCGCCGCGATGGCAAGCGTCGTCATGGCGGTCGTCTACAACGCGACCGGCAGCACCCTCTTGGGCCTCGTTGCAGCGCTCTTGGCGGGGGTCCTCGCCGGTCTGGTAAACGGTTGGCTGATCGCCGTGCTGAGGATCAACCCGTTCGTCGCGACGCTCGGAACCATGACGATCATCCGGGGGTTGGTATTCGTTGCAACAAATGCAACTCCAATCTTTGGTGTGCCCTTTGGCTTCACTCAGCTGGGACTTGGCCGGTCGCTGGGCGTTCCAAACCTCGTCATCATCTTCGCCGCTGTCGCCTTGGTCCTCGGGTTCGTCTTGCACCAGACGAGGTTCGGCCACCATGTCTACATCACCGGCGGAAACCCCCGGGCAGCGGCGATCATGGGTCTACGCACGGCGCGACTGAGGTTCTGGTGCTACCTCGTCGTGTCCGTTTGCGCCGCGATCGCGGGCATCATGTTGGTGGGACAGACTGCAAGTGGTCAGCCGCAGGCTGCGATGGGCTATGAGCTGACGGCCATCGCAGCCGTCATCGTA
The DNA here is from genome assembly GCA_031401675.1 of Paracoccaceae bacterium. GTDB lineage: Bacteria > Pseudomonadota > Alphaproteobacteria > Rhodobacterales > Rhodobacteraceae > JANNRR01. Next base: position 4,862 of record JANNRR010000019.1, read on the forward strand.
GGTGGCGCGGCGTTGGGCGGGGGCCGCGGCGGGATGTCCGGCACCGTGGCCGGAGTGTTCCTGCTCGGCATTGTGGCAAACGCGTTGAATCTTCTTGGAGTGTCGCCCTTCTGGCAGCCGGTTGCGACCGGTCTGATCCTTGTAGTCGCCGTCGGACTCGACCGG
>JANNRR010000020.1:0-1516 GCA_031401675.1 Paracoccaceae bacterium
GTCACGATCAACAGATCATTGCCAAGGGTGAAACCGATCGCCGCCGCCGCCCAGCCGGAATAGCTGTTCAGCATCGACACCACCACCGGCATGTCGGCACCGCCAATGCCCATGATCAGATGCCAGCCGATGAAGCCCGCGATCAGCGTCATCAGGATCAGCGCCCAGATGCCCGCCCCGGAAAAATACATCAGCCCCAGCACTACACAGGCCGCCAGCGCCACCGCATTCACCGCATGGCCGCCCGGCAGCTTTTTCGGCTTGCCGTCGACTTTTCCGGCCAGCTTGCCGAAGGCTACCACCGACCCGGTAAAGGTCACCGCCCCGATGAATACGCCCAGAAACACCTCGACCTTCAGGATCGCAATCTCCACCGCGTCCTTGTGCGACAGTTTCTGCTCGAACCCGGTAAAGCCGGAAACATCGCCGCCCGCGCCCATCACGTTCTGCACCATATGCAGTGCGATATCGGCATTCAGCCCGATGAACACCGCCGCCAGACCGACGAACGAATGCAGCGCGGCTACCAGCTGCGGCATTTCCGTCATCTGCACCCGGCCCGCCACATATTGCCCGGCAAACGCCCCCGCCGCGATGGCAATCAGGATCAGGAACATGTTGCCGATCCCCGGCCCGAACACCGTGGCAGCGACCGCCAGCGCCATGCCGACGATGCCGTACCAGACCGCCCGCTTGGCGCTTTCCTGCCCCGAAAGCCCGCCGAGCGACAGGATGAACAGGATGGCCGCCGCGATATAGACTGCTGCACTTATCCCGATGGACATGCCCGCCCCCTACGATTTCTGGAACATGGCAAGCATCCGGCGCGTCACCAGAAAGCCGCCGACGATGTTGATAGAGGCGATCAGCACAGCGATGGTCGACAGAAGGATCACCAGATAATTGGAACTGCCGATCTGCAGCAACGCCCCCACCACGATGATCCCCGATATGGCGTTGGTCACCGACATCAGCGGCGTGTGCAGCGAGTGCGACACGTTCCAGATCACCTGGAACCCGACAAAACAGGCCAGCGCAAACACGATGAAATGCTGCATGAACTCGGCCGGTGCCGCCAGCCCGACCAGCGCCAGCAACCCGCCCGAAACCACCAGCAGCGTCACCTGCGACCGCGTTGCCGCGCGGAACGCCGCCAGTTCCGCCACCTTCTTTTCCTCGGGCGTCAGAGCCTTTTCCTTGGGCTTCGGCTTGGCGGCGGCAATCGCCGCGACCTTGGGTGGTGGCGGCGGAAAGGTGATGGCACCGTCAAAGGTGACGGTTGACCCCCGGATCACGTCATCCTCCATGTTGTGGATCAGCACGCCGTCTTTCTTGGGCGTGAGGTCTGACAGCATGTGCCGGATGTTCGTGGAATAAAGTGTCGAGGCCTGCGCCGCCATCCGGCTGGGGAAATCGGTATAGCCGACGATGGTGACGCCATTGTCGCTGACGATCTTCTGATCGGGCACCGTCAGATCGCAGTTGCCACCACGTTCGGCGGCAAGGTCCACGATGA
>JANNRR010000021.1:0-25248 GCA_031401675.1 Paracoccaceae bacterium
CCTGCTGCACAACGCAAAGCCGAAGCCCTTTGTCTGGAGCAAGACCGCCGATGACATCATCGCCCGCGAACGCCGTGCGCTTGATGCCCTCGATGAAATCAGGGGAAATCGGTAACAAGTGTCAGACTCGGAACACTAGCCAAACATGACATCGGCGTCAACGCGGTAACCCCCGCCGTCGCCAAGACCACCATGGCGTTGAGCCAGGACCCCGAGTTTCTCAAGATGATCCTGTCGAAAATCCCGCGTGGCCGGATGCTGGAATTAAGCGAGGCGGCGTCGATGATCTGCTTTCTGGCCACCGCTGAAAACTCCTTTACCACCGGGGCGGTCTTTGACCTGTCGGGCGGGCGCGCCACCTATTAGGATGTACCAGACAGAAGTGGTTACCGGGACTGCCGCCTGACGAACCCTAGTGCGGGATGAGGATTGGTGGAACGACCGCACCAGACCCGCTCCAAACAATTTGATTCAAATTTCGCTTCACTTTGTCTCAAATATCCTGCGGGGGTGTGGGGGTGCAAAACCCCCACCGGCCCTGATGAAGCAGGAGGACGATTCTACTTGATCTCAACAGGCTCTAGTCGGGCACAACCCGCACTGCGCCACGCGCGGCACTGGTTGCCATCAGCGCATAGGCGCGCAACGCCGGCGTGATCTTGCGCCGACGGGCTGCGACCGGTTTCCAGCCCAGCACGTCCTGCGCCGCCCGACGCACCGCCATTTCGGCGTCCGAAACCATCAGATTGATCGTGCGGTCCGGAATGTTGATCTCGATCCGGTCGCCGTCGCGAACCAGTCCGATATCGCCGCCGGATGCCGCTTCGGGCGAGCAATGCCCGATCGACAGGCCCGAAGTGCCGCCGGAAAATCGGCCGTCGGTCACCAGAGCGCAGACCTTGCCCAGCTCTTTCGATTTCAGGTAGCTGGTTGGATACAGCATCTCTTGCATCCCGGGGCCGCCCTTTGGCCCTTCATAGCGGATCACCAGCACATCGCCGGGCTTGATCCAGTTGGACAGGATCGCCTCAACCGCGGCATTCTGCGATTCAAACACCCGCGCCGGGCCCGCGAAAATCAGGATGGACTCGTCCACCCCTGCGGTTTTCACGATGCAACCCTCGGGTGCAATATTGCCCTTCAGCACCGCTAGCCCGCCATCCTTGGAAAACGGCGTTAGTGCTGAACGGATCGCGCCCTTGCTCCGGTCCAGATCAAGGTCCTCCCATCGCCGCGACTGGCTGAAAGCCACTTGCGTCGGCACCCCGCCAGGGGCCGCCAGAAAGAACTGCCGCACCGACTCCGAATTGGTCCGCGAAATGTCCCAATGGTTGATCGCTGCCCCCAGAGACGGGGAATGAACAGTGGCGCAATCGCCATGTAGCAGCCCCGCCGCCTCCAACTGCCCGAGGATCGACATGATGCCGCCTGCGCGGTGCACATCTTCCATGTGCACATCGGCCTTGGCCGGAGCGACCTTGCACAGCACAGGCACCCGGCGCGACAGCCGGTCGATATCGTCCATGGTGAAATCGACCTCGCCCTCGATGGCGGCGGCCAGGATGTGCAGCACGGTGTTTGTGGACCCGCCCATGGCGATATCCAGCGTCATAGCGTTTTCAAAAGCCTCTTTCGTGGCGATCGCTCGTGGCAGCACCGAGGCGTCATCCTGTTCGTAGTGCCGTTTGGTGATATCGACGATCAGGTGACCGGCCTCGACGAACAACCGCTTGCGGTCGGCGTGGGTGGCGAGCGTCGAGCCGTTGCCCGGCAGCGACAGCCCCAAAGCCTCGGTCAGGCAGTTCATCGAGTTGGCGGTGAACATGCCGGAACAGGAGCCGCAGGTCGGGCAGGCGGCCTCCTCGATCCTTTGGACATCGGCGTCGGAGATGCTGTCGTCGGCGGCGGCGACCATGGCGTCCACCAGATCCATTGCCTGCAGCTTGCCGTTCAGCACGACCTTGCCGGCTTCCATCGGTCCGCCAGACACGAACACCGCCGGGATGTTCAGCCGCATCGCCGCCATCAGCATGCCGGGGGTGATCTTGTCGCAGTTGGAAATGCACACCATCGCGTCGGCGCAATGTGCATTCACCATGTATTCCACCGAATCTGCGATCAGTTCGCGTGATGGCAGCGAATACAGCATGCCGTCATGGCCCATGGCGATGCCGTCATCAACGGCGATGGTGTTGAATTCCTTGGCCACCCCGCCCGCCTGCTCGATCTCGCGCGCCACCAGTTGACCGAGGTCTTTCAGATGGACATGGCCGGGGACGAACTGGGTAAAGCTGTTCACCACCGCGATGATCGGCTTGCCGAAGTCGCCGTCTTTCATCCCTGTCGCTCGCCACAGGCCGCGTGCGCCGGCATTGTTGCGGCCGTGGGTCGTGGTGCGGGAACGGTAGACGGGCATGGGATGTCCTTTGCAGATGCTCAACCGGAAATGACATCCACCCCTTTCGCCGTCAAGGTCCGCCCCTTTACTTGCGCCCCCGACTCGGGGGAAACCCGTGCGCAGATCAAAGGACAGGGGACGCGGATGAAGATCACCAGGCTGGAAACCTTCGGCACCGAATTTGTCTGTTTCACCCGGGTTACCACCGACAGCGGTGCCACCGGCTGGGGCCAGTTGTCCACTTACAACGCCGACATCACTGCCATGGTGTTTCACCGCCAGATCGCGCCGCATGCCCTGGGCACCACGGTCGGGATGATGGAGGATACGCTCGATCTGATCAGCGAGCGCGAGCATAAATATCCCGGCTCGTACCTGCGCCGGGCAATGACCGGGCTGGACACCGCGATCTGGGACCTGCGCGGCAAGCTGGCGGAAAAGCCGGTGGTCGCCTTGCTGGGCGGCACGCCGGGAAAATTGCGCGCCTATGCCAGTTCGATGAAGCGCGACATCACGCCCGAGGATGAGGCGGCGCGGTTTCTGAAGCTGCGCGACCGCGACGGATTTACCGCCTTCAAATGGCGGGTTGGGGCGGAATGCGGGCGCGGCAGCGACGAATGGCCGGGGCGGACGGAAGCCGTGGTGCCGGTGGTTGCCAAAGCGTTGGGCGAGGGGATCGACAAGCTGGTTGACGCCAATTCCTGCTATTCGCCGGCGCAGGCCATCGAACTGGCCAAGCGGCTGCAAGACAACGGCATCAGCCATTTCGAGGAGCCGTGCCCCTATTGGGAGTTCGATCAGACCAAAGCGGTCACCGATGCCGTGGCCATCGACGTGACCGGTGGCGAACAGGATTGCGAATTCACCGCCTGGCGCACGATGATCGGCGCGCGGGTTGTCGATATCGTGCAGCCCGACGTAATGTACATGGGCGGCATATCCCGCACGCTGGAAGTGGCGCGGATGGCGGCGGCCGCCGGGATACCCTGCACGCCGCATGCCGCCAACCTGTCACTGGTGACGATGTGCACCATGCATCTGTTGAAGGCGATCCCCAATGCCGGGAAGTATCTCGAGTTTTCCATCGAGGGGCTGGACTATTATCCGTGGCAGCAGGGGCTGTTCCTGGGCGATCCCTACCGGATCGAGGACGGCCACGCGATTGTGCCGGATGCACCGGGCTGGGGGGTGGAGATCAATCCCGATTTTCTGAAGGGTGCCACCTACCGCGTCAGCGAGCAGTAGGGGGGCGTTGCCCCCCGCTGCGCTCCCCCCAGGGTATTTTTGCCAAGAAGAAGCGCAAATTCAGTACCAGGCATCGGCCATTTCGGCTTTGCGTTTGGTCATGAAAGCCAGCAGTTCTTCGTCGGTGCTTTGGTCAAGCGGTGGCGCTTCGTATTCGGCGAGCGCCTTCTTCCACGCCTTGTTGGCGCGTTCGGGCGAAGCAGTACCGCCAGCGGCTTCCCACTTTTCAAACGGCTCGGTGTCGCTTTGCGTGGTTTCCCAGAATGCGCCCTTGTAGTTGGCAAGTGTGTGGGCGCAGCCGAGGAAATGGTTGCCCGGCCCCAGTTCCGCGAACGCGTCAAGCGCCAAAGTGGTGTCGTCGATCACGATCCCGTCGAGGTAGCTGTGCAACATGCCGCACATGTCGGCATCCATCATGAATTTCTCATACGACATGCTGAGCAGGCCATCGAGGAAACCGGCAGAATGCAAGATGAAGTTGGCCCCCGAATGCACGGCCGACAGCATCGACGTGGTGCCCTCCATCATTGCCTGTGCGTCCGGCAGTTTCGACGTGGTGAAGTTGCCGCCACAGCGCAGCGGCAGGCCAAGGCGGCGCGCCAATTGGCCGAGGATCAGGGTTCCTGCCGCCGGTTCCGGGGTGCCGAAAGTCGGCGCACCGGAGCGCAGGTTCATTGATGAGAGGAAGTTGCCGAAAATCACCGGCGCGCCCGGGCGTTCAAGCTGGGTCAGCGCGCAGCCGGCCATGGTTTCGGCCAGCGATTGCGCCAGCGCCCCGGCAGTGGTCACCGGTCCCATCGCACCCCCAAGGATGAAGGGGACCACGACAGCGGCCTGATTTGCCCTTGCATAGGCGCGCAGGCTGGTGGTCATCGTCCCATCCCCGACCAGCGGCGAGTTTACATTGACGTTGCCGAGGATCACGCAGTTTGCATCGACGAAATCGGCCCCGAACAGGATGCGGCACATCTCGATGTTGTCCTCGGCGCGGCTGTCGGCGGTAACAGAGCCCATGAAGCCGCGATCGGAGAATTTGATATGGGAATAGACCATGTCGAGGTGGCGCTTGTTCACTGGAATGTCGGTCGGCTCGCAGATCGTGCCGCCGGAATGGTGCAGCCACGGCGAGGATTGCGCCAGTTTCACGAAATTGCTGAAATCCTCGAGGGTGCCGTAGCGCCGCCCCTTGTCGATATCCATCACGAAAGGCGCGCCGTAGGCGGGGGAAAAAACGACCGATCTGCCGCCGATCTGCACCGAATTGGCCGGGTTGCGGGCATGTTGGGTGAACGCGCGCGGGGCCGTGCGCAGCAGGTCGCGCAGCATGCCCGGCGGGAATTTCACCAATATGTCATCAACCTGCGCCCCGGCCTTCTTCCACAACGCCAATGCCGCCGGGTCGTCGCGGAACAGAATCCCGGTTTCCGCCAGTATCCGGTCCGCCGCCGCCTCGATTCGCAAAAGTCCCTCCTCTGAGGCGATGTCATAGGGCGGGATGCCGCGCACGATATAGGGACGGTGCAGCCCGGTATCGGGCAACGCATCGCGTTCCTGGCGGGCATGGCGGCCGCCGGCACGGGCGCGGCGGGCGGGCATTTCGGCTTCCATCGTCATCGCATGGCCCTCCCCAGGGCTGTCACAGGTCCTTCATCAGCCGCAGGGCGTCATAGATCGCCGCATGGGTGTTGCGCGCCGAAACCGCGTCGCCGATGCGAAACAGCTGAAACCCCTCGGGCCCGCCACGCAGGGACTGTGGCCGCCCCGCGATCAGAGCGCCGTGATCCACCGCGCCAAGGTTCACCGAGTGTGGCTTAAGCGCAAAATACAGATCGTCCAGCGGCAGCGTGCCATGGTTCACCACCACCTGATCGTAATGAGCCTTCCGCGCCAAGTCCATGTAATCGCTGCCGATCACGCAGCGAAGCCTGTTGCCTTCGCGTGCCACCGACCGCAACCGGTAGGTGACGGAAAAGGTCACATCGCGTCCCTGCAGCGCCCGCATGTAGGGCACCAGGATCATTCCCATCACGTCCGGCGCAAAAGTCCGGTCCGGCGTCATTACCTCGACTTGGCCGCCCGCCTCGGCGATTACCTGCGCCGCTTGCAGCGCCGTGTGGTCGCCGGCATCGTCGAACAGCAGCACATTTTCCCCGGGCTTCACGTCACCGGCAAGAATGTCCCAGGCCGTCACTACCAGATCGCCGCCAGCCTCCAGCCTCGGTGCCTGCGGCAAACCGCCGGTGGCCACAACCACCAGATCGGGGGTTTCCCCCATCACATCAGCCGCTTCCGCATAGGTGTTGAAGCGAAACTCCACACCACGTGCCGCACATTGCGCCATCCGCCAGTCGATGATCCCGAGCATCTCGCGCCGCCGCGGCGTCCGCGCCGTCAGCCGGACCTGCCCGCCTGGCGCGTCTGCCGCCTCATAAACCACCACCCGGTGCCCGCGCTCGGCTGCCACCCGCGCCGCTTCCAGCCCGGCCGGCCCCGCACCCACCACCACCACCCGCCGGACCGTTGCCGCCACCGGGATCACATGCGGCATCGTCAGTTCGCGCCCGGTGGCGGCATTGTGGATGCACAGGGCCTCACCCGCCTGATAAATCCGGTCCAGGCAATAGGTGGCACCCACACAGGGCCGGATATCGGCCTCGCGGCCTGCGATGATCTTGGCGACGATATGCGGGTCCGCCATGTGCGCCCGCGTCATCCCCACCATGTCCAGCTTGCCGCCGGCAATCGCATGCCGTGCCGTCGCCACATCTGGAATGCGCGCGGCGTGAAATGTCGGCATCCCCACTTCCTCCCGGATCCTGCCGGCAAAATCCAAGTGCGGCGCCGACTTCATCCCCTGCACCGGAATCACGTCGGTCATCGCCGGATCGGTCCTGATCTGCCCCCGGATGATGTTGAGAAAATCCACCATGCCGCAATCGCGGAACCGCCGCGCCATTTCCAGCCCGTCCTCAGGCGAAATCCCACCCGGCACCGTTTCGTCGGCAGTGTAGCGGATGCCCACAAGAAACTGCGGCCCCACGCGCTTGCGCACCGCCGCCAGCACGTCAAAGCAGAACCGCGCCCGGTTGTCGAACGAGCCGCCGTAGGGTGCGGCCAGCGCGTTGGTCAGGGGCGACCAGAACTGGTCCATCAGGTGGCCGTAGCACTCGAACTCGATTCCATCGAGGCCGGCGGCCTGCATCCGTTCGGCGGCGTCGGCGTAATCCTCGATGATCCGGGCGATGTCCCAATCTTCCAGCACTTTGGGAAAGGCCCGGTGCGCCGGTTCGCGCGACGGGCCGGGGGCGACGACCGGCAGCCAGTCGCCCTTGTTCCAGGTGGTGCGCCGCCCCAGATGGGTCAGCTGGATCATCACCGCGCAGCCGTGCGCATGGCAGGCATCGGCCAATGCCTGCATCCACGGCACGACCTCGTCCTTCCAGGCCAGAATATTGTTGAATACCGGCGGGCTGTCACGCGACACCGCTGCCGAGCCTGCGGTCATGGTCAGCGCCACCCCGGCCTTGGCCCGCTCCTCGTGATAGGCCCGGTAGCGTTCCTTGGGCATGCCATCGACCGGATAGGCCGGCTCGTGGCTGGTCGTCATGATCCGGTTGCGCAGCGTCAGGTGCTTCAACTGATAGGGCTGCAACAGCGGATCGTTCGACATCAGCGCCTCCGTGCCTTGCAGTCGATTATGTCGTCCGTTCCCCGAAACGGTATCCCAAAAGCGACACTTCGTTCCTTGCCGGACCACAGCCCTGCTGCCCGGCTTCTTTGTTCTACAAATATCCCCGCCGGAGGCTCCTGCCTCGGCACCTGCTCAGTCTGCGGGCGGCACAACCACAGTTTCCACCCCGGCCCGCAGCAACATCGCCGCGATGTCCGGTGGCGGCGGTGCGTCGGTCACCAGAGTGTCGATCAGATCGGGCTCGCCGATCCGGATCGGTGCCGGGCGGCCGAACTTGGTGGCGTCGGCGGCGATGATGCTGGTTTCGGCGCATTCGACGATGGCGCGCGAAAATTCCGCCTCGCCCAGATCATGCAGCAGAAACCCGGCCCGCGCATCGACCGCCGCCGCCGACAGCACGGCATAGTTCACCCGGAACCGGCGGACAAAGGCCAGCGCCTCGGCCCCGAACGCGCCGCCGTCATGGCTGCGCAACTCGCCGCCTGCCATGAACACCCGGTTACCGTTCAGCATGCTCAGGGTCTGCGCCACGGTCAGCGAGTTGGTGACCACCAGCAGGTTCTGATGTTGGCGAAGCGCTTGCGCCACATAGGCGGTGGTCGAGCCGATATCCAGAAACAGCGACGCGCCGTCCGGAATCTGACCCGCCAGATGCCGTGCTATCCGCAGCTTGGCCTCGGGCTGTTCCTTGAACCGCTGCGCGAATGTCGGTTCGGCGACCCAGTCCTCCAGATAGACCCCGCCATGCACCTTGCGCACCAGTCCCTGATCCTCCAGCCGCCGCACGTTGCGCCGGATCGTCTCCTCGGTCACGTTCAGCCGCCGCGACAGGTCCAGTATCCGCTCCGATCCGGCCTGATTGAGAATTGCCAGGATCGCCAATTCGCGCTGTGTCGAATGCATGCTCATGCCGGATTCCTCGGTGGATATGTGGTCACTAGCCGCATCATTCGGCCAAGGATATCGAAAAAGCAACAAAATTCCAAATGAAACCCACATTACCTCACAAATGCGTTTGACAAATCCGCAATGTGGTCCCAACGCTTGCAAAGGTCGGGTCAGGGTCACTTTGGCCGGCAAGGGGAGGGCGGTGGCACAGATGCCCGGAAGTTCCGCGATCGATCAGGTGCGCGGCTTGCCGATCTGGTCCGGACCAGTCGACCCGGTGCCGCTCGACGGCGGCATCACCAACGTGAACTTCGTCGTGCAGGATGGTTCGCACCGCGCCGTAGTGCGGATCGGCGCCGACATTCCGGTGCATCAGGTGATGCGCTTCAATGAACTTGCCGCCAGTCGCGCCGCGCACGCCGCCGGGATTTCGCCGGCGGTGCTGTATCACCAGCCCGGCGTTCTCGTTCTCGATTGGGTCGAAGGCAAAAGCCTGACCGCTGCCGATGTCAGGGCACCCGGCATGCTGGCGCGGGTGGTGCCGCTGATTGCCCGTACCCACCGCGAGATTCCAAAGCATCTGCGCGGGCCGACCCTGATGTTCTGGGTTTTCCACGTGCTGGGCGACTATGTGGCAACGCTGCGCGACGGGCAAAGCCAATATGTTTCCATGCTGGCGGACCTGTCGGCGACGGCAGTGGAACTGGAAAGGGCGGTTGGACCGATCGACGTGATCTTCGGCCACAACGACCTGTTGCCCGCCAACATCTTGGATGACGGCGACCGGCTTTGGCTGATCGACTGGGACTATGCCGGCTGGAACAGTCCGCTGTTCGACCTCGGCGGACTTGCCGCCAACACCTCACTGAACCGCGAACAGGAGCACCGGTTGCTGGAGGCCTATTTTGACCGCCCGGCAACGGCTGACATGCTGCACCGCTATCACGCCATGAAGGCCGCCTCGGCCTTGCGGGAATCGCTGTGGAGCATGGTGTCGGAACGCCATTCGGAACTGCCGGTCGACTTCGCCGCCTATACAAGGACCAACCTCGCCGCATTTCGCGCCGCGATGGATGATTTCACCCAGACCTGAGGGCATGATGCAAGAGTTTCCCACCACGGCGCGTGCCGTCATCATCGGCGGCGGCATCATTGGCTGCTCGACCGCCTATCACCTCGGCAAGTTTGGCTGGACCGATACGGTGCTTCTGGAACGCCACAAGCTGACATCCGGCACGACCTTTCACGCCGCCGGCCTGGTCGGGCAATTAAGAACCTCGGCCAACATCACGCAATTGCTGGGTTATTCCGTCGATCTTTATCGCAAGCTGGAGGCAGAGACCGGGGTCGCCACCGGCTGGAAGATGAACGGCGGCCTGCGGCTGGCCTGCAATCAGGAACGCTGGACCGAGGTCCGCCGCCAGGCCACCACCGCCCACTCCTTTGGCCTGGAAATGCACTTGCTGTCGCCGAAAGAGGCGCAGGATCTGTGGCCGCTGATGCAGGTCGATGACCTGATCGGCGCGGCGTTCCTGCCCACTGACGGTCAGGCGAATCCGTCCGACATCACCCAAAGCCTGGCCAAGGGCGCGCGGATGGCCGGGGTGAAGATTTTCGAGGATACGCCCGCCACCCGGATCTGCGTCGAGGGCGGCCGGGTCCGCGGTGTTCACACTCCAAGGGGCTTCATCGAATGCGAAGCGGTTGTCGCCTGTGCCGGTCAATGGACCCGGGCGCTTGCTGCCGGTATCGGTGTCAACGTGCCGCTGGTTTCGGTCGAGCATCAGTATCTGATCACCGAGCCGATCAAGGGCGTGACCCCGAACCTGCCGACCCTGCGCGACCCCGACCGCCTGACCTATTACAAGGAAGAGGTCGGCGGGCTGGTCATGGGCGGCTACGAGGCGAACCCGAAACCCTGGGGGCAGCAAGGCCTGCCGGACAACGCGCCCTATACCCTTCTGACCTCGGATTTCGACCATTTCGGCCCGATCATGGAACTGGCCGCCGGTCGGGTTCCGGCTTTCGAGACGGCGGGGATCAAGCAACTGATCAACGGCCCTGAATCCTTCACGCCGGATGGCAATTTCATCCTCGGCGAGGCACCCGAACAGCCGGGTTTTTTTGTCGGTGCCGGGTTCAATGCATTCGGCATCGCCAGCGGTGGCGGTGCCGGGATGGCGCTGGCGGAATGGGTGGTCCGGCAGGAACCGCCCTTTGACCTCTGGCCGGTCGATATCCGCCGGTTCGGCCGGGTTCACGCCAGCACAAACTGGGTCCGCGCCCGCACCCTGGAGGCCTATGCCAAACATTACACCATCGCCTGGCCGTCCGAGGAATTTCGCTCTGGCCGGCCAACGCGCCGCTCGCCGCTCTGGCACCTCTTGTCACAACAGGGGGCTTGTTTTGGCGAAAAGCTGGGGTGGGAACGCCCGAACTGGTTTGCCGATCTGGCGGCGGGCGAGGTGCCGGTGGACCGCTACAGCTACGGCAGGCCCGGCTGGTTCGATGCCGTCGCCCGCGAACATCGGGCCTGCCGCAACGATGCCGTGGTGATCGATCAGAGCAGTTTCGCCAAATTCCGCGTCAGCGGCGCAGATGCCACCTTCGTGCTGAACCGCATCTGTGCCGGCAACATCGACCGCCCGGTCGGCAGTCTGATCTATACCCAGATGCTGAACCACAAGGGCGGCATCGAATGCGATCTGACCGTGGTGCGAACCGGCCGAAACGACTTCTACATCGTGACCGGAACCGGCTTTGCCACCCACGATTTCAACTGGATCAGCCGCAATATCCCCGACCAGGCCGGGGCCCAGATCGCCGACATCACCTCGGGCACGGCGGTGTTGTCGCTGATGGGGCCAAAGACCCGGGCCATCCTTGCGCGGATTTGCGAGGATGATCTGTCGAACACGGCTTTTCCGTTCGCCAGCGCCCGCCAGATCAGTGTCGCCCACTGCCCGGTGCTGGCGCTGCGGGTCACCTATGTCGGCGAGCTTGGCTGGGAACTGCACATGCCGACCGATGTTGCGGTGACGGTGTACGAGGCGCTGATGGCGGCGGGCGCGGAGCACGGTCTGGTCAATGCCGGCTACCGCGCCATCGAAACCCTGCGGCTGGAAAAGGGTTTTCGCGCCTGGGGGTCTGATATCGGCCCCGACCATACGCCGCTGGAGGCCGGACTGGGCTGGGCGGTGAAACTCAATTCCGGCACCGATTTCATCGGGCGCGAGGCGCTGCTGGCTCAGCGCGATAAGGGCGTCAGCAAGCTGCTCGCCGGCTTTACCGTCGATGACGCGGCGGTGATCCTTCTGGGACGGGAAACCATCTACCGCAATGGCAAGCGCGTTGGCTGGCTGACGTCCGGCGGCTTTGGCCATACCTTGGGTCAGCCCATCGGTTACGGCTATGTCCGCCATCCCGAGGGCGTCACGCCCGGCTATGTGCTGACCGGCACGTATGAACTGGAGGTTGCCTCGGAACGTGTTCCCTGCCATGCGCATCTTGCCCCGCTGTACGATCCGAAAATGGCGCGGATCAGGGCGTGACCAGCACCGGCCGGGCCGCACCGGCAAGCGCTCCGTGGCGGGCACTTTGGAAAGATCGGCGTTTTTTTGACCACTGGCACCGACCCATTCCGGCACCATCCCGAACTGCGGGGCAGGATCGCCGACCCCCTCGGCTCGTTCTTCCGGACGTTCCTGCCGTCAAGCTTTGATGACCGCATGCGCGCGCTCGGTCTGGCCGACGACTGGCGCTACAGCGATGCCGAACGCGAGGCCAACCGCCGGGCGTTTCTGGCTGGCCGCAGCGACAGCGACCTTTGGGTGTTCGCCTATGGCTCGCTGATGTGGGACCCGGCCTTCCTGTTTTCCGAGGTCCGCCAGGGCAGCATCACCGGCTATGCCCGGCGGTTCTGCCTGCGGGATACCTTTGGGGCTCGTGGCACGCCCGAACGTCCCGGGCTGCAGGCCGGGCTTGACCATGGCCCCGGCTGTGCCGGTCTGGTCTTTCGCGTTGCCGCCGCGCATTCCGACGCGGAATCCGAGGTGCTGTGGCGTCGCGAAGGCATCGCCCCCGCCTACACACCGACCTTTGTGACTGTGACAACGGCGCACGGGCAGATCGAGGCCCTGACTTTTGTCGCCAACCACGCCTCGCCGGTCATCGTGCCAAATCTGGAACGCGCCGAACAGGTGCGCTATCTGGCAACCGGGGCCGGATTCATGGGCACCAGCCTGCAATACATTCAGAATATCGCGGCGCAACTGGCGGCGTTGGGGATCGAGGATGCCGACGTCACCGATCTGCTGGCGGAAGCGATGGCCTTTGCCCCGGATCAGGGTGGCTGAATCCTTGGGTCGGTGCGGAGTTTTGCGCTGTTGGCTGTGCGAGTGCTGCACCCGCTTCTGTGCCACGAACACTCAGCGTGCATCAGGGTAACTGGCTCAAAGCGGCTTGCGGCCCGTTAACACTGATCAACAGGACCGTAACGGATTTTACAAAACTATTTTATATCAGATATTTAAGCTGCTTATCACGCGTGTTAAACCCGTGAATTGATCCCGTTTTCGCAGGCACGGGCCCTTTCCTTCAGCCCCGATGCGACCCCCAAGGCCCATGATGCGCCCCGGGCTTGTCCAGCCTTTCGAACCCGTGCGCACCAAAGAAATCCCGCTGCGCCTGGATCATGTTGGCGGTGGAGCGCGCGGTCCGCATCATGTCGAAATACCCCAGCCCCGCCGACAGCGCGGGCAGCGGCAACCCGTGCAGGGTCGCGGTCGCGATCACCTGCCGCAGCGCGCCGTGATTGGCCTGCAACAGCCCGGCAAAGAACGGTGCCAGCATCAGGTTTTGCCCCGGATGCGCTTCCAGCGCTGTGGCCATATCGTTCAGCATGGCCGAGCGGATGATGCAGCCTTCGCGCCAGACCCGCGCCACCGCCGGCATCGGCAACCCCCAGCCAAACGCTTCCGTTGCCGCCGACAACAGCGCAAACCCCTGCGCGTAACACATGATCTTGCCCGCGATCAGCGCCGCCTCCAGCGCATCAAGGCTGATCGCCCCCGCCGCCAGCCGCTGCGGGGCGGCACCGAACAGTGCCTCGCCCGCCGTGCGTTCGCCGAGCCGCGACGACAGGTTGCGCGCCGTCACCGCCGCCTCGATCACCGGAATCGGTGCCGCCAGATGCTGCGCCTCGACCGCCGTCCAGCGCCCGGTGCCCTTTTGCCCGGCGCGGTCGAGGATCACGTCCAGCATCGCCGCCCCGGTACCGGGATCTGTCGCCAGCGCGACATGCCCCGAAATCTCGATCAGGTAGGACGACAGCCGCCCTTGGTTCCAGCGCCGGAACACCGCGCCGCATTCGGCGGCATTCATCCCCATCCCGTCTCGCATCACCCCGTAAACCTCGGCGATCATCTGCATGTCGGCATATTCGATGCCGTTGTGCACAGTCTTGACGAAATGCCCGGCCCCGGCCTCGCCCATCCACGTGGCGCACGGCGTGCCTTGGTATTTGGCCGAGATCGCCTCCATGATCGGGGCCACCCGGTCCCACGCCGCCTTTGGTCCACCGCCCATGATCGAAGGGCCGTGCCGCGCACCCTCTTCGCCGCCGGAAACGCCCATGCCGATGTAGGGCACCCCCAGGGCCGCAGCGTCGGCGGCCCGCCGGTTGGTATCCTGAAAATTCGCGTTTCCGGCGTCGATGATCAGATCGTCCTTGTCGAGCAACGGCCGCAGTGCCGCGATTTGCTGATCGACGGGATCACCGGCATTCACCATCAAGATGATCGCGCGGGGCGGCGCGATGGCATCAACCAGCGTCTGCAGCGTATCGCAAGCCGTCAGGCGGGGGGCCAGTGCCCCGGCCCCGGCAACGAAACCATGGGTCGTCGTTGTAGTGCGGTTGTAGACAGCGATCGGAAATCCTTTCTCAGCGATGTTCAGCGCCAGCGCCGCACCCATGGTGCCCAGACCGATCAGGCCGATTTTCGATGTCATGGCCATGGCTCTCCGTTCTCGTTCATTCTCATCGTGCAGACGGACGTAGTTACGGCGTCAGACAATCCTTGGATTGCCGGCGCGGCACGGCAATCGTCGGGACCAAACGCGGGCACCACGTACCAATCGATCCAGCATCTGGACGGATCTATCCAATGGGCATCGTCGGCCGCCTGACCATCCAGCATGTCTGAATCCCCCGAAGCTGTTATCGCTATCAGCAACACGAAAGGAAAGCTTGAAACGCTTTTCCATCAGGCAAATGCAATCTGCGCCTTCATCGCGCGGCTGCGGTCACCAGCGAGTCGGAACGCTTCGATCGCGCGAGCCAACGGTAGCGTCTGGGTGATCAGCGGTTTCACGTCCACCAGTCCCTGCTGCATCAAGTGAACGGCAAGGGCAAACTCTGCGTGGAAACGGAATGACCCACGGAGTTCAAGTTCCTTGGCAGTCAGGACCTGCATCGGCAGGGTCATGTCGCCACCCAGCCCCAGTTGTACGACGATTCCACGCGGTCGCATAACTGCAATGGCATCGACCAGCGCCGACTGAACGCCGGAACATTCAAGCAGAACTTCAAAATACCCCTTGTCGGGAGCATAGGCAGCCAAGGCACCCGGATCACTTTTCACGTTGATCACTCGATCAGCACCGGCGGTTCGTGCCATGCCAAGCGTGAAGTCCGACACGTCGGTTGCGACGATTTCCGCTGCACCGGCGCGCCGCGCCGTAAGTATCGCCAGGACTCCGATCGGACCGCAGCCGGTAACCAGCACCGACTTGCCCAGCATTGGCCCGGACTGACGCGCGGCATGCAGTGCCACGGCAAGCGGTTCGGCCATCGCGGCCTCGCCCGCCGTCAGGCCGGCGGCAGGGACGCACTGCCACGCTTCGGCCACCAGCGTCTCGCGAAAGGCACCCTGGACGTGCGGAAACGGCATGGCCGAGCCATAGAACCGCATGTTCAGACAGTGCTGTTGCAATCCAAGCAGGCAGAATTTGCAGCCCTGACAGGGACGCGACGGCGAAACCGCCACCAACTCGCCGACTGCCAAACCGCTGACGCCCGCACCCAATTCGGCGATGTGGCCTGAAACCTCGTGGCCGAGGATCATCGGCTGCTTCAGCCGAACCGAACCAAAGCCCCCATCTTGGAAATAGTGCAGATCGGACCCGCAGATGCCGCCCGTCGCCATCTGCAGCAGAACCTGCCCCGGCCCGGGCGTCTCATCTGCCTGATCTTCGATCCGCAGATCGTGGGCGGCGTGAAGCACGAGCGCCCGCATCAGGTTTGTCTCGCAAGAACTGGAGTCAGCAACGGCTGTCCGGAGAAATGCGCTGCCAGATTGTCGCGCATTAACTGGCCCATGGCCTTTCGAGTTTCCACGGTGGCAGAGCCGATGTGCGGCTGCATCAACAGCCCGGGCAGATCGCGAAACCGGGGATCGAGGATCGGTTCGTTGTCGAACACGTCAAGGGCTGCGCCGCCCAGTTTGCCAGTGACAAGGGCATCGATCAGTGCGGCCTCGTCAACATTCGCGGCGCGGGAAATGTTGACCAGCAGGCCTTCTGGTCCAAGGGCGGCCAGGACCGGTGCACTGACAACATGCCGGGTCTGCGGCGTGGCGGCGAGGGCCACGAACAGGACGTCCGATGCGTCCGCTAGCGCCATCGGATCAGGCACATAGGCCCAGCCGGGCGTCGGCTTTTGGACGCGGCTGGAATAGCTGATCTGCATGTCAAAGCCGGCAAGTCGGTTGCCAATGGCCCGCCCGATCCGGCCGAGGCCTAGAATGCCCGCGCGCTTGCCATGCGCCCGGCGGGTCAAGGGACGCGCGCCATTTGCCGCCCAACTGCCGGATCGTGCCCAAGCCTCGGCCTCGACCATCTGGCGTGTTGCCGCAAGCCACATCGCCACCGCCAGATCGGCCACATCGCCGGTCAGCACGTCGGGGGTATTAGTCACGGCAACCCCGCGCAATCGGCACGCGTTCAGATCAACGGCGTCATATCCGACCCCGTAAACCGAAACGATTTCCAACCTAGGCAAGGCGGCAACAACCTCGCCAGAGATACCCAGATCGCCGCGCGTCGCAACGCCACGGATTCTGGGCCCGATTTCGGCCAGAAAAGCGGCCTTGTCAGCGGCCTGATCGTAGCGGTGCATCCGGTACAAGCGATCGAGCACTGTTTCGTCCCATTCGGGGTAGCTGCCCATTTGCAGGATATCGATCTTGGTCATGTCGGGGTCCGGGCGCTTGACTAGTCGTGATTGCGATCACATGAACTTGAGATATCGGCAAAGTCGAGCGGGAAAAGGTGTGCGCATGGAAACGTTGAAGCTGTTTGACTTGTCAGGCAAGCGGGCATTGATCACCGGATCATCGCAAGGCATCGGCATGGCACTGGCGCGCGGTCTGGCGGGTGCGGGTGCTGCCGTCGTCCTGAATGGGCGCGATGTGGTCAAACTTGCGGCCGCAGTCGATACGCTGTCGCGGGAGGGTTTTGTGGTGCAAAGTCTGCCTTTCGATGCGACCGACCATGCCGCGGTGCGGACATCGGTGGATGGCTTCGAGGCGGCGGGCAACCGGATCGACATTCTGATCAACAACGCCGGGATGCAGCACCGCGCGCCGTTGGAGGATTTCCCGGCCGGCGTGTTCCAGCGCATGTTGGCCACCAACATCTCGACGGTGTTCAACGTAGGTCAGGCCGTAGCGCGCCACATGATAGCGCGCGGGCGTGGCCGGATCATAAATATTGCCTCGGTGCAGACGGCATTGGCACGTCCTTCGATCGCGCCATACACTGCGACCAAAGGGGCGGTGGGCAACCTGACCAAGGGCATGGCGACGGATTGGGGCAAGTATGGGCTGACCTGTAATGCCATCGCGCCGGGCTACTTTGACACGCCGCTGAATGCGGCACTGGTCGCAGATCCGGAGTTCTCGGCCTGGATAGCCAAGCGAACGCCGATCGGGCGGTGGGGGCAATTGCCGGAACTGGTCGGCGCGGCAGTGTTTCTGGCGTCCGATGCGGCGTCATTCGTGAATGGTCACATCCTTTATGTTGACGGCGGGATGTCGGTTTGCCTGTAAACATCGTCCTGATGGGCGTCGCGGGATGTGGCAAATCCACCATTGGCGCGGCTTTGGCCCCGAAACTGGGGGCGACCTACCTTGACGGCGATGACCTGCATCCAGCTGCAAATGTCGCCCGGATGGCCAGGGGCGAGCCGTTGCGCGATCAGGATCGCTGGCCGTGGCTTGATCTGGTCGGGGCCAGGCTGGCACAAGCCTCGGGTCCGACGATCATCGGGTGTTCGGCGTTGAAACGGGCCTATCGGGATCGGATCAGGGCGTCGGCGGGCGATGTGACCTTTGTGCACCTGTCAGGCAGCCGCGCCCTGATTGCGGCGCGCATGGCCAAGCGGACAGGGCATTTCATGCCCCTGAGCCTGCTGGACAGTCAGTTTGCGGCGCTGGAACCGCCGGGCCCGGACGAAGGCGCGCTGACTGTCGATATCGACCGGACATCTGACGAAGTGGTGGCGGCGATCCTTGCGGGGTTGGCCGGGCAAGACGCTCCGGGTCTGCTGTCCTGATTTTCGCGATCAAGGGGGCCAATGTGAGTTCGGCAGGCGGTGTGCCAAAGGCACCGGACAGGTCAGTCAAGGCACAGGGTCATTCGCGCCCCGTTAGCGCTCAGAACCTCATTGCATCCGAACAGCGGCTCCAGCGGGGCACAGGTCTGGCTCCGCGCCAGGCATTGGGTAGAACAGTCGCTTTGCTTTGTGCAGCTTTTGCCGGCATCGGCGGGCGTCTTGCGGCAGACCAAACCTCCGGTCTTGCCACCGGGACCAAAAGTGCCGCCGTCGCTTTCACACTGGGCCTTTACCCGTTCCAGCAATTGCGAGCCGAAATTCTCTGCGCCCGGGTAAGGATTTTCAGGTTTCGGCTTGCACGAGCCCAGCGCCGCCACGCAGGTCAGAGCCAAACAGGTAATCCAGATTGATCCGCGCATGGTTCCCCTCGGTCCTAAGCCGTATCCGATCTGAAAACCCGGAGCGGCGCAAGCCGTCTGGTCCTTTGCCCGGTCAATAGGGCAAAGGATGGGCGCGATAGGCGGCAGCGATGTCTGCCACGAGTTCCGGTGTAAGAACGACTTCGGCGGAACCCAGTGCCACGGCCAGTTGATCGGCGCTGGTTGCGCCAAAGATCGGGATGGTGCGGACCGGCCGGGTTCGGCACCAGGCCAATGCCATCTGACAGGGGTTCAGGGCGTGACGGGCCGCAATTTCCAGATAGGCATCGACGGCCCCCCAAACCCGAGGTGTTATGCGCCCGCTCATCGTCGGGTTGCCGACGCGGCGGCTGCCGGCCGGAATCACGTCGCCCTGATATTTGCCCGACAGGATTCCGGCGGCCAGCGGTGAAAACGCCAATAGCGTCACCTCTTCGTTGCCGCAAAGCTCTGCCATATCGGTATCGAAGCTGCGGCAGAGCAGGGAATATTCGTTCTGGACCGACTGGGCTCGGGGTCCGGCGGTGGTTTCGGCCAGACGAAGCCAGTTTGCCATACCCCACGCGGTTTCGTTGGACAGGCCAAAATGCAGGATTTTCCCTTCATGCACAAAGCCTTGCAGGGTTTCCAGCACGCTTGCCATATGGTCCAGCGTTTCGGCGCGGTTGTGGGTGCTGGGGTCAAAGTCCCAATGGGCCCGGAAGTGGTAGCTACCGCGGTTGGGCCAGTGCAGCTGGTAAAGGTCGATCACTTCGGTCTGCATCCGGCGCAGGGATGCCTCGATTGCCATCCGGATCGAGGCCGGACTGATCGGCGCACCATCGCGCACCGCATGCTGCCGGGGCCCCGTGATTTTGGTGGCCAGGACCAGATCGTTGCGTCGTCTGGTCCGGGCGATCCAGGTACCGATAAGCTCCTCAGTCCGGCCTGCGGTTTCGGCGGCGACGGGATTGACCGGGTACATTTCGGCCGTGTCGATGAAATTGACGCCATGATCCAGCGCGGTATCGATCTGGGCATGAGCTTCGGCTCCCGAGTTGCGGTTGCCCCAGGTCATCGAGCCAAGGCAAAGCTCGGAGACCATCGGGCCGCCGTTTCCCAGGCGGATGCGTTTCATGGTGACCTCGTTCTGTGTGCGGTTGCGGCGAACCTTAGTGGGCATCAGGGCAAGAGCAATGGCATGATTGAGAACGTAAAGTGAACATGCTAGACTGCCGGCATGACTCAGATGCTGTCATCGCTGGATATCAGCCGCAGGGGGGCAAAGCCGCGCCCGACTCTGGCCTTTCTGGGGGCATTGCGGCTGGACCGGGCGCGGGTGCATGAGTTTTGCGGGCCCGCCCGGCGGACCCTGGCCCTGATGGCGGCACGGGGTGTCGAAGGGCCGGTCATGTGGATCAGCCCCACCTGGATGATCGAGCGGCTGAACCCCGAAGGTCTGCTGTCGTTCCTTGCCCCCGGCCGATTGCTGTTCGCGCAGCCCAAACGGGCCGAGGACCTGTTGTGGGTGATGGAGGAGGCCTTGCGCTCGGGCAGCGTGGCGCTGGTCATCGCCGATCTGTCCGAGCCGCCAGAGTTGACACCGGTACGCCGCCTGCATCTGGCAGCCGAGGCGGGGGCCGAGGCCAATACGGCACCGGTGGGGTTGATCCTGAGCCCGGGCGACGGCGGCGCACAGGGGGTGGAAAGCCGCTGGCATCTGGCCCCCGCCCATGCCGCCGGTGTGGCGCGTTGGCGGCTGGAGCGGCGACGGGCGCGGATGGAACAGCCAAAGGGCTGGGAGGTGGGGCAGGGGCCGGACGGCCTGCGGTTGGCAGGCTGACCCGGCTCAGACCAAGGTCCCCATCACCCGATTGTTTTCTGCGATGCGGAGACAATGACCTATAGTGCTGCAAAAGGGGGGGCAAACATGCGCCATCTGCTGCTAGGACTGATGATGTTGCTGGGCCTGGGACCAGCCGAGGCCGCGACCGCGACCTATGCGATCGAGGCCGAAAAATCGACCGTCGGCTTCGAGACTGATTTCGGGCCGGACATCATCTCGGGCAAGATGCCCGTTACAAGGGCCGACCTTGCGCTTGATTTTGCCAACGTGGCGAACTGCACCGTGCAGGTAACGCTGGACATTTCCAGGGCCACCGCCAGCTTTCCCTTTGCCACACAGGCGCTGAAGGGGCCCAAGGTGCTGGACGCCAGGGCCTTTCCGGAAATAACCTTTGTCAGCACACGGGTACGCGCCAAGGATGCGGGTGCAGAAGTGGACGGGCATCTGACGATCCGCGGCGTGACCAAGCCAGTCACGCTGGAAGCACATATCTACCGGCAGGACGGATTCGTCGAAGGTGATCTAAGCCACCTGTCAATCCTGCTGACAGGTTCGGTGCTGCGCAGTGACTTCGGGGCCACCGGCTGGGCCGATATGGTCGGCGACCAGGTCCGGCTGCGGATTCTGGCACGCATCTCGCAGGTCAAGTGATCGGGCATGGCGTGGCGCAATTCCGAAACCGGCTTCGGATTCGTCAGCCGGCTGATCCATTGGGCGATGGCGCTTGGCATTCTGGGAATGCTGGTGCTGGGAACGGTAATTGCCGACATGGAGGTGAGCCTGTCCAACCTGTGGCTGTTCGGGCTGCACAAGACGATCGGGATAACGCTGCTGGGACTGGTGGTGCTTCGGGTGGTGTGGCACCGGATCACGCCACCGCCCGCGCCGGTCGGTGTGGTGCCGGAGTGGCAGCTTGCTCTGGCGCGATGGGTGCACCGGCTGTTCTACGGTCTGTTGCTTGCCATTCCGCTGGCCGGTTGGGTCGCCAGTTCGGCTACCGGCATCGACGTGGTGTTTGCCGACCGCTGGGTCTTGCCCGCACTGGCCCCTGTGTCGGAAACTTGGGAAAAAGCCGGGTTTGCCGTGCACGGACTGCTAACCAAACTATTGTTCGGGCTGATAGTCCTGCATGTGGCAGGGGCGCTGAAGCGCGCGCTGACAGGCGACGGCACGCTTCGGCGGATGATTTGGGGATAGGCGGACTCCAATTCCGCTGAATTGGGCAAATCGCTCTCCCCACTGGTTTTCCGCGCATTTTGTTGCGAGGAGTTGTCCCGGTTTTTGACAAGGCGCTTTATCTGGATCCTGGCTGAGGTCCCCATCTACTGAACGCGCGTCGAATCCGAAACAAGGCATCTCTACGGTTGCGACCACTGATGATTTCGATGTGCGCCGAATACCGCCGGATCCGAACGGTTCCGGGCTGGACCCCGGTCCCGAATGGCGACAAGCTTCCGCCTCCCAGCCCGAACGGTTCCATGCGCCTGCTGATTTCCTTTGCCGCCCTGTTCCTGTCCGTCTTGCTTTTGCAACTTGGGTCGGGTGGAGTTGCGCCGCTGGATGCGATATCCGGCATTCAACTCGGCTTTTCCACCGGTCAGGTCGGGATGCTGGGCTCGGCGCATTTCTTCGGGTTTTTCATCGGCTGCTGGTGGGCACCACGACTGATGGGCACGGTAGGGCACAGCCGGGCGTTTGCGGCCTTTACTGCCGCCGGCACCATCGGAATTCTGGCGCACATGCTGGTGATCGACCCGGTGGCGTGGAGCATCATGCGGGTGGCATCCGGGGTTTGCGTCGCCGGGTGTTACACGATTATCGAGGCCTGGCTGCAGGCCAAGGTAACAAACGAAACACGGGGGCGGGCGATGGGCGTGTACCGCGTGGTCGATATCGGCGGGTCGTTGAGTGCACAACTGCTGATCGGTGTGCTGACGCCGGCAAGCTATGTGTCCTATAACCTGCTGGCGCTTGTGTGTTGCGCGGCGCTGTTCCCGCTGACCCTCAGCCGGATCGAGCCGCCCGAAACGCCCGATGCGCCACGGTTGCGGCCCGGGTTGGCCTGGAAACTTTCGCCATTGGGGTCGGTCGGCGTAGTGGTTTCCGGGATCACCGGCGCGGCCTACCGCATGGTCGGGCCGGTCTACGGCGTTGCCATCGGCTTGAATGCCGACCAGATCGCGCTGTTCCTTGCCGCCTATGTTCTGGGCGGCGCGGTGGCGCAGATTCCGGTTGGATGGCTGGCCGACCGCTTTGACCGGCGATGGGTGTTGATCGGTCTGTCGGGGGCGGCCATCCTGTCGTGCGGGGTGACGGTCCTGCTGAGCGGAAGCGGAACCGGCGGCATATTTCTGGCCGCGAGCCTCTTTGGTTTTTCCACGTTGCCGGTCTATTCGATTTCTTCGGCTCATGCCCATGATTTCGCGACCGAACAAGAACGGGTCGAGCTTTCGGCGGCGCAGATGTTTCTTTATGCCGTCGGCGCGATTGCCAGCCCCATCCTTGCGTCCGTCATCATCGGAACGCATGGTGCCAACGCGATGTTCCTGTTCATTGCCGTGGCCCATCTTGTGCTGATGGTGTTCGGTCTGGTGCGGATGCGGGCGCGTCCAGTTCCGGACGTTCGGACGGATTACGTGACGGTGCCGCGCACGTCGTTCCTGATTGGCAGGCTCTTGCGGCGCGACAAGCAATAGCGGTGGCTGGAAAGCGGCGCGTTGCTGCGCTACAGCGAATTCGCAGCAGGCAAAAGGCATCCCATGGCGCGCTTCCTCATCACGTCGGCCATTCCCTACATCAACGGGATCAAACACTTGGGCAACCTTGTGGGCAGCCAGTTGCCTGCCGATCTGTACGCGCGCTATCTTCGGGCGCGCGGGCACGAAGTGATGTTTCTGTGTGCGACCGACGAACATGGCACCCCTGCCGAATTGGCGGCAGCCAAAGCCGGCAAACCGGTCGAACAGTTCTGCACTGAAATGCACGCCATTCAGAAAGACATCGCAGATGGGTTCCGACTGTCGTTCGATTATTTCGGCCGCTCCTCCAGCCAGCGCAATCACCGATTGACGCAGCATTTCGCCGGGCGACTGGCGGATGCCGGTTTGATCAAGGAAGTCACTGAAATGCAGGTCTATTCCCTGACCGATGGCCGGTTTCTGCCAGATCGCTACATCGAGGGAACCTGCCCGAACTGCGGCTATGAACGGGCGCGCGGCGATCAATGCGAGAACTGCACCAAGCAACTGGATCCGACCGACCTGATCAATCCGCGTTCGGCGATTTCGGGGTCAACCGATCTGGAGGTGCGAGCGACCAAGCATCTGTACCTTCGGCAATCGGCCCTACGCCAGCAATTGTCGGACTGGATCGACAGCAAGACCGATTGGCCGATCCTGACCACGTCTATCGCCAGGAAATGGCTGAACGACGGCGACGGATTGCAGGATCGTGGCATCACCCGCGATCTGGCGTGGGGTGTGCCGGTCAAGCGCGGGGACAAAGACTGGCCGGGAATGGAGGGCAAGGTCTTTTATGTCTGGTTCGATGCGCCCATCGAATACATCGCCTGCACGGCCGAGTGGGCGGATGCGCAGGGATTGCCCGACAGTGCCTGGCAGCGCTGGTGGCGCACCGACATGGGAGCCGCCGACGTGCGCTATGTCCAGTTCATGGGCAAGGACAATGTGCCGTTCCACACGCTCAGTTTCCCGGCCACCATCATGGGGTCGGGCGAGCCATGGAAACTGGTCGATTACATCAAGTCGTTCAATTACCTCAATTATGACGGCGGCCAGTTCTCGACCTCACTGGGGCGCGGCGTGTTCATGGATCAGGCCCTCAGCATCCTGCCGCCGGACTATTGGCGCTGGTGGCTGCTGAGCCATGCCCCCGAAAGCGCCGACAGCGAGTTTACCTGGGAGAACTTTCAGGTCTCAGTGAACAAGGATCTGGCGGACGTGCTGGGCAACTTCGTGTCGCGCATCACCAAGTTCTGCCGCTCGAAATTTGGCGAGGTGGTGCCGGCAGGTGGGCTGCCGGATGCACACGATACGGCACTCGTTGCCGAATTGTCGATTCGGGTGCGCGCCTACGAAGCGGCAATGGAGGCGATGGAGGTGCGCAAGGCGGCGGCAGAACTGCGCGCGATCTGGTCGGCCGGGAATGAGTATCTGCAATCGTCCGCGCCGTGGACCGTGATCAGATCCGACACCGACCGGGCGGCAGCGATCACGCGGCTTTCGTTGAACCTGATCCGGCTCTATGCTGTCCTGTCGCGTCCGTTCATCCCGGATGCAGCCGCCGCAATGATGGCGGGAATGGCATGTGACGACTGGACCTGGCCGGAGGACATCGGCACCGCCCTTGGCTTGATACCGGCGGGCCATGGCTTTGTTGTCTCGGAGGTTTTGTTCAAGAAGATTGAAGATGCCGAGCGCAGCGACTGGCAGACCCGCTTTGCCGGGGTGCGAACCTGATCCCTTTTCGACCATTCCGGATTGTGCCGGACATCAAAGTTCCCTGTACTTGGTATTCACCTTAGCGCATTCTGTAGCAACACCGGCGCTTCGTGTACCAATGCAGTTGTGATCCGGATGTGTGCTTTTGACTTCAAGGTGTGCTTGTTATGCTGGAAGATTTCACGTTTCCGGGCATGACAACCCGCGTTATCTTTGGCGCGGGAACGCTTGGCCAGGCCGGCATTGAAGTCAAGCGGCTTGGCCGTCGCCGGGCGTTGGTTCTTGCGACTCCAAATCAAAAATCCCGTGGCCGATGAACTGGCCGCGCAGTTGGCCGAGCTTACCGCCGGCGTCTTCGCCGAGGCGGCCATGCATACGCCGGTCGAAGTGACGGAACGGGCCCTCGCCGCCTTTGCGGCGACGGGTGCGGACTGCATTGTCGCGTTGGGCGGCGACTCCACCATCGGATTAGACAAGGCAATTGCCGTACGCACCGGTGCGGATCAGATCGTGATCCCGACCACTTATACCGGCTAGGAAATGACCGACATTTTGGGCGAAACGGCGGCAGGGGCCAAGACCACTCGCCACGAAGCCGCAATTCGTCCGGAAAGGCTTATCCCCTTTGCTCCGGCTCCCCCACATCTTGTGCCGTGAAGGCTTGCGGCCGTGCCGCGTTCGCTCTATGTTCCCCCCATGCCGTCCCGCT
>JANNRR010000022.1:0-3296 GCA_031401675.1 Paracoccaceae bacterium
GGATACGAAGGCCCATGCGAGGTCGAGATTTTCTCGGCCGAGAACTGGTGGAAGCGTGATCCGGCCGAGGTGCTGGACGTAATCGTCGACCGCTTCCGAAGTTGCTGCTGAAAGATCGGTCATACTACGAAACAAAAGAAGCCTTCCTGCCTCAAACGCGGGAGACAAGTTGGGCGATTTCTCCCCTGGCAGGGTGCGCTTTCTCAAGTCCGACATTCGTATCTGTTGCAGCGAACGCCAGCTTCCTTGCAGGTTTTTCGACGTGGACCGCGGCGTGAAGCCCGCCACCGAAGGGTGGCGGAGGATGCGCAAGCGTGCGATGTCGATTTTGATCGTTTCTCCGCAGAGCTGCTGACCGCGCTGAGCATCGATCCCGTCGGCCCCCTACCCGCCTGGTGGCAGGGGTGGCCCGCCATAACCCATGTGCGCCGTTGGATCGACGACCTTGGCCTGACCGAAGACCGGATCATCGAGACACCGCCCTAGAAACCCGGAGGGACCACCCTGCCCCGCCCGACGGCTCCGCGCGCCATGGCCTTGGGGCTGGACGAAACCGAATTGGTCTCGAAAGCCTGCAAATCGGCAATGTTGCTCGCCTCGGCCAAAGCTACGATCTGGGCCAGTTTGGCGCGAAACCGGGCGTGGGTCGGTTTGGAGAAATCCGGGGCCGTCGGCACCTTTCTCGTCAAAATGACGGTAAACCTGCTCGATGCGGGTTGAACGTCGTTTTGCTCCGTTTTGGCACGGTCGGCTGCGGGTTTGGCTACTAACGTGTTGGAATCCCGCGCAGTTTGGAGTAAGCGCTGTTCTGCCCCCACCTTCTGCCCGGCGTCATGATCTGGGATTGGAGCCTTCTGTGACGGGTGGGAGGGAGGTTCTCCATGAGTGCTCCAATGGAGATTCTCACGATCGGTAGCGGCGACGGCCGGAGCCGTCGGCGTTGGCCGGATGAGACGAAGGCGCGGATTGTAGCGGAGACGCTTCGGCCAGGGGCGACTGTCGACGCGGTTGCGCGGCGGCATGGCTTGAGTTCGAACCATCTATCGTCGTGGCGGACGCTCGCCCGGAAAGGCAAGCTGGTTCTGCCCGCGCCGCGGGATGCGGTGGAGTTTGCGGCGTTGGCCGTGCTGCCACCGGACGGTACTCTGCCCTCTTCGGGAACGACAGGGCCGGAGATAATGGTCGGCGCAGTGATGATCCGGCTGGAGCCGGGCGCTTCGGCTGATCGGATCGCTTCCATCGTGCGCGCCTTGGCGGCGGGGCCATGATCTTCCCGTCGAACCGCGTTCGGATCATGGTGGCGACCAAGCCCATCGACTTCCGCAAGGGCCACGACAGCCTGGCCGCGATGGTGAAGAACGAGCTGCGCAAGGACCCGTTCACGGGGACCGTCTTTGTCTTCCGCGCCAGGAAGGCCGACCGGCTGAAGCTGCTCTACTGGGACGGAACCGGGCTGGTGATGGCCTACAAGCGGCTGGAGGAGCATACCTTCACCTGGCCCGCCGTGACGGACGGGCTGATGCTGGTGAACCACGCCCAGTTCGAGGCGCTGTTTGCAGGCCTCGACTGGCGGCGGGTCCGGGCCATCGAGGCACGGGCTCCGGAAGCGGTGGAATGAGCCGTTCAAGGCTGCGGCAGGATGACTCGGGCGGCACTTTCCGCGGGCATCGGCGAGGGGGGTCTGATAGACTGACCTCATGCCGGATACCACTGATCTTCTTGGAGAAATTGCGACGCTGAAGGCGATGCTGATTGCCTCGGAGGCGCGCAACCTGCGCAAGGACGAGCGGATCGCCCAGCTGGAAAAGCTGGTCGCGGCATTCCGGCAGGCGGTCTTCGGGCGGCGGTCGGAGAAGAGCGATCCTGACCAGTTCGAGCTGGCGCTGGAAGACCTGGAAACCGCGATTGCGGTGATCCAAGCCGAAGAGGATACCGAGGATCGGGCTGCCAAACGCCCCGCCAAGCCGCGTGCCGCCAATCGTGGATCGCTGCCCAAACACCTGCCGCGCATCGAAGAGGTGATCGAACCCGACAGCCTGACCTGCACCTGCGGCGGGTGCCTGCACTGCATCGGCGAGGATGTGTCGGATCGGCTGGACATCATCCCGGCCCAGTTCCGCGTGATCGTGACCCGTCGTCCCAAGTATGCCTGCCGGTCCTGCACCGATGGTGTTGCGCAAGCGCCCGCCCCGGCGCGGCTGATCCCGGGCGGCTTGCCGACCGAGGCTATGGTCGCGCATGTGCTGGTCAGCAAATACGCCGACCACCTTCCACTGTATCGCCAGGCGCAGATCTTCAGCCGCCAGGGCGTTGACCTCGACCGGTCCACCCTGGCCGATTGGGTCGGTCGCGCCGCCTTCGAACTCCGGCCCGTCCATGACGCGCTGATGGCCGACTTGAAGCGGTCCACCAAGCTGTTCATGGACGAGACCCGCGCCCCGGTTCTCGATCCGGGGGCGCGAAAGACCAAGACCGGATACTTCTGGGCGCTGGCCCGCGATGGCCGGCCGTGGGGCGGCACCGCACCGCCGGGCGTGGCCTTCACCTATGCCCCCGGCCGTGGCGGGCAGCATGCCGAACGGATATTGCAGGGTTTTGGCGGCATCCTGCAGGTTGACGGCTACGCCGGATACAACCGGCTGATCGCCCCGGACCGCACCGGCCCCGGCATCCAGCTTGCCTATTGCTGGGCCCATGCCCGCCGCAAGCTCATCGAGATCACCAGAACCGGTCCCGCGCCGATTGCCGAGGAAGGCGTGGCCTTCATCCGCGATCTCTATGCCATCGAGGCCGACATCCGTGGCAAAGAGCCCGCCACCCGCTTGGCGGCACGGCAGGCCCGTTCCGCCCCGATCCTTGCCCGTGTAGATGACTGGCTGAAGCACCACCGCCCCCGTGCCTCTGCCAAATCACCTTTGGGCGAGGCGCTCGCCTACATCGCCAAATACCGCGACGGACTTGGCCGCTTCCTGACCGATGGCCGCATCGAGATCGACAGCAACACCGTCGAACGCACGATCCGCCCCATCGCCCTGAACCGAAAGAACGCCCTCTTCGCAGGCCACGATGCCGGCGCCGAGAACTGGGCCGTCATCGCCTCGCTGATCGAGACCTGCAAGATGAACGGCGTCAATCCACACGCCTGGCTGGCCGCCCGTAAGCGTCCGGTCTGACCGCACTGCCGCGTGCTGAGTGTGCGGGATAGTGTCCACCATCGATAGTGGACACTATGGTGATGGCGTGGCACGTCGGACAAAGCGGCTTTGGACGGATGAGGAGAAGCGGTCGATCTGCTT
>JANNRR010000023.1:0-1853 GCA_031401675.1 Paracoccaceae bacterium
TCCCAGGCCATTTTCTCGGGCTGCGTGCCGCCAAAAGTGGCCTCAAGCAGCTTTGTATGGGTAAGCGGGGGAAGGTTGTCATGATGGTAGACAGGCAAATTGGCGACGGCCGCCGGGGCGTCAGGCGCTGTGCTTGCGGCCACATTGATGCGTTCAAAGGTGTCCATCACCTTTGTGAAGGCGGTTGCGGGTGTGTCGACAAACGGCACAGCCACCTTTTGGAGGCGGGCAAAATCGTGGTCGGTGATTTCAATCGCCGGCATGCGAATCTCCTATCCTTCATAATTCCATATTTTCATATAACCATGGGAGGCACAAGCCCAACCTGAAATTTCTTCAGAACGGCGCCTCTTTTACGCCCTCTGGACGCCTGAACCTCATTCTGATCACGCGGGAAACATAGCGACGGCAACTGCATAACCTTCGATGAAGTTTCAGCCCTCCGCGCCACGGTGCGCGACAGCGTTATGAATACTCGAACGATGGCGTCGTCTCCGAAGAGCAGCTGTTCATCCGCCAGGCGTCGTCCAGATGAACGTAGGCTGCTGCAACGGCAAATCCGTGCGCCCGACGCTCGGCCAACTGATGGTGGAGTTTCTTGACTGGGGTCGCCTGCGCCCGCAGAGCCACACCATCACCAGTGTCCACTATCGCTGGTGGACACTATCCCGACCCATTGTCCTGCGGAAATGCAGTCAGGCCGAACGTTGACCGTTGGCCTACGTCGGTTGCGGTTTTGGCGCGGCTGGCATCCTGCGCGGCTACTATCCAACTGGATTCGCTACGGTTTTCGCGTTTTTGTTGTAAGCGTCCGGTCTGACCGCTATCCGTTCCAGCGCCATGGGAGCAGGTCGTCGACCTTTGTGATCTTGTAGTCCGGGATGCGGGCGATGGTGTCGGCCAGCCATGCGAGAGGATCGACGGCGTTGATCTTGGCCGTTTCGATTAGCGTGTAGGCGATGGCAGCTGCCTTGCCGCCTGCCTCGGAGCCGACGAACAGGTAGTTCTTTCGTCCGAGGGCGATGGCGCGCATGCCGCGTTCGGCCGCGTTGTTATCCAACTCAAGGATGCCGTGGTCGAGATAGGGGCGCAGGCGTTCCATCCGCGTCAGCGCGTATCGGATTGCTCCGGCCAGCGGGGATTTGCCTGAGATCGTGGTGAGTTGCATGGCCAGCCATCGCTCCAGGTCGTCGAAGACCGGGGCGGCGTGGGTCCTTCGCAGTTCGGCGCGGCGGTCTGGCGGGGAGCCTCTGGCTTCTTTCCCGACGGCATAGAGCGGCGCGATCCGGCCGATGGCCTCTTCGGCGATCACAGAGCCCTGTGATCGGTGGATGTCCACGAACTTGCGCCGGACATGCGCCATGCAGGCGACCTCACAGATGCTGCCGGAGCGGTAGAGATCCTCGAAGCCTGCATAGCCGTCGGCATGCATCCAGCCGCGGTTGCGGGCGAGATGGTCCTTGGGATGCTGGCCTTTCCGGTCGCCGGAGAACCGATACCAGGCTGCCGGGGGCGCAGCGCCACCCCAAGGGCGTTCGTCGCGGGAATAGGTCCAGAGCCGGGCGGTCCGGGTCTTGCCGGTGCCGGGGGCTAGCATGCTGATGGGCGTATTGTCAGCAAAGATCGCCTCGGCCGACAGGACATGGCGTCCGATGGCATCGGCGAGCGGTTCCAGCAAGGCCGTGGACTTGCCGACCCAGTCGGCCAGTGTCGAGCGATCCAGATCGAGGCCTTCACGGTCGAAGATCTGGCTTTGGCGATAAAGCGGCATGTGATCGGCATACTTGCTGACCAGCACATGGGCCAGCAGACCCGGGCCGGGGCGGCCACGCTCGATAGGGCGCGACGGCAGC
>JANNRR010000024.1:0-12350 GCA_031401675.1 Paracoccaceae bacterium
AGCCAGAAACCGGCTCCACGCACCCGCCGCCACCGACCAGTCGCAGCATTTTCACCCCGACTACGTCCCAAAAGCGGGCTTCACAGGCTGCCCGGCCAAATCAACATGTAGAGGAACCGGCTTCAGAGGGATAAGCCTTTCGTCCGGAATTGGTGATCTATGACGTCAACCTGACGCTGTATTTGCCGGTTCGGATGACCGTCACTTCCGAGCTGAACGCAATTGCCCACGCTGCCGAGGCATTCTATGCGCCGGACCGCAACCCTTTGGTTCTGGCGATGTGCCGGAATGCGCTGGTGCAATTCTGCGATTTCTTGCCCCGTCTGGTGACGGACCCGCAGGATATCGCGTCGCGTCGGGCCACGCTTTATGTCGCCTGGTGCTGCTCGACCGCGCTCGGTCAAGTGTCGATGGCGCTGCATCACAAGCTTTGCCATACCCTTGGCGGCGCGTTCAAAACCCAGCGCGCGGAGACGCATGCGATTCTGCTGCCCCATACCGTCGCCTTCAACGAGGTGGCGGTGCCGGAACTGCTTGCCCCGATTGCTCAGGTGTTTGGCAGCCCGGCTGGCTGCGGCTTGCATGATTTTGCGGCGGCACTCGGCGCCCCGCAGCGACTTTCCGATCTGGCATTGACCGAAGCGGATCTGGACCGAGCAGCGGAAATCGCGGTCCAAACGCCCTATCCAAATCCGCGCCCTTTTGGGTAAGCCGACATTCGCAGGCTCTTGCAGGCGGCGTGGCAGGGTGACAGGCCATGATCCTCGTCTATTCTGCATTGATCTTCCAAAGGGCGGTGGGCCAAACGGGTCGATGCGTACCGACGACAACATGAGGGTGGAGTGGTCGATATCAAGACTGATGATCTGATTGTGGGTACGGGTCCGGCCGGGTCGGCCGGTGCTGCACTGCTGTCCAGCTATGGCGTTGAAAACCTAGCGATAAATCGCTATCTCTAGTTGGCCAATACCCCGCGGGCACATATCACCAATCAGCGAACGATGGAGGTCCTGCGCGACCTGGGCCGGAGGTCGAGGCCGAGGCCTATCTGCATGCCACCCCAAAGGAGTTGATGGGCAAAACGTGTTTTGCGAGTCTCTGGCGAGCGAGGAACCGGGCGGTTGCAGACCTGGGGCACGCATCCGGCCAGTGTCGCCGAGCATCTCCTGTCGTCGTTGACGTTCATGAATGATCTGCCGCAGACCTTCATGGAGCGGCTACTGTTCAAGACTGCCTGTTCGCGCGGCACCGAGGCCCGGATGTCGACCGAATATCTGCGCCATGCCGAGGATGCCGACGGCGTGAAAACCACTTGCCGCGACCGGCTGACCGGCAAGGACATTACCATTCGGTAAGAGTATCTGATCGACGATGATGGTGGCAATTCCTTGGTGGCCGAACAGGCAGGACTGCCGTTTGAGGGGCTGATGGGTGTCGGCGGTTCGATCAACATCCTGTTTAAGGCCGACCTGACCCGGTTCGTCGCCCATCGGCTAGGTGATGTCGGCGCACCAGACCTGGTTGGGCCGGTCGATCCGCAGCCCGCCCAGCAGATAGGGGTAGGTCTTGTGCCCCTTGGCGGGTTTGCTGGTGTTGGGTTTCTGGTAGATCGGCAGCGAGGAGGGTCAGAAAACAGTGTGGGACACTGTTTTCCCGACGAACGCGCATAAGGCGCATCAGCCGCCGGATGCGCTTTTCGTTCACGGCATGACCCTCGTTCTGCAAGTGCCATGTCATCTGCCGAACACCGTAAAAGGGCGTGTCCAAGAACTGCTTATCGACCTTCAACATCAGGTCAAGGTTTAGCGCCGTCTCGCCCTGCGGCGCGTAATAAAACGACGACCGCGAGATCGAGAGCAGACGGCACTGCGCCCCGACCGACAATTTGGGATGGGTCCGTTCAATCATGCCCTTCGGCATTGTCTCTCGGACCAATGGCGTTCCAATGCCTCATCACTTCCCTATCCAGGGCTTGAGCTTTCGTGACAAAAAATCGTTGGCGACGGCCAGTTCTCCGATCTTGGCATGCAGATCACGGACCGTATCCTCGGCAATTTCAGCCGTGGCTGCCGCCTGACCGCCACGCTCAAAGATGCCCGCCGCCCCTTCCGGCAGCGCCTTCTTCCATTGGTGGATCATCGTCGGATGCACCTCATGGGCGGTCGCCAATTCCGACACCGTGCGCTCGCCCTTCAGGGCCTCTAACGCAACGCGAGCCTTGAAGGCCGCATCATGGTTCCTGCGTTTCGACATCTCTGCTCTCCTCGTGACTGGAGACCTGCAGACTTCAGATCGTAGCTTCCGTCACTGTCCGATTTTTGGGGGGGGGGGTAGCTCAGACCACCTGGGTGACTGGGCCCCGATCCGGGAAAACAGTGATGCGGGTTGCCTGTTAGTGCGACCGGATCAGCAGGTGGCGTGGCGGGCGATGGAGCGGTCGGCCAATGCATTGACCGACCTGCGTCTTGCCTTGACCCACGTTCTCGACAGGAGTTGAAATGGACGCACATGAAACCGGCTTCTTCACGGAAGAGAACTCTGCCGAGGTTGTGGCGGGGCGCAACAAGAACGCACCTGATGCGCGGCTGAAAGCGGTAATGGACAGTATCGTGCGGCACCTGCATGCGGCGGTGAAAGAGATCGAGCCATCGGAAGAGGAATGGTTGAAGGCGATCATGTTTCTGACGAAAACTGGCCATAAATCAGATGATTGGCGGCAGGAGTTCATCCTTTTGTCGGATGTGTTGGGCGTTTCG
Source organism: Paracoccaceae bacterium (assembly GCA_031401675.1). Lineage (GTDB taxonomy): Bacteria > Pseudomonadota > Alphaproteobacteria > Rhodobacterales > Rhodobacteraceae > JANNRR01. The sequence goes on from JANNRR010000024.1 coordinate 2,757, forward strand.
ATGCTGGTCGATGCGATCAATCACCGCGCCGACTCGGGTGCATCGGAAACGACGGTGCTTGGACCTTTCCATGGCGAAGGCGCACCTGAACTGCCGATGGGGGCGAACATCTGCCTCGATGCCAAGGGAGCGCCGATGCTGGTGCAGGGGCGCATCCTGGACACGCAAGGCCGACCAATTGCCGGGGCCCGTATCGATGTCTGGCAGGCCAACGACGAAGGTTTCTATGATGTCCAGCAAAAGGGTATTCAGCCCGATTTCAATTTGCGCGGCGTATTTCATACCGGACCGGACGGGCGCTACTGGTTTCAAGGCGTCAAGCCGAGATTCTACAGCATTCCGGACGACGGTCCGGTCGGCGCGCTGTTGAAGGGGCTCGGGCGCCATCCGTTCCGGCCGGCGCACTTGCACTATATCGTTTCGGCAGACGGGTTTCAGAAGCTGACGACGCACATCTTTGACCCCGACGATCCCTACATCAATTCCGACGTCGTCTTTGGGGTGAAGAAAAGCCTGCTGGCCAGCTTTGTCTGGTCTGAAGACAGCGAGCCCGCGCTTGGGATGGTTGGGGGTCATTGGACCGTAGCGCACGATTTCGTGCTGGCCAACATCTAGATATCGTCGCTTAATTCCGACAAGACCTTCGGCATGTCACGGGCGCTGATCTCGGCCTCTCGTACCAGCCAGTCAAAATGCTGGGTAAAACTGGCGATGCGCCCGGAATCGCGAAACGCCAGGTAGTGCCGACCCAGATACAGCACCGCCAGCAGCGGGCCAAAGACCGTGATCGGTGCAGAAAAGACCCGCCGGGCGTCAAACAGATAAAGCCGCAAGGCGGGATATAGCTGCGTGGTCAACGCGATCAGGCGCTGCATCTGGGCGCGGCGGATGCTTGCAGGAAGACCGGCGTAATAGCCTTGGCCCTTGGCCAGAGCGTCAAGTTCATGCCTTGGCACGGCAATTTCGTAGTCCGATCGCGCCGTTCGCATCCAGGCCAACCGGTCCTCCGACGCACCGATCGCCTGTTCTGCGCTGCGGCCAAGCTGTGGCGTATACTCCCATTCCAGCATTTCGCGGGTTTTCAGCATGTCTGGCAAGGTGGCCGGCACGTGCCTTATCTTGTAGCCCGCTGCTTCCTGATGCCAACCGAAGATCTGTTCATCGATCAGGGCACGCGGAGCCTCGGTAATGGTCAGCGAGGTGGCCAGGAGTTCGGCCAGCCGTTCCGGCCGCTCGGACAACCCAAGCAGCCAATCGGCACTGACACCTAAAGCCGCAGCGCATTCGGCAACCAGTTGCGCATTCGGCAGTCGCCCGACATCCCCGGCCAACAGCTGCGAAACAGTCGATCGGTCAACTCCGGCAAGGCGTGCCAGCGCGCTTTGGTTGACCGCACGCTCTGCCATTGCCTGGGCAAGGCGGTTGCGGAAAAGGCTGGAACGGTCGCGCTTGTCGATCATTCTTCGCTTTCGTTGGAATTAGTCACAGATGTTTAGGGAATGTTGCGCATTCTCGGGATTTTCGCCAAGTGACACAAATGCTAGATCACTGGAATGTGATCCAACAAGGGCCGTCTGTGCCGGAAATGATATCGAAATCAGCGGGTGCCGGGCCGGTAGATGTTCCGACTGTCATCCTGCTTGCAGGGGTCTACGTTGCTTTTGGGCTGACTACGACGTTGCTTTCGGCCTGGTCGCTCAGCATTGGCATGCCTGCGACAGCTCTGGTGATTGCACAGTTTTCATCGGTTCAACATGAAGTCTTGCACGGTCACCCGTTCGCCTCGCGGCGGTTGAATGAAGCTTTGGTGCTTCCCGGTTTGACGCTTTTCGTTCCGTTTGCCCGGTTCCGTGACCTGCATTTGGCGCATCATCACGACGAGATTCTGACCGATCCGTATGATGACCCGGAATCCAATTACCTGGACCCTGAAGTCTGGGCCGGCTTGTCCCGGCCGTGGCAGGGGGTTCTTCGGCTGAACAACACGCTGTGCGGGCGCATTCTGTTGGGCCCAATGGTTTCGATGATCGGATTTGTCAGCGCCGACTTGCGCGCGATCCGGCTTGGTGACCGCGCCGCGCGCGATGGTTGGTTGTGGCACGTGGTCGGCGTCACAATGGTCCTGGTGTGGCTCTGGGCCACTGACGGGATGCCGGTCTGGGCCTTTGTTCTGGCGGCCTATCTTGGCTTTGGCCTGCTCAAGATACGCACATTCCTGGAGCATCGTGCGCACGACCGGGCCTCTGGCCGCACGGTTATCGTCGAGGACCGTGGCCCCTTGGCCTTTCTTTTCCTGAACAACAACCTGCATGTCGTTCACCATATGCATCCCAAAGTGGCTTGGTACAGGTTGCCGGGCCTATACCGACAGAACCGAGAACGGTATCTGGCACGCAATGGCGGCTATGTTTACACTTCCTACGCAGAGATTTTTCGCCGGTACTTCCTCCACGCGAAAGACTCGGTTCCACATCCACTTTGGCCGCGGAAGTAATCGGGCTTAGGCGTTGATCGAGACGCACCAGCTTTGCTTGAGGTGAACCGCTAAGACTGGCCGACAATTAATCGCCTTCACGCGCGAGGTGCCCGCAACAGGGCGCCAGGCGCGACAATGTGGACACCGGCAGGCTATCGTGCGAGAGCGGCGCGATGGAGCCGTGGATTCTGGTAACGCTTGCGGCGGCCGCAGTGCAGACGCTGCGCTTTTCTCTGCAGAAGCGACTGAAATCGCTTGGCCTTTCAACGGCGGGAGCGACGTTTTCGCGGTTCGTCTTTGCTTTTCCGCTGGCGATTACAGCGGCCAGCCTGCTGATCGCGCAGGACGGCAGAGGGATGCCGGACCTGTCGCTGCGGTTCTGGTTGTTCGCGATCGCCGGTGGTTTGGGACAGATCATTGCCACGTTCTGTACCGTTGCACTGTTTTCTGAACGCAGCTTTGCCGTTGGTATTGCGTTCACCAAGACTGAAACGGTACAGGTGGCACTCTTCGGTCTGATCATGCTGGGTGAAACGGTGTCGCCGCCGGGGATGCTCGCGATATTCATCGGGTTGGTCGGGGTTGTGATCCTGTCACGCCCGCCGCAGGACATTGGCCAGGTGCGCAGCCGATGGCTTAATCGTGGCATCGTGCTCGGCCTCCTCGCCGGGGGCTTTTTTGCGATTTCGGCGATAGGCTATCGCGGTGCTACTATGGCAATCGCTCGCGACGATGTTCTATTGCGAGCGGTGTTGGCATTGGCCTGTGTCACCAGTTTCCAGGCCTCGATCATGGTCGTATGGCTCGCGTGGCGCGAGCCCGGGCAGATCAGCAAAGTTTTGGCGACATGGCGGGCGACCGTGTGGGTCGGGTTGACAGGAGTGGCCGGATCATTGGGCTGGTTCGTGGCATTCACCTTGCAGAATGCAGCCTATGTCCGTTCGCTGGGTCAAGTGGAATTGCTGTTCAGTTTCCTGGTTTCGGTTCTGATATTCCGCGAACAACCCAGCCGCTTTGAGGTTCTTGGGATCAGCCTGCTGGTGATCAGTATCGTGATGATTGTGCAGATTGCCTGACCCGCTCTACAGCTGGCGAAACGTCGGGACATCTGTCGAATTGTCAAAGAACGGCACCGAGGCCGGCGCAGACCGCCCGGCAAGCAGCGACGCAACCTCTGCCAATACGATCTCGGTGACAAACGGCAGATCGAAGATGCGGATTTCGGTCAGCGGCACCCATTGCAGATTGCTGAGTTCGTCCGAGGCGCGGCTGAAATCATCCGGGTTGCCGGACAGGTGCCTGGCATCGGCCAGAAAGAACCGGGCATCGAAGCGGCGCGGATTTCCTGGTGGTGTCACGGCACGGAATACAAATTGCAGGCTATGCGCCGACGGACGGTGGCCAGTGTCCGCAAACCCCTGCCAAACTTGTGGTGGGTCCGGCCAAGGTGCCGGGGTGCCAAGAACCAGCCCGGCCTCCTCCCACAACTCGCGGATCGCCGCCACAGCCAGAGCCTCCGGGGCCGGCCCGTGCGGCGCGTTGGCGAGGAGCCGCGCCTGACACTTCCGTTGCAGCGGCTGGGCCAATATCACGTCAGTGTCGCCGCTGTCGACCGCACCACCCGGAAAGACGAACTTTCCCGGCATGAAAGCGGCCCGGAATCCGCGCTGCCCCATCAGGACTTGCGGACCGTCGGGCATTCTGCGTGCCAAAACAATTGTTGCAGCGTCGCGAATCACGGGTTCGGTCATGGGCGGCCCTTGGCCTCAGGAAGCAAGCGCACCAAATCCGTGCATCCGTTTTGCCCATTGCAACGCCACCATTGCGCCCTTGAGCCGGGGAAGCAAGTACAGGGACAGGGCAATTGTTCCGACCGAAAAGATCGAGAACAGCACAAGCGGTTCCGGTCGATAGTGAACAAACGCCCACAGAATCAACGGCGCCATCACATGGCCAACAATCAGAATCGTCAGGTACGCCGGCCCGTCATCAGCTCTGTGGTGAAGCAAAACCTCGCCGCAGACCGGGCAGGATTCGCGCACTTTCAGATAGCCACTCAGCATCGGGCCTGCGCCACAGTTCGGGCAGCGCCGGCGCCAGCCACGAAAAAGTGCCAGACGGACTGGTCGTTCCTCGGAATGAGGTGCGGGGCGATGGGCGGGCGAATCGGACAACTGCGGCCTGTGATCAAAGGATACAAGATAGCCTTCCCCCGTCGACACGCAAAGGGGATCAGCCGGGCTGCGTCCCCGTGTCGCAAACTGGTCAGACCCACCCAAGGAATTCTTGCGTCCCGATCGACGGAACCCGGCGGGTCAATCGTTTGGCATGTACAGCGCGGTCGAACGGACCAGCGTAAGCATAATGTAGGAGAAGACGATGACCAATTCGAAAACCCTGTTTGCCGCTGTGCTGGCCGTTGCCGGCGCTGCAATCGTGACCATTCCCGGTTTCGCACTGGCGCAGGGGATGGGCGAAGGGCGCGGCATGATGCCGAGCTTCGAGACGCTCGATGCCGATGGTGACGGCAAGGTGACCAAGGCGGAGGTGCAGACGTTTCGCGCGAACATGGTCGCCGGGGCGGATGCGAATGGCGACGGGCTGCTCAACCTGGACGAACTGACGGCGCAGGACGCCAAGATGATTCAAGCGATGGCGGCGGACCACGCGTCCCGGCGTCTGGAGGCGCAGGACGCCGATGGCGATGGTCAATTGAGCGCAGAAGAGTTGCTGGCGCCGCCGATGCCAAGGGCGGCCGCCGTGTTCGATCGCCTGGATGCAGACGCTGACGGAGCGGTATCGCAAGAAGAGTTCGCCGCCATCGGTGAAGTGATGGGTCGCCATGGGCGCCAGGGCCACGGAATGGGGCAGGGCATGCACGACGGTGGCATGCACGACGGTGGCATGCGCGGGCGTATGTCGCCCGAAGAATAGAGCATGTTGAGTGTCGCGCCCGGCAATGCCCGGGCGCGGTCAATTGTCTCGATCCCGGTTTCGCGGTACGCCAGAGGCGTGATGACCATGCCCTACGATACGCTAAGCGAAGTCTCGGACGAGGCCTTGCTGGTTCTGTATGCCAACGGTGATCCGTCGGCGGCGCGTGTCCTGACACTGCGGTTGACGCCGCGCGTTCTGGGATTCGCTGCGCGGATGCTGGGCGACCGGGCCTTGGCGGAGGATGTGGCGCAGGAGGCGATGCTACGCCTGTGGCGGATTGCCGCGGACTGGCGTCAGGACGAGGCCAAGGTGTTAACCTGGCTGTACCGTGTCGCGTCGAACCTGTGCACGGACCAGTTGCGGCGTCGTCGGTCTGTCCCACTTGAGTCCGTGGCTGAACCCGAGGACGGCAAGCCGGGCGTTCTGGCCGGTTTGATCGAGGCGGAAAGGGCTGCGGCGCTGAAAGATGCCCTGGCGCAATTGCCGGACCGGCAGCGCCAATCGGTGGTGTTGCGGCATTTAGAGGGGCTTTCCAACCCACAGATTGCTGAAGTGATGGATATTGGGGTGGAAGCGGTAGAAAGTCTGACGGCGCGCGGTAAGCGGGCGCTTGCGGCAGCACTGGCCGGACAGCGCGAGGAGTTGGGATATGAACAGGAATGACCCAAAATTGAATGGCAGTTTCGACGCCGAGCTTGAAAGCCTGTTTGCGTCCGCCCGAATTAATCCGCCGGAGCCGACGCCGGCACTGTTGGACCGGGTCTTGTCCGACAGTCTTCGGCTTCAGCCGTTGCCACGGCGCTTTGACGCCGGACGATCCCCGAACGCCCGTCGCAACGGATGGCGCGGTTTGCTTGATGGATTGGGGGGCTGGCCGGCGGTCAGCGGATTGGCAACTGCGACGGTGGTGGGAATATGGATCGGATACAACCCGCCGACGACATTGGCCGGGCTTGCCGACGGGGTGCTTGGCACCGCGTTCTCGGGCGCGGGTGCGGAGTTGGATCAAATTGACTTGCTGCCAAGTTTTGACGGCTATCTGGCGGAAGGCTGAGCGATGAATGACCCCGTTTCACCTTCCCGGCAACCCGCAGCGCCTTCATTGGGCGCGGTGCCACCATCCGATCCGCGTTCACGTCGCCTGCTGAAGTGGGTTTTGGCCGGTTCCCTGGCGCTTAACCTGGTGGTTTTCGGGATCATCGGCGGGGCAACGCTGCGATATGCCGGGCACGGACCGCGCCCGATGATGGTGCGGGACCTGAACTTTGGTCCCTTCACCGAAGCATTGGCACCTCAGGATCGCATGGCTTTGCGGCGAGCATTTGTGGAGAGATCCGATGGGTTCGTTGCGTCGCGCGAACAAGTGCAGGCAGAGTTCGAGCCGTTGCTAAAGGCTCTTCGCGCCAGTCCGTTTGCCCCTGACGACCTGAGTGCCGCAATTAACGAGCAGCGACGCCGGGCCGAGGGCCGCGCCGGACTTGGTCAGAAGCTGCTGGTCGAGCATCTGGTCGCCATGACGCAGAGCGAACGCATCGGCTTCGCTGATCGGCTGGAACGGGCCCTGCAGCATGGCAGAGAACGTGGATCCCGGGTAGTGAACGACTAGAGCGGGATGTTGCTTGAGTGAATCGTGAGGGATTCCCTGTTGGGTTGATTTCTGATTCACCATGGAGGCTGGGTATGGAGGCCGGCCTGCATGACAAAACCCCTTTCGATGGACATCTGGGAGCGTGCGATGGCGTTGCTTGATGCGGGCGAGACGGTGCGCGCGGTGGCGGATACCTTGAGCGTGGCACCGTCGAGCGTGGTGGAGTGGTCGGAGCGGCGGCCGGCCACGGGTCGCGCCGCGCCGGGCAAGATCGGCGGGCATGTGCCGCGCAAGATCCGGGATGAGCAGGCGGACTGGTTGCGCGCCCGGATGGCGGAGGGGGCCTTCACCCTGCGCGGCCTGGTGGCCGAACTGGCCGGGCGCGGGCTTAGGGTCGATTACCGCACGATGTGGACTTTCGCCCATGGCGAGGGGCTCAGCTTCAAAAAAAACCGTACTCGCCAGTGAGCAGGAGCGGCCCGACATCGCCCGCAAGCGCTCCCGCTGGAAGGCGCGTCAGGGCAGCATCGACCTGAAACGGCTGGTATTCATCGATGAGAGTGAGCCATTGAAGGCGCCATTGATGGTGTGGATGGCTCCTGCTCCCGGCGTCGCAATGCGCCATTATGGGGTTATCGTTTGACCCCGAGCAAAGGAGCCATCCATGGAAGAGATGACCACAATCGGCCTTGATCTTGCCAAGAGCGTTTTTCAGGTCCACGCCGTCGGTGCCGACGGGAAGACCGTGCTGCGTCGCCAGGTTCGGCGTGCCCAGATGCTGGCTTTCTTCGGCACGCTCGCGCCCTGCCTGATCGGCATGGAGGCCTGTGCCGGGGCACATTATTGGGCGCGGGAGTTGACCGGGCTTGGACACGAAGTGCGGCTGATGCCACCGTCCTACGTGAAGCCCTATGTGAAGCGCGGCAAAACGGACGCGGTGGATGCGGAAGCCATTTGTGAAGCGGTGACGCGACCGAACATGCGCTTTGTGCCAATCAAAACCGAAGATCAGCAAGCTGTCTTGATGACCCATCGCGCCCGGGATTTCCTCGTGCGCCAACTGACGCAGATCACGAATTCGATCCGGGCGCATCTGGGCGAGTTCGGTATTGTCGCGCCCAAAGGCATCCATAATGTCGAGCGTTTGCTCGCCATGGCGGAAGCGGCCGTGCTGCCGGACAGTGCGCGCAAGCCGATCTTGCTGCTCGCGGACCAGTTTCGTGACACCCACCGACGGATCGACAACCTCACCGCCGATATCCGGGTGGCTGCCAATGATGACGCGGTTGCGCGTCGCTTGCAGACCATTCCCGGGATCGGGCCGATCACGTCGAGTGCGATTGCGGCCACGGTGTTAGATGCGTCGAACTTCAAAGCCGCCCGCGACCTGGCCGCCTGGATCGGACTGACGCCGAAGCCGCATTCGAGCGGCGGCAAGGAGCGGCTGGGGAAAATATCGAAGATGGGCAACCGTTACCTCCGCCGCCTGCTCTATCTCGGGGCGATGGGGCTGATCACGGCCCGAAGCCGAAGGGCAGCTGGTGAAGATTGGCTTTGGAAAATGCTGCAACGCAAGCCCCTGAAGCTGGTCGCCATCGCGCTTGCCAACCGCATGGCCCGAACGGTCTGGGCCTTGCTCAGGACCGGCGAGAGCTACCGGGCCATGCCCGGCTGAAACGGAACTTGGCCCTTCGGGGCCATGCAAGATGGTAAGGCGCAGAGTGGGATGATGGCAAACTGACGGACAAAAGGAAATGGACACCCCGTTCGAACCGAAGCGCATCAAAGCGCGGGCCATTGATTGGGACCAGATCCAAGCGGAATTCATCAGGGCGCGCGGCACTCATGCCGCATCTTCGACGCCGAATACATGGCCGCAGCCGACCAGATGCCAAAAGACCAAAGAGCCCTTGCTTAGCAGAAGCCATCCATACACGGTTCGAGCCCAATGGCGAACGGCCAAGACCAACATGGCTCCGCTGCGTGGGTGGGCGGCGCGGGGCCTGAGGCTGATCGGGCGCGCCCCCGTCGGACACTGGAATACCATGACCTTCGTCGCTGCTCTGCGCCACAACGGGATCGTGGCCCCTTGGGTCATCGATGGACCGATCAACGGCGAAACGTTCCGCACCTATGTCGAGCAGGTGCTGGTCCCGGAATTGCACGAGGGCGACATCGTCATTCTCGACATCCTCGGCAGTCACAAGGCTCCCGCCATCCGCCACGCGATCCGGGCAGCGGGCGCGCGGCTTCTCTTCCTGCCCGCATACTCGCCTGATCTCAACCCTATCAAACAGGTCTTTGCCAAGCTCAAACACCTCCTGCGAAAAGCGGCAGAACGCAGCAGGGAGGCCGTCTGGCGAAGAGTAGGCGACCTCTTCGAACTGCTCACTCCGCAGGAATGCGAAAACTACCTCAGAAACTCAGGATACGGTTCCGTCTAACATCATCCCGCTTGTCTTATGCTGAACCGACCTTTTCTGCGAAGAAGGGGTGCTGTCGGCGGTCACAGCCCGCCGACAGCGGGAGGGGATGGATCGTCATCACGCTGGCGTTTTGGGTGCCGAGCTAGAGTTTGATCGCCCCTCTCTTT
>JANNRR010000025.1:0-35548 GCA_031401675.1 Paracoccaceae bacterium
CCGATCACCCCGCCAACGGGGTCAGTTTTGCACGCCGAAACACACGGACCGCGCGTTCACGCACTTCGGGGGAAAACTTGTTCGTTGTCTTGCTCATGATGCTCCATCCTACTCAGGAGTTGGAGCCTCCGGCAAACCCGGCGCGGTTCAGACCAGCAGATCGGCGATCTGTTCGTTCTCGTCGCTCAGAAGTGGGCTGTAGCGATAGCAGGTCTCGCCGACCCCAAAGGTCCGGCAGGCTACTGCGACACTGACCCCGCGTCGCTCCACCGCCGTTGCGGCCATCTCGCGGCGCTGAGATGGCCCCGTCACTTTTTTCCAAGGGCTTCCTTCGGCAACTCGTTCTGCATGCTCAACTCGGCGAACATCTTCTTCAGCCGCCGGTTCTCATCTTCAAGCGCCTTGGTCTGCGCGATCATCGACGCATCCATGCCCCCATACTTCGCCCGCCACTTGTAAAACGACGCCGTGCTCATACCATGCTCCCGGCAAAGCTCAGCCACCGGCACGCCGCCTTCGGCTTGGCGCAGGATCGCAAGGATCTGGGGTTCGTCGTATCTCGTCATCTTCATCTGAATCTCCTCATGCATCTTGTCGAGAAAATTCTACATATGCTGCCCCATACTTTCGGGGGGGATTACCTCGCAACCCGTTACGACCGCTGCCCGATCCTGTTTCTGTCCGCCTGCGCCCTGGCCGCAACCGTCATGTTCTGGTTGTGAGTCCTGACCCGACGGACACCTCCTTTGCCAACGGCGAGATCATTCCGCCGCTTCCGGTGGCGGCTTCTCGTGCCGCCGGATACATTGGCGCGTTCCGGCACCCGCATGCGCTCTGACGGTCCAGAGCCCGGGGACTTGCCCTCTACCAAGTCCGGACCGGGTCAGACGATGCCGGGTCAGCATATGCCAGGTCGGCCAGAGCATGTCGGACAAATCACCCATCAGAAGAAGGAGGCTGCTGATAAGCAGACGTTCAGATCTCCCAAACCGGATTGCCGAGTGCTGCCCTGATTGGTTCAATTCCCAGGCCTGCCGCGTCGGGCGCGCGCATGGTGCCGCTGACGCGCTTTGGCGCTCCCTCGGCTATATCGACTGTCCCGTAGGAATTGAAGTCGGTGGCCGAAAAGCTGAACTCCTCCGGTGTCGATTGCGCCAGATGGGCGATGGTGGCCGTGACGATATCACCGCCCCAGGTATCCTCGATGGTCATCGGAATACCCGCATGGACGCACAGATCACGGATCAGGCGCGCCTTGGTCAGCCCGCCGACCTTGGAGATTTTCAAGTTGATGACATCCATGGCCGCATCGGCCAGCCCGCGCGTCAGGCTGTCGACGCCAGTAATCACCTCGTCCAGCACGAAGGGTAAGGACGTGCGGCGGCGCGTGACCAGACATTCCTCGTAGGTGGGGCAGGGCTGTTCGATGTAGACATCGACATCGCGCACCGCATTCACGACGCGTGCCGCCTCATGCATCGTCCATCCGGTATTGGCGTCCGCCACCAGAACATCCCCGGAGCGCATTTCCTTGGCGCAAAGCCGGATGCGCTCGATATCGCTGTCGGCATCGGAGCCCACTTTCAGCTGGAACTTGGTATAGCCCTGCTCGCGGTACATGGCGACGTTGGCGGCCATGGCGGCAGGTTCTACCTGCGAAATGGCGCGGTAAAGCATGATGTCGCTTTGCGCTTTGCCGCCAAGCAGTTGGTAGACCGGCAGCCCGGTCGATTTGCCCAGGATATCCCAGCAGGCGACATCAATGGCCGCCTTTACATAAGGATGCCCGCGCAGGACCGAATCCATATGGCGGTTCAGTGTGCCCAGGTCGCGCGGATCGAACCCGACGACCTTGGGGGCGATTTCGGCAAGGCCGGACCTGACGCCCAACGCGTAGGCCGGCAAGTAGGCGGACCCAAGCGGGCAGCATTCGCCGAAGCCGGTGATGCCCGCATCGGTTTCAACCTCCACAATGGTTGAATCAAAGACCTCGACATAATTTCCGTTGGACCAGCTGTAGCGACCTTCCTTGAGCGGCAGATCAACCTGATAGGCGCGGATCGCAGTGATCTTCACGAAATTCTCCATTGCACGGTCGGGATGTAGGTCAGCATGACGTGACAGCAGTCAGCCCACAATGGCGTCTCGGATTTCTCCTGACCAGAGAAAACGACGAAATCATCAACAGCGGTCTGGGCGTTTCCCGCCACCTCAGGTCAGCAACACCCCACCATCGGCGACAAAAGCCTGCCCGGTCACATAGTTCGCCGCGGTCCGGTCGCACAGGAACAGCGCAAGGTCCGCCATTTCGCGGTAGCTCCCTTCACGGCCCATCGGGACGGCGGCTTGTGCGGCAAGGGAGCGGGCACGCAGATCGGCGCTGGTCATCGCCGCCCGGCGGTCCTGCATCACCGCTTCCAGATAGCCGGGGCAAAGGCAGTTGGCGCGAATGCCTTGTGCGGCGTGGTCAAGGGCGATGGCGCGGGCCAACTGGATCAGCGCGGCCTTGGAGACGGAATAGACCGCCTCGAGCGGCGCGGGTTTCAGCCCGGCGATGGACGAGGTGAACAGAATCGACCCGGACCCGGCCCCGATCATTCCGGGCAAGACTGCGCGCGCGAACAGGAAGGCGGCGGTGACATTGACGTTCATCACCGCGTTCCAATCCTCGACAGTGGTGTTGGGCACATCGGTAGCTGATTTCGGGTCGATCCCGGCGGCGACGAACAAGACATCCACCGGGCGACCCGCAGCAGCGCAGGCTTGTGCAGCGGTGGCGGGGTCCGCCGCATTTGCAGCCACCGTTTTCGGGCGCGCCGGCAACTCGTCCGCAAGGGCAGCCAGACCCCCGGAATCGATGTCCACCAGCACAAGTTCGGCCCCCTCGGCGGCAAAGGCCCGGCTGGCGGCCTTACCCAGACCCGAGGCTGCGCCAACCACCATCACCAATTGTCCGTTGTACCGCATCAGATATCCCTTTCCGGATTGGCAGGCAGAAGCTGCTGTTCGTATTCGCGCACCACAAGGCGTTGAAAGGCGCTGGTATTTGCCATGGTATCGGCCCGGGTCGGGCGCTGGGCGCGGCCATAGACAGCGTTGTAATCGGCCTCGGTTTCGAACCACTGCTCGGCGATGCCGTCCCATTCCGGTTCCTGATCCGGTTTCCCGGCCAGTCCGTCCACATCGGCCACCCGGATATCGACGATGTAGCGTTTGAGGTATGGCGTCTGGTCGGCAATGATGTCGGGGGCGTGACGGGTCAGCCACCAGTCGCGAAACTCGTCCAGCGTCAGATGCGGTGCCCGTTTCAGAAGCCACATGACCTTGATCATCCTTCTTCCCTTTTGTTTGCCCAAGTATGGTGCCGTCAGGACGCCGTACCTTGGCCGAATTTCGCCGCATCCAGTGCCGCGATATAGCCAAACGTCATGGCCGCGCCGATGGTCAGGCCCGCTGCCGCATAGGTGCCCCCTGTCATCGGCGATGCGGCATTTCCCGCCGCCCACAACCCCGAAATGACAGTCCCATCCTCGGCCAGAACACGCGCGGCGGCATCGGTCTTCAGCCCGACGAAGGTGCCGATATCGCCCGTCCGGATGCGGATCGCATAGAACGGTGCGTGCCGCATCGGGCCCAGCGTCGGGTTCGGACCGTGCGCCGGATCGCCATTGCCCCGGTCATAGAGGCTGGCGCCGCGACCGAAGTCGGGGTCTTCGCCGCGTTCGGCGTGGCTGTTGAACCGTGCGACCGTTGCGGTGAACGTCGTGGCATCAATCGCGATCCGTCCGGCCAGGTCGGCAAGGGTCTGGCCGCACATCAGATATCCGGCGCGGACATAGGGGCGCAGTCGCGCCGGAAACGGCCCGACCGGCCCCAATCCATAGCGCCGCAATGCTTTATGGTCCGTCACGATCCAGGCGTGGGCACCCTGGGGGTGGCTGCCATGGGCGTCGATCAGCGCCGGGACGAAATCATGGTAGACCGAAGCCTCATTGGCAAAGCGCCTGCCGTCTGGCCCGACGCAGATCACCCCGGGTTTCGCCCGATCCGAAAAGTGCGGCCAGGGCCCTGATCGCGCTACGGTGTCAGGAACCACCGAGGCAGGTGCCCAGAGCATTGGCTGCGATACGGTGCGATCCGGCCGCGCGCCAAGGACCGCGACCAGATCGTCAAGATGCGGTCCGGGTGCGGTTGGCGGCAGGGCCACATGCGCGGGTTGTCCCACAAGAGCGCGGCGGGCGGTAGGATGGGCGTTCAGGCCGCCATTGGCAAGGATGACGCCAAGGCGCGCGCGCAGGACCTTGCCCCCCAGATCGACGCCCACGACGGCGCCATTGTCAGTCACGAACCGTTGGACCGTAGCGCGCGTCTGAATGATACCGCCTGCTTTTTCCACGGCATCGGCCAGCGCCGCCACGATGGCCCCGCCGTTCGTAAGACGTGTGCCGCGCGGCCATCCGTTCAGCCTGTCACGGAGATAGCCGGCGCTGAGTCGTACCACGGCCAGTGCTGCGCCGGGACGGCGTGCCACATTCATGAATTGGTGCAGGTCCTTGGACGCTATAGACATTCCCCCAAACAGCATCATCGTGCCAAGCGGCGGACGCAGGCGGGCGAACAACGCGCGGCTCATACTGCGCGCCACAATAGGCAGCGGATTGAGCGCCCGCCGCCCCAGCGTCGCCCCTTGGGTATCCGGAACGTAATCACGCGAGCCCCGATTCAGCGCGAAGTGTAGCCCTGCGTGTTGCTTCACCAAAGCCAGCATCGGCTCCACAGCCGCCAGATAGGCCACGGCGCGGGCGCTGTCGAAGTGATTGCCAGCGGTGGCTTGCAGGTAGGCAAGGGCGGCCTTGGACTCGTCGTCCGCATCGGGCGCATCGGCAAGTTGCCTCGCCTCAGGCGAATTGGGTGCCCAGATCATCCCTTCGGAGAGGGCAGTCGTGCCTCCGACCAGATCCGAGGATTCGAGCACCAGCACTGACAGACCTTGCGCCAGTGCCGTGACCGCCGCCGTCAGCCCGGCAGCACCGGACCCCACGATGACCAGATCCGGAATGGCATCGGGCCTGTCAGCCATTTGGCGCGGCTGCCTTGGGTTCCGGGCCGTCAATTCCGGTTGGCGCGACCCAGCCGTCAGGTGGCGCGAGGCGTGGTGCCTGCGGGATCGCGACCCGAAACCCGGCATCGGCACCGTTCATCTCCATCCGGCGTTCCTTGATGCGCCAGCCCTGAGACGTGCGGTGCAGTTGATCCAGATAGCGGCCATAGATCGTTGCCGTCGATCCGTCGGGGCGTTCGTGCCAGGCGTGGACATAGCTTTCGGCATGGGCGGTGTCTTGCGTGTCGCGCCAGATCCGCACATTCGACAAATGATGTGCCGTGCGTGTCCAGCGCCACATCCGTGCCAAGGACGCCTGCAGCGCGTCCGGTCCTTCGGCGATCAGGTGGGGGTCAGGCCCGTAGATCACGCGGCAATCGGGCGTGAACAACCGGGCAAGTGCGGGCAGGTCCATCCGGTCGAGATGCCGGCAATAGTCGATCAAGAGGTCTTCGATGGCACGTTGATCCTCCGGGGCCAGACGCGATTCTTCAGTCCGACCATGGCTACCTGCCATTCTTGTGCCGAACGTCCCTTCTGTCATTGCGCCACATCCCCCATGTATTGGTTTCCCGACCGACCCGGCGCCTCTGCTACCGCAGTTCCAACAGACCGCCATCAACGGGAATGATCTGCCCCGTCATCCAGGATGAGCGGTCCGAGGCTAGGAACAGAACCACCTCGGCGACCTCCTCGGGTGTTCCCCATCGGGAAATCGGATAGCGGTTGATGAGTTGCTGCAACAATTCCTGGTAGTGGTTGTCGTTGGTGGCTCTTGCACGGAACTGCTGTTCCGACAGGGGTGTGCGGATGGCACCGGGGGCCACGGCGTTGACCCGGACGCCGCGCACCGCATAGTCGGCCGCCAGTTGCCGGGTCAGTGCCACGACCGCCCCCTTGGAGGCCGAATAGGCCGCTGTGCCCTTGGTTCCAACCAGACCCACGGTTGACGCGGTGAACACCAGCGTGCTGCCCTGACGCGCCAACAGGTGCGGCAGCACGGCGCGTGCGGTCAGAAAGGCACCGGTCGCGTTGATCCGGAGGGCCCGGTTCCAGTCGGCCAGCGAAATCGACAGGATATCGCCTTCGACCATCACGCCCGCATTGGCGGCAGTGGTGTCGATGCGCCCGGTCCAGTTGATTGCGCGTTCGGCCATTGCGGCAACCGACGCCTCGTCCGCCACATCGACGCGAACGCCCAAGGCGCGCTGACCTGCAGCCGTCAACTCCGCCGCCAATGCGACGACCCCGTCCTCGTTCAGGTCGGCACAGAGCACGGCCATTCCCTCTTGGGCAAAACGCCGGGCGATGGCGCGCCCGATGCCCGAGGCGGCCCCGGTCACGACGGCTGTCCGCTGATGGGTTGTGGTATCGGAATCGCTCGGCATGGTTTCCTCGCATCTTCGTCCGGCAAGGCGCTTTGGCCGGGCAGGGTCGCGCCGCGCCCGTCAGTGCCGCAAGATCTTGCCAAAGAAATCCCGGGCCCGGTCGGTCAAGGGGTTGTCGAACATCTCTTTCGGGGCGCCGGTCTCGATGATTTCGCCGCGATCCATGAACACCACCTTGTTCGCCACTTCGCGGACAAAGGCCATCTCGTGGCTGACGATGATCATCGTCATGCCTTCGCGCGCCAGCCGTCGGATCGTGTCCAGAACTTCGGTCACAAGTTCGGGGTCGAGCGCCGAGGTCACCTCGTCCAGCAGCAGGATTTGCGGCTGCAGGGCAAGCGCCCGGGCAATCGCGACCCGCTGCTGCTGGCCACCTGACAACTGGTCTGGATAGGCAGCATGTTTGTCGCCAAGTCCGACAAGGTCCAGTAGTCGGCGGGCCTCGGCCTCGACCTCGTCTTTCGGGCGATGCTTGATCTTGGCCGGCGCGAGGGTGACGTTCTTCATCACGGTCATGTTCTGGAACAGGTTGAACTGCTGAAAGACGATCGCCATCCGGTCGCGGGCTGCGCGCACGGCGGTCGCGTTGCGGTAATCGATGGTTTCGCCGGCGATATCCACAGTTCCGGCGGTAATCGGGGTCAAGCCGACCAGAGCCCGCAAGACGGTGGACTTGCCCGACCCCGAAGGACCGATCAGCGCCGCGATCTCGCCCTTTTCGATGGAAAGACTGATGCCGCGTAGGACTTCATGTGCGCCGTATTTTGCGCGCACTCCGTTGACCGCGAGGTGTGGCAAGCCGTTTCTCCAGATGTTGGCCCAAGAGCGTGAGCGGGAAGGACAGGATGAAGTAGCAAAGCGCTATCGTGCCGAACACGAGAACACCCGAATAGCCCTGATTGTTCAGTTCCTTGCCGCGAAAGGTCAGCTCGAACACGCCGATCTGGCTGACAAGGGCGGTGTCCTTGATGAACGACACTGCAAAGGCGATTGCCGGCGGGATGATGACGGGCCAGGCCTGTGGCAGGACAACCGTGACCGTGGTCTGAAACCGCGACATGTTCATCGTCCGCGCGGCCTCGACTTGCGTTTGCGGAACGGATTCAAGTCCTCCCCGGATGATGTCCGCCGTATAGGCAACGGCATAAAGGCAGATCGCAATCACCGCGATGGTGAACAACGAGGCGCTTGGCGTCAGAGCCTGAATGAAGAACAGGACGAGGTAGACGATCACCAGAAACGGAATGCGGCGAAAGAACTCGACATAGGTGATGCAGACCACGCGAAGCGGCAGTGCCCATAGCCCGGGCGTCTGACGCAAGTAGACCAGAACAAAGGCAAGCCCGAACCCGATCAGGCAGCCGACAACGGTCATCGCCAGCGTCAGGTAGGCGGCTTCGGCCAGCATCGCCACGTTGGCTGCAGTGAAGAACTCCGGCATCTGTTCCAGCAGGCGGTCCATCAGAAGACCTTTGCCCGCACACGGAACGCCCAGCGTCCGAGCATCGCGAGCCCGATGCTGGCGACGAAGGTCAGCACCACATACATGACCGCCACCACGGTGAAATATTCCAGCCAGCGATAGTTGACGGTCGAAAGGTTGATCGCCTGACCGGTCAGCTCGTCCACCCCGATCAGCGAGCCGATGGAGGTGCCCATCACCAGGATCACGATGAAGAAGTTGGCAAGCGCCGGATAGATCGACTTTGCTATGTGCGGCACAACGATGAAGCGGATCTGCTGCACGATTGACATGCCAAGAACCTGCCCGGCCTCTAGTTCGGTCCGGCGCACCGACAGGAACCCGGCCCGCATGATGAGGGTCAGGTAGGCCCCGGCATTCAGGATCAGACCGATCAGCAGGCAGGCCTCGCTTGACCAGCGGATCCCGAATTCGGGCAAGCCGAAATAGAGGAAGTAAATCTGGATCAGGGCAGGAGTGTTGGTGATGGCCACCACATAGATGTGTACTGGCAGGCGCATCAGGAACGGGCCATAGGCCACGATGGCTGCGCACAGCAACCCGATCAATGCCCCGCCGGCAAAGGCAACAATCCCAAGCTGAAACGTCAGCCATGCGCCCTGAAACAGGCCATCAAGGTTCTGCCAGACGACGCCGTATTGGAACCTGTAATCCATCCGCACCTTCGGCAGGGGGCTTCACAACGAAAAACCCGCAGCCGTCGGGCTGCGGGTGCGGATCAACGGGTCGGGTCAGAAGTACGGGCTGGGTTCGACCTTGCGCAGCATCGGCGCGCCGTAGAACTTCTCCCATGTCGCGTTCACCGTGCCTGACGAATGCAGGTTGAAAAGCGCGATGTTCAGCACTTCGGCCAGGTTCTCGTTCCCTTGGCTGACACCGATTGCGCAATAGGCCACGTCGATCGGATCAGGCAGCACCCGCCATTTCACATCCGGGTAGTTCTTGGTGAAGGCCATGAAGAAGTCGATATTCTCGACAATGGCGTCGGCCCGGCCCTGCGCCACCAGCCGCACGGTATCGGCAAGCGTGTCCACCAGTTCCAGCTTGGCAGCGGGCATGTTGGTGCCGATCCAGTCGACTGTCCAGTTGCCGCGCATGTTGGCCAGCGTGATGCCGTCGCGGTTCAGATCCTGCCAGGTTGCACCCTCGACCGCTTCGGTGGTCAGAACCGCCAGCACTTCGGTGTGCAGGGGAACGGTGAAGTCGATCAGCTTGGCCCGCTCGGCGTTGCGGGTCAGTGCGCCCAGCGACATGTCGATGCGATCCGAGACCAGAAAGGGCACGCGCTGCGGCGTTTCGGTCGGGACCCATTCGACCTCGACGCCGAGGGTTGCCGCCAGGGCGGTGCCGATATCGATGTCGAAACCTTCCCATTCACCGGCGTCGTTGCGTACGCTCATGTTCGGAAAGTTCGGGTTGATGCCGATGCGGATCTTGCCGTCGGCCAGAATGTCATCAAGGCTTCGTGCCTGAACCGCCGTCATCGTCGCAGCGATAATGGCAAGACCGGCAATACTTGCGAGCAGGGTTCTTCTTAGCATTTAACGTCATCTCCCCTTTGGATGCCCCTGTCACGGGGCGACTATTGTTGCCTTGGATCGGCTATCTTGATCTTGCCAAGTCGGCGGTTGTGCGCAAAACGAACACTTGTGCGCTTGGAGCGTGTTGCAGAAAATGGCATGTGTCAATCCTAGTTCTCTACATTCGTCGATGCGAACAAGGTGCGTCCCACGGGCCGGGATATCGGGTCCGGCATACCCTAAAGGTCAGCCCTTGGGGTCCACAATTGCCTCGGCCTCGATCTCGACTTCGTAGGGGCCGATCAGGCCCGACACTGCGACGAGCGTGTTGGCCGGAAGCACGTCGCCGAAATAGCGGGCGTGCACGGCCGATACTGGTTCCCAAAGAACGGCATCACTGAGGTAGATCCGGGTGCGCACGATGTCTTCGGGTTTGCCCCCAAGCGACGAGACCGCCGCAAGGATCTTGTCCAGAATGTAGACGGTCTGGCCTTCGGCATCGCCCGGGCAAACCGGTTGACCATGGGCGTCGGTGGCCGTCGTGCCGCTGACCAGAATCCGGTCGCCCACCCGGATTGCACGGCTGAAACCCGCCCTGGTTTCCCAGACCGAACCGCTGAGCGCCCGCGACCGCTTTGGTCGCGACAGGCTGGCCGACACCGGAAACACCGGCGGCAGCGCATCAAGATGGTGGCTCAGATCGCCCGAGGCCGTCAGGAATGGCGGTTTGCGATATTCGTCCCCACAATCGCCCTGGATCGGCGTGAGGGTCGTGGTTGCCGCTGCGATGGCGGACCGGTCCTCGGGGTCCAGATGCAGATCGAACACCGCCAGATTGTCGGCCCGATGCTCGTTCTCTCCCAGTCGAGCCCCGATGATCGTGGCGGCAACGGCGGGGTGGTCCAGCACCCAGCGCGACGCCACGTTCGACACCGACACGCGATGGTTGCGCGCGATCGTCGAAAGAACCTGCAGCAGGTCCTGAAAAGCCCTCCAGCCGCCGGCCGCATCGACGAATCGCTTGTATTTCATTCGGCTCCAGTCCGCGATGTCGGCGGGTTCCTCTGCCCCGATCCAGCGGTCGGACAGATACCCGCCGCCCAGGGTACCAAAGGCCAGCAGGCCGACGCCTTCGGCGGCCGCGACCTGTGACAGGGCACCGGCCGCGCGGCGGTCCAGCAGCGAGAAGCAAACCTGATTGGTGGCAATGCGGATGCCGTGGCGGACCACCATGCGAAGGTGTGCGGCATCGAAGTTGGTCAGGCCGATCTCGCGGATCAGCCCTTCTTCGCGCAACCGCATCAGATGCATCAGGGCATCCAGGTATTCCGGGGATTCGTAGCGCCACCAGTGGAATTGCAGGATGTCGACGCAGTCCAGGTCCAACCGGCGCAGTGATGTTTCCACCCCGGCGCGGACAACGTCCAAGGTCATCGGCCCGGGCGGCGGGCACCATTTGGTCAAGATGGTCGGTGGCTTTTCGCCCGCGCGGCGCATCGCGCGGTGCACCATGCCCGCCACGATCTCGGCACTGCCATAGTGGTCCGCCATGTCGAAGGTGTCGAACCCCGCGCGGGCATAGCTCGTCAGTGCCTCTGCTGCGGCATCGAGGTCGAAGAGGCGGCCGTCGCGTTCCTGATCGGCCATCTGCCACAATCCGGTGATCAGGCGACGGATCGGCAATCCGTCTGTCAGGGTCGTGATGTCAGGTAGCGTGGCCAAGATGCACTCCCACAGATTGCTGCGATCCGAGGGCCTGTGCGATCCCCGATGCTGGCATGGTTGCGCATGCGTCCGGACTTGGTCCAGTGATTTCGGCGTGTGCTGCGTGTTTCCCGTCATCGCCCGCCTTTGCGTGCCAACGGACTTTGGACGCCCAAGCGCTTGACAGGGGCTGCGATGCGCCGAACATCGGCGTATCAGGCGCAACGCCTCATTCGCCAATTGGCCGGGCGTGACGTCAGGAACACAAAGGATGATGGATATGCCGACCGCGCAGGTCAGGGCAGCTTCATTCAGGATCGGACTGCTTGTGAATCCGGTGGCGGGTTTGGGCGGGTCGGTCGGGCTGAAGGGCACCGATGGGCCGGATATGGTCGCTGAGGCGTTTTTGCGCGGTGCCGTGGCGCAGGCCGGGCCGCGCACGGTCCGAGCATTGGCCCAGTTCGCGCGGGCACGGCCGGGCGCGTCGCTGGCGGTCGCGCCGGGGGTGCTTGGCGCGGATTGGGCGGACGGTCTTGGGCTGGATGTCGAGGTCCTGGACATGGCTCCTGCGACCGGCACGGCACGCGACACCGGGGCGGCGCTGGCCGCGATGGGGGATGTGGACCTTGTGGTGTTCGCAGGCGGGGACGGGACGGCGCGCGATGTGATGGCAAGCCTTCCGGCCGGCACCTCGATGCTGGGCATTCCTTGCGGGGTCAAGATGCATTCTGGCGTCTTTGCCGTGTCGCCAGAGCGGGCGGGGCACCTGTTGGCCGATATTGTCGGCGCGCCTGACCGCGTGTTCTGGGCCGAGGATGCCGAAGTGATGGACATCGACGAGGCAGCGTTGCGCGCGGGCCATATTGCGCCGAAGCTTTACGGACTGGCGCGGGTGCCTGTGGCGCGGTCCTTCATGCAGGCAGCCAAGGGCGGCCCGCGTCGCAACAGTATTGCAAGCCTTGCCGCAGCCGCGCGCGAGGTGGCGCAGTCGATGGTCGCAGGTGTGTTGTACGTCATCGGGCCTGGCACCAGTGCGGGGGCCGTCAGCCGGGCGCTGGGTCTTGAGCCGTCGCTGTTGGGGGTCGATGCGGTCCGCAACGGGCGGCGGGTGGCGCGCGATGCCGATGCGACGGACCTGCTGCGCCTGGCGGGTGACGGGCCGGTCCGGCTGGTGCTTGGCGTGACGGGCCGGCAGGGCTTTGTACTGGGCCGGGGCAACCAGCAGATCGGCCCGGCGCTGATCCGGCGCGCTGGGCCGGCGGGGATCAGCATTCTTGCCACCGAAGAAAAGCTCGCGGCGCTCGCCTCCCCGCTTCTGTGGGTTGATACGGGGGATGCTGTGCTGGATGCGGAACTGGCAGGGTTTGTCCGGGTTCAGACCGATGCGGGCAGATACACGATGATGCGCATCGGAACGAGTTGAAAGTCCTTGTACGGTATGCGAACATTTGTGCAATGAATGCAGAGCCCTCGGACTCTGCGCTTGTTGGGGGAAAACCAGAATGGCTGTCGAACACCGGGCACATCCGTGGATGGCAAACTCGGCACCCGGAATGCTGCAGGCGATGCTGACGGAAATCGGAGCCTCTACTGTTGCTGACGTCTTCGAACAGATCCCACCGGACCACCTGCGCAAGACCCCGCTGACGCTTCCGCCTGCGCTGAACAGTGAGATCGAGCTGAAGCGCGATCTGGTCACGAAACTGCGCAAGAACCAGAACTGCGAGGACAGTCTCAGCTTCTTGGGGGCAGGCTGCTGGCAACACCATGTGCCCGCCGTGGTTGACGAGATTGTTGGCCGAACAGAGTTTGCGACCAATGTCTGGGGGTCGTACCAATCCGACCATGGGCGCAATCAGGCCTGGTTCGAGTTCTCGAGCCAGCTTGGCGCCCTGTTGAACCTGGATGTGGTGCAACTGCCGGTCTATTCCTGGGGCTGCGCCATCGGTCATGCGATCCGGATGGCGGCGCGCATCACAGGACGCAGACGGGTACTGGTGCCGGCCTTCAGCGACCCTGAACGGCTGTCGGTGATCCGCACCTATTGCCAGCCCACGGCGATGGCCGGGCATATCGAGGTGGTGCTGGTCGCCGCTGACCCTGCGACCGGGCGTTTCGATCTGGGGGATTTGCGCGCAAAACTGGGGCCGGACGTAGCGGCGGTCTACTTTGAGAACCCCGCCTATCTGGGCACGGTCGAAACCGGTGCGACCGAGATCGCGCGGCTGGCGCGTGCCGCCGGGGCGGAAACCATCGTGGGCGTCGACCCGATCAGCCTTGGTGTCATCATGGCCCCTGGCGACTATGGTGCCGATATCGTGGTCGGCCCGACGCAGCCACTGGGGGTGCACATGCATTGCGGCGGTGGGGTGGGCGGCTTCATCGCCTCGCGCGATGAAGAACGTTATGTGCGCGAATACAACGGTTTTCTCGTGTCCATCGCGGAAACCCAACAAGCCGGGCAGTTCGGTTTCGGGCTGGCTTGCGCGCACCAGAATTCCTACGGCATGCGCGAGCATGGCAAGGACTGGACCGGCAATTCGACCTATCTCTGGGCCATCGCAGGGGCAGTCTACATGAGCTTGCTGGGGCCGGACGGCTTCCGCGAGGTGGGTAGTCTTATTGTCTCCCGCGCCCGCTATGCCGCCAAGTTTCTGGCCGGGGTACCCGGCGTGCAGGTGCCATTCGGGGGCACGTTCAAGGAATTCCCGGTGAACTTTGACGCCACTGGCAAGTCCGTAGCCGAGATCAACAATGCCCTGCGTGCGCGAGGGATATTCGGCGGCAAGGACATCTCGGACGAAGGGCTGGGTCTGGGGCAATCCGCGCTTTACTGCGTGACCGAAGTGCATAGCGCCGCCGACATCCGCCGCCTTGCCGATGCGGTGCGGGCGGTCTGCGCATGACCCGTCTGTCGCAGTATCACGCCGCCCGCTGGGACGAGCCTGTGATCATGACGATGGGCCGTCCCGGTGGCCGGGGTCAGCTATTCCCGTCCCCCGAGGCCGAAGTGACAGATGCCGTGGGGACAGCACTTATCCCCGCCGCCATGGCCCGCCGCGACCGCCCGGCCCTACCGGAAGTCACCGAATTTGAGGCGCAAAGGCATTACCTGCACCTGTCGCAGATGACGCTGGGGATGATGGGGGTCAGCCTGTTTGGTACCTGCACGATGAAATACAATTCAAAGGCTGCCGAGGCCGCGACCCTGCGCCCCGAACTGGCCGAGGTCCACCCCCTCCAGCACCCCGACACGCTGCAAGGTGTGCTGGAGATCATCCACGATTTCGACGCCATCCTGCGTGCCTTGTCGGGCATGGACCAGTTCATCTTTCAGGCTGGTGGCGGCGCGGATGCGGCCTATACGATGACAGCTGTGGCGCGGGCCTATTGGGCAGACCGGGGCCAGTTGGGTGTGCGCACCGAGATGGTCACTTCGGTCCAGTCGCATCCGTGCAACCCCGCCACGGCTGCGGCGGCGGGGTTTACGGTGGTGAACCTGCCCTTGGAGGAAAACGGCTATCCGTCACTTGACGCCCTGAAGGCCGCTTTGGGACCAAAGACCGCGCTGGTAATGCTGAACAACCCCGACGACATGGGCATCTACAACCCCGAGATCAAGGAATGGGTGCGTCTGGCGAAAGCGGAGGGGGCGCTGTGTTTCTATGACCATGCCAATTTCAACGGTGTCATGGGCAAGCTCTGCGCGCGGGAACTGGGGTTCGATGCCTGCATGTTCATGCTGCACAAGACCTTTGGCGCACCCAAGGGCGGCGGTGGCCCGGCGGTGGGTGCATATGGCTGTTCAGACGAGTTGGCCCCCTATTTGCCGGTGCCAGTGGTCACGTTGCGCGACGGGACCTACGCGCTGGACACCGACCGCCCGAAATCGGCGGGCAAGATCCGCGAGTTCTGGGGAAACGTACCGCAGGTGGTCAAGGCCTATGCCTGGGCGCGGGCGATGGGGACCGACGGGATCAACCTTGCCTCGGACATCTCGGTTGTGGCGAACAATTACATGGACATGAAGCTGGGCCAGATCCCCGGGCTGCAAATTTCACACCCTGGCATTAAGGCCCGGCGGATGGAAATGACGCGCTGGTCTTTGGCGCCCCTGACGGCGGAAACCGGGGTGGGCACGGTGGATTTCGCCAACCGGATGGCAGATTACGGCATAGATCCGTGGTGGATGAGCCACGAGCCCTGGATCGTACCCGAGCCCTTTACCCCCGAAGCGGGCGAGTTGTGGTCCAAGGAAGACATCGATCGCTGGATCGCGGTGATCGCCCAGATCGCAAAGGAGGCCCGCGATACCCCCGAACTGGTCAAGACCGCACCGCACAATCAGGCCATCGCTCAGGTCAATGGGGCCGCGTTCGAGGACCCGGCCCTCTGGGCAATGACGTGGCGCGCGCATCTGCGCAAGCGGTCGAGCGCATCTTTGGCCGAACGCGGCGCGGCTTGATCCGATGCGCGTTTCAATCCGCCAGCGACGAGATGCCCTTCAGCGACAGGCCCGGCGTGCGGCCCAGCACCAGATCGGCCGTCATCCTGGCCGTCATCGGACCGGCAGAAAACCCCATCCATGGGAACAGCGACAAGAAGAACCCCGGATGCCCGGGCGCTTCGCCGATGATGGGGCGCCAATCGGCCGTGCCGTTCACTACGGCAGTCCAGCAGCGCACCACGCGCGCCTGACCAAGTGCCGGGATCACCGCTGCTGCGCGGCCCATGTTGCCGGTCAGATTGCCAGCGTCCACCACCAGCGCGCCAGTCGCCCGCTTTCGAGCGGACCAGCCGCCACCGATAAGGCAGCTTCCGTTCAACCCCTGCTTGACCGTCAGCTTGCCCGCCGCCGAGTAAACCAGATGCGGGATCAGCGGTGCAATCGGTTCCGTGACCGTCGCCTGCAAGGGAAATCCCTGCAAGGCGACCCGCATCCCCAGCATCATCGCGATGTCGGCGGCAGCAGCCCCGGCTGCATTGACCACGCGCCCCGCAATGACAGGGCCGCGCCCGGTCTGCACCAGATAGCCGCCCGGCGCGGCTTCGATTGCCGTAACGGCGGTGCCGGTCAGGATGGTGGCCCCAAGGCGCTGCGCCGCTGCGGCATAGGCAGGCGTGGCCCTCAGCGGATTTGCCCTGCCTTCGTTCGCGCAAAACCCGCCCCCGATGGCGTCTTCGGTCAGATAGGGCGCAAGGGCGCGCAGGGCCGTGCGGTTAAGGATGTCGATGGGCACGCCAAAGCTGCGGTCGATCACCGTCTTGGCCTCGATAGCGCGCATCTGCGCATCAGTGGTGGCGACCAGCAGGCCACCCGTCATCCGCACTTCCAAGTCGACCTGCAATTCGCCACTCAGCTCCAGCCACATATCCAGCGAGGCTTGCAGCAACCGCAAAGTCGGGCCGTACGCGCGCGCCCAGTCGGGGCCGAAGGCGACAAATTCGGGGTGTTGCAGTTGCAGATGGATCGACCCCGCATTGGCGCCCGAGGCCTGCGTGTTCAGGTCCCGCGCCTCTACCAGCAGCACATCGGCACCGGCTTGCGCAAGGTAATAGGCTGTGGCCGCCCCGGCCAATCCGCCACCGATCACCAAAACGTCCGTTTTCATCATCTCACACCAGCCTTGGCCGCGCTGGCCGGGCCGCAGCAAAGGAGCGACCCATGCAAAAGACCTTTTCCGGCAGCTACACCGTCACGGTAACGCCGTTCACCGACGGGGGCCGCGCCATCGACTATGCCGCCTGGGCGCGGTTTCTGGATTGGCAGCTGCAATCCGGCGTGCCTGGGATCATCATTCTGGGCACCACGGGCGAGTTCCTGACGATCTCGGATGACGAACGCGGCGCTTTTGTCGAGGCGACGGTCAAGCATGTCAATGGCCGCATTCCGGTGCTGGTGGGCACGATGAACGCCTACACCCCAAATGCCGTGCGCTATTCCCGGCAGGCGCAGGATCTGGGCGCGGACGGGCTGATGATCATCCCGCCCTACTACATGACCCCGACGGATGACGAGATCTTTGGCTATTACAAGGCGATCTGCGGCGCGATGGACCTGCCGATCATGCTTTACAACAATCCCTTCACTTCGAACGTCGATATGTCGGCGGCATTGGTGGCGCGGCTGGTCACCGCCTTCCCGCAGATCCGCTATATCAAGGAGGCGTCGCAAGATACCGCGCGGGTGCATGATATCATCGTGGCAACCAGTGGCGCTATGAATGTCTGGGCCGGACAGCGGGTGCTGGAAAGCTACAAGATGGGCGCCAAGGGCTATGTGAACCCTTACGGCAACTACATCCCGCGCGCGTCGGTCAAGTTCGTGGAATGGGCCGCGCAGGGGCGTTGGGATGACGTCTGGGCGGTGCAGAGCATCATCAAGAAATTCGATGCGATCATCACGGCCGGGCATCCGCTGTACGGGCACCAGTGCTATTCCAAGGCGCTGGCGGCGGCAGCGGGCTATCCGGTGGGCGACGTGCGCCCGCCGATCACCACATTCGCCTCGCTTGGTAAAGAGGGCAGGGCCCGCGTGGCGCAAATGGTGCCCCTGATGGCCGAACTGGACGCCGTTGTTGACCGGATCGAGGGGCGTCGCGCCGCAGCCGAATAGCCGGGTCAGGGGCGGCTTCATCTGATGTAGGCCGCTCCGTTGATGTCGATGGTGCCGCCGGTCATATGGCGCGCGCGACCGGTGGCAAGGTAAACCGCCAGATCGGCGACCTCTTCCGGCGGCACCCATTCGCCCATTGGCAGATTGGCCGTGACCGCCGCCTCGCCGCCTGTGCGGGCGGCGGAGTCCACCGACATCCGGGTGCGCACGACGCCGGGGGCGATGACATAAGCCAGGATGCCCTGCGCCGCATGGGCGCGGGCGACGGTCTTGGTCGCCGCCGCAATCGCGGCTTTCGAGGCTGCATAGGCGATAGCGCCGGGGTTGGCGGACCCCCGGGTCGATACCCAGGACCCGATCCCGATGATGCTGCCGCCAGTGCCCGCCGCCAGCCAGCCCCGCACCGCATGGCGCATCAGGTGCGCCGGCGCATGGACATTGATCGCCATCGCCTCGGCCCAGACCCTGTCCCAGTCGTCGATCGGGTCCGAAATGCCGCCGTTCTGGCGCATGATGCCTGCATTGTTGACCAGCACATCGACCCGCCCGGTGATCCGCAGAGCCGAATCCCAGAACGCATCGACCTGCGCCATATCGGCAAAATCCGCTTGCAACAGATGCGCCATGCCGGGCGCTGCCTCGGCGATGGCCGCCTCTGCGCCCTGTCGGTCGCTCCCGTAATGCGCGATCACGGTGGCACCTGCGGCAATCATCGCCCGCGCCGTGCAGGCACCGATCCCTTTCGATGCGCCGGTCACGATCACGGTCTTGTCCATCAGATCGGCCAACAGACTCATCCTTCCTTGCGCGTAACAAAAGGCTTGGCACGCAGCCCCGGGCTGGCGCGCGCATACTGCGCCGGAAGAGCAACTTCCTCACCCAGAGCCACGGCCGCATGCCAAGGCCAGCGGGGGTCCCACAACATGCCACGGGCCAACGCGATCAGGTCGGCCTGACCGGTGCGCAGGATCGTCTCGGCCTGCAAGGGTTCGGTGATCTGGCCGACCGCCATCGTCGGCATCGCGGCCCCGCGCCGGATCGCCGCGCAGAAATCCACCTGATAGCCGGGGCCAGTGACGATGGCCTGCCGCTGGTCCAGTCCGCCGCTGGATACGTGGATCAGGTCGCAACCCATTTCGCGCAATGTCCGGCACAGGATGATCGATTGAACCAGATCCCATCCCCCTTCGATCCAGTCCGTTGCCGAAAGCCGCACTGTCACCGGCTTGTCCGCCGGAAAAGCGGAGCGGACCGCCGCAAACACCTCAAGCGGGAAACGCATCCGGTTTTCGATCGACCCGCCATAGGCGTCAGTGCGCAAGTTGGTGATCGGTGACAGGAACTGGTGCAGTAGATACCCGTGTGCTGCGTGTATTTCGATCAGGTCAAGTCCCTGGCGCGCGGCGCGGTGAGCCGCCTGAACAAAGGCGGCCATGACGCGGGCCATGCCGTCCCCGTCGAGGGCGACAGGGGTCGTCCAACCGGGCAGATAGGGCAGGGCCGAGGCGGATTCGGTCTGCCAACTGCCGGCGTCATCCGCAAGCATGCCCCCGCCATCCCAAGGGGCGACGGTGCTGCCTTTTCGGCCAGCATGGGCCAGTTGAATACCCACCTTGCTGTGCCCTACCGACCGCACGAAGTTCACTATCCGGGCGAAGCCCGCTTCGCAGGCATCGGAATAAAGACCCGTGCAGCCGGCTGTGATGCGCCCCTGCCGTTCAACCCCCGTGGCCTCGATGATGATCAGCCCCGGGCCGGATTGCGCGAACTGGCCAAGGTGCACCAGATGCCAGTCGCCTGGCACACCTTCGGTCGCCGAATACTGGCACATCGGGGCCACGACGATCCGGTTGGAAAGTGTGATCCCCCGCATGCTCAAGGGCGAAAACAGGGTGCTAGCCATCGGGATTCCTTGGCGGAGGCAAGACTGCGAGTTGACCACTCATCCGCGCGATATTGCAACTCTTGTGCGCAGGGTGAACATATCATTGCCTGCCTGACAAGCGAAATTGACCAGATGAAATGGCCGTCGACCCCACCTGTTCTTCCTGTCAACTGGTTCGCTCCAAACCGGATATCGCATCCGCGACAACGGCCGCGTGGCCTGCTTTGTCTGTTCCAAGTGTCATGTTGCGGGGGCATGCCAGTGTGGCTATCAATCGGACGTAAGCTAATGGCTGTTCGCAAAGTGAACGAAACTGAGAGAGGCTAAGGTTAGCCGTGGAGCCAGGTATGAACGTGGTGATCCTCGGGGCCGGCTCCATCGGGATATCCTTTGCCGCGGTGTTTTCGGATACCGGTTTTGCCGTTACAGTCGTGGACCCTGACGAAACACGCCGTACTGCCGCCACCGCGGCAATCGCGGCACAAGACGAATCTATCGCATTGGCCGGATTGAAAAAGGGGATGTCGGGCCCGATCTCCATAGGGGCCGAGGCAGTCCCTGCTCTGGGCACGGCGGGTCTGGTGATAGAGGCCGGGCCCGAGCATCTCGCGACCAAGCAGGGCATTTTCGCGTGCCTGCTTGCCTCGACCCGTCCTGATGCGGTTCTGGCAACGACATCGTCAGCCATCGCCATTTCGCGGATTCTACCGGTCACAGCCCATCAAGCCCGCTGTCTGGTGGCACATCCGGTCAACCCGCCGGCGGTCCTGCGCCTGATCGAATTGGTGCCGGCGCCCGGGACCCATGCTGAAACGCTTGCCCGCGCCCGCGCCTTTTTCAACCGGGCCGATTTCACCACAATCGTGCTGCGACACGAGATCGAGGGGTTCGTGCTGAACCGGCTGCAGGGCGCGGTTCTGCGCGAGGCGTATCGGTTGGTCGGGGAAGGCGTGGTTGATGTCGCGGGCCTCGATGCCGTCATGCGATTGGGATTGGGTCCGCGCTGGTCGCTGTCGGGCCCATTTGAGACGGCAGAGTTGAACACCCCGGGCGGTATCATGGCCCATGCGCGCCGGATGGGCCCCGCGTATCGCCGGATGGGTGAACAGCGGGGCGAAGCCGACTGTACCTGGCCCGACGCGCTGGTGGCGCAGGTCGATGCTGAACGCCGCCGCGTCATCGCCGTTGATGACCTGCCCGCCCGTGCGGCCTGGCGGGCGCGCGCTGTGGCCGCCCTTGTCGCACTGCGGGACGAATTGGCCAAAGATGTCGATGACCGCTGAGCCGATCCGCTTTACCTTCGATGGGCGGGCGATCCCTGCCCGCGCCGGTCAATCCCTGGCTGCAGCCCTGACCGAGGCGGGCCAGCGCGTGTTTCGACAGACCGCCAGGGGTGCCGGCAGAGGTCTGTTCTGCGGCATGGGCGTTTGTCAGGACTGTCTTCTGACGGTGGACGGCCTCGCGAACCAGCGCGCATGTATGACACTGGCGGCCAACGGGTCAACGGTGCAGACGCAAGTGGCGCTGGCACCGTTGTCGGCTGCCGACGGGGTCAAAGTTGTGCCCGCTGCCCGCCAGATCGCGCCGGATGTTCTGGTTATCGGCGGCGGGGCAGGTGGCCTGAACGCCGCGATTGCTGCAGCCGAAGCCGGGGCCAGTGTCATGGTTCTGGATGAACGCAAAGTGGCGGGGGGGCAGTATTTCAAGCAACCGTCGGGTGACGCGCCGATGCTGGATGATCAGCAGGCCGAAGGGCAGGCTCTGGTGGCACAGGCGCGTACCTGCGGTGCCGAGATCCTGAGTGGCGTTGAAGTCTGGGGGGCGTTTGATGGCCCCTTGTTTCTGGCCGAACATCTGGGCGCGGCGCTGATCGTGCGCCCCAAGCGGGTGATCGTGGCGACGGGGGCCTTTGAACGCCCGCATATGGTCCCGGGCTGGACACTGCCGGGCGTGATGACCACGGGGGCCGCGCAGACCCTGTGGCGCAGCTATCGAACGCTGCCCGGTCGGCGGGTGGCGGTGTGCGGCTCTGGCCCGCTGAACCTGCAAGTGGCGCTGGAACTGGCGCAAGGCGGTGCCGAGGTTGCCTTGGTGGCCGAAGGTGCGCCTGCGCCGATCACGCGCCCGGTGGCGGCGCTCGCCATGATCCTTGCGGGGCCAATATTGGCCGACAGGGGCCGACGGTTTCTGCGCGAGTTGCGGCAGCGGAGTGTTGCGGTACGCTATCGCACCCGGTTGGTGCGGGTGGTGCCCGAGGGGGACGCCCTCCGCGCCACTTTTCGCGATGCTTTGGGCCGCGAGACGCAAGTGGTGGTCGATGCCCTGTGCATGAATGACGGGTTCGAGCCGCAGAATGAAATCCTGCGCCTTCTCGGGGCCGACATGCAGCTTGACCGGGTGTTTGGTCATTTGCGCTGCACCCGGGATGCGGTGCTGGAAACGACAGTCCCAGGCGTCTATGCGGTGGGGGATTGCGCAGGCCTTGGTGGCGCGCCTGCTGCGGCTGTCGAGGGTCACATCGCCGGTCGTGCAGCCGGAGTATCTGTCGGCAAAGGGTCGATGGACGAGACCGGTGGACTGTGCGCCGAACTTGCAAGGCATCGCCGGTTTCAGGCGCGACTATGGGCGCTTTACACGCCCGGCCCGCATTCGCTTGCAACCACGCCTGACGACACGATCATCTGCCGTTGTGAAGAGGTCACGCTTGGCGAAGTGCGGCTAGCGCTGCGGGATTCACCTGGTCATGCCGGCACCCTGAAACGAATGACCCGTGTTGGAATGGGCCGTTGTCAGG
The DNA here is from genome assembly GCA_031401675.1 of Paracoccaceae bacterium. Lineage (GTDB taxonomy): Bacteria > Pseudomonadota > Alphaproteobacteria > Rhodobacterales > Rhodobacteraceae > JANNRR01. The sequence continues at coordinate 22,492 of JANNRR010000025.1, forward strand.
GGCGCTATTGCGGCGCAGTCGCTGCACGCCTGGTGGCCGAGACGACAGGGCGGCCGATCAAGGACCACAGCCATTTTGCTCCGCACGTGCCGATCAAACCCGTCAGCATCGCCACGATCATGGCAGCACAGTTGGCGCTGGATGATCCGGCCTGATGGGCCGGGACCACATGGCAGCCACTACACCTTGAGAGCCTCGGAAATGCTGGCGGCCGTCCGCTGAAGCCGCGGCAGGACACGGCTTTCCATCTCTGCCGCCGTGGTCCGCACGGTCGGCACGCTGACGTTGATCGCGCCCACCAGACCACCCGCAGAATTGCGCAGCGGCACAGCGACGGCAATCAGCCCGATCTCCATTTCCTGATCGACCAGTGCCCAACCCTTGTCGCGCACCACCTCAAGTATCTTGCGGAACTCGGTGCGGCTGGTCACCGTGCGTTCGGTGATCCTGGTCAGGGGAATGTCCCGAAGCATCGCTTCCCACTTGTCGCTGGGCTGGGCGGCCAGCAGCACGCGTCCTGTGGCCGTCGAATGCGCTGGAAACCGCGCGCCCACGGCAATGCCGACGCTGAGGATGCGATGATACTGCGCCCCGCTGACATACACGACATCGAATTTGTCGAGCACCGCAGCCGAACAGGATTCGCGAAGTTCTTCCGACAGATGGTCGATGAACGGGCGGGCGATGTCCCATGAGCCTTTGGACGACAGCACCGAATGGCCCAATTCCAGCACTTTCGGCGTCAGATCGAACAGTTTGCCGTCCGCCACGGCATAGCCCTCATGCACCAGCGTCAACAGGATGCGCCGTGCGCCGGCACGGGTATTGTCGGTCTCTGCCGCCACATCGGATAGGGTCATCTTGCGGCGTGTTCGGTTGAAAGCGCGCAACACTTCCAATCCGCGCGCCAGCGAACTTACGTAATCACGCGGGTTGATCCCGCCGTTTGCGTCATCCTCGGTCCAGTCGAACGACGCAGTCATCATGCCGGATCGCTGCAATGCCTTGGGCGTCAGCGGCATTGCCTTGGGAGCCTTGGTATTCACGTTGTCTGCCATGCTTGCCTCCGCATCGGGCATCGCTGCACCTTGCGTCGTTTGGTCCGAATACCAGCAAAACACAATCTTGTAGTCGTATGGCCGACTGCTCTGAGAAAAACACACCTTGCCATAGCGTTCATCCACGGATCATATCGCACAAGAGTGCGCCATGTGAACACCCTAATCATCGGGAGATCATGTCATGACCAGCGGGTCCGCGGTTGCTGCCGGATCGGATCAGCCAGCAACCTTGCACCGGCTTTACGCTGGCAGTCGGATTGCAGTGTTTAACGCTGACGGCCGCATGTGGCAGGGCCCTGCTGGCGCGCTTGATCTTGAGGTCAACCCAAGGCTGGAGAATACGGCATGACCCTCGATCTGCCCCACATCAATGACGAGCTTGCGGCATGGGACCGCAATTGCCTGCTGCACCCCACCACCCACACCGCAAACCACGCGCGCGGCGATGTGCCGGGCCGCATAATCACCGGCGGCTCGGGCGTGTTTGTCGAAGACCGAGATGGCAAGCGGTATCTTGACGCATTCGGTGCGCTCTATTGCGTGAATGCAGGCTACGGGCGGGCAGAAATTGCCGATGCGATGGCCGAACAGGCCCACAAGCTGGCGTTTTTCCACGCGTTCGCCGGGCATGGCAATGAACCGGCGATCCGGCTGGCCAAAATGATCATGGACCGCGCGCCCGACCATATGGCACGGGTGTATTTCGGCCTGTCGGGGTCGGATGCCAATGAGACCAACGTGAAACTCGCGTGGCACTACAACATCCTGCGCGGCAAGCCGGAGAAGCGCAAGATCATCAGCCGGTGGCGTGCCTATCATGGCTCGGGGCTGGTGTCGGGGTCGCTGACCGGGCTGCGCGCCTATCACGCCCGGTTTCATCTGCCGCTGGCGGGGTTTTTGCACACAGATACGCCGCATTACCTGCGCCGGGAACATGCTGCGCAATCGCCCGAAGCATTCACCGATTATCTGATCGCCCGACTTGAGGCGATGATCGAAGCCGAAGGCCCCGAGACCGTCGCGGCCTTCATCGGCGAGCCGATCATGGGCACCGGCGGCATCTTGCCGCCGCCGCCCGGCTATTGGGAAAAGGTGCAGTCGGTTCTGGCCCGCCACGACATCTTGTTGATCGCGGACGAGGTGGTGACCGGCTTTGGCCGCACCGGCAGCATGTTCGGGTCCGTCAATTATGGCCTGAAGCCCGATTTCATCACCATAGCCAAGGGCCTGACCAGCGCTTATGCGCCGCTTTCGGGCTCGATCATCTCCCGCCGGGTGTTCGATGTGCTGATGCAAGGGTCGGACGATTTCGGCGCGCTGGCGCACGGCTGGACCTATTCGGCGCATCCGGTCAGCTGTGCGGCCGGGGTGGCGACGCTGAAGCTGGTCGACGATTTTGGGTTGGTGGGCAACGCGGCGACGACCGGGGCCCATCTGAACGTCTGCCTGAAGGCGGCGCTGGCCGGGCACCCCAACGTTGCCGAAGTGCGCGGCCAAGGTTTGCTGGCCGCGGTCGAGCTCATGAAGGATCCCATAGCGCGCATATGGTTCGATCCGCCGATGAGCATCAGCCTGAAGGTGACAGCAGCGATGTTGCGGCGCGGCGTCATTGCCCGCCCCTTGCCCGAGGGCGACATCATCGGCTTCGCTCCGCCGCTGTGCATCACCCCCGCCGAAGTCGATCGGGTCGTCGAAACAGTCCGCGATGCGGTGCATGAGGTGCTGGGTCCGGGGGCATGAATTCGGACCAGCCTTGGCTGACCCCGGAAAGCGAATGGCGCGGGCTGGTGAACCGCGTCCGGGCCGGGCAGCCTTTGCGCCCTGCCACATGGCCCGGCGGCGCGCGCTGTGCTGTGGCACTGTCCTTTGACTGCGACCATGAAACCTTCGAACTGGGCCAGGGCCGCTCGGCGATCGGGCGCCTGGCCTGGGGCGAATACGGCCGGCGGCGGGGCGTGCCGCGTGTCCTTGAGGTTCTGGGACGGCATGGGGTGCGGGCCAGCTTCTTCACGCCCGCCGTTGCCGGACTGATCGACCCGGAGGCGCTGCGGCCCATCGTCGAGATGGGGCACGAGATTGGCGTGCACGGCTGGCTGCACGAAAACAACTCCCGCCTTGATCGCGCGACGGAACGGGACCTGATGCTGCGCGCACGCGATGCGCTGGAACGGATGACGGGGCAGCGTCCGGTGGGACACCGTTCCGCCAACTGGGATCTCAGCCCCCATACGATCGAATTGGTTGCGGAACTGGGCTTTGCCTATGACAGCAGCCTGATGGCGGATGACGAGTGCTATGAACTTGTCACCAACGGCATCCCGACCGGCGTTGTGGAAGTGCCGGTCGAGTGGCTGCGCGATGATGCCGTCTATTTCCTGTTCAACCGCGATCCTGCGACGCGCCCGTTCACCCCGCCCGAAGCCGTTTTCGACATCTTCCGCCGCGAATTCGATGCGGCTTTCGACGAAGGCGGGCTGTTCCAGCTTGTGATGCATCCATTCGTGATCGGCTACCGGTCACGGATATGGATTCTCGATCAACTGATCGTCCACGCAAAATCGCGCGGCGATGTCTGGTTCGCCACCCATGCTGACATTGCCGCCTGGGTCTGGCAAAACCGCCTCGCGCAGCCCTGACCCCCGCCTGCCTCTGACCTCCATCCTTAACAATCAGAGCGCGAGTTTGCGACAGTAGCGGCGAGACGATCCCGCTGCTGGCGGCGCAAAAGTCGGCCATGTTGACCCGTCTTGGCGACAGGGAGGTTAGGAGTATATTCGGCGGGTATTAAATCGGAAAGTGCGTCCTGCTTGTCGAGACGTCGCTCTATGCCTTGCGCCGACGGGATTTTGCAAAGGTATCGAACGCGACCGCCAGCACGATGATTACTCCGATGATGATTTGCTGGATGTAGGAGGACACATTCAGGATCACCAGGCCATTCAGCAATACCCCGATCAGCAGCGAACCGATGACGGTGCCAAAGATGGTGCCAACGCCACCGAACAAGCTGGTGCCGCCAATGACAACCGAGGCAATCACGGTCAGTTCGTAACCGGTCCCTGCCACAGCCTCGGCCGAGTTCAATCGCGCCGACAAGACAAAGGCGCAAAGACCGGCAAAGAATCCCATGATGACGTAGACCGAGCAGATGATGGCGTTGACATTCAGGCCCGACAGCCGCGCCGCCTCGGGATTGCCGCCGACGGCATAGACCCGCCGACCGAAGCGGGAATAGCGCAACACGATATGGGCCGCCACCGCACAGACCAGAAAAATGATGACGGGGACCGGAACCGGGCCGATCTTGCCCTGGCCCCACCAAGCAAAGCCGGGCTCGAACCCCGAAATCGGACCTCCGGCCGCGAACAGCAGGGCTGCCCCGCGAAAGACCGACATGCCGCCCAGCGTCACCACGAACGGCGGCACTTTCAGTCTGGTAATGCTGAACCCCTGGATGTAGCCGCCTGCGACCCCGATCAAGATCGCAGACAGCGCCGCAAGCGGCCAGCCAAAGCCGATCGTATCATCACCCACGGTGAACCGGTCGGACAGGCCGCCCTTGGCAACCGCAGCGGCCACCAGCCCGGCAAATGCCAGCAACGACCCGATCGACAAATCGATTCCGGCGGTCAGGATCACAAAGGTCATGCCGATGGCCAAAAGCCCGGTGACCGAAACTTGCCGTGCAATGTTGAACAGGTTGATCTGGGTCAGAAAGCGCGGCTCGATAACGGCAAACACCGCCATCAGCACGATCAGAAAGATCAGCGGTGCGAACCGCGAGGCAAAGCCAAAGAAATCCCAGCCGGCATCGGCTTCGGCTCCGCGCGTCATATCTGCCACGTCATCTTCCCCCGGTCGCCTTTATGCCGCCCGACCTATCGGAGCGGTCATTAATGTCATCAGCTTTTCCTGGTCTGCATCGGCGCGCATGATCTCGCCCGTTACCCGCCCCTCGCGCATGGTCACGATACGGTCGGAAACGGCCAGAATCTCCGGCAGTTCCGACGATATCGCAATGACCGCGATTCCCGCATTGGCCATTTCGAACAAGAGGTTGTGCACTTCGACTTTTGCCCCAACGTCAATGCCGCGCGTGGGTTCATCGACAATCAGGATTCTGGGCCCCAACGCCAGCCAACGGGCCAGAACTACCTTTTGCTGATTGCCTCCCGACAAGTTGCCGACCAATTGATCGGGATGGGTCATCCGGATGTTCAGGCGCTTCCTGAATTCTGCAACCAGATCAGCCTCTTTCCGACTGTCGATGAAGGCGCCCCACCGTCTGATCTTGTCAAGAACCGCGATCGACAGATTGGTCTTGATGGCCAGCGACAGGAAAAGCGCCTGTTGCTTGCGATCTTCGGGCACGAGGCCGATACCCAGATGGATCGCCTGTTGTGGCGTCCGGATGGTGACCGGCTTGCCATCGATCAGCACGCGGCCGGAGTCAAACGGGTCAGCACCAAAGATCGCGCGCGCTGTTTCGGTGCGCCCGGCACCGATCAGGCCGGCGATCCCCAAAATCTCGCCGCGGCGCACCTCGAACGAGACATTGCGCAGTTCGATGGCCGTGGGCGAGGTGGGTGTGCGCATTCGGACCAGGTTCTCGACAGCCAGGGCAATCGGCCCCGGTTTCACGTCGGCCCGACGCGCATTCAGCGCGTTCAACTCCCGCCCCACCATCAGGCGGATGATCCCCTCGACGGTGGTTTCCGAAACCTGTCCGGCCCCGGCATTCCGGCCATCGCGCAGCACGGTAAAACGATCGCAGATGCGAAACACCTCTTCCAGCCGGTGCGTCACAAAGATCGTCGATATGCCCTCGGCCTTCAGATCAAGCACCAGTCTGAACAGTTTTTCGACTTCAGCCAGACTCAACGCCGACGTCGGCTCATCCATCACGATCAGCTTGGATTGCATCGACAGAGCGCGGGCGATTTCGACCATTTGCTGTTCGGCTACGGAAAGCTGGCGCACCAGCGTCTCCGGGCTGCGGTCCAGACCGATCCGTCGGGTCAGCGCTTCCGTTGCCTTGGCAAGGGCGCGCCCGTCGACAAACAAACGGGACCCGGGCTCGCGCCCGATGAAAACGTTGTCGGCCACCGACATGTTCGGGGCCAGCGTGAATTCCTGATAGATCGTCACCACGCCCCGGTTCTGGCTGTCCTGCGGGTTGGCAAGCATGACGGTTTCGCCTGCGATTTCGATGGTACCGCTGTCTGTCTTCTGGGCCCCTGCAAGGATTTTCAGCAAGGTCGACTTGCCGGCCCCGTTCTCGCCCAGCAGCGCGTGTACTTCGCCCTGGGCAACCTCGAAACTTACTCCGTCCAGCGCTTTTACGCCGGGGAACGACTTCGAAATCCCGATCATCCGCAACAGGGGATCGGCAACTGAGCCAAGGGTCATCGTGGTGCCGGTGACTGGAGGACAGGAATAGGGGCCCGGGTCAAAGCACCAGGCCCCCGCTTGGCGCTGTGCGCCTACTTTACTTCGCCCATCCGTTCGCCGATCTCCAGATTGTCCTTGGTCACGGCAACAGGGGTCAGAAGCGTCATCGCTTCGGCGGGCTTGGTGCCATCCTTGATGAAATCCATCAGGATCTGCACGCCCGTCGCACTCTGCTTGCCCGGGAACTGCTCGATTGTCGCCGTCAGGCCGCCATCTCGGACCTGTGCCAGGGCTTCGGGCAGTGCGTCAAAGCCGATGATGACGATGCCGGTCAGTCCGCGTGCTTTCACCGCCTCCATGGCGCCAAGCGCCATGTCGTCGTTGGCAGCCACGATCACCTGAGGCGCAGCATCCATGCCCGAAAGCGCGGCCTCGGTCACAGAAAGCCCTTTGGACCGGTCAAACCCGGCCGTTTGCTCGAATACGATCTGGTATTTTTCGCCAGCCGCATCCAGCACGTTGTGCAGGCCCTGATTGCGGTCAATCGCGGGTGAAGCACCCGACTGACCCTGTAGGTTGATGATAGTGGCCCCATCGGGGAACATCGCGACGATCAGGTTGCCCTGTGCTTCGCCGCCCTTGACGTTGTCCGCGCCGACATGCGCGAGGATACCCTCGACCGAGGCAACCCGGCGGTCGACGGTAACAACCGGGATACCGGCTTCAATCGCCTGCATGATGGCTGGCGCCATGGCATCGACTTCATTGGGGCTGATGATGATGCCCTTGACGCCGCGCGCAATCGCGGCTTCCACATCGGCTGTCTGCTTGGGCGAAGAAACCTGACCATCGCTTTCGATTGCAATGCCGCCCTGATCGTCAACCGCAGCCTTCATCGCGTTCATCATGTGAACAAAGAACGGAAACGTCAGACCCGGAACCGACGTCAGAATTTCAGGCTTGTCTTGTGCCGCCGCAGGGCCGCTCATGGCCAGTGCTACGCTTCCTGCAACCACCAGTGTTTTCATGAAACTGCGCATGTTTTCCTCCCTGAAAAATGCCCCTGCATCGGGCATGGAACACCTGCCGGAGTCAATGCTGTCCTGCGGCTGGATGCCCCTTTCATTGCCGGGATGACGGCGGGCACCTTCGAGCGCAAGCCGATCCCGGGCCGAACCGGAAAAGGGGCCAGTTTGCGCTGCGCTTGCTTACCCTGCTTTGCGGCAAAAGTCCCGATCGTGCCCCCCGCCGTTGCGGTTCAAGAACATCATCTCGGGAACGAATTTCTGCGAAACCCCGAAGTGCCGGGCCGCTACGCGATGCCCGTTCCGTTCATCTGCAACCGCTCCGGTATTGCCGGGGGCTGCAGCTTGGGAAGCGGATGCCGCATCATGGGCAAGACAGCGAACAGGTTTTCACGTCCGTCATTCGCACCTGGAAGCTGCCTGCACCGAGCCGGGTGTCATGCTTCCATGCGCCGCTCCGACAACGCGTTGATTCCGGATCGATTTGCGAAATTTCTTGGTGCGGATGAAAGGACTCGAACCTTCACGGGAGTTACCCCACAGCGACCTCAACGCTGCGCGTCTACCAATTCCGCCACATCCGCATGCCGTGGTTTCATAGCGGCTGGGTTTGCAGTTGTGAAGGGCATTCTTTGGCCAGTTCGGCCAAAGCAGGCGCGCGGCCGTTAGTGCGCCGCCCGGCCCGGGAGCCGGTCTGACGGGCCATTTCAGTTGCCAAGCAACTGCAAGGGCAGCCGCGCCACAAACCCAAGCGCACCGCCGAGCGAACCTTTGGCCGCCGGCGCGGCTTCGGTGGTTTCGGGCAGCACGACTTGCGGCTCGGTCTTGACCGCGACGGTCGGCGCAGGGTCCTGCACGGTCGGGGCCGCCGGGGCCGGATCAACCGGGGCCAGAACAAAGGTTGGGAGCGTCGCTTCGACCTCGTCGGCGCGGCCGACCAGGGTATAGGCCGCCTTGCGGATCAGTTCGGTCCGTTCGGGCTGCCCCGGCACGAACACCGCCTCGGCACCCGCTGCCAGCGCTTCCAGCCCCATTTCGTACCAGGCCAGCGCCAGATCCGGGCGCAGGCTGGTGCCAAAGCCCTGCGAAAGATGATGGCCCAACAGCTCGGCATAGACCCCGTCGCCCCAGGCCGTCAGCAACAGGGCAGAGGACAGCGCGACATCCATATTGTCGGTGCGGTAGCCGACGGACAGACAGATCAGCGATGTGCCGACCAGCTGCTCGGGTGCCATCCCGATCGACTGGACAAAGACGCTGACGTCCTGCAGCACCTCGTCACGCGGCTTGCGTGACAGGGCCGTCACATGATCCTTCATCGTCGGTCCGAAGCCTTCGCATTGTTTGGCGATCTGCTGCGGCGTGAAGCCCTGAATCCGCGAGGCCATGTCTTCGCCAAGGGCAATGGCATAGGTGCGCGCCAGGCAGAACTGTTCGCTGAGCGCAAAGGTCGGGTCGGTCATCGACGCCGCCGTGATGAAGCCCCCGTTGCTGCTGGTCAGCAGACTGACCTTGTTACAATGCGACGCCAGCGAGGCCTGCGTCATGTCACCGCCCATGAATGTCGGCAGGCCGCCGGGCTCCTCGCCTTCACCCTCGGTGCCGGTGTTGGCCAGCGCCGGCGCATCGGCGGCCGGGGCGAGGACGGCGGGGGTTGGCTGTACCAGAACCGTTGTCTGGGCCGGGGCGATACCAAGGGATTCGTCACGGTAGGCGGTCAACAGGCCGCGCACCCCCATCGGGTTGGCTGCGACCTGTTGCGCGGTCACGGCACCGCCGGCGATGGCGCGCTGATAGCTGCCGACCAGAAACGTCCGCTCGTACTCGGTCAGCTGGCCAGTGGCGGGATAGCCGAGGATCGCCTGATAGTTGGCAATGGCCGCGCGCGAATTGCGCCCGAGGACACCGTCGGCGCTTCCGACCGGAAAGCCGAAATAGTTCAGCGCGACCTGCACCTCGCGGTTGGCTTCGCGCTGCGCCGACGACATCCCGGACGAGGTGCTGGTGCGGGCGGTGGTGGTCCGGCGCTGCTTGCCCTTCTGCGATTCGCTGACGATGGCACCGCCGATGATGCCGCCGATGATGGCACCGACCAGCGCATCGCCGTCGGCTGCGGCCCGCTGGGCCGGGGCCAGGGCGACACTGGCAAGCAGGCAGGCTGTTGCAATCCTTTTCAACGTCATCACAACACTCCAAGGTGGTTTCTGGCTGAATAGCCAAGTGCTAACACGAATCGCCCGCCGGTCTGAAACAAAAACTTGGGGGCGAACCGGCAACAGGCTGTGGCGGAAACGGGTGATCCGATGGTGGAATGGACGGTCTGGGCCGGTCCGGTGCCCTATGCGGCGGCAGTTAGCGCGATGGAGGACCGGGTGGCGGCGATTGCAGCCGGCAGGGCCGAAGAGGCGATCTGGTTGCTGGAGCATCCCGCACTTTATACCGCCGGCACCTCGGCGCAGGCGCGCGATCTGGTCGATCCGGCGCGTTTTCCGGTGCATCAGGTGCGGCGGGGCGGGCAATACACCTATCACGGTCCCGGCCAGCGGGTGATTTATGTCATGCTGGACCTGAACCGGCGGGGCCGGGATGTGAAGCAGTTCGTCTGCGCGCTGGAAAACTGGGTGATCGCGACGCTGGCCGAATTTGGCGTGCGCGGCGAGCGGCGGGCCGGGCGGGTCGGGGTCTGGGTGGTGCGGCCTGACCGGCCGCCGGGGCCTGGCGGGGCGGTGGCCGAGGACAAGATCGCCGCCATCGGCGTCAGGTTGCGGCGTTGGGTGAGTTTTCACGGCATTTCGATCAATGTCGAGCCGGACCTGAGCCATTTCGACGGCATCGTGCCCTGTGGAATCCGCGATCACGGCGTCACCAGTCTGGTCGATCTGGGGTTGCCGGTGACGATGGCGGCGCTGGATACGGCGCTGCGGAGCACCATTGCCGTGGCATTTCCGGATTCTGCCCCGGACCGGGAAAGCGCGCCCTTTGACATTGCCTGAAGGGCCGCGGGTGCCTGCCGCCGCTTTTCCACCCTGCCATCCGACGATACAGGGCCGATTGCTTGAAATTGCCGGATTCTCCCGAAACTGGCTTAAGCCTTCCTTGGCGGCATTTACCTAAAGTTCCCCCGGATCGGATGCGGACCGATCGGCCGCGTGGCTGGGGGAGCGATGAGGATCAGGATCAGTTCCGGCTGCAGTCTCGCCGCGCGCAGCTGCCGGGTCCGGTTGACGATGTGTCTGCCCCGGTATGGCGGGCTGCGCCGGTTGCAGCGGGACTAGGCCATGCCGACGACGTTCAACTGGATATTTCTCGGCAATTCGGCCACGTCGATGGACCCGACCGAGGGCAACAACACTGCCGCAAATGCCTCGGCGCTGAACGGGCAGACCTTCGGCTCTGCCGGCAACCCGCTGTTCTCGCACATCGCCTCGGCGACGATGATAAACAATGGCGGCAACGCCACGGCACTTGATCAGGACAACAACGCTTCGAACGACCAGTTCACCACCAACAACGGTTCGGGGACGGCTACCTATACGTTTGACAGTTGCGTCTTATTCAACGTGACGATCACCTATGCCGACGGCACCACCGCCAGTACCGCTGCGGCGATCGTGCAGGATACTGCCGGCAACCTGTACCTGGCCCCGGATTCGTCGTTGACCGGCAACGCGGCGGTCTATGAAGCCAAGCCGATCCGGTCGCTGCGTCTGGACAGCGTCAGCAACGATACCTGGGCCGGGTTGAACACCAACCGCTGGGTGACGGGTTTCGACGACAGCTACATCGACGGCACCTACGGCGACGATGTGATCGACGGCAGCTACGCCGAACCGGTCGCCAACGGCACCGACAAGGTCGACAACGGCGATGCCGGGCTGGCAGGCTCTTCCGGGAATGACGATTACATTCGCGCAGGATCGGGCAACGATACGGTCTATTCGGGCCTGGGCAATGACTCGGTTTATGGCGGCGATGGCGCGGATTCCGCCTTTGGCGGGGATGGCAACGACCTGTTGCATGGCTGGGCTGGCAACGACCGGCTTTTTGGCAACGACGGCAATGACACACTGACCGGCGGGGCAGGGGCGGATGTTCTGAGCGGCGGGCTTGGTACCGACACGGCGGACTATTCTGCCTCGGCGTCCGGTGTCACAGTCAATCTGGCGACAGGGGCGGGCAGCGGCGGCGATGCGGCAGGGGATACGTTTTCCGGGATCGAGGTGGTTGTCGGTTCGGCCAATGCCGACAATCTGACGGCGGCCGGCACGGTCAGCACGCTGTATGGCAGTGGCGGTGACGATACGCTGAGCGGGGGCGCGGGGGCCGACAATCTGTTTGGCGGGTCGGGGGTCGACGTACTGAAAGGCGGGGCGGGGCATGACACCCTGACCGGCGGGTCGGGCGACGACGTGCTGCGATTTGAAACAGCTTCGGGCAACGATAGCGTTACCGATTTCGATCTGGCCGATAGTGACAGCAACGGCTTCACCAATGACCAGTTGGATGTCTCGGGTCTGGTGGATGGGTTTGGCAGTCCGGTCAACACGTTCGACGTAGTGGTGACAGACGACGGCTCCGGTAATGCGGTGATGACTTTCCCCGGTGGCGAAAGCGTGACGCTGATCGGCGTTGCGCCTGCTTTCGCCGCCAATCGGGCCAACATGCGCTCCATGGGCACCCCGTGTTTCGTCGCCGGAACCCGGATTCTGACGCCAGACGGCGAGGTGGCGGTCGAGGCTTTGCGGCCGGGGATGCTGGTCTGTACGCTGGACCACGGCGTACAGCCGGTGCTGTGGGCAGGCGGGCGGCGGGTGGATCAGTCGGAACTGGCGGCCTGCCCGGAACTGCGGCCGGTCCGGATCCGGGACGGAACTCTGGGCAACCGCGGCGATTTGTGCCTGTCGCCGCAGCATGCCGTGCTGTGGCAGGACCGGCTGGTCCGGGCCAAGCATCTGGCGGAGTATGGCGGCGGGCGGTTCCGGGTTCAGGCCGGGCGACGGCAGGTAAGCTATCACCATATCCTGTTCGCGGCACATCAGATCGTCATGGCCAACGGGGCGCCCTGCGAAAGCTTCTATCCCGGCGTCATGGCGCTGGAGGCGCTGGAGCAACAGCACTGGGGCGAAATCGGGCAGGTGTTGCCGGCATTGGCCGGGACGGTGCCGGGATACGGCGAGATCGAAACCCGCTACGGCCCGCGGGTCCGCCCGTTGCTGGGGAGCCATGCCGTGGCGTTGTTGTTCGGCAGCAGCCCGATCCCGCGGCAAAGCCTGCCACCTGTGCTGGCTGCTGCCGGTTTTGCAGGCGCGGTACGGCTGAACTGAACTTTTCCGCCGTAACCTTATTGCTTTGCCGCTTTTTGTGACAACCGGGTTGCATTGACCGCCCGCATTGGCTTTAGTTCCCAGCAATGAGTGCTGCCGGGGCGACACCTTGCCCACGACCGCCGGACTGACAGGGAGACGGGGTGTTGACCATTGGCCGCACCAGCGCGTTCGTTGAATTCGACCGTGTGCAGAAAAGTTATGACGGCGAAACGCTGGTGGTCAAGGATCTGAACCTTGGCATCGGCAAGGGCGA
>JANNRR010000026.1:0-6148 GCA_031401675.1 Paracoccaceae bacterium
GTGGTCTATGCCAAACCGCCCTTCGGCGGCCCCGAGGCGGTGCTGGCCTATCTCAGCCGCTATACGCATCGCGTTGCCATCTCGAACAGCCGCCTGATCAGCGCCGATGCCCAGACCGTCGCCTTCCGCTGGAAGGATTACCGCATCAAGACCGGCGACCGGCGATCGGTCATGCGGCTCGCCACCGACGAGTTCATCCGCCGGTTCCTGAACCACGTCCTGCCCGACGGCTTCCACCGCATCCGGCATTACGGCCTGCTCGCCAGCGCCGCCCGAAAGACCAACATCGCGAAGATCCGCGTCCTGCTCGGGGCTGCGCAACCCGAGGCGGCACCTCAGGCCAGCGCCGAGGTCGTCCCGCTCACCCTGCGCGAACCATGCCCCTGCTGCGGCGGCCTGATGCGGATCGTCGAGATCTTCCGGCGGGGCGCGATCCCACAGTCACGCGCACCACCAAGGGAGCAGGCCGCATGACGAAATGCCCGTCACACTGCCCGACCTGCCACCGGTTCCCGTTCGGGCACCGGACGGGCTCAGGTCACTCCGGGCGCCTCTGCCAATTGGAAACGGGGGCGCCCCATCCCATGCACGCCAAGACTGCATCGACATCAAGCCGCAAGAACTCTCCGCGCGCGTCAACATCACACCGTCGGTGCTCCCCCGATAGGACAGCGGCTGCCACCTTCAGCACTCTTTACCCATAGGCAGAGCCAGGCCCCCCGCGGCTTCCTCCTTGGGAGGTTTGCCAACGCGGGCCGCCCGCGCGCCAAGCCCCACCCTCACGCCACGGCCCGCATCGGAAAACCTTCACCTTTGCGGACCTTCGAGCGAACTCCGACGAACGGCTGCTTTGGAGCCTATTCTGTTGAAAAAGTCGGTTGTTTTGCCCGTTGAGTGCTGATTCAATCTTTGTATTGGATGCGGAGGTTGATGGCGATGATGGGAGGTGCAGGATTGGTTTGTGGCGAACGGCGATGGCGGGGAGGTGCCGGATGAACGCACGATCTGCCGCAGGCTGACCCCGATCTGGAAGGCGCTGCGGGGATCCAGCTGATGAGCGGCACGGTGAGCGCGGAGGGTCAGGCTGCAGGAAGCGATTTATTCGCTGATCATGATGAACAGGGGGTTCATCACGGCATCTGCCAACATCACCACACCGGACCCGGCGCTGGATCAGGGCGAGATACTGACAGAGCTGCGGGAGGGGGTGGAACTCGACAGTGTCCTGTCGAACTCATTCGGTTTCGGGGGGACGAACGCGACTCTGCTCATGAGCCGGATGGTCGATTGATCGACTGCGCGGCGGGTGCAGGGCCCGCCGCGCCCTGCCGTCACGCCAGCGGCGCGCCGAATTTGGGCGCATTGCGGGCCATCGGAACAAAACCGGGCAAGGCCTCAATCCGCTCAATCCAGCTGCAGAGCGCTGGATAAGGGTCCAGCGGGATGTGCCCTTCGGGTGCATGGGCGGTGTAGGTGTAAATCGCCACATCGGCAATGGTCGGAACTGCGCCGACAAGGAACGGCCCGGCCGCCGCCAGATGGGCCTCCACCACCCGGAAAAGCGCCGTCGCTGTTGTCTGGGCGCGCGCAAGATCATGATTTGCGTCAAAAAGCCCAACCAGCCGTGCGACTGCTGCGCCCGAGAAGAGCGGCCCCGCTGCAACAGAAAGCCAGCGCTGGATCTCTGCTTGCGTACGTGGTTCTTGGGGATACCACTTCCGCTCTGCGTCATGGGTTCCCGCCAGATAGACCAGGATCGCGTTGGAGTCCGCCAACACGACATCACCGTCTTCGATCACAGGCACCTGACCGAACGCGTTCCAGGCCCGAAACTCCGGCGTCTTCTGCCCGCCCGAGGGGACGTCGACAATCTGGAAGGGGACACCCAGCAGCGACAGGAAAAGCTCCACCCTTTGCGCATGCCCCGAAAGGCGGAACCGGTGCAGCCGGATGGGCTTCCTCTCAATGTGTTCCGACATCCCGAAGTCCTTTCAATTGTGCAATTTCGGACTCGAGCTCGGCGATCCGGGACAACAGCGGCGCCGCGTGCTCTTGAACCTCGCCCAGGGTGTAGCGCTCGGTGATGTGCTGCGGGCAGTTCCACTCAAAAGCCTCGACCGTGATCAGAAGCCCGCGTTCCACGGCGCCCCGATATCCCGGGACCGCAAGTTTTGCGAGCGTCTCTGTGTCGTCGAGACCCACCGCCCGCGCCCTGCCCAAAAGCTTTAGCCGCGTCTTTTTTGGGTAGTCCATGAAGAACATCGACAAGCGGTCATCGCTTAGAAGGTTGCCGACGCTGATGTACTGCCGGTTGCCGCGGAAATCGGCGAAGCCGAGAGTGCTTTTGTCCAGCACGCGCACAAAACCGGGCGGTCCCCCGCGATGCTGGATATAGGGCCAACCGGTCTCGCCCACCGTCGACATGTAGACCGAATCCCGTGCCCCGATGAACGCGGCCTCATTGTCAGTCAAGAAATGGTGGTACATCTCCGGGTTGTCCTCGCCCCGGGCATAGGCGGTGCGGCTGCCCTGACGCTCCTGAACGGCTTTCACCGTCGGGGTAAAGGCGATGTCGGCGAAACGGTTGGTCATGTTCTTTCCTTTCGGTGCCGGTCGGTCGCCGACTAAAGGCCGAGGTCGCTCAAACCCGGATGGTCATACGGGCGGCGGCCCTGGGGCCAGTGGAACTTGCGGTCAGCCTCGGCGATGGGCAGGTCGTTGATGCTGGCAAAGCGGATCGCCATCAGGCCGTTTGTATCGAACTGCCAGTTCTCGTTCCCGTAGCTGCGGAACCACTGCCCGTCTGCATCATGCCATTCATAGGCGAAACGCACGGCGATGCGGTTGTAGAGGAAGGCCCAGACCTCCTTGATCAGCCGGTAGTCCAGCTCTCTCGCCCATTTGCGGGACAGAAAGGTCTCGATCTCGGCCCGTCCGCAGGGGAACTCGGCCCGGTTCCGCCATTGGCTGTCGGGCGTATAGGCCAGCGCCACACGCGCCGGGTCCCGGCTGTTCCAGGCATCCTCGGCCATCCGCGCCTTGTGCGCGGCGGTCTCGGCGGTGAAGGGAGGATACGGCGGGCGGGGGGTGATTTCGGCGATCATTGCTTAACCTCGGAACAGGGAAGCGGCGGCGACAGGGGAACCCTGCCGCCGCCAAGGATTGCAGTGTCAGGTATAGGACCAGTCCGCCGGCAGCCAGCGCAGCGCGCCCGCGTCACCCACGATCCGCCCAACGCCGGGGAAAGGCATGTGGGTGGCGGCGATCAGTGCCTTCTGCTCGGCCGCTTCGCTAAAGAACCGGGCGCGGGTGACCCCGTTGTTGCCCGCTGCGTAGACCGCGGCGGCGGTGGCCCGGGCCTGGTCGGGCGTGGCCCCGGTGAAAAGCTCGAAGGGAAAGTCGATATAGCCGTCCGAGATCACGGTGACCTCGAACCGCCCGATCTGGTAGCGCGCCGTGACCGGCAGGCGGGGCAGCGGCCCGTTCGACAAGGCAAGAGCCTTGTGCGGCAGAACCGTGGCAAGCGGGAGGGCGGCAAGGGCTGCCCCAAAGCCGCAACGTGACAGGTTGATCATGTTGGTATCCTTTTCGGTTCAGTGGTTCTGCATCTGGTTCCGGCCGGTATGGTCGGCCGGGTGCCTTGGATTGGCACAATGGCGGAAGCTCAGGATTGAAAGAATGCCCGGCCTGTGGAATTGATTATTCCACCGGGAGGAATGAATGGACCGCTTTCACGAGATCGAAGTCTTCATTGCCGTCAACGAGGCAGGCAGCTTTGCCAAGGCAGGCCAGCGCCTGCGCCTGTCGCCTCCGGCGGTTACAAGGGCGGTCTCGGCGCTGGAGGACCGGCTTGGCGCAAGGCTTTTCAACCGCACCACCCGCAGCCTGGCGATCACCGATATCGGCGCGCGGTTTCTGGAAAACGCGCGCCGGATTCTGGATGACCTGGGCGAAGCCGAGCGTGACGCCTTGGGAGAGACGTCTGCGCCACGGGGCCACCTGACGATCACCGCCTCGGTGACGCTGGGACGGTCGGTTCTTGCGCCGGTCGCGTGCGATTTTCTGCGACAGTTTCCGGATGTCACAATCAGCGTCATGCTCCTTGACCGCATAACCAACCTTGTGGAAGAAGGCATCGATGCCGCTGTCCGCGTCGGGAGCCTGCCGGAATCGTCCCTTGTCGCCCGTCGGTTGGGCAGCGTGCAGCGCGTGCTGATCGCCAGTCCGGCCTATCTTGCGCGCGCGGGCACGCCGCTGGTGCCGCACGACCTGAAACACCACGCGATGATCGGCTTTACCGGCCTTGCGCCGAACCGGGAGTGGCGGTTTCTTGACGGCCGCAGTGGCAAGGCAGTGGCCTTCATGCCGCGGCTGGAAATCAATGACGCTGTGGCGGCGATTGCCGCCGCCGAAGCGGGCGACGGCATTACCATGGCTCTGTCCTATGCGGTGGCCGACAAGATTCGAGAAGGCAAGCTTGTCACCCTTCTTGATGAGCTGACCCCTCCCGCTGCGCCGGTCCACCTGGTCTTCCCTGAGGCGCGCCTGATGGCGCCAAAGCTGCGCGCCTTTGTTGATTTCGCGGCGCCACGGTTGAAACGGTCCCTGGACTGCCTAAAGCTGCCGGGGCAGGGCGACGCCCCCTGAGGCAGATGCTTCAGGGGGGCAAGGAGAAGGACATCCGTCCTGCCAGGCACGTCGGCCAGTCGGGCCGGCGTGCCCTCGGAAGACCTAACGCCCGGCCATGACGCCGCCATCCACCGGAAGCACGACACCGGTAATCCATGAGGCTTCATCAGACGCCAGGAACATCATCGCGGCCACCGGGTCGCGCGGTTGCGCGAACCGTCCGGCAGGATCTTCGCAACAAGGCACCGGTCATTATCATAGAGAACTGACTGCGGCACCCGGCCAAAGAAGGCAAAGGCATGGACGTGGCCATCGACCCAAGCCTCTGAAACGGCCGCCGGGTAAGCCCGAACAAAGCAGGCATCACTGAAGGGCAAATCCAGCGCGAAGAAGTGCGCCTTCTGCTCCACGCCGCCGATCACCACCATCGCCTCGCCAAAATCCGCTTGGGCATGACCCGGGGCATGGGCAAGCGGAACAAACATCTCTCGACTGCGCCGGCCATGTTCACGCACGGAATTCTTGACAGTCGTGTAGCCGCCCTTGAACCCGTGCTCGTCCCGTAGCCGCTCAAAAACCCGCTTGGCAGTATGTCGTTGCTTGCGGTTCTGGCTGAGGTCTTCCAGCAGCCACTGGTCGATGAAGCCGGTGAAACCATCAAGTTTGGGCCGCTTGATCTCCGACGTGCGCCGATAGCCGGGCGGCACCGAAAACCCCATGATCTTCTTCACGCTCGCGCGTGACACCCCAAAATGAACTGCTGCCACGCGTTCGCTCATGCCGCCCCGACGCGCGAGACGGACCTTCCGATAGAGTTCCACGATAAAAATGCCCCCGCCCTCCCTGTCGCCAGAAAAGGGCCAACGTGGCAAAGTTTTACTCTGCCCGCAGCAAGACTATCCCGCCACTTCCTTGGCAAACTTTTGCACTGCCGTTCTCACTTCGTTCAACGCCTCGAGGCAGAACTCGGCCTCCAGCGTGTTGGAGATGCGCCAGGCCAGAACCTTGCGCGTGAACCAATCCATGATGGCCACCAGATAGAGGAAGCCGCGGCGCATGGGCAGGTATGGTCGATGAGGTATGGCAGGCGGTTCAGGACGGCGACGCGCCGCTTCCCCAGTGTCAGACCCCGATTACTGCTTGACTGACGGAAGAATCAAGATTATACGTAGTTACGAATAATGTAACAACATAGAACATCCCGCTCATGATCTCAACTGATCTGCGCCCGGCCTTCGACGATGAACGGCAGAAGGCGATGTATAACATAGCCCTGACCTACAACGTGATCCTTGGGCGCACGCTGGCCGCGCTAAAGCCGTTCGAGCTGAATGATCAGCATTACAACATCCTCAAGTCTCTGGAGTATCGTCATCCTGAACCCGTCTCGGTGGGTGACGTCATGGACATGCTTGTGCAAAAGCGCGGCGACATCACGCGGCTGATGGACAAGTTGGTGGCCAAGGGGCTGGTCGCACGGGCGGCCCATCTGTTGGATCGGCGCGTCGTTCACGTCGCA
>JANNRR010000027.1:0-2969 GCA_031401675.1 Paracoccaceae bacterium
GATCACGCATGACATGGGCGTGGTGGCGGAAACGGCCGAACGGGTCGCGGTGCAATACGCCGGGCAAAAGGTTGAAGAACAGCCCGTCGCCACGCTGTTTGAAACCCCGCACCACCCCTATACGGCGGCTTTGCTGGCGGCTCTGCCGGAACGCGCCACCGGGCGTCATTTGCCCACCATTCCCGGCGTCGTGCCAGGGCAGTTCGACCGCCCCGCGGGATGCCTGTTTTCGCCGCGCTGTCCGTTCGCCGACACGCGCTGCCAGACCGAAGCACCGGTGCCTGCGGCCGCTTCGCTGGGGCTGGCGCGGTGCCATTACCCGCGTGTCGCAGCACCCAAGGGGACACAATGACCGAGCCGGTCGTTTCTGCGCAGAACCTAAGCCGCGACTATCCGGTGAAGGCTGGGTTGTTTTCCAAGCCCGGCATCTTGCACGCCCTGTCCGGAGCAAGTTTCAGCCTGTGGGCGGGCAAGACGCTGGCCGTCGTCGGCGAAAGCGGTTGCGGCAAATCCACCCTTGCGCGGCTGATCACCATGATTGAGCCGCCGACCGCAGGCACGTTTTCGATCAGCGGCATTGCGGCGGTGAACGAGAACTTGGATCGCCTACGCACCTCGGTGCAGATCGTGTTTCAAGACCCCTATGGCTCGCTCAATCCGCGCCAGCGAGTTGGAGCAATTCTGGCAGAGCCGCTGAAGATCAACCGGCCGGACCTGTCTGCCGTAGCCCGCACAGAACAGGCCCGCCGGATGCTGCGTCAGGTCGGCCTGCGGGAAGAGCATTTCGATCGTTATCCCCACATGTTTTCCGGTGGTCAGCGCCAGCGGATCGCCGTGGCGCGCGCGCTGATGCTGAACCCGCGGGTCCTGGTGCTAGATGAACCCGTCTCGGCGCTCGATCTGTCGATCCAGAGCCAGATCCTCAACCTGCTGGTCGATTTGCAGGATGACCTTGGGCTGGCGTATATCTTCATCAGCCACGATCTTTCGGTCGTGCGCCACATGGCCGACGATATCATCGTGATGTATCTTGGCCGCCCAGTCGAAGTCGGTCCGAAAGCAAAGGTGTTTGCGGCCCCTCGCCATCCCTACACCAAGGCTCTGCTGTCCGCTACACCGTCTGCCGACCCTGTCGCGCGTAAGGAACGCATCAAACTGGAGGGTGAACTTCCCTCCCCGTTGAATCTGCCCAAAGGCTGCGCCTTTGCACCGCGCTGCTGGAAGGCGCAAGACCGCTGCCGGTCCGAGCGGCCAGATCTTGCGGGCGGCGACCATCAGGCAGCCTGCTTCTTTCCCGAGAGTTGACTGCCCGGCGAGGCACTGTAAAGGCAACGCTGCTTGAGCCGATACTTGCGCTGGTCTAGCCTTTGCCGATGACCAAACGCTCCCCGTTCCGCTATTTCAAAGCGATCCCGGAGATCATCCGCCCGGCGGTGATGATGTAAGTCCGGTTCCCCGCTGTCGCTTCGCAACGTGAAGCACCTGCTCCACGAACGGGGGATTGACCTCTGCCATGCGACGGTGCGGTTTTGGTGGCACCGGTTCGACCCGATGTTCGCGGCGGAAATCCGAAAGCGGCGCGTCGCAGGCCTGCGGTCAAGCCACAGGCGGTGGCACCTGGACGAGGTGTTCGTGCAGATTAGCGGCGCGCGGAACTACTTCTGGCCGGCCGTCGATCAGGAAGGCGAAGTGCTCGACAGCATCGTGACGAAGACCCGGGACAAGAAGGCCGCAACGAAATTCCTGAGGAAACCGCTGAAGCGGCACGGCCGTGCAAAGCAGATCGTGACCGATCGCCTCAGGTCGTACGGAGTGCCGCCTCGCGATTACGGGATCAGCAACTTGCCAGAGACCGGCAGCTGAGCGAACAACCGGACTGAGAACTCGCACCAGCCATTTCGAAGACGGGAGCGGGCGATTGCTATTTCGGCGCGCGCGAACATTGCAGAAGTTCGCTTCCGACAATGCCTCGGTCCACAACCACGTCCCGACGGAGCGTCATCTCCAGAACCGCGACCACTACAAGCAGACCCGCGCCGCCGCTCTCACTGAGTGGCGCCGGCCCTTGTCGACAACCGAGAGAACCTCAATCTGTGATCTGAACATAGGGGCATCCATAAGGTCAGCGTCTTTGCGAACCTCAGCCCATAGCGTCAGACGGCCCCGCCGGAGGAATACCCCTGATTGAAACTGCAAAGCTGAACGGCGTCGATCCCCGAGTCTGGTTTGCCAACACCCTAGCCCGCATTCCGGACCACAAGATCAACAGGATCGACGAGTTGCTCCCCTGGAAACAGAGCTAACCGGAGTCAGGCCGGACGCTTACGAATCATCGTGATACCCAATCGATTCTACGAGGCTGTCACTTTTCGGCCGATGAGTTGGTTCGATGCCGCGGCCGCGAGAAGTGCGGCGCCGATGATTAGCGTCTGGAAATAGGCCGGCACGAGCGTCAGCATTCCCATTGTCAGCGCCATTATGATCAAAGAACCGATGAATGATCGCAAGACCCGGCCCTCGCTGCCGCTGAACGCAGTGCCGCCAAGCAGGACCACGAGGATGGCGGAAAGCTCCATGCCATCGCCTGAAAGCGGGTCGCCCAACGACATGAAGCTCGACCGTGCGATGCCCGCGAGGGCCGCAACGACGCCGACGATCACATACAACCAGAAGACAATTGCGCCGGTGTTGATCCCGGACAGCTTGGCGACTGTAAGATTTCCGCCGGTCGCTGCAGCATATTTGCCGAGCAGGGTACGATTCTGGGCAACGACGAGGGCGAGCGTGACGACAGCGGCAACCCAAAAGGCCATGGGAAGTCCCAGCATCACGCCTTCCCTGCCATACCAGTTGATCCAATTCGGCATCTTCAGATCGCCCCCTGATTTGATCGCCGACACGCCATCCTGGACAAGTAATAGCGCAATGCCCTTAAAGAGACTGAGCGTAATCAACGTTGCGATCACAGG
>JANNRR010000028.1:0-33413 GCA_031401675.1 Paracoccaceae bacterium
GGGGGGGACTGCTCATGGCAACGATCTATGATGTGGCGAAAGCTGCGGGCGTTTCGGCAAAAACCGTCAGCCGTGTGCTGAACGGCGACGGCCCGGTTGGACCCAAGACACGCGATGCAGTCGAGGCGGCAATGGCGAAGCTGGGCTTTGTTCCGTCCAACGCGGCACGGATGATGCGATCAAATAAGTCGGGCCTCATTGGGCTGATCACCGGGGCAATTTCAACCGCACAAGAAGCCGCGAACCCGACCGGTCTGCCTGATCTGTTCATTTTGCAGGGCATTCAAAAGGCGATCGGGCAAAGCGGCATGACCCTGATGATCGCCGACACCAACGGGCAATCAGACCGCGTGCCTGCGCTGATCCGGACGTTTCTGCAACACCGGGTCGAGGGGCTGATTTACGTCGCGGAATATCACAAGCGGGTCTTGTTGCCACAGCTGCCCACCGACGTGCCGATGGTGCTGGTGAATTGTTTTGATGACATTGGCACCCCGTCAATCCTGCCCGACGACCAGCGCGGTCAACGTGATCTGGTAGCCCGGGTTGTTGCGGTCGGGCACCGCCGGATCGCTTATCTGACCCTGCGCAGCAGCATCGAAGCCACCCGACTGCGCACCCTTGGCTTCCGCGAGGCTTTGGCTGACGCGGGTATTGAATTTGACGCCGCACTGGTGCGGGATTGCGATCTGGAAGATCACGAAGGCGAGACACAACTGCTGTGGGATGCCATCGATGGCATGTTGCGGCTGCCCAACCCGCCAACGACATTTTGCTGCGGCAACGATGCGATGGCCATGAAGGTCTACGGCATTTTACGGACGCGCGGCATCAAGGTGCCGGAAGAGATCTCGGTTGCGGGCTATGACAATCACCGCATCATCGCCGCCACACTTTATCCGCCGCTGACCACGGTGGACCTTCCCTATATCGCCATGGGTGTGCGCGCAGCGCAGCGCCTTTTGGCAATGATTTCCGGCGAAAACCGGGATGACCGCAGCCCGACCCTGGTGTCGGGGCCGGTCTATTGGCGCAACTCGGTCACAGAAACGCGCCGCTCGAATATCCAACAGTTGAAAACCGTCAGGGAGGAATGACACATGACCAAGATGAATTGGCTTTCAGGACTTGCACTTGCCGCGATAATGGGCAGCGCCGCACAGGCCCAAACCGCACTCACCATGTGGTATCACGGGGCGGGAAACGAGGTTGAAGCAAAGATTATCAACCAGATCGTCACCGATTTTAATGCAAGTCAGACCGACTGGAAGGTAGAACTGCAAAGCTTTCCGCAGGGTGCCTATAACGATAGCGTCGTTGCTGGTGCGCTGGCGGGCAACTTGCCAGATATTCTGGATGTTGACGGCCCTGTAATGCCGAACTGGGCATGGTCTGGCTATATGCAGCCACTGCAAATCGACGAGGCGGTGATTGCGACTTTTCTTCCCGGCCCGAAAGGCTATTGGGATGGCAAGCTTTATTCCATCGGCCTGTGGGACGCGGCAGTGGCTTTGGTCACGCGCCAATCTTACCTCGACGAATTGAAACTGCGCACGCCAACGGTTGCCGAACCCTGGACTGGCGAGGAATTTCAGGCGGCTTTGGACGCAGCCAAAGCATCCGGCAAGTTTGAATATGCGCTGGATCTGGGCATGGCTTGGACAGGCGAATGGTATCCCTATGCCTTCTCACCCTTCTTGCAGTCTTTCGGCGGTGATCTGATAGATCGCACCACTTACAAAACCGCCGAAGGCGCGCTGAACGGCGAAGCTGGCATGGCGTTTGGCAACTGGTGGCAGGGTCTGTTCACCGGCGGTTATGTGCAGGCAACACAAGACCCAGCTGATCGCGACAACGGCTTTGCAGCTGGCAAGTATGCGTTTTCATGGAACGGCAACTGGGCAGCACTGAATTCGCTGAAGGCCAATGCAGATACCGTTTTCTTGCCTGCGCCTGATTTCGGCAATGGGCCAAAGATTGGCGCAGCCTCATGGCAGTTTGGGATTTCTGGCACATCCAAGCACCCCGATGGCGCGTCGGCTTTTATCCAGTTCGCACTGGCTGACAAGTATCTGGCCGATTTTTCTAACGGTATTGGCCTGATCCCGGCGACCAAGACTGCCGCCGCGATGACAGAAAACTACAAGGACGGCGGGCCAATGGCGGTGTTCTTCGGGCTGACAGAAGCGCAGGCCTTAGTGCGCCCGGTAACCCCCGGCTATGTTGTAGAGGCAAAGGTGTTCGAAAAAGCGCTAGCCGACATTGCCAACGGTGCCGAAGTTGCGGCCACGCTGGATGCCGCAGTGGACGAGATCAACGCCGATATCGAAAAGAACGGCGGCTACGGCCATTGACGCCAACAGGGGTGGCGTTCGCGCCGCCCCTTCACCGAAAACTGGGGGGCTTCCATGGCATCGAAATTTCAAAGATCAAACCGTGCGGGCTGGTTTATGGCCGGCCCTGCTGCCCTGTTGATCGCGGGCTTCGTGATTTTACCGTTCCTTTTTGCCATTGCATTGTCGTTCACCAACCAACGGCTGATTTCGCCCAATCCAACCGAATTTACCGGCCTTGCCAACTATCGCCAACTGCTTGGGGTGGGCACACTGGTGCTGGACCCAAAGGTTGATGATGCAGGCGCCGTGGTGATGAAAGACGGCGTGCCAGAATATCCGGCGATCCGCAGTTTCACCCGCAACAACCCAGATTATCCAAGCCTTGCAGGAATGCGCGAATGGTTCAGCTTTGGCTGGGGCGACGCGCGGGTTTTTGTGCTGGCCCGTGACGTGGTCTTTATGACGGCCATCATCAATACCTTCATTTTCGTGATCGTAGTCGCCCCCGTTCAAGCGGGCCTCGCACTTGGACTTGCGCTTCTGATCAACCAACGACTTCGCGGCATCAACCTGTTTCGCGCGATTTATTTCATGCCGGTCGTGGTCTCTATCGTCGTTGTCTCGCTGCTGTGGCGGTTTATCTACGATGGTGACTCTGGCCTGCTGAACAACCTGCTGGGGGCGATCAGCTTTGGGGCAATTCCAAAGGTAGACTGGCTGGGTAACCCAAGTACCGCGCTCGGCGCGATCATCGCAATGTCAATCTGGCAGGCCGTCGGCTTTCACATGGTGATCTGGCTTTCAGGCCTGCAAACCATTTCGCCTACGCTATACGAGGCAGGCGCGATTGAAGGGACCAGCAAATGGCAAACCTTCCGCTACATTACGTGGCCGGGCTTGAAAAACACCGCCGTGCTGATCCTGATCGTGATCACCATGCAGGCCTTTGCCCTGTTCGCGCAGATTGATGTGATGACCAGCGGCGGGCCACTCGACAGCACGCAAACCATTGTTTTCCAAGCCATTGATCGTGGCTACGGCAAGCAAGACATCTCCGGCGGATCGGCAATTTCGGTCATTCTGTTCGTGATCGTGCTGACCGTCTCATTGATCCAACGCTGGCTGACACGGGAGCATACGTAAATGGCCACCTTATCCTCTGACAACCACGGATTGCGTCTTATCGTGCGCTACGCCGTGCTGACCCTGATCGCCATCATCTTTGTCTTTCCGCTGGTGTTCATGGTCGTCTCCAGTCTGAAGCCAGATCAGCAACTGCTGGCGGATACGGCGTCATTGCGCGCGTTTCTGCCCGTGGGTGACATCAGCCTTGATAACTATACCGCCGCCTTCAAACGGGCCCCGGTGGCTCTGTTCATCTTCAACTCGGTGCTTGTTACCGGGGTGACAGTGGTTCTGTCGATGATTGCCTGTTCGATGGCGGCTTTTGCCTTTGTGTTCATTGGCTGGCAGGGGCGGGATTTCATCCTCACCATTATTCTGGCCACGCTGATCGTGCCGTTCGAGACGATTGCCATTCCGCTGCTGCTGATCGCGTCGAAACTGCCTTGGCTGGGGCTGGACGGGCTGACCACCGGCTGGCTGAACAGTTACCACGTCCAGATCGTGCCGTTCATCGCAGATGGATTGACGGTGTTCCTGTTCGTGCAGTTCTTCAAGGACTTGCCGGGCGAACTAATCGAGGCTGCCCGGGTGGAAGGGGCGTCGTGGTTCCAGATATATCGTCGCATCGTGATGCCACTGGCAGGCCCGGTGCTGGCGACCGCAGCTATCCTCAAGTTTCTCTACATGTACAACCAATACCTCTGGCCGCTGATGGTGGTGCAGGAAGAAGGCTACCGCCCGGTCATGGTCGGCCTGCAGTACTTCTTTCAGCTGAACCGCGCCTGGGGCGAGATCATGGCCTACCTGTCGCTGATCACCGTGCCGGTGCTGGTGTTCTATCTGGTCCTGCAACGCGCCTTTATCGCCTCGATCGCCTCGACCGGCGTCAAGGGCTGAACCGGAGTTCGCAAATGGTCATCGCGCTGGAAAAACAATGGATTTGGGACAGCTGGTACGTCCATGACGGTGCCCGCTGGCACGGCTACTTTCTGAAGGCCGACAAGTCGCTGATCGACCCGGACTTGCGTCACTTCAACGTCAGCCAGGGCCACGCGGTCAGCGACGATCTGACCAACTGGACGCATCTGGGTACCTGTCTGGCACCGTCGCCGGTGCCGGCTTGGGACGATTACACGACATGGACCGGGTCGGTTCTGCGTGGCCCGGGCGGGCTGTGGCACCTGTTCTACACCGGTGCCACCCGGGCCGAGGACGGGCTGTACCAGCGCATCGGCCACGCCACCTCGACCGACCTGCACAATTGGAGCCGCGTCGGCAGCGGCCTGTGCCTTGATCTGCAGGGCCCGATCGCCGCCGCATACGAGGCGGACCATGTCAAGGGCCACTGGCACGACCGCGCCATGCGCGACCCCTGGGTGATGCGCGATCCGGACGGCACGGGCTGGTTGATGTATTTCACCGCCCGCGCCCCCGGCATTGCCGAGCCGAACGCCGGCGGGGCCATCGGCTTTGCCACCTCGCCCGACCTGATGACCTGGACGCTGCAGCCCCCCGTCTTCACCGGTGGCTTCGGGCAACTGGAAGTGCCGCAGGTGTTTCAGGCCGGGGCCAGGTGGTACTGCCTGTTCTGCACCGCTGGCCATCAGTGGTCCGAGGACTACCGCCGCGCCAACCCGCAATCCCCGGTGACCGGCAGCCACTATCTGATTGCCGACACCCCGCGCGGCCCCTGGACCATCGCTCCCGGCCCGTTCCTCGACGGGGCCGAGCCCTGCCGCCGCTACGCCGCCCGCATCGTGCAAACCCCCGACGGTCTGCGCATCATGGGCTTTGCCGACGGCGGCAAGGACCGCTTTGGCGGCTATGTGATGGACCCCGAACCCGTGGCCGTTGGCGACAACGGCCTGCTTCACGTCACCCACCTGCAACAAGCCGCGGAGTAGATCATGGCAGACATCCGCCTGACCGGCCTGAAGAAATCCTTTGGTGCCGCCCACATCATCAAGGGTGTGGATATCGACATCAAGCATGGCGAATTCGTGGTGTTCGTCGGCCCGTCCGGCTGCGGCAAGTCCACGCTGCTGCGCATGATCGCGGGGCTGGAGGATATCAGCGGCGGCACGCTGGAAATCGGCGGCAAGGTGGTGAACGACCTGCAGCCCAAGGAACGCGGCGTGGCGATGGTGTTCCAGACCTACGCCATCTTTCCGCACATGACGGTGCGCGAAAACGTGGCGTTCGGCCTGACCATCGCCGGGGCCTCGAAAGAGGAAAAGACGGCCAAGGTCGCCAAGGCCGCGCAGATCCTGCAGATGGAACATCTGATGGACCGCCGTCCAACGCAGTTGTCCGGCGGCCAGCGCCAGCGTGTCGCCATCGGGCGGGCCATCGTGCGCGACCCGCAGGTGTTCCTGTTCGACGAGCCGTTGTCCAACCTCGATGCCGCGCTGCGCATGGACATGCGGATGGAGATCGGCAAGCTGCACAAGCAGCTTGGCGCCACCATGATCTACGTGACCCATGATCAGGTCGAGGCGATGACGCTGGCTGACAAGATCGTGGTGTTGAAGGAAGGCAAGGTGATGCAGACCGGCGCACCGATGGACCTGTACCACCACCCGAAAAACCTGTTCGTCGCCGGTTTCATCGGCTCGCCCGCCATGAACTTTCTGGATGTCGAGGTGACGGCCACCGAAGGCACGACCGTCACCGTCAGCAATGCCGCCCTTGATCCGGTCACCGTCACCCCGGAACAGGGAAGCTTTCGCCCCGGTCAGAAGGCCAAGCTCGGCATCCGCCCGCAGTATCTGACCCCGGCAGAAGGCAGCGCAGGCCGGCTGCACGGCACCATCGCGCTGACCGAACGGCACGGGGCCGAAACCATGCTGAACATCACCCTGTCCGACAAATCCACCCTGATCGCCGCGCTGGCGCATGACGCGGTGTTTCAGGTCGGCACCAAGGTCAATCTGGGGTTCGACCCGGTTCAGGCGCACCTGTTCGCGCTGGACTGACCGCGCCGGCAGCGGCGGCAAGGTCAGGGCACGGCGGTCCGGCACTATACATGCCGCCGAAACCGCTGTAAGGCCAGCGCAACCGCCAGGGGCCGCGTTCAGCGCTGTCCCGTGGCCCGCATCCGGCGTACCGGCGCGGGCGGCATTGACCCTGACCTTCGAAAGACCCCGATGACGCAATTTGATGGCATTGTTCCGGCGCTGGCTGCTGCCCTGGAAAAGCGCGGCTACACCGAACTGACCCCGGTGCAGACCGCCATGCTGGCCCCGGAACTGGCGGACGCCGACATGCTGGTGTCGGCCCAGACCGGTTCCGGCAAGACCGTGGCATTCGGCATCGCCGTGGCTCCGACCCTGTTGAACGGGGCCGAGCGCTTCAGCTATGTTCCCGCCCCGCTTGCCCTGATCGTCACCCCGACCCGCGAGCTGGCGCTGCAGGTGCAGCGCGAACTGGCCTGGCTGTATGACGGCACCGGTGCCAATCTGGCGTCCTGTGTCGGCGGCATGGATTTCCGCGCCGAACGCCGCACGCTGGAACGCGGCGCGCATATCGTCGTCGGCACCCCCGGGCGTCTGCGCGACCATATCGAGCGCGGCAGTCTTGATCTGACCGGCCTGCGCGCTGCCGTGCTGGACGAAGCCGACGAAATGCTGGATCTGGGCTTTCGCGAGGATCTGGAGTTCATCCTGCAATCCTCGCCCAAGGACCGGCGCACCCTGATGTTTTCGGCCACCGTATCCAAACCCATCGCAACGCTGGCGCAAAGCTATCAGCGTAACGCGATCCGCGTCGCCACCGCTGGTGAGCGCCGCCAGCATGTCGATATCGAATACCGCGCCTTGCAGGTTGCCAGTGCCGACCGCGAAAACGCCATCATCAACGTGCTGCGTTATTACGAGGCCAAGAATGCGCTGGTGTTCTGTTCCACCCGCGCTGCCGTCAACCACCTGATGGCGCGGTTCAACAACCGTGGCTTCGCGGTCGTGGCGCTGTCGGGCGAATTGAGCCAGAACGAACGCACCCACGCGCTGCAAGCCATGCGCGACGGCCGTGCTCGGGTCTGCATCGCCACCGACGTTGCGGCGCGCGGCCTCGACCTGCCGGGGCTGGAACTGGTGATTCACGCCGATCTGCCCGGCAACCGCGAAACCCTGCTGCACCGGTCCGGCCGCACCGGGCGCGCCGGCAACAAGGGCGTGTCGGCGATCATCGTGGAACCGAAGGACCGGAAAAAGGCCGAACGCCTGCTGGCCGCCGCTGCGATCAACGCCACCTGGGCCAAACCGCCGTCAGCCGATGACGTGACGGCGCGCGACAACGAACGCATGTTGTCGTTGCCCGCTCTGCTGGACCCCACGACCGAGGACGAGGTGCCGCTGGTGTCGCGGCTGTTGTCGCACCACGACCCCGAACAGATCGCCGCCGCCTTTCTGCGGCTGTGGCGCGAGGGCCGTTCGGCACCGGAAGAACTGCGCGACGCCGCCGAGCCGCCCCGACGCGAACGGTCGGAGTTTGGTGCCTCGGTCTGGCTGGCACTGTCGGTCGGGCGCTCGCAGAATGCCGAGCCGCGCTGGCTGTTGCCGATGCTGTGCACCGCCGGTGGCATCACCAAGACCGAGATCGGCGCGATCCGGATGCTGGACGATGAAACCCATGTGCAGCTTGCCGCTGCCGCCGCGCCGGGGTTTCTGGCCGCCATCGGTCCCGGCATGGCGCTGGAAAAGGGCATAACCCTGCGGGTGCTGCAGGATGCGCCCGCCGCGTTTTCGAGCCAGCGCCCCGCCGCAACCCCGGCTCCGCGCCCGTACCGCCAACCCGAGGATGCCGCGCCGAAACCAGCCCCGGCACCACGGCCACGCGCCGAACCGGTTGCTGAATACACAGCCGAACCGGTTGCCGAACCGGCACCCGTCGCCAAACCGCGTCCGGCAGCGCCGGACCGGCCCGCCGCAAAGGCGCTGGCCCCGATTGCCAAACCCCGCGACCCGGCGGCACCAAAGCGCGCCTATGTCTCGAAGTCCCCCGATGCCGACCAGTCCGGCCCGGACATGACGCCGCTGGACCCCGCCGACTACGGGCTGCTTGACGACAAGCCGCGCCGCACCTATCCGCAAAAACCCCGTGCCTTCGACGGCGCGAAAAAGCCGTATGCCAAGGCCGCAGGCGACGGACCGAAAAAGCCCTATGCCGCCATGTCGCGCAGCAACGACGGCGCGGTATCGGCGTGGGAGGACCGGCCTCGGGAGCACGGGCCACGGGACGACAAACCGCGCGGCGAAAAACCCCATTCCGGCAAACCGAGGGGCGACAAACCGGCCTCGTCCAAGCCCTATGCCGGCAAGCTCGCATCCGCCAGACCCTACGGCAAACCGGCATCCGGCAAACCGTACGGCGACAAACCCGCCTATTCAGCCGCCAGACGCCCTGCCGACGGCGCTCCGGTGCGGCCGGCCAAACCGGCGTTCGATGCGTCCGACCCGTCGGCTTCGCGCCGCAAGCCGGGGGCGAAACCGGCCTTTGGCAAACCCGCCGCCAAGGCAAGATCGGCCGGCAAACCCTTCACCCGCCCCGGCAGCGATACCCCGAAACGGCCGAAACCGAAGGCCTGAACCGGTCGAAGAGCCGCATTCCGACGATGCGAAGCGAGGCTCGCCAGTCGACCCGACCGGGCCGCACCCCGCCACGGTTCGCTGCCTGAAGTCGCAAGCCGCACGGCAAGCGGCGGGTGAACTGGGCGCGTCGTCCGGAAAACCGGGGTGCGCCTTCAGACCGATATCGTCGGCTTGGATTTCGGCGCTTCAGCGTCCGTTGTCGCGGCTTTTGCCACGGCGACATCCACATAGGCCCGGAATTCCGGATTGATCCGGCCCCGGACCAGCGCCCATGCGTCGCGTTGCCCCGGCAAGGAAAACAGGACGTCAATGGTAGCACGGATTCCGGCCGCGTGCTCGGCCTTCAACGTTCCGACCTTTTCCTGAAAGTAGGCGTTCTCGACCCGCTGCAGAAAACTCATCTGATAGAAGCGGAAGCGCGCCTTCTCGAGGCGGTCCAGGCTCGCGAAATCATCGCCTCCGCGCAGGATCAGGCTGCACAGATTGGCATCGCGCGCCAGATCGTCGTAGTTGCTGGCGGTCATTGCCGCCATCTGCTGAAAAGCCGCCGCCCGGATAGCCCGCGTGTTGTTGCGGATCTGGATCGATGCGAACAGAACCGACACGACCATGGCGATGGCACCGATCACCCCGCCAATCCACGCAAATTCCCGAAGACTCATTGGCCGTTCCCCATACTCCTAGGCTGTGGGAGCGGTTGGCTTGCCGTCCTCCTGCTCCGCCCACCCCGGCTCAGGTGATCACATCCGGACCGCTACGTCCAGTATGGCCCATGATCCCGGCCACGGCGTGCGCGGCCCGGATTACCGGGGCCAGCGCCGCCTGCGGGTCGTGGTCCAGACCGTCCGGCCCCGCCGCATAGCGCTCCAGATACAGCCGCAGGGTCGCGCCCTCGGTGCCGGTGCCCGACAGCCGCAGCACGATCCGGCTGCCGTCGGCAAAGATGACCCGCACCCCCTGCGCCTTGCTGGTGCTGCCATCGACCGGGTCCAGATAGGCGAAATCATCGGCCGCAGCGACCGTCATGCCTTCGATCACCGTGCCGGGCAACGCCGCCAGCCGACCCTTCAGGCCCGCCATCATCGCATCGGCCGCAGCCACCGGCAGCGCCTCGAAATCGTGGCGCGAATAATAGTTCCGCCCGAACCGCGCCCAGTGCGCCGCCAGAATCTGTGCCACCGACTGACCGCGCACCGCCAGAATGTTCATCCACAGCAACACCGCCCACAGCCCGTCCTTTTCGCGCACATGGTCCGACCCGGTGCCGAAACTTTCCTCGCCGCACAGCGTCACCCGCCCCGCATCCAAAAGGTTGCCAAAGAACTTCCACCCGGTCGGGGTCTCGTAGCTGGTGATGCCCAGCGCCGCCGCCACCCGGTCCACCGCCGCCGATGTCGGCATCGACCGCGCCACCCCCTTCAGCCCGGCCCGGTAGCCCGGTGCCAGATGCGCGTTCGCCGCCAGCACCGCCAGACTGTCCGACGGGCTGACATAGATGCCCCGCCCCACCACCATGTTGCGGTCGCCGTCACCGTCCGATGCCGCCCCGAAATCCGGGGCCGCCCCCCCGAACATCTCGTCCATCAGCGCCTTTGCCCAGGTCGGATTCGGGTCCGGATGCATGCCGCCAAAGTCCGGCAGCGGCGTGCCGTTCACCACCGTGCCCGCCGGCAACCCCAGACGCCGCTCCAGAATCTCGACCCCGTAGGGGCCGGTCACCGCGCACATCGCATCGAACCGCATCCGCCAGCCGCCCGCGACCATCGCCCGGATCGCGGCAAAATCGAACAGGCTTTCCATCAGCGCGGCATAGTCGGCCACCGGATCGACCACATCCACAACCATTCCGTCCAGCGCCACCCGGCCGACCCGCGACAGATCGACGTCACCCGCATCCGAAATCCGGTAGGCGGTGATGCTTTTCGTCACCGCGAACATCGCCTCGGTCACCGCCTCGGGAGCCGGCCCGCCGTTGGCCATGTTGAACTTGACCCCGAAATCCTCGTTCGGCCCGCCCGGATTGTGCGACGCACTCATGATGATGCCGCCGTCGGTCGCATTCAGGCGGATCAGATGGCTGGCCGCCGGGGTCGACAGGATCGCACCCTGCCCCACGATCACCCGCGCCGCGCCGTTCGCCGCTGCCATTTTCAGCACCACCTGCGCCGCCCGGTCATTGAAATAGCGCCCGTCCCCGCCCAGCACGAAGGTCTTGCCCGCCGCCCCGCCGATCGCATCGAAAATCGCCTGCACGAAGTTTTCCAGATAGCCGGGGGCCATGAACACCGGCGTCTTTTTCCGCAGACCCGAGGTGCCGGGTTTCTGCCCGTCGATCGGCGCGGTGGCAAGGCTCAGATGGGTCACGATCACTCTCCTGTCAGGCGGATATCGGTTTGTTGGCAAAGACCAGCACAGAATTGGACGGGGCGGCAATCACCGGCCGGGTGAACTGCCCCGGCCCCAGCTTCGGCCGCGTGGTATCGATCATCAGATGCCACGGCCCGTCGGGCAGCGTGACCTCGACCGCCGCGCCGCTGTTCAGGATGGCAAACACCGCATCGCCGTCTGCCTGCCGCCGCCGCGCCGACTCGCGGATGACCATGCACAGCGCGGTGAACCCTGGGTCATGCCAGTCGCCGGGCAGGGGCGTGCCGCCGTCGGGCCGCCGCCAGGCCAGATCGGGCAAGCCGTCGCTGGCCCGTTTATCGCCATGCAGAAACAGTCCCTGCCGCAGCACCGGATGGTGCCGCCGCAGCCAGGTCAGGCGCCGCACGAAATCCAGAAGGCCCGCATCCGCCGCCTTCCAGTCGATCCAGCTGGTGGAATTGTCCTGCGCATAGGCATTGTTGCTGCCACCCTGGCTGTTGCCGATCTCGTCGCCCGCCAACAGCATCGGCGTACCCTGGCTGATGAACAGCGTCGCCAGCAGGTTGCGCTTGCGCAGATCGCGCGCCGCCTTGATCGCCGGGTCCGTGGTCGGCCCCTCGATGCCGGCGTTCGAGGAATGGTTCTGGTCGGTGCCATCACGGTTCTGCTCGCCGTTGGCCTGGTTGTGCTTGACCGAATAGCTGACCAGATCGTCCAGCACAAAGCCGTCATGTGCGGTGACAAAGTTCACCGAACTGGTGGCCGCCCGCCGCGAATGGTCGAACTGCCCGGCCGACCCCAAGAGCCGCGCCGACAGGTCCGCCGCCATCTGCCCGTCGCCGCGCCAGAAGCGGCGAACGGTGTCGCGGTACTTGTCATTCCATTCCAGGAACGGCTGCGGCCAGCCCCCGACCTGATAGCCGCCCGGCCCCAGGTCCCAGGGCTCGGCGATCAGCTTGACCCGTGCCAGCACCGGGTCCTGCCGCACTGCATCCAGAAAGCCGCCGCCTGCATCGAAACCATGCGCCTCTCGCGCCAGCGTGGTGGCCAGATCGAACCGGAAACCATCGACATGCATCACCTCGACCCAGTAGCGCAAACTGTCCATCACCAGCCGCAACACCGCCGGATGCGTCAGGTTCAGCGTGTTTCCGGTCCCGGCATCGTTCACATAATAGCGCCCGCCGTCCAGCAGCCGGTAATAGCTGCGGTTGTCCAGGCCGCGAAAGCTCAAGGTCGGACCCAGCTCGTTGCCTTCGCCGGAATGGTTGTAGACGACATCCAGAATGACCTCGATCCCGGCCGCATGAAAGCGCCGCACCATGGTCTGGAACTCCCAGATCGCATTCTGCGTCAGATAACGCGGCTCGGGGGCCAGGAAGCCGATGCTCTGATAGCCCCAGTAGTTCTTCAACCCGCCCGCCACCAGATAGCGGTCATCGACAAAGGCCTGCACCGGCAGCAATTCGATGCTGGTGATGCCAAGCTTGTTCAGATGATCAAGCACCGGCTCGCTGGCCAGCCCCAGAAAGCCGCCGCGCAGCCCCGGATCGACCCCGGGATGCAGCGCCG
This sequence comes from Paracoccaceae bacterium, assembly GCA_031401675.1. Taxonomy (GTDB): domain Bacteria; phylum Pseudomonadota; class Alphaproteobacteria; order Rhodobacterales; family Rhodobacteraceae; genus JANNRR01. The sequence goes on from JANNRR010000028.1 coordinate 12,989, forward strand.
TCATGCCCTTTACATGCGCCTCATAGATCACCGTCTCCGAGGGCGACACCCGCGGCCGCTGATCGTTGCCCCAGTTGAAGCTGGGGTCGACCACCACCGATTTCGGCACGGCAAAGGCACTGTCGCGGGTGTCGAAGCTCAGATCGGCCCGGTTCGATCCGATCTTGTAGCCCATCACCGCGTCCGACCATTTCAGGCGCCCGTCCAGCTGCTTGGCATAGGGATCGATCAACAGCTTGTGCGCATTGAAGCGGTGCCCGGCCTCGGGCTGATAGGGGCCGTGTGCGCGAAAGCCGTAGCGGGTGCCCGGCGTGATTCCCGCGACATGGCAATGCCAGATGTCGCCGTCGCGGTCGCCAAACGGCAGCCGCGCCAGTTCCTTGCGGCCGTCCTCGGAAAACAGGCACAGATCCAGCGCCTCGGCATGCGCCGAAAACACCGCGAAATTGACGCCCTCGCCGTCGAAGGTCGCCCCCATCGGCCAGGAGCGCCCAGCCGTGACCGTGGGCCGGCGCAACGCCTCCGGCAGGGCCCGCACCGTTGTCACGCCAGCAGGCTTTCGTAAAGCGCGGCATAGGCGGCGCTGGAGGCGGCCCAACTGACATCCTGCCGCATCGCCGCCCGCTGCATCCCGGCCCAGGCCCTGGCGTCGGCATGAAGCTGCACCAGCCGCCGCAACGCCTGACCGAACGCCAGCGCATCGGTCGGATGAAAGCTGATCCCGGTCGCCACCCCGGCCTGCACCGCCGCCGGATTGGCGTTGATGACGGTATCGGCCAGCCCGCCCACCGCCGCCACCACCGGCAACGCGCCGTAGCGCAAACCGTACATCTGCGTCAGCCCGCACGGCTCGAACCGCGAGGGCACCAGCACCGCATCCGCCCCGGCGAACATCCGGTGCGACAGCGCCTCGTCATAGCCAAGCCGCAGCCCGACCCGCGCAGGGTTGGCCGCCGCCGCCGCCCGCAGCGTCGCCTCCAGCCCCGGATCGCCCGACCCCAGCACCAAGAGCCCGCCGCCCGAGCCTACAAAATCCGCCAGCACCGCCGGGATCAGATCGATGCCCTTCTGATGCGTCAACCGGCTGACCACGATCGCCAGCGGCCCCGGCATCTCGCTCAAGCCGAACTCGGCCAGCAGCGCCGCCCGCGCCCCGGCCTTGGCCTTCAGCGTCCGCGCCGAATAGGGCAGCGCTTCGGCTTCCGGGTCCCAGACCTCGGTATCGACGCCGTTCAGGATGCCGTGCACCACCGCCGCCCGGTCGGCGATCACCCCCTGCAGGCCCATGCCGAACTCCGGCCGCATCAGTTCCTCGGCATAAGTCGGGCTGACCGTGGTGATGGCGTCCGCCGTCACCAGCCCGGCCTTCAGCGTGCTGATCTGCCCGTAATATTCCAGTGATCCGGCATGAAACTCCCAGGGCGGCAACCGCAGCGAGCCGATCCGCATCGCCGGGGCCATGCCCTGAAACGCGATGTTGTGCACCGTGATCACCGAGGCCACGTCGGTCGCGCCGCCGAACCGCAGATAGGCCGGCGCCAGCCCGCCCTGCCAGTCATGCGCGTGCAGCACCTGCGGCCGCCAGCCATCCTGCGGCCCGCCGCCGCGCAACCCCTGCCGCGCAATCGCCGCCGCCGCCCAGCACAGCGCCGCAAACCGTTCCGGATTGTCGGCATGATCGCCCGCCGGCCCGCCGTAAGGCCCGCCCGCCCGCTCATACAAATGCGGTGCGTCCAGCAGCAGGACCGAAACCCCCTCCACCACCCCGGCCAGCACCCGGGCCGCGCCGCCGAACAGCCCCGGGTCGGCCCAGACCTCTGCCGCCGCCCCCGGTTTCGCGCCCAGCCGCGCCAGCACGCCCGGATAGGCCGGCATCAGCACCCGCATGTCCCAGCCCTGCGCCGCCAGCGCCTTCGGCAAGGCCCCGACCACGTCCGCCAACCCGCCGGTCTTGATCAGCGGCACGCATTCCGACGCCACCGAAAGCACCCGCTTTTGCACCACGGCCATCTTCCCCTTTCTTCTTTTCGCAAATATCCACGGGGGGTCCGGGGGGCAGTCAGCCCCCCGGCCGCGCCGCAAGACCGTCAGCTCAGAGCGGCCGCCCGCGCATCCAGCATCGTCTGGGTGATCAGCACGATGCCGTTGTCGGTGCGACGGAACCAGCGTCCGTCCTCGCCGGCGTCCTCGCCCACGACCAGCCCCTCGGGAATGATCACCCCGCGGTCGATCACGCAGTTCTTCAGCTGCGCCTTGCGCTCGACCGTCACATAGGGCAGGGCCACCACATATTCCAGCCGCGAATAGCTGTGCGACCGCACCCCGGTGAACAGCAACGAATTGCTGACCTCGGAGCCTGAAACGATGCAGTCGCCTGACACCAGCGACGACACCGCCGACCCGCGCCGGCCGTCCTCGTTGTGGATGAATTTCGCGGGCGGCACGATCTCGGCATAGGTCCAGATCGGCCAGGAACTGTCATAGATGTCCAGCGCCGGAATGAAATCGGTCAGATCGATGTTGGCCCGCCAGAAGGCATCGACCGTGCCGACGTCGCGCCAATAGGGCACCGTCTCCAGTCCGGATTTCACGCAGCTGTCGCTGAACTTGTGCGCCACCGCCTTGCCGTTCTTCACGATGGCCGGGATCAGGTCCATGCCGAAATCGTGGCTGGAATTGGTATCCTCGGCATCGCGGATCAGCAACTCGCGCAGGAATTTCCAGTTGAACACGTAGATGCCCATGCTGGCCAGCGCATGCGCCGGGTCACCCGGAATCGCCGGCGGGTCTTTCGGCTTTTCCATGAAGGCGGTGACCCGCATGTCCTTGTCGACATGCATCACGCCAAAGGCCACAGCCTCCATCCGCGGCACCGTCAGACAGCCGATGGTAACATCGGCGCCCTGATCGACATGCTGGCGCAGCATGATCTCGTAATCCATCTTGTAGATATGGTCGCCGGCCAGAACCACCACATATTCAATATCATAGGAATCAACGATATCAATGTTCTGCGTCACCGCATCCGCCGTGCCCAGATACCACTTGTTTTCCGCCACCCGTTGCGACGCCGGCAGGATGTCCAGATATTCGTTGCGCTCGGCCCGGAAAAACGACCAGCCGCGCTGCATGTGGCGGATCAGCGAATGCGCCTTGTACTGGGTGGCGATCGCCATCTTGCGGATGCCGGAATTCAGCGCGTTCGACAGGGCAAAGTCGATGATCCGCGCCTTGCCGCCGAAATAGACCGCCGGCTTGGCGCGCAGGTCGGTCAGTTCCTTCAACCGGCTGCCGCGCCCGCCTGCCAGTACAAACGCCATCGCCTGGCTTGAAAGCCGCGCATTCGGTTTTGGCTGCATCTCGTTCCTCCCTGATCAAGCCGTTGCAGGTCAGCCCTGCCTGAAAATCACCGCTGACAGCGGCGGCAGCGTCACCAGTGCCGATTGCGCCTGGCCGTGCCAACCCCTGGCTTCCGTCACCACCCCGCCCATGTTGCCCCGGTTGCCGCCGCCATAGGCGCCCGCGTCCGAGTTCAGCACCTCGTCCCACTGCCCCGAAGCCGGAAAGCCCAGCCTGTAGCGCCGCTCGACCGGGGTCATGTTCAACGCCACCACCACCATCGGATCCCCCGCCGCCCCCTTGCGGGCGTAGGCGTAAACCGACGCGTCGGCATCATTGCTTTCCAGCCACAGGAATCCCTCTGGCCGCGTATCGTTCACATGCAACGCCTTCGTGTCGCGATAGGTTTCGTTCAAATCGCGCACCCAGGCTTGCACGCCCCTGTGCTGCGGCAGGTCCAGCAGATGCCAGTCCAGGCTCTGATTGTGGTTCCATTCGACCCCTTGGGCAAACTCGCAGCCCATGAAGATCAGCTTCTTGCCCGGATGCGTCCACATGAAGCCGTAATAGGCCCGCAGATTGGCGAATTTCTCATCCCCCGAACCCGGCATCTTGGCGATCATGCTGCCCTTGCCATGCACCACCTCGTCATGGCTGATCGGCAGGATGTAATTCTCGGACCAGGCGTAGTGCAGCCCGAACGTCATCTTGTGGTGGTGATGCTTGCGGTAGATCGGGTCTTTCTGGATGTAGGACAGCGTGTCGTTCATCCAGCCCATGTTCCATTTGAACCCGAACCCCAGCCCGCCATGATCCACCGGCCGCGACACGCCGGGAAACGCCGTGCTTTCCTCTGCCGCCGTCATGATCCCCGGCACATCGCCATACGCGGTGATGTTCATCTGCCGCAGCAGCTCGATCGCCTCGTAATTCTCGCGCCCGCCGTGCACATTGGGCACCCACTGGCCCTCCTTGCGGCTGTAGTCGCGGTACAGCATGGATGCCACGGCATCGACCCGCAGTCCATCCACATGATATTCCTCCAGCCAGTACAAGGCGTTGGAAATCAGATAGTTCGCAACCTCGACCCGGCCGTAGTTGTAGATCAGCGTGTTCCAGTCCTGATGGAATCCCTCGCGCGGGTCGGCATGTTCATAAAGCGGCGTGCCGTCGAACTGCCCCAACCCGTGCGGGTCGGTCGGGAAATGCCCCGGCACCCAGTCCAGCAGCACTCCCAGCCCCTTGGCGTGCGCCGCATTGATCAGCGCCCGGAACTCGTCCGGGGTGCCATGCCGGATGGTCGGGGCAAACAGCCCCACCGGCTGATAGCCCCAGGACCCGTCGAACGGGTATTCGCTGACCGGCATCAGTTCGATATGGGTGAACCCCATTTCCGCCACGTAATCCACCAGCTCGCCGGCCAGTTCCTGGTAACTCAAGGGCCGCGCGCCGTGGTCGGCCTTTTTCCATGACCCCAGATGCACCTCGTAGATTGATATCGCCGCATCGACATGCTGGCGCGGGCCGCGCGCCGCCATCCAGTCGCCATCCGACCAGACCGGCGCATCGATACGGCGCACCACCGAGCCGTTCCTTGGCGGATGCTCCGACCCGAACCCTACCGGGTCGGCCTTCAGCGGCAATATCTGCCCGCCCTGACCGCGGATTTCGTATTTGTAGATCGTGCCTTCGCCCACACCCGGCACAAACGTCTCCCACACCCCGGTACCGCCACGCCGCCGCATCGGATGCCGCCGCCCGTCCCAGATGTTGAAATCGCCAACCACGGACACCCGCTCGGCATTCGGGGCCCAGATCGCGAAATGCGTGCCCGCCACGCCCTCATGCGTGATGGAGTGCGCCCCGAGCGAATGCCACAGCCGCTTTTGCCGGCCCTCGCCCAGCAGGTATTCGTCCAGTTCGCCGATCACCGGGCCAAAGCGGAACGGATCGTCAAACTCCCACACGGCGCTGCCGTTGGCTGCCCGCAAGCGGTACGCCGCCCGCGCCGGCACCACCCCGGCAAACAGCCCCGGATGCCCGGCCACCGCCGCCAGCGCCACTTCCTGCGGGAACAGCGCCACCAGCGTCTCGGCCCCCGGCACAAAGGCGGTCAGAACCAGCCCCGGCCCGCGCGCCTGAATGCCCAATACCGAGAACGGATCGCCGTGCGCCCCCGCTGCAATCGCAGCTGCCGCGCCTGCCTCGATCAGCGCGGCCCCGATCAGCCGGGCTCCGATCAGTCCAGCCTTTGCACCGCCCTGCACCGCCCCGGCGCCCGTGGTCTTTTTCGCCATGCTTCCCCCAAGGGCCGTGTCAAAGCGCCGATGTCGCCGACCATACTTCCTTCATATAGGCACGTATCGTCCGGTCAGACGAGAAATATCCGCCCCGCGCCGTGTTCAGGGCCGCCATCCGGACCCAACCATCCTGATCGGCATAGGCCAGATCAACCCGGGCCTGCGCCGCCGCATAGGCATCGAAATCGCTGGCCACCATGAAATAATCGTGATTCCACATGCGGTTGACCAGCCCGTGATAGCGGTCGCGCTGATCGGGGCTGAACCGGCCCTCGACGATCATCTGCAAGACGTCCTTCAGGGGCTGGCTGGCCTCGATGGCATGGCGCGAATGGTCCACATCCTTGCGCCGCTCCACCACCTGGGCGGTGGTCATGCCGAACAGAAAGAAGTTCTCCGCCCCGACTTCCTGCAATATCTCGACATTGGCCCCGTCCAGCGTGCCGATGGTCGGGGCGCCGTTCAGCATGAATTTCATGTTGCCGGTGCCCGACGCTTCCTTGCCGGCGGTGGATATCTGTTCCGACAGGTCCGCCGCCGGGATCAGCTTTTCTGCCATCGAAACGTTGTAGTTCGCCGGATAAATGATCCGCAACAGACCCCTGGTGGCCGGGTCCGCATTCACCACCGCCGCCACATCGTTGATCAGATGGATGATTTCCTTGGCCACGGCATAGCCCGGCGCGGATTTGCCGCCGAATATCCTGACCCTCGGCACCCAGTTGCCGTTCGGGTTTTCCCGCACCTGATGCCAGTGCGCGATGGCCTGCAAGATGTTCAGAAGCTGGCGCTTGTATTCGTGAATGCGCTTGATCTGCACGTCGAACAGCGCATCGGGATCAACCCCGACCCCGGACTGAGCCTTGATCCAGCCGGAAATTGCCTGCTTGTTCAACCGCTTGGCTCCGGCGAAACTCAGGCGGAAGCCGCGGTCGCCGACATGCGCCTCCAGCCCGCGCAACTGATCCAGATCATCGACCCAGGCCTCGCCGATGGTCGCGGTGATCAGCCCGGCCAGCGGCCGGTTGCACATCTGCAGCCAGCGCCGCGGCGTGACGCCGTTGGTCTGGTTGATGATCCGGTCCGGATGCAGCGCATGCAGTTCCGGGAAAAGGTTCTGCTTGATCAGTTCGGAATGCAGCGCCGACACGCCGTTGACCTTGTGCGACATTATGAAGGCCAGTTCGCCCATCCGCACCTCGTGGTGTTTCACTATTCCAACATAGTGCGGGCGGGTCGGGTAGGTGCGGCGGTGCCAGCTGTCAATCCGCTCGATGATCTGCATGTGGCGCGGCAGCACCGTGCCCATCATGTAGGTCGACCAGCGCTCCAGCGCCTCGGGCAGCAGGGTGTGGTTGGTATAGCCCAGCGTCGCCTGCGCCACCGGCAGCGCCTCCTCGAACTCCATCCCGTGCACATCGGTCAGCAGCCGCATCAGTTCCGGCCCGGCAATCGCGGGATGCGTGTCGTTCATCTGGATCGCCACCTTGTTCGGCAGCGCCCGCAGATCGGCATGGCTTTCCAGATAGCGCCGCAGGATGTCCTGCAAGGCTGCCGAGGTCAGGAAATACTCCTGCTTCAGCCGCAATTCCTTGCCGGCATAGGTGGTATCGTCGGGATACAACACCCGGCTGATCGTGCGCGCCAGCGTCTCGGGTTCCGCCGCCGCCGCATAGTCGCCGCGGTTGAACCGTTCCAGATTGAACAGCGTCGTCGGTTTCGCCCCCCACAGACGCAGCGTGTTGGCCCAGCGTCCCTTCCAGCCCACCACCGGCATGTCGTGCGCCGAGGCGATCACGCTTTCGCCCGGCCGCCAGACCTCCCGGCCATCGACGATTTCGACCGCGCCCTTGAAGCCGACGGTATAGGCGGACTCGGGCCGGTCAAACTCCCACGGGTTGGTCAGCGTCAGCCAGTCCTCGGGGGTTTCGGCCTGCTGGCCCATGGCAAAGCGCTGGCGGAACAGTCCGTGCTCATAGCGGATGCCGTAGCCATAGGCCGGGCAACCGATGGTCGCCATGCTGTCCATGAAACAGGCGGCCAGCCGCCCCAGCCCGCCGTTGCCCAGCGCCGCATCCGGCTCATCCTCGACCAGGCTACGGAAATCGACGCCCAGCCCCGCCATCACCTGCTCGGTCACCTCGCGCAGGCCCAGATTGACCGTGGCATCTTCCAGCAGGCGCCCGATCAGAAACTCCATCGACAGGTAATAGACCCGCTTGTGATCGCCCGCATAGGTCCGCTTGGTCGAGGCAAACCACGGCTCGACGATCAGGTCGCGCAGCGCGAACGAAAGCGCCATGCGCCAGTCGTAGCGGCTGGCATGGGCGGCATCCTTGCCCATTGTCAGGATCAGATGCCGCTGGATCGCGGCAGACAGTTTCGACGGCGTCAGGGGCTTTTCGATCACGATGCGGCGCTTTCTGTCAGACGGACCGGGGTTCTGTACGATCCGGCCGGGTTAGAGCAAAGGGGGCCGGGCACAGGACGTCCGGTTTTCGCATTCAGCGTCTGAAAAAAGCAACAATCCTAACCTTTCGCCGCCTGTTTCAACCGTTCGATCACGTTTCAATGCTGACCCGGTGCCGCTTGTGGGCAGAAATCCTGCTGTCACGGCCCGGTGACTGTCAAGCACTGGCCGGGAAGAGATAGCTGGCAAGAGCGCGCTGGCAAGCACCGCCGAAAACTGTTGGCCGTCAAACGCCGGTAGGCACTCCCGCCGCCCGCAGGCAGCCACTGGCGCGCCCGGCCACCCCCGGCCACCCCCCCGGCCACCAACGCCATCCGGTTCGCGCTTTAGCAATGGACAGGGCCGATTGCCCGCCGCTAAGGTCGCGCCACCATGATGCCGACCGACCTTGTGATCTTTGACTGCGACGGCGTGCTGATCGACAGCGAAGTGATCAGCGCCAACATGCTGATTGCCGAACTGAAGGATTACGGGGTCGACATCACGCTGGAATTTGTCAGCCGGCATTTTCTGGGCCGCAGCTATCCGGTGGTGCTGAAGGAGATACGCGAACGCTACGGCGTCGCCCTGCCCGACCGGTTCGAGGCCGACTACCGCGCCCGTCTGCTGGCCGCCTTTCAGCGTGACCTGCGGGTGATGCCGCACGTCACTGACATCATCGCCCGGCTGACCTGCCCCTATTGCGTCGCCACCTCGTCCAGCCCCGAACGCGTCACCCGCTCGCTGGCCCTGACCGGGATGACCGCAACCTTCGGCGCCAACGTGTTCACCGCCAGCCGCGTCGCCAACGGCAAGCCCGCGCCCGACCTGTTCCTGTTCACCGCCGCCCGGATGGGCGTGGCCCCCGACCGCTGTCTGGTGATCGAAGACAGTCTGAACGGCGTCCGCGCCGGTCTGGCCGCCGGCATGCAGGTCTGGCGCTTTACCGGCGGCAGCCACCTGCGCGGCCTGGACATGAGCGCGCCCGACGATGCCCGCGCCCATCACCACTTCGACAGCTTTGCCGGTTTTCCGGCGCTGCGCCCCGACCTGTTCCGGCGCGTCGCCCCCGGTGCCGGCGAATCCGTGCCGGCAACACCGTGACCGGCGAACCCGACGCCACGCCCTTGGACGATGCCGCCCGCGCCGGCTGGCTTTACTATGTCGCGGGCCTGACCCAGGATCAGATCGCCCGCGAACTTGGCGTGTCGCGGCAGCGGGCACAGCGGCTGGTCAGCCGGGCGATGGCCGAACGGCTGATCCACGTCCGGCTGGAACACCGGGTGTCGGCCTGTCTGGACCTCGAGGCTGCGATGTCGCGCCGCTTCGGTCTGCGCCTGTGCCGGGTGGCGCCAAGCCTGGGCGAGGATATCGATCCCGTCCCCTCGATCGCCCCGACCGCCGCCGCCGAGATTGAACGCGTGCTGCGCTCGGCCGAACCCCTGGTCATTGCGCTGGGTACCGGCCGCACTCTGCGCGCCACGGTCGAGGAATTGACCTCGATGGAATGCGAACAGCACCGCATCGTCTCGCTGAACGGCAACATTTCGCCCGACGGATCAGCCTCTTACTACGACGTGATCATGCGCATCGCCGACCGGGTGCGTGCGCCGCACTATCCGATGCCGATGCCGGTCATCGCGCAATCGACCGAAGAGCGTGACCTGTTCCACCAGCTGAAACCGATCCAGGCAGTGCTGAAACTGGCGCGCGGTGCCGATGTGACCTTTGTCGGCGTCGGCCAGATGTCGAACGATGCGCCGCTGTTGAAAGACGGCTTCATCACCGCCGACGAACTGGCCGAAATGCAGGCGCTTGGCGCGGCCGGCGAGGTTGCGGGCTGGGCCTATGATTCGGCGGGCCGCTATCTGGAAACCTCGGTCAACCGGCGGGTGGCCGGGGTCCGCGTCACCATCGACACCGGTCGGTCGGTCATTGCCATCGCCGGTGGCAAGTCCAAGCTTGTCGCATTGATTGCCGGCCTCAAGGGTCGGATATTCAACGGTTTGATCACCGACGAGGTTACGGCGCGGCGGCTTCTGGCAAGCTCCACCGCCTGATCCGCCGGCACGACCCGACCCGGAATTGCCCGACAGACCGCACAAGAGCGTTGACTTGACATCACCAATGCGTGAATAATTGCTCACTACCAGATTATCTGCTCATTAAAGAGCACAGGGAGGATACTGATGACCTACACGGTTCGCGCGCTTCTGGGCGCGTGCGCGGTGGCTGCGCTTTCATGCGCGGCTTCCGCCGAAGAAATCACTGTCGCAACCGTCAACAACGGCGACATGATCCGCATGCAAGGCCTGATGGATGACTTCAACGCCAAGCACCCCGACATCACGGTGAACTGGGTCACGCTGGAAGAAAACGTCCTGCGCCAGAAAGTCACCACCGACATCGCCACCAAGGGCGGCCAGTACGACGTGCTGACCATCGGCACCTACGAAGTGCCGATCTGGGGCAAGCTCGGCTGGCTGGTGCCGCTGGATTTCGGCCCGGAATACGGCGTCGATGACCTGATCCCGTCGATCCGCGGCGGCCTGTCGGTCGATGGCACGCTTTATGCCGCGCCGTTCTATGGTGAAAGCTCGTTCACCATGTACCGCAAGGACCTGATGGAAAAGGCCGGGCTGACCATGTCGGACGCCCCGACCTGGACCGATGTCAAAGCCGCCGCCGCCGGGATGAACGATCCCGACAATGGCGTCTATGGCATCTGCCTGCGCGGCAAGGCCGGCTGGGGCGAGAATATGGCGCTCTTGACCGCGATGTCCAACAGCTACGGTGCCAAGTGGTTCGATGAGAACTGGCAGCCGCAGTTCGACGGCCCGGCATGGAAAGCCACGCTGACCGATTATCTGGAACTGATGACCAAGTATGGCCCGCCCGGTGCGGCCAACAACGGCTTCAACGAAAACCTGGCGCTGTTCCAGACCGGCAAATGCGGCATCTGGATCGATGCCACCTCCGCCGGTTCCGGCGTGGTGGGCAAGGATTCGACGGTGGCGGACAAGGTCGGCTTCGCTCTGGCCCCCGATAACGGCCTTGGCAAGCGCGGCAACTGGCTCTGGGCATGGTCGCTGGCCATCCCGGCTGGCACCGCCAAAGCCGAAGCCGCCAAAACCTTCGTCGATTGGGCCACCAACGCCGCCTACGGCGATCTGGTTGCCGCCAAAGAAGGCTGGGCCTCGGTGCCTCCGGGCACCCGCCAGTCGCTCTATGCCAACCCGGAATACCAAAAGGTTCCGTTCGCGGCGATGACGCTGGAATCGATGAACGCGGCCGACCCGACCAAGCCGACGGTTGACCCGGTTCCCTACGTTGGCGTGCAGTTCGTGGCGATCCCCGAGTTTCAGGGTATCGGCACCGCGGTCGGCCAGCAGTTCTCGGCCGCCCTGGCCGGCACCATCACCATGGACGAAGCGCTGGCCGCAGCCCAGGAACTGACGCTGCGTGAAATGACCAAAGCCGGTTACATCAAGTAATCTGCCAAACCTGCGGGGCCTGTTCACCACGGGCCCCGCTGCCGTCGGCCCCACTGTCGTCCGCCCCCCCGCCCGAGGTTCGCAATGGCCACCCAGCATTCCCGGATTGCTGCGCGATTCATGATCGCCCCCGCCGTCCTGTTGTTGTTCATCTGGATGATCGTGCCCTTGGTGATGACGCTGTATTTCAGCTTTCTGAACTACAACCTGCTCAGCCCGAACGCCCCCACCTGGGCCGGATTCGACAATTACTATTACTTCCTGACCGACCGCGCCTTTTTCACCGCTCTGGGCAACACCCTCGTCATCGTGCTCGGCGTGCTGGTCATCACCGTCTTTGGCGGCATCGCACTGGCCTTGCTGCTCGACCAGCCGATGTGGGGGCAGGGCATCGTCCGCGTTCTTATGATCGCGCCGTTCTTCGTCATGCCGACCGTGTCGGCGCTGATCTGGAAAAACATGCTGATGAACCCGGTGAACGGCATGTTTGCCCATATCGCCCGCGGTCTCGGCATCCAGCCTTTCGATTTCCTGGCGCAGGCCCCGCTCGCCTCGATCATCGCGATGGTCGCCTGGCAGTGGCTGCCGTTTGCCACCCTGATCCTGCTGACCGCCCTGCAATCTCTGGACCGCGAACAGCAGGAGGCCGCCGAGATGGACGGCGCATCGGTGCTGAACCGCTTCCTCTACCTGACCCTGCCGCACCTGACCCGGGCCATCACCGTGGTGATCCTGATCCAGACCATTTTCCTGTTGTCGGTGTTCGCCGAAATATTCGTCACCACCAACGGCGGCCCCGGCATCGCCACCACCACCATCACCTACCTGGTCTATGTCCAGTCGCTGTTGAATTACGATGTCGGCGGCGGGGCGGCGGGCGGTATCGTGGCGGTGATCCTTGCCAACATCGTCGCCTTCTTCGCGATGCGAATGATCGGCAAGAATCTGGACGCCTGAGAAACTGGACCCCTGATAAACCGAATGCCTGAAGGATCACATGGCACGCAAAGTCACCCAGACCGCCAAGACCGTCACCACCGCCCTGGCGTGGCTGGTCGGCTTTCTGATGTTCTTCCCGATCCTCTGGATCATCCTGATGAGCTTTCATTCCGAGGCCGACAGCATCACCGCGCCGTTTGAAATGCTCACCTCACGCTGGTCGTTCGATACCTTTGCCGAGGTGCAAAGCCAGAACAACTACGGCAAATACTTCTTCAACTCCGTGGTGATCTCGGTCGGGTCCACGCTCCTGGCCCTCTTGATCGCCATTCCGGCGGCCTGGGCCATGGCCTTCGTGCCCGGCAAACGCACCAAGGATCTGTTGATGTGGATGCTGTCGACCAAGATGATGCCCGCCGTCGGCGTGCTGGTGCCGATGTACCTGATCTTCCGCGATTACGGCCTCCTCGATACCCGGGTCGGCCTTGTTGGCGTGATGACCCTGATCAATCTGCCGATTGTGGTCTGGATGCTGTTCACCTACTTCAAGGAAATCCCCGGCGAAATTCTGGAAGCCGCCCGGATGGACGGCGCAACCCTGCGCGCGGAAATCATCAACATCCTGACGCCGATGGCGATCCCCGGCATCGCCTCCACCATGCTCCTGAACGTCATCCTCGCCTGGAACGAGGCCTTTTGGACCCTGCAGCTTACTTCCTCCGATGCCGCCCCGCTGACCCAGTTCATCGCCAGCTTTTCGGCACCGCAGGGCCTATTCTACGCCAAACTGTCGGCGGCCAGCACCATGGCCATCGCACCGATCCTGATCCTGGGCTGGTTCAGCCAGAAGCAACTTGTCCGCGGCCTGACCTTCGGCGCCGTGAAGTGAGGATGATATGGGCCAGATAACCCTGCGCAATGTCAGCAAGAAATTCGGCGAGGTCGCCGTGATCCCCGGCATCGACCTCGATATCGATGATGGCGAGTTCGTCGTGTTCGTCGGCCCCTCGGGCTGCGGCAAATCCACCCTGCTGCGGCTGATTGCCGGGCTGGAGGATACATCGGGCGGCATCATCTTGATCGACGGCACCGATGCCACCGCCATCCCACCCGCCAAACGCGGGCTGGCCATGGTGTTCCAGTCCTATGCCCTTTACCCGCACATGTCGGTGCGCAAGAACATCATGTTCCCGCTGAAAATGGCCGGTATGGACCCGGCCGAGGCCACGCGAAAGGTCGATGCGGCGGCCAAGGTCCTGAACCTCACCGCCTACCTCGACCGCAAACCGGGGCAACTGTCCGGCGGCCAGCGCCAGCGCGTCGCCATCGGCCGCGCCATCGTGCGCGAACCATCGGCCTTCCTGTTCGACGAGCCGCTGTCCAACCTCGACGCCGCCTTGCGCGTCAACATGCGGCTGGAAATCACCGAACTGCACCAGACGCTGAAAACCACCATGATCTACGTCACCCACGATCAGGTCGAAGCCATGACCATGGCCGACAAGATCGTGGTCTTGAATGCCGGGCGGATCGAACAGGTCGGCTCGCCCCTGACCCTTTACCGCGCCCCTGCCAACGTCTTCGTCGCAGGTTTCATCGGCAGCCCGAAGATGAACCTGATCGAAGGGGCAGAGGCCGCAAAACACGGTGCCAAGACCATTGGCATCCGCCCCGAACATCTCGATATCTCGCTGACTTCCGGGGCATGGAAAGCCACGGTCAGCGTCTCCGAACATCTCGGCTCCGACACCTTCTTCCACATCACCACCGACGGTCTTGGCCCGATGACCGTCCGCACCGGCGGCGAGGTGACCGCCAGCCACGGCGACACCATCTGGCTGACGCCGCAGCCCGACAAGATCCACCGTTTCGGCCCGGACGGAAAGGCACTCTGATGCGACTGAAAAGCAAATCCGCCCTGATCACCGGGGCCGCCCGCGGCCTGGGCAAAGCCTTCGCCGAGGCTTATGTGCGCGAAGGCGCCACCGTCGCCATCGCCGACATCGACATGGCGACCGCGCAGAAAACCGCCGCCGACATCGGCCCGTCGGCCTATGCCGTGCATCTTGACGTCACCAGCCAGACCAGCATCGACGCCGCCGTTGCGGTCTGCATCGAAAAGACCGGCGGCATCGACATCCTGATCAACAATGCCGCCGTCTTTGACATGGCCCCGATCGCCGAGATCACCCGCCAGAGCTATGACCGCCAGTTCGCCGTCAACGTCGGCGGCACCCTCTTTACGTTGCAAGCCGTCGCCAGACACATGATCGCGCGCGGCAAGGGCGGCAAGATCATCAACATGGCCAGTCAGGCCGGGCGACGCGGTGAACAGTACGTCGCCGTCTATTGCGCCACCAAAGCCGCAATCATCAGCCTGACCCAGTCCGCCGCGCTGAACCTGATCCAGCACGGCATCAACGTCAACGGCATCGCCCCCGGCGTGATCGATACCGACATGTGGGAAACGGTCGATGCCCTGTTTGCCAGATACGAAAACCTCGCCCCCGGCGAGAAGAAGCGCCAGGTTGGCCTGGCCGTCCCTTACGGCCGCATGGGCCGCGCCGAAGACCTGACCGGCATGGCGGTGTTCCTCGCCTCGCCCGAGGCCGATTACATCGTCGCCCAAACCTACAACGTCGATGGCGGCAACTGGATGAACTAGGCCGCCCGGCCCCCCGAAAGTCGCAAAATGCTCTTGCCAGCCGTTGCCCAGCCTGCCTATGACCGCGCCGCCCTGACCCAGGGCATCGTGCATATCGGCGTCGGCAATTTCCACCGCGCCCACATGGCGGTCTATCTCGATGACCTGTTCGCGCTGGGCCGCGACCACGATTGGGCCATCCTGGGGGCCGGCGTCCGCCCGACTGATTCCGCCATGCGCGACATGCTGGCGGCGCACGGTTACCTGTCCACCGTGATCGAGCTGGACCCCTCGGGCCCCAGCGCCCGCAGCATCGGCGCGATGACCGGTTTTGTGCCGGTAGAAGCCGACAATGCCGCGCTGATCGCCGCCATGGCCCGGCCAGAGATTCGCATCGTCTCGCTGACCGTCACCGAAGGCGGCTATTACGTCGATGCCGCCACCGGCCGCTTCGATCAGGGCCATCCCGACATCCGGGCCGACGCCGCCACCCCGGCCCGGCCCGCCACCGCCTTTGGCGCCATCCTTGCCGCATTGCAGCTGCGGCGGGCGGCGGGAATCCCGGCCTTTACCGTCATGTCCTGCGACAACCTGCCCGGCAACGGCCATGTGACGCAGGACGCCGTCACCGGCCTGGCCCAGCTGTCCGATCCCGCCCTTGCGCAATGGATCAGGGAAAACGTCGCCTTTCCAAACGGCATGGTCGACCGCATCACCCCGGCCACCGGCCCGCGCGAACGGGCGCTGGCCGCCGACTTCGGACTGGACGACCCCGCCCCCGTCACCTGCGAGCCGTTCCGCCAGTGGGTGCTGGAGGACAACTTTCCGTCCGGCCGTCCGGCGCTGGAACTGGTCGGCGTCACCTTTACCCCGCTGGTCCATGATTACGAGACGATGAAGATCCGCATCCTGAACGGCGGCCATGCCATCATCGCCTACCCTTCGGCGCTGCTGGATATCGAGTTCGTGCATCAGGCCATGCAAGCGCCGCTGATCGCCGGATTTCTGGCCCGGGTCGAACTGACCGAGGTTCTGCCGCATGTGCCGCCACCGCCCGGCACCGACCTCGCCGCCTACATGGCGCAGGTACAGAGCCGCTTTGCCAACCACCGGATCGCCGACACCACCCGCCGCCTGTGCTTCGACGGCTCCAACCGCCAGCCGAAATTCATCCTGCCGTCGCTGCGCGACAATCTGGCCGCAGGCACGATGCCACGCGGCCTGATCCTGCTGTCGGCTTTCTGGTGCCGCTATTGTGCCGGCACAACCGACAGCGGTGCCGCGACTGCCCCGAACGATCCGCGCTGGGACCAGTTGCAGGCCTGCGCGCTTGCTGCGCGGACCAACCCGGCGGACTGGCTGGCGATGACCGGGATTTACGGCGATCTGGCTCAGGATCAGGCGGTCGTCGCCGCCTTTGCCACCGCGCTGGATGACGTCTGGACCCACGGCACCAAGACGGTGCTGCGGCGTTTCCTCGGTGTTTGATCCGACTGCAAGATACAGAACGATGACATTGGGCGGAACCGCCGGCACCCTCGTCACCCGCTCCACAACTCGACGTGACACGCCCGGGCCGATCAGGTGGCCGCACAGTGTGCGGACGCCCGGCCCGTTGCTTGGAGGCGCGAGCCGTAAGGCAAGGGGGGGTGGGCTTGGTGCTGCGGTCAGGAAATCAGGCCGCGCCTGGCCGGGCGGGCGCACTCTACGCGCCTGAGGAGCGGCAGGCAGGCGCGGTCTGATTTGATTCAAATCAAATCCGGCTAGAAACAATTAAAACAGAAGAAACTTGGCAAACCCCAATGCGGGACGCGCAGCGCGACGCAACTGCTCTGTCCGCACTGATGGACTACGAAGTGCCGGTCTTCCCTGCTGCAAAACGCCATCATGCGCAAATCATCAACTCCCACCCGCACCGATCGCCCCCCCCCGCCAAACCGACCCAGCCGACCTCCTGCAAACCGCCCCCAGCACCGCAACCAACGGCCGCCCTGCTTCACACCAGCACCACCATCTCGCCGTCCGGCCCGGTCAGCGTCCCCTGCCGGCCGGCACCTTCGAACCGCATTCCCCGCCAGTGCCCGGTCGGTGCGGCCCGAACCGCCCCCGACCGCACCTCCGGCGGGCTGTACAACTCCAGCACGAACCCGCCCCGCCGCATAAAGCATACCGGCACCGCTGCCGCCCCCGACCCCAGCGCCACCCTGAACGCCACTGCCATTCCGAGGCTCCGGTAGAATGCTTCCGACGCGGCAATATCCCGGCAGGCCAGACCCAGATGATCGTGTCCGCCCAGAACCCCATCCAAGGCATCTTCCGGGGCATCTTCCGGGGCATCTTCCGGACCACCCGGCATCACATCCCCCCGCAAGCCCGCCACGACGGACCCCCGCCGCGCGCACAACTCGATCCGCGCCGCCTCCGGTCCCTGGAAGAACTGATACCGCACCCCGGTGCCCCAGAACGCGGCAATCTCCCTCGGTCCGTCCGGCGTCACGCCCGTATCGACCTGCCCGCCCCGCGCCAAAACCGCCCGCGACGCCCGGTCGCAATCCACCGCCTTCAGCGCCAGATGATCCAGCGCCCCAGGCCCCGCCGCCGCCCGGTCGGCGATCAGCACCAGCGCCTGATCCTGCCGCTGCAACCGGTCCGCCGCAACCTGCACGAACCCGAACTGCGCCAGCAGGAGCGCCGCCGCCGCCGCCGGATCACGCACCGCCAGCACCGGCACCAGCCGGAACCCCGGCTCGGCAGACTGATCTTCGACCATCGAAACCCCTGCATCGGCACACCCGCGCCACCTTGGCCAAGCCGGCCCCGCCTTGCAACAGGCATCCCGGCCACGCACGCCAGACCACCGCCGCCGCGTGGCTTTTGCAGCGCCCGCCGCAGGGCGCACGAGCGGGATGAGCATCGGTGGAACCACCGCACCCGACCCGCTTCACACAAATAGATTCAAATTTCGCTTCACTTTGTTTCAAATATCCTGCGGGGTGCGTCCATCGATGCGCCACAGGTCCGGGAACTGGCGGACGCAGGGGGCCCAAAACCCCCACCGGTCCAGAAGCAGCAGGAGGACGATTCCATCTGATCTCGTCTCACGCTAGGCTCGCCGAGTCGCCACTTGGCCACAACACTCAACCCATGGGGGACGCGATGCAGGACTGGTGGCGCGGCGCGGTGATCTATCAGATCTATCCGCGGTCGTTTCAGGACAGCAACGGTGACGGCATCGGCGACCTGCCCGGCATCACCGCCCGGCTGGACCATGTGGCGCAACTCGGAGCCGACGCCATCTGGCTGTCGCCGATCTTCACCTCGCCGATGGCCGACATGGGCTACGACGTGTCGGACTACAAGGGCATCGACCCGCTGTTCGGCAGCTTCGACGACTTCGCCGCCCTGATCGCCCGCGCCCATGCCCTGAACCTGAAAGTCATCGTCGATCAGGTGCTCAGCCACACCTCGATCCAACACCCCTGGTTCGAAGCCTCGCGCCGCTCGCGCAGCGCCGACAAGGCCGACTGGTATGTCTGGGCCGATGCCCTGCCGACCGGCGCGCCCCCCAACAACTGGATATCGGTGTTCGGCGGGTCGGCCTGGACCTGGGATACCCGCCGCCGCCAATACTACCTGCACAATTTCCTGCCCGCTCAGCCCGACCTCAACTACCACAATCCCGTCGTTCAGGACGCCATTCTGGACAGCATGCGCTTCTGGCTGGATCTCGGCATCGACGGCTTCCGCCTCGATACCGTCAACTACTACTTCCACGACGCGCACCTGCGCTCGAACCCGCCGGAACCGTACAAGGAAAACCTGCCGCCCGCGAACCCGTATGAGATGCAGGACCACCTTTACGACAAGTCGCAGCCCGAAAACATCGGCTGGCTGCAACGCATCCGCGCCCTGACCGACCTCTATCCCGACCGGATGCTGGTGGGTGAAGTGGGCGAGGGGCCGAAACGCGCCGTACAGGTGATGGCCGCCTATACCAAAGGCACCGACCGGCTGCACATGGCCTATTCCTTCGACCTTCTCGGCCCGGAATTCTCGCCGCAGCATTTCCGCTCGAAGATCGAGGGGTATTTCAAGGGTGCCCCCGATGGCTGGCCGTCCTGGTCCTTTTCCAACCACGATGTCGTCCGCCACGTCAGCCGCTGGGAAAAGTTCTGGCACACCCCGGAATCCATGGCGATCCTGGCCGGGGCGATGCTGGCCGGTTTCGAAGGCACCATCGGCCTCTATCAGGGCGAGGAACTGGGCCAGCTGGAAACCGACATCCTTTATCACGAACTGACCGACCCGCCCGGCTTCGCCTTCTGGCCCGATTACAAGGGCCGCGACGGCTGCCGCACACCCATGGTCTGGGAAGCCGGCACGCCACATGGCGGCTTTACCAACGGCACCCCCTGGCTGCCGGTCAAGCCGCCGCAACTGGCCCGCGCCGTCGACCGGCAGGGCAAGGGCTCGGTGCTGGAAGCCTACCGCGCCCTTCTCGCCTTTCGCAAAGTCACACCGGCCTTCCTGGCCGGCAGGACCGCCTTTCTCGACCTGCCCGACCCGCTCCTTGGCTTCTGGCGCGGCAGCGGCCCCGGCGCACATCTTTGCGTCTTCAACCTGTCGCCCGATCCCCACACCGCCACCTT
The DNA here is from genome assembly GCA_031401675.1 of Paracoccaceae bacterium. GTDB lineage: Bacteria > Pseudomonadota > Alphaproteobacteria > Rhodobacterales > Rhodobacteraceae > JANNRR01. Next base: position 32,803 of record JANNRR010000028.1, read on the forward strand.
GCCCGTCCGCCTCGCCCTGACCGGCCCCGGCCAATCCGCCACCCTCTCCGGCCGGTCGCTGGCGCTTGGCCCGAACGGCTTTGCCTACCTCACCGCAAAGGAACCCCGATGATCAACGTCCGCCAACTCGCGCATGTCTGCGTCTTTACCCACGATGTCGCCGCCGCCGAAGCTTTCTACACCGGCCCGATCGGCCTGACCAAGACCTTCGATTTCCTGAAGGATGGCCGCAGGATCGGCTTCTACCTGGGGACCGGCGCCCGCACCTTCATCGAAGTCTTCACCAACGCCGAAGCCCCGTTTGCCAGGACCGGCCAGGTCAACCACCTGTGTCTGGAGGTCGGCAGCATCCAGGCCGCCGTCACCGCCCTGCGCGCCGCCGGGATCGAGGTGACCGAGCCGAAATACGGCATCGACGACACCTGGCAGGCCTGGCTGAAAGACCCCTCGGGCACGCCGATCGAGCTGTTCGAGTACACCACCAAAAGTGCGCAGTTTGTCGGGGGGGACCGGGTGGCGGACTGGTGATCCGCCGTATGGTGCGGTGTTTGAAGCACCATACCAGGCGGACCGTGGGGGAAACGGTGATGCCGATCCGGCCCGGCGCGCGG
>JANNRR010000029.1:0-13308 GCA_031401675.1 Paracoccaceae bacterium
GAACCCGCCATACATCACCGGCACCCCGGGCCGCACGATCTGGGTCAGCGCGATCCCGGCCATTGCCTCGGCATGCTGCATCACCAGGGCGCCTGCCAGTGTCACGGGGCTCATGGCACCGGCCAGCGTGAACGGGGTGATCACCAGCACCTGCCCGTGTTCGGCCATGGCGATTAGGCCTTCGGCCATCGGGATATCCAGTTGCAGTGGTGAATTGGTGTTGATGATCCCGAGCAGCATCGGGCGGTCGCGCAACCTGTCCGGCGTGGTGCCGAACGCCAGCGCCGCCATCTCGATCCCGTCCATGGTCCGGGCGTGGCCAAGGGTCTGTGTCTGCCAGTTCTTGTCCAGCAGCGTGATCTGCGCGTGATAGATGTCCAGGTGCCGGGTCGGTGCCGGCAGGTCCAGCGGCTCGAACGGGCCGCCGCCTTCCTGATGGACCACGTTCAGGCTCTGGATCACCTTCAGATAGTCGCACATTTCGGCAAACGTGCCATCGCGCCGGCCACGGTCGTTGTCCATCACGTAGGCCGGACCGCCGACAGAGGCGAACACCGTGTCGGACCCGCCAAAACGCAGCGTTCGGGCCGGGTTGCGGGCTGCCAGCGCAAAGCGGGCCGGCACCGTGGCCAATCGCTGCAGCACCAGCCCCGGGTCCAGCCGCACCGTCTCGCCGGTGACATCGGCCCCGGCCTGGCGGAACAGACTACGGGCGCGCGGTTCCAGCACTTTCATGCCTATTTCAGCCAGAACCCGCAGCGCGGCCGCATGAATCGCCGCCACATGATCAGCACTCAGCACCTCGACCGGGGCATAGGGGCGTGGCACCTGCCCCCAGGGCCGTTGGATCAATGTGCCACCGGTCCGGGCCGGGCGATTGCCCCGGCGGCGGGGTTGCCCCTCAGTCATGGCTTGCCTCGCGGCTGGACGGGTGTTCGTAGCCGGGCGGGCGTTCGCGGCGCAAAGGCACTTCTGGCCCGTTCTGGCCAAAGCCGCGCGCATGGCGGTGCGCCGAATAGACCGCATCGGCGATCGACGACGGCTGCAGGCAGTCGCCGACCCGCGCCACCGACAGGGCCGGGTGCAGATCGGTCAGCGCCCGCCACAACCCGTCGTCTGGCAAACGGCCGGTCACCAGGATCAGCGTTGCACATTCCACCCCGGTTTCCCGCCCGGTATGGGCGCAGACCAATGTCACCGATCCTGCGTTCCGGCGCAGCAAGATCTGCGACAGCGCCAGCCCGACGCCGCATTCCAGCAATCGGGTCTGCACAAAACCCTGTTCATCGGTCAACGCGGTCCAGCTGGAGGCGGCGGCGTGCGGCGTGGCCAGCGTGACCGCGTGCCCTTGCCGGCGCAGCTTCTCGGCCAGCGCGCCCCCCATGAAATAGTGCTCGTCATCATAGACCACGACCGGCCCGATAACGGCAGCCCCGGCAAACAAGTCGTCGGGCGTCAGGGCATCGGGAAAGGTGCCGGCCTGCATGTTGGCCACGCCGACCCCGTCGCGCCGCCAGTGCGATCCGGTGGCCAGCACAACGTGATCCGCGCCAAACTCCGCGATATCCGACGCCGCCATTTCGCTGCCCGGAAACACCTCGATATTGCCGGACTTGCCGATCATGTGCGCCCGCCAGTCCCGCACCCTGATCCAGGTGGACAACCCCGGCAGCGTGCTTTCGCGCAGCAGCCGCCCGCCAAGCGCGCTGCCACGTTCGGCCAGCGTCACCTGCAGCCCGCGCCGGCCCAGCGACAGTGCCGCCTCCAGCCCGGCCGGGCCGGCGCCGACCACCAGCACCTTTTGCCGTTTGGCCAGCACGGCAATCCGTTCGGGATGCCAGCCCTGCCGCCATTCCTCGGCAATCGTCGGGTTCTGGGTACAGCGCAGATGTACGCCTTCGTTGTTGGCCGCGCGGCAGATGTTGCAGCCGATGCACTCGCGAATCTCGTCGGCCCGGCCTTCGCGGATTTTCGCGGGCAGGAACGGGTCGGCGATCGAGGGCCGCGCCGCGCCGATGAAATCCTGAATGCCGCGCCGGATCTGGCTTACCATGGTGTCGGGCGAAGTGAAGCGGCCGACGCTGACCACCGGTTTCGTGGTCAGGCTCTTGACGAATGCCACATACGGCTCCTGAAATCCCTCGGGGCTGAAGCGTGCCGACTTGCTGTCATTGCCAAGAGAACCCGCCAGATTTACGTCCCACAGATCCGGCAATTCGGCCAGCATAGACACCACGTCCCGCCCCTCGCCATCGCTGGTGATGCCGTGCGGGCCGTGCAGTTCGTCCACCGCCAGCCGCAAGGCAACGGCACAGGTATCGCCCACCGCCTCGCGGGTTTCCTCGATCATCTCGCGCAGCAACCGCACCCGGTTTTCCAGCGACCCGCCATATTCGTCGCCCCGGTCATTCGACCGCCGCGACAGGAACTGAAACGGCAGGTAATCGTGACCGGCGTAGACATAGACGACGTCGAACCCCGCCGCCTTTGCCCGCCGTGCCGCATCGCGCTGCCAGCCGCGAAACGCCCGGATATCGCTGCGGTCCATTGCCCGGGCTGTCGTTGGCAGGTGGAAAAACGCCGGCTGGGTCGAGGGTGCCAGCCCCGGCAGCCGCGTCATCCGGTTCGAGGCATGCGCACCGCCGTGCCACAACTCGATGCCCGCCAGACTGCCATGGGCATGAATCGCCGCTGCTGTCTGCGCCACCGCCACGGTATCGGCGTCATCCCACAGCGTCAGAAACCCGTGCGGGCTGTCGTCGGATGATGGATGGATCGAGCAATACTCGGTGCAGACCACGCCCCAGCCGCCCTCGGCCTTGACCCCGCGCAGCGCCGCCCCCGCCTGTGGCCGTTGCCAGCCCAGGCCGGTGGCATGCGGCGTCTGATAGAACCGGTTGGGGGCCGTGACCGGCCCAATCCGCACCGGTTCGAACAGGATCGCATGCGCCGGGTCCATCGCTTCCCCTTTGTTGAATGGTCGTACAGTAAGCGGCTTGACTGCTTCGGGTCAAGCGGCGTGCGCCAGCACCGGATTGGCAGTTGACCGACCGGCCCCGCTTGTTGCATCGTCATTCAACAAGCGAGGATGCCCGATGCCGACGATCCGGACCGACTTCCCGCACAGGGTAAGAAGCGTCGAAAGCATCCTGATCCCGCTGCCCGATGGCACCCGGCTGGCGGCCAAGATGTGGCTGCCCGAAACGCCGGGGCGCTACCCGGCGATCCTGGAGTATCTGCCCTACCGCAAACGCGAAGGCACCCGCAGTCGCGATCAGGGTCTGCACATGTATCTGGCGGGGCATGGCTATGCCTGCATCCGGCTGGACATTCGCGGCACCGGCGACAGCGAAGGCCTGATTTCCGACGAATATACCGTGCAGGAACAGGTCGATGGCTGCGACGCCATCGACTGGATTTCCCGGCAAACCTGGTGTGACGGCCAGGTGGCGATGATCGGTATTTCCTGGGGCGGCTTCAACGCCCTGCAGATCGCCGCCCGCCGTCCGCCGGCGCTGAAAACCATCATTCCGGTCGGCTTCACCGACGACCGCTATGCCACCGACGTGCACTATGTCGGCGGCTGCCTGTCAAAGGACAATTTCGACTGGTCGGCCACGATGCTGGCGCACAACGACCTGCCGCCCGATCCCGAGATTGTCGGACCGGCCTGGCGCGACATGTGGGTGGAACGGATGCAGGCCAACACGCCGTGGAGCCACATCTGGCTGTCGCATCAGCGCCGGGATGCCTATTGGCAGCAGGGCTCGGTCTGCGAGGATTTCGCGGCCATCACCATCCCGGTCTATGCCATATCCGGCTGGGCCGACAACTATTCCGAGGCGGTCCCCCGCCTGCTGGCCGGGCTGTCCGGACCGTGTCTTGGCCTGATCGGCCCGTGGGCGCATTCCTTTCCGCATGATGTCGCGGTGCAGCCGGCGATCGGCTGGCTGCAAGAGGTGGTGCGCTGGTGCGACCACTGGCTGAAGGGTGTGGCCACCGGGATCATGGACGAGCCGATGCTGCGGGTCTGGATGCAGGACGGGGTGCCGCCACGGACCTGCTATCTGGAACGCCCCGGCCGTTGGGTGGGCGAGGACACCTGGCCCTCGCCCCGGATCGTCCCGGTGCGGCACTATCTGGGCACGGGCGGGCAACTGACGCCGACTGCTGGCCCCGCATCCGCAGTACCGATCAACTCGCCGCTGTGGGTCGGTCTGGCGGCGGGGGAGGTTGGCCGCTACGGCGAGGATGCCGACTGGCCGACGGATCAGCGCGAGGATGACGGCGGTTCGCTGGTGTTCGTCAGCGCGCCGCTGCTGGACCGGCTGGAAATCCTTGGCGCACCGACCCTGCACCTCAGCTTCACCTGCGACAAGCCGCAGGCGCTGGTTGCCGTGCGCCTGAACGATGTCGCCCCCGACGGCGCCTCGACCCGCGTGACCGTCGGGCTGTTGAACCTGACGCACCGCGACAGCCACGCGTCCCCTACCCCGCTTGTCCCCGGCGCGGTCTATCAGACCACCGTCGAGCTGGACGACATCGCCCATGCCTTTGCCCCCGGCCACCGGATCGCGGTGGCGATCTCGACCAGCTACTGGCCGATTGCCTGGCCCTCGCCGGAACTTGCCACCGTCACCGTCACCTGCGGCGACAGCTGGCTGACGCTGCCGGTCCGCCCGGTCCGCGCCGAAGATGCCGCCCTGCGCCCGTTCGCTGCCCCCGAATCCGCACCGCAGGTAGCGACCAGACAGCGCAGCGTCGCGCCATCGCATCCGCGCCGCGTGACCCGCGATCTGCTTTCGGGCCGGATGACTGTCGATTTCCCGCGTTGGACCTACGCGACCGAAATGCCGGATATCGGCGTCACCCAGACCTCCGAAGGCTATTGCCGCCACGAAATCACCGATGGTGATCCGTTGTCGGCCGTGACCCTTGCCGGGTACACGGTGGGCATTCAGCGCCGTGACACCACAGTCGGCCATCACAGCACCGGCCGGCTGACGTGCGATGCCACGCATTTCATTCTGGACTCCACGCTGACCATTTCCGAAAACGGCACCGACATCTTTCACCGCAAATGGCACGAGAGAATCCGGCGTGACCTGGTCTGACGCATTGGCAAGGGGCAGCTAGCCATGTTGGCCTATGCCGTCAAACGCATCGCCCTGGCACTGTTGATCCTTTTCGTGGTCATGCTGGCGATGTACGCGATGGTGTTTCTGGTGCCGGGCGATCCGGCAGGCGTGGCGCTTGGCCCCCGGGCGACCCCGGCGCTGAAGGCCGAACTGATCACCCGGATGGGCCTTGATCAACCGCTGTATGTTCAGGTCTGGAACTTTTTCCGCAACGCGCTGACCGGCAACCTCGGCTACGACGTCTGGTCGAAGCGCCCGGTTCTGGGCATGATTCTGGAGGTGTTTCCCAACACCCTGATCCTGGGTGCCGTGGCGCTTGGCTGGGCGCTGGTCCTGGGCATCGGTCTTGGCTGTCTGGCAGTGGTGTGGCGCGATACCGTTGCCGACCGGGTGCTGGGCATCCTGTCGGTCAGCATGATTTCAGTGCCGTCGTTCGTGATCGCCATCTATTCGCTGCTGATCTTTTCCGTCTGGCTTGGCTGGCTGCCGGCCATCGGCGCGGGCGAAGCCGGAGATTTCGGCTCACAGGCGCGCGCGGTGATCCTGCCGGCATTCGCCATCGGCATCAGCTGGGTCGGCTATCTGGCGCGGCTGGTGCGGGCCTCGCTCCTGGAGGTGATGGGCGCCAACCACATCCGCACGGCGCGGGCCTTTGGTCTGCCCGAAGCCCGCATCGTCACCCGCTACGCGCTGCGCATCGCCATCATTCCCACCATTGCCATCATCGCCGTCGGCTTCGGCTCGATCCTGTCCAGCGCGGTCTTCGTGGAAACGGTGTTCTCGCGCCCGGGGATCGGGTCGCTGATCACCAACGCGGTGGCCAAACGCAACTATCCCCTGGTCATGGGCACCGTGCTGTTCATGACCGCTTTTTACCTTTTCGTCGTCACCGCCGCTGATCTGCTGATCGCGCGGCTGGATCCAAGGGTGCGCGATGTCTTTCGCGGCTGAACCCCTGCCCGCCCGCCGGACGGCGCTGCGCGCGCTTTGGCGCGACCCGATGGGGCTGTTCGGTGCCATCCTTGTTGCCGCCTTTCTGGCCATGGCTTTGTTCGCACCGTGGCTCGCACCCTTTGACCCGGTAAAGATCGATGTCGCGAACAAATTCGCGCCGCCCGGTCTTGCGCACTGGGCCGGCACCGATCAGTTGGGCCGCGACACGCTCAGCCGGATCATCTGGGGGGCGCGCACCGCTCTGGGGATTGCGCTGACGGCAACCGGGGTGGCCGGGGCCATTGGACTTCTGCTGGGGCTGATCGCGGGCTACGGACCGCGCTGGCTGGACCTGATCTTCGTGCTGATGTTTGACTCGCTGTCGTCGCTGCCGATGGTGATGTTCGCGCTGGCCGTCATCACCGTGCTTGGCCCCGGCACCGCGACCCTGATCCTGGTGATCGTGCTGGTGTCGATCCCGGGCTATGCAAGGCTGATCCGGGCCCAGACCCTGACCCTGCAACAGGCTGATTTCATTCAGGCCGAACGGGTGATGGGCGCTTCGTCTGCCCGCATCATCCTGCGCCATCTCTTGCCCAACGTCGTCGGGCCGCTGGTGATCGTGCTGTCGATGGATGTGCCGGTGGTGATCATGCTGGAGGCGGGGCTCAGCTATCTGAACCTCGGGGTCAAGCCGCCAACCGCCAGCTGGGGCAACATCCTGTATGACGGCTATACCTCGCTGCGTCAGGCCCCGTCGATGGTGATTGCCGCCGGTATCCCGCTGGTTCTGGCAACGCTTGGCTTTACCTTTTTCGGCGAGGGGCTGCGCGACGCGCTGGATCCCAAACTGCAGCTGCGGGGGCTGCGATGACCGGGCCCGAAGTTCTCCTCGCGGTCGAAAATCTGTCGATCAGCTACGCCGGGTCCGGAGCACCGGTACAGGCCCTGCGCGCCGCGCATCTGACTGCCCGGGCGGGCGAGGTGATCGGCATCGTTGGTGAAAGCGGTTGCGGCAAATCCACGCTTGCCTCGGCGCTGATCAACCTGCTGGCCACCAACGCAAGGGTGACGTCGGGCAGCGTGAAACTGCGCGGCCGCGATATCCTGCACCTGACGGAACCTGAAAAGCGCAGCCTCCGCGGCCGCCACATCGCGATGGTATTTCAGGACCCGATGACCGCCTTCAATCCGGTTCTGCCGATCGGCGCGCAACTGGTGGACTATCAGCACCATCTGGCGCTGCCCCGCGCCGAAAAACGGGCCCGCGCCCGCGCCATGCTGGGCCGCGTCGGCATTCCCGACCCGGGTCAGGTGCTGAAACGCTATGTACACGAGCTGTCCGGCGGCATGCGTCAGCGCGCGGCCATTGCCAGCGCGCTCTTGATGACGCCCGAGGTGCTGGTGGCGGACGAGCCGACCACGGCGCTTGACGTGACGATGGAAGCGCAGATCATCCACCTGCTGCGCGAATTGCGCGCCGACCATCAGGGCACGATTCTGGTGATTACCCACCATCTGGGCGTGGTTGGCGAATTGTGTGACCGGGTCTATGTCATGTACGCTGGTCAGGTGGTAGAGGAGGCGCTGGTTGACGACCTGTATCACGCCCCGCGCCACCCCTACACGCGGGCGCTGATCGCCTGCGATCCGGCGCATCTGCACAGCCATACCCCGATCCTGCCCACCATCCCCGGCCACCTGCCCGATCTGTCGCAGCCGCCGCCCGGTTGCAGCTTTGCGGACCGCTGCCCGCAGGTCACCGGCCGTTGCCGCAACACCGCCCCGCCCTGGGTCCGGATTTCGGCCAGCCAGTCGGTGCTGTGCCACGAGGCGGTAACATGAGCGCCCTCTACCAGGTCTCTGGCCTTTCGGTCGATCTGCCGCTGCCCGGCGGCCTGCTGTCGGCGCTGAGGCCCGGGCCACGGCGGACGCTGAACCTGCTGCAGGGGATTTCGCTGGTGCTGAACGCCGGTGAAACCTTTGGCCTGGTCGGCGAGTCCGGGTCTGGCAAGACCACGCTTGCCCGCGCCATGCTGGGGCTGCTGCCAATCTCCAGCGGCTGGCTGGAGTTCGAGGGCCAGCGCCTGACAACGGCACATAGCCGCACCGCCCTGCGGCGGCGGGCCGCAATGATGTTTCAGGATGCCGTCGCTTCGCTCAGCCCGCGCATGACCGTGGGCGCAGCCTTGACCGAACCGTTCGCGATCCACCGCCAACCGCTGGCCGATCCCGCCGCCAAAGCCGCCGAGCTTCTGTCCCGCGTCGGCCTGCCCGCCGCTCTGGCCGCCCGCTATCCGCACGAATTGTCGGGCGGTCAGGCCCGGCGGGTCGGCGCGGCGCGGGCCCTGGCGCTGAACCCGGCGCTGGTCATCGCCGACGAACCGACGGCGGGCCTGGATGTTTCGGTTCAGGGCGAGATTCTGAACCTGATGACCGATCTCAAGGCCGATCTTGGGCTGGGGCTGATGATCATCACCCACAATCTGGCGATGGTTCGGCATGTGTCGGACCGGATCGCCATCCTGTACCTTGGCCGCGCGATGGAAACCGGGCCGACGCGGGCGGTCTTTGCCCGCCCGGCTCACCCCTACACCCGCAGCCTGATCGCCGCCGAGCCGCAACCCGACCCGCGCAAGCGCCGCGCCGATCTGGCGATCCGGGGCGAGATTCCGTCGGTCCTGCGCCGCCCGGATGGCTGCGCCTTTCACACGCGTTGCAATGCCGTGCAGGATATCTGCCGCCAACACGAACCCGCGATGCGCGACCTGTCACTGGGCCGCCGCGCCGCCTGCCACTTTGCTGACGACCCATAGAACCCAAAGGGAGGACTGAGGATGGAATGGAAAACTGACCGGCGCGGCCTGCTGAAAGTCGCAGGCGGGGCCTTTGCCGGCCTTTTGGCCGCCCCCCGCCTGGCCTGGGCGGTCGAGGGCGACACCCTGCGCCTGCGCTATGACGGCGACATCCAGATCCTTGATCCCTGGGGCAATCTTGGCGGCATCGACGAAATGGTACCGCGCTGCACTACCGTCGCGCTGATCCGCTTTGGCGATACCCGTCAAGGCAACGTGCTGTATAACTGGGGTGCCGAGAAATATGAGTGGACCGACGACAAGACCATCGCCTTTACCCTGCGCGAGGGTCTGGTCTGGTCGAAGGGCTTCGGCCCGGTCACCGCCGAGGATGTCAAATACAGCTACGAGCGGATCGCCAATTCCGACAGCCCCTGGGCCTATCAGTTCGAGAAACTCGACACCGTCGAAATCATCGACGCCCGCTCCGGCCTCATCCGCCTGAAGGAGGCGTTCCGCCCGTTCGAGATCATCGCCCTGCCCTATTACGGCGGCCATCTGGTCTGCAAGGCGGCGGTCGAGGCGGTCGGCGGCAAGTTCACCACCGAGGCCCCGGCCGAATGCGGGCCCTTCCTGATGCAAAGCTGGGAACAGGGGCAAAAGATCACGCTGGTGGCCAACTCCGACTGGACCGGCCCGAAACCCGACTTCAACAAGATCGAGTTCTACTATGTCGTCGACGATCAAGCGGCACAACTGGCGTACGAAGCCGATGCCTTCGACTACACGCGCCTTGCCGTTTCCGCGACCAAACAGGTGAAATCGGCGATGCCCGCCGGTGCCACGCTGATTGAGGCGCCGTCCTCACGCTACACCTGGCTGACCATCAACATCGCTTCGCCGCAACTGACCGACCTGCGCGTGCGTCAGGCGATCCAGTATGCCTACGACGGTGATGCGGTGCTGCTGGGCGCTTACGACGGCCTGACCAGCCGCGCGGCCGGCGTGGTGCAACCCACCACCCCCTATGCCCGGGAAAAGAACCTGATTTCGCGCGATGTGGAAAAAGCCAAGGCGCTGTTGGCCGAGGCCGGGGTGTCCGGGCTGACCCTGACCCTAAATGCCCAGACCGACAGCACGTCGCAAACCACGGCGCTGATCATCCAGTCCAGCCTCGCCGAGGCCGGGATCACGGTGGATATCATCCCGACCGAGGACGCCGCCTACTGGGTGCTGGGCGACATGACGCAAGGCGAAGGCTACAACAGCATCGAACTGGTGCTGATGTCGTTCGCCGGCGGGATCGAGCCGACCGAAAATCTGGTCTGGTTCCGCCCCGATCAGATCGGTGCCTGGAACTGGTCGCAGTTCGACAGCCCGGAATACGAGGCACTGTTCCAGCAGGCTCAAACCGAGTCTGATCCCGCCAAACGCAAGCAGCTGTGCAACCGGATGGAGGATCTGATGGAGCTGTCCGGCGGTTTCATCTTCATCTGTTTCGAGCCGTTCATCGCCATCCACGACGACAATCTGCAGCCGGTGATCCTGTCGGATGGCTATGTTGACCCGGTGATGTTCAAGAAACTCTGACGCAAGCGGTGGCACCGGCGACGGTGCCACCCCCGTTCCCTGGACCGACAATGCCGCCAACCGCCCCGCGCTTTCGCCGCTACACGTCCGAGGTTCGCGGCGCGATGCTGATCGAGGCCAGCCTGACCTGCCTGGCCCGGGGCGGCATCACCGCCTTTACCATCGACAACATCTGTCGCGAGGCCGGCGCTTCGCGCGGGCTGATCACCCATCATTTCGGCTCGAAGGACGGGCTGCTGGCGGCGGTCTATGCGGCGGCCTACCAGCCGATGCTGGCCCGCCCTGCCCTGCCGGACGGCCCGTCGCCGGACCTGCCAACCCTGATCGCGCACGCCTTTGCCGCCGACAGCTTCACCCGCGCGTCGCTGAACATCTGGCTGGCGCTCTGGGGCGAGATTGCGATCAATCCGACCCTGCAGGCCGAACACCGCAAGCACTATGCCGCCTACCGCGCCAGCATGGCCCGGGCCATTGCCGCACTTGCCGCAGCCCGCGGGCTGACCATCGACGCCGGTGAACTGGCGATTTCGGTGATCTCGCTGATCGACGGGCTTTGGCTTGAACAATGCATCGACCCGGCACTTCTGTCGCCCGCCCGCGCGCTGGCGGCCTGCCTGCGGATGCTGGAACCGATCCTTGGCCCGCTGCCCGTCGCCCTGCCAAATTGACTTGCCCTGATCCATTGCACCTCGATCAGTGATGATCGGTGTCTTCGATCCTGTTGGTCTTTGCGGAAGGATCAGCAGTGCATGCGCCCCTTTCATCAGGCAGGATACCTGGCTTCCTTGGTCGCAAGGCGCAGTTTGTGGGCAGAATGATCGCTACCAGCGGGTGATTCCACGAGAGCAGTTAGTCACGATAAGTTACCATTATCGTGAGTCTTGATACTGCCTCTGGAATCGGCCCTATTGTCCCGCGAAATGACCCGGAATCGAACCCCCTCAGATGACGTTCACGCCCTCGGCCCGGGCTGCGCGGATCAATGCTGTATCGGCGGATGCGAGTGCCGCCTGCCGGCGCAGGGCCAGTTCCAGATAGATCGCGTCATAGGCCGTCAGACCATGGCGGCGGGCAAGGTCCAGCACGCGTTCAGACGATGGCCGGCTGTCCAGCTCGATCGCCAGACCTTCCATGATGGCCAGTGCCGCGGCAGCAGTCCCTGCCCCGATCCGGCCGCGCCGTTCGGCCATCAGCAGCAGGTTGCGCATCTCGGCCCACAAGAGCTGCGGCGCAATCGGTTCCATCCGTTGCAGGGCCAAGGCCAGCCCGGTGGCCGCCTCGTCCGGCAGGACCAGACCCGCCAGCGCCGAAGCGTCGACGACGATCAAGGCCGGACCCGTCTGCGTGGGTTCGGTCAACTTCGGCGGCCTGCGTCCCTGAGGGCGATCCGCTCGTCCGGGTTGAACGGCATGATACCAGCGCCGGCAAGATCCGCCTTCAGCCGCGCCGCACGGTCCAGAGCCGCTGCCCGCCCGTGCGTCTTGTCGTCGGCAATCGGGCGCAGTTCGGCGACGGGCCGACCCCGGCGGGTAATGCGGACAACCTCGCCGGCCTCTACGGCCGCAAGCAGTTCCGACAGGTGGGTCTTCGCCTCGAACGCACCGACTTCGCGCAACACATCACCCCCAATCAACCAGATTGCAAACTAGTATGAAAACGCACCTTCTGCAACCCCTGCCCGCCCCTGCCGCCTTGTCCGCCGACGACGCCGCCGCGCTGACCGAGCTTTACAGACGCGGTACGCCTGCCAACACGTTGCGCGCCTGGGAGCGTGATCTGGCCTATATCGCCGCGTGGAAGGCTGCTGTTTTCGGCAGTCCGCTGGTCTGGCCCGAAGCGGAGCGGGTGGCGCTGCGCTTTGTGTTGGACCATACGATTGATCTGACCGACAATCCCGGTTCCGCCCGGGATGCGGCGGCGGCGTTGATCGACCTGGGGCTGCGGCTCAGTCTCGCCTGCCCGGCCCCGGCAACGCTGGACCGGCGCATCGCTTCCTGGCGGGCGTTTCATCGGATGAAAAACCTTGCCTCGCCGTTCGAGGCCCCGCTGTTGCAGCAAGCCCGCGCCAAGGGGCGCAAAGCTGCCGCCAGGCCGCGTATGGCAAAGTCGCCCCGGCCCATCACCCGCGACGTGCTGGAGCGCCTGCTTGCCACCTGCGATGCCTCCCTGCGGGGACGGCGCGACCGGGCGATCCTGATGCTGGGCTTTGGCTCTGGCGGACGGCGGCGCTCTGAGATCACCGCGCTGACCCGCGACGATATCAGCACCGAGGACTATGCCGCCAACGGCCTGATCTGGGTGCGGCTGCTGGAAACCAAGACCACCGGCAAAGCCGATGCGCCGCGCTTGCCGCTGAAGGGCCGGGCCGCGCGGGCCGTGATGGGCTGGATCGAGGCGGCGGCAATCGACGCCGGTGGCACGGGCGGCCCGCTGTTCCGCCCCGTCAGCCGATCCGACCGCGCCCTGCCCCGCCGGCTGGCCCCGGACGCGATCCGGGTGATCCTGCGGCACCGGTTCGGGCTGGCCGGGCTGCCCGAGGATTACGCCACCCCGCACGGGCTGCGGGCCGGATTTCTGACGCAAGCGGCGCTGGATGGGGCCCCGTTGGCCGCCGCGATGAAACTGAGCCTGCACCGGTCGGCCTTGCAGGCACAGAAGTACTATGCCGATGTCGAAATTGCCGATAATCCGGCGACCGATCTGCTGGGCTGACGGCGCGGCAATGGTCGCTGAATGTCGCAGCCAACACCCCTGCCCTGCTGCCGGTTCACGCCCGGTCGCCCGGCAAACCTTGCAAAAACCTTCCCCGCGGGGAAGGTTTCATGCCAGCTGGTCCAGCATCGACCGCACCG
>JANNRR010000030.1:0-11326 GCA_031401675.1 Paracoccaceae bacterium
GTCGGTAAAGGGCGGGCAAGACATGAAAAGTGACGGTAACCCCCTGCAAAGCGCCCACAGCGCCCGCCGCTGCACGGCGAGAGCGAAGTCCACAGGCACAACATGTCGTTCGCCAGCCGTGGCGGGATGGTCGGTCTGCCGCATGCTCGGTGCGCGGGGTGGCGCGCAGCCTGGATCGGCGCATCCAAACTACCGACACGGCCTAAGGACAAACGAGTTTTCCATCCTTCGCCGGTATTCGATGAACCAGTCGAAAGGAAAGATGTGACCAGTGGTAGGGCGAAGACCGGTTTGATTCCGAGTATTCCAAGTAACTCGACGATCGAATTGTGCCGCGTTTCGCGCCCGCCGCGCGCGCATGACGGCGAAGAAGCGGCGTGGCGCGGCCAGGTCCGCCGCACGGCTGGAATGTCAGATGCAGGTGGCGGATCGCTGGCGCCTGCTTGAAAACGTGAGTGCTGCTTTTCTGTCTGCGGTTCACAAGGCGATGACTGCCATCTGCACCAATGTCGGGCATGACCGCGATCAGCCGGCCCCGATGGCGAAAGCCGCCAAGGTGGCGCTCGGCCGCGATGATCTGACCGCCCTTGCCGACAAGGGCTACTTCAGCTGGAGAGAAATCCTTGCCCGCGATGAGGCGGGCATCACCACGACCGTGCCCCGGCCCGAGGCCTCGGGCAACCGGATCAAGGCCACGTAAGTGAAGGCCGACTTCGCCTATGACGCCGCCGCCGATGTCTATCGCTGCCCGGCCGGCGAAGAACTGACCTATCGCTACACCACCGAGGAAGATGGCCTGCAACTGCGGCGCTATTGGACCAGCACCTGCCAGACCTGCCCGGTCAAGGCCAGTTGCACCACCGGGAAGGAGCGCCGGATCACACGCTGGGAACATGAGCATCTGATCGAAGCCATGCAGGACCGGCTGGGCCGGGAACATAGTGGAATGGCCACGCAAAACAAACATCGCGACGATCCGCACCCTGCTCGGAGCAGTGCCTACCGATAGTGCCGAACCGGATATCGAGGTCCACCAGCGCGACGACGCGCCCTGCGGCCGATGCCGCGCCGACCGAAAGCTGCTGGCGCGGTGATCAGGCGGTTTTCATTTCGTGCAAGAAGCCGTGGCGTTTCGTGGCCCACGCAGGATGATTTTGGGCAGACAGTTCCGGCGTCGGGTTTGCGCCAATAGCCCTTGACCGAAAGGATCAGTTGGGGGGTCATCGCCCGCGCAGTCTATCGGATCAGTCAGGCGATCTCGTTGGCCTGCAGCCAGTTTCGCAGGCAGCCGTTCGGGCCAGCGCGGCGTCTTGCTCGAGCGGCACCGAGCTCTGACAGCCCTGCGACAAAGGTCACCTGGCCGGGCATGTCTCGCCGGATGGCCGTGAAAGAGGCGTCGGTGAAGTGGGATTGCGGGGCCATTCCTTGCAACCGGTTGCGAGAAAGCGGGGTAGGCGCTGTTCCGTTTGATCCGGCCGGCTTGTGTCGCTATCAACGGACTCGGCGAACAGGAACGGTGGGCATGCGGGGAACGCTGAAGCAGGTGGCAGAGCGCGCCGGGGTTTCGACTTCGGCGGTGTCACGCGCATTCACGCAAGGCGCGTCGGTTTCGGACAAGACCCGTCGCAAGGTCGAAACGGCGGCATCCGAGCTGGATTACAGCCCGAACGTGCTGGCCGGAAGTCTGACCACCGGACGCACCAAGATGATCGGGCTGGTGTCCAACAACTTTCACAACCCCGTTTTTCTTGAGGTTTTCGATCTTTTCACGCGCGGGTTGCAGGCCAGGGGTCTCAGGCCCTTGCTGGTCAACCTTACGGATATGGTCGACCCCGGGGCCCTGCTGCGTCTGTTGCGCCAATATTCCGTGGACGGAGTGATCATCGCGTCTTCCACCGTGCCGCCCGCGTTGCCGCTGGTGTTCACGACCGCAGGCATTCCTGTGGTGCATTCCTTCGGCCGCTATTCGACGGCGCATGGTGTGCATGTGGTGGGGATCGATAACGTTGAATGCGGGCGCATCGCGGCGCGGACGCTGGCGTTGCGGGGCTACCGCCGGGTCGCGTTTCTTGGCGGGCCTGCAACCGCTTCCACTTCGCAAGACCGCTGGCTGGGATTTCAGCAGGAGCTTTCGGGCCACCCTGGAATCACTGTCAGTCACAGCTTTGCCAACGCTTATTCCTATGATGCGGGTCACGCCGAGATGGCGCGATTGCTGCGGGACAGTCCCGCCGAGGCGTATTTCTGCGGCGACGACGTGCTGTCGATCGGCGCGTTGAGTGCAGTGCGTCAGGCAGGGCTGTCGGTGCCGGATGATATCGGCATCTTGGGCTTGAACGATATGGAAATGGCGCGCTGGGCCCTGATCAACCTGACCACGATCCGCCAGCCGATCCCCGAGATCATTGCGGCATCGCTGGAACTGATCGTGGCGCAGATCGACGAACCCGCACGTTCGACCGAGGCGCGGATTTTTCCGTGTGATCTGGTGGAGCGGGGCACCCTGCGCCCGCTGCCCGTCAGGATCAGCGGAACATAGGCGGGCGGGCGTCGGTCCAGGCGCCGTCGCATTTGCTGGATTGTGCGACGGCAAACACCGCCGCCATTGACCGCAATCCGTCCGCCGCCTTGGGATACAGGTCGGCTGCCGGGTTGATCGGGCGGCCGTCTTTCCGGGCGTGGATGGCTTCGGCCAGGTCCTTGTAGATGTTGGCGAAGGCCAGCGGCATGCCTTCGGCGTGGCCGACGGTGACCCGGCTGGCGCGGTCCGCCTCAGGCGAAAGGTTGCCCTCGCCGCGTTCGATGACCTGCAGGCGCTGCTTCAACGGCATGTAGTACAGCTGGTTCGGCTGTTCCTGCGACCAGCGCAGGCCGCCGGTTTCGCCAAATACCTGAATGCCCAAACCATGCTGCCGCCCGATGGCGATGGATGAGGTCCAAAGCCTGCCCACCACACCACCACTCATGCGGAAGTTGACCATTGCATCGTCTTCCAGCATCCGGCTGGGGATGGTGGACACGCAATCGGCGGACAGGCGTTCCACTTCCTGGCCCGTCACGAAGCTGGCCATGTGCATGGCGTGAATGCCGCAATCGGCGAACTGCGCCGAGACGCCGGCCTGTGCCGGGTCATAGCGCCATCGCACGCGCGGATTGTCGGCGTCGGCGGCATCGGCATGATGGCCGTGGGCAAATTCGGCATTGACCACGCGAACCGCGCCGATGTCACCGCGTGCCACCATCGCGCGCATGTGGCGGACCAGCGCATAGCCTGTATAGCCGTAGTTCACCGCGCAAATCGCACTGGTCGCCCGGGAAATGCGGACGATTTCCTCGCCCTCATCGACCGTCATCGTCATCGGCTTTTCGCACAGCACATGAAAGCCCGCTTCGAGGAACGCCTTGGTGATCGGGAAATGCGTGGCGTTGGGTGTGGCGACGGTGACCAGATCAACGCGGTCGGGGCGGTCCTTCTCGCCTGCCAGCATGTCCTGCCAGCTGCCATAAGCGCGGTCCAGGACCAGTCCCAATCTTTGGCCATAAGCGCGGCCTTCGTTCGGGCGATGGTCCAAAGCCCCGGCTACAAAGGAAAATTCTGCGTCCATGCGGGCGCCAAGGCGATGCGCCGGCCCGATCTGACTGCCTTCTCCGCCGCCGATCATGCCCCAATTCAAGATTGCCATGTGACTATGTCCCCTAGTTGAATCCGATGGCAGACAGATAGGCTCGGTTCGCCCTCGCATCATCCAGCGGGCGTACGTCCAGCGTCGGATCACAGTCCTGTTCAACCGTGCACCAGCCCGCAAAGCCCGCGTCCAGCAGCAGTTGCCGCACCGCGGGGAAATCGACGTCGCCCTTGCCGAGGTTGCAGAAAATGCCCTGCCCGCAGGCTTCATAGAATCCTGTGCGGTTGGCGATGGCGCGGGCTTTCACCACCGGGTCGATGTCCTTGAAATGCATGTAGCTGATCCGCGCCATGTGGCGCTGCATGAAGGCCAAGGGATCAAAGCCAGCATAGGAATGGTGCCCGGTGTCGAAGCAGATTTTCAAGATGTGCTCGTCAACCTCGCCCAGCAGCCGTTCAAGTTCCGGCTCGAAGTCCATGAAACCTGCGGCATGGGCGTGGATGCCGACGGTCAGACCGTGGTCTTCGGCTCCGATCCGCGCCACGGTGGCGATGCGGTCGCGGAACGCCTGCCATTCGGCGGTGTCCATTTGTTCAGCCTCGCCCGCGCGCCCCGCAGTTGGCGCACGGCGGGGCGAGATCGAATCGATCAGCACCAGATGTTGCGCGCCATGCGAGGTCAGGGCCTTGCAGGTGCGGTGTGCGGCGTCGAGCACATCGTCCCACGCGGCGGGGTCGTGAAATGCTTGAAACACCACGCCGCCGATCAGGGTCAGGTGGTTTTGCGCCAGCGCTTCGGCCAGCAGTGCCGGGTCTTCGGGCATGAAGCCGACGGGGCCCAGTTCAATGCCGCGATAGCCAGCGGCCGCGCAGTCTTTCAAGACGCTGCGCCAATCCGGGTTGCGCGGGTCCTGGGCAAACTCCACGCCCCAGGAACAGGGGGCATTTCCGATCTGGATGGTCATTCTGGGCGTCCTTGGTTTTAGAGGGTGGGAACCGGCAGCCAGGCTTTCTGCGCGGAGGAATCGCGAGCCGTGGCCACGATGTGCGCAACGTCCAGGCCATCGCGAAAGGTCGGCCAGACGGGCGTTCGGGTTTCGATGGCGCGCAGAAAATCATGCGCCTCGATGATGATCTGGTCCTGATAGCCGGTGCCGTGGCCCGGACCCTGGCAGAACGGCAGGTAGTCGGGGTGTTCCGGCCCGGTCAGAATCTTGCGAAAGCCGCGCAGGTCTTCGGGCCCTTCGGCAAGATAGAGCCAAAGCGCGTTCTGATCCTCCTGATCAAAGCGGATTGCCCCTTTTGTTCCCGTGATCTCATAGGCGTAGCCCATCTTTCGGCCCATCGCCACACGGCTGAAGAACAAATGCCCCATCGTGCCCTTGGCGAAGCGGCACATGATCTGGCCCTGATCGTCGTTGGTCACCGTTTCAGGCCCGGTCGGACCGGGGCGGGTGTGGTGAACAGTCTCGATCTCGGCATTCAGCGAGACGATCGGCCCCATCAGGGCAAGGGCCGCGTTGATCATGTGGGGAGCCAGATCGCCCATGGTGCCATTGGCATCGCCGCGGCTTCGCCAGCTTGCCGGAAGCGTGGAGTCGGCGAAGAAATCCTCGGTATGTTCGCCGCGGAACCAGACCACATTGCCGATGGTCCCGGAGGCCACAAGTTCGCGCGCGAATTGCGTGGCCGGGGTGCGGACATAGTTGAACCCCACCATGTTGACCACCCCTGCGGCCTCGGCGGCGGCCACCATGGCCTTGCTGTCGGCAAGGCTTGCCCCCAGCGGCTTTTCGCAAAGAACCGGTTTGCCAAGCGCAAAGGCTGCTTCGGCAATCGCCCGGTGGGTTTCCTGCGGCGAGGCGATGATGATGGCCTCTACCTTGGGATCGGCCACAAGCTCGCGCCAATCCGTCGTGGCGCGGGCA
This sequence comes from Paracoccaceae bacterium, assembly GCA_031401675.1. Lineage (GTDB taxonomy): Bacteria > Pseudomonadota > Alphaproteobacteria > Rhodobacterales > Rhodobacteraceae > JANNRR01. The sequence continues at coordinate 5,554 of JANNRR010000030.1, forward strand.
AAGCCATAGGCCTGCCGGTACTTTTCGGCCGAAACGGACGATGTGGCGCATACCATCTCCAGCACCGGGCGCAACCGGGTGTTGAACACCGCGCCAACCGCCTGCATCGCCACCGCATGCGCCTTGCCCATATAGCCGCCGCCGACGATTCCGATCCCGATCTGCGTCATGGTCGGCGGCTTTCCATCTGGCTGCTTGCAAGCGGTTGCAAAGTGTCTATCCTTGCCGCCGACCCGTGTGCAACCGGAATCTGCCACTGGTCGTGCCCCAGCAAAGGACCACGGATCGTCCATGTCCAGCCTATTCCGCCTGTCGCGCAACCGGTTCGTGGTCCTGGGCCGGGTGGGGATGGATCTGTATGCCGATCCGCCCGGCATGCGCACCGAAGACGCCACGCAGTTTCACGCCTGCATGGGCGGGTCGGCGGCCAATATCGCGGCGGCCATCGTAAGGCATGGCGGCCAGGCTGATCTGGTCACCTGCGTGTCGGATGATGCGGTGGGGCGGTTTTGCCGCAATGAACTGCGCCGGTATGGCATTGGCACCCAGCATGTGCGCACCGTGGCAGGCGAGGCGCGCAATTCGCTTGCTCTGGTCGAGACGCGCATCGAGGATCATCAGTCGGTGATCTATCGCAACCGAGCGGCGGATTTCGAGATGAACTCGGCGGATGTCGCGGCTGTGGATTATGCCGCCTATGGCGCGCTGTTAACGACGGGCACGGCTTTGGCGGCCGAGCCATCGCAGTCGGCCACCTTTCGGGCGCTGGATATGGCAAAAGTGGCAGAACTGCCGGTTGTGTTCGACATCGACTATCGGCCCTACAGCTGGCCCTCGCCCGAGGCGGCGATGCGGGCATATTCCCGGGCGGCGACACAGTCGGCGATCATCGTCGGCAATGATGTGGAGTTCGGCTTCATGGCGGGGGGGCCGGAGCATGGCCTGACAATGGCGCGGAAACTGGCGGCCACGTCGGCCAGCATCGTCGTCTACAAGATGGGCGAAGCGGGGGCCGTAACCTTTGCCAATGGGGCCGAGATGCGGACCGGTATCTATCCGGTGGCCGCGCTGAAACCGACCGGGGCGGGGGATGCGTTTCTGGGCGGCTTCCTTGCGGCGCTGGCCGAAGGTCGCCCCGCGCCCGAAGCGGTGCTGCGCGGATCGGCCTGTGCCGCCATTGTCGTGGCCCGCGTCGGTTGCGCGCCCGCGATGCCGACCCCGGCCGAACTGTCCGCGTTTCTGGCCGGTCACCCCGGCCCAACCCAGCCGCTTTAGGAGACCGCATGCATCTCGCCCCATATGACAATGCCAACCGGCCGATTGTGGATGTAGACGACCCTTTGGTGCCGCTGAACTATTTCAACATCGTCAAGTTGTCCCGGGGCCAGGTTTTCGAATACCGGGTGCCGGGGTATGAGACCGCCATCGTGCCCGCCACCGGCACGGTGGATGTCGAGGTGGAGGGCGCGCGGTTCCCGGCGGTTGGCAATCGCGGTATCGACGTGTGGGATGGTGAGCCAGAGGGCGTCTATGTGCCGGTGGGGGCGCGGGCGCTGATGGTCTGCCTGTCGGACGGGGCCGAGGTGTTCGTGGCAGGCGCGCGGTTCGATACGGTTCTGGAGCCGTTCGATGTGCGCACGGCCGACCTCGACACCATTCAGTATGGGTCAGACGAGACCAAGACCCACCGCAAGATCAAGCACATTTTCGGCACCAAGTATCATGGTCGCGTCGGGCGGCTGCTGGTCAGCGAGTTGTTCACGGTAGGGCAGGGCGGCTGGTCCGGTTTTCCCAGCCACAAGCACGACACCGACCGCCTGCCGCTGGAAACAAGGCATGACGAGACCTACAATTTCCGCTTCCGCCCCAGCCATGGCTCGGGTCTGCAGATGCTGCAGCGTGAGGACAATCTGGCCGGCGATGCTTATCACATCGTCAACGGCTCGACGATCTGCATCGACAAAGGCTATCATCCCTGTGTCGCGCTGCCGGGGTACGAGATGTATTATTTCACCATACTGGCCGGCCTCAGCCAGCGGTCACTGGTGCAGTATTTCCAGCCGACCCATGCCTATCAGATCGAGACCATACCCGGCATCAAGGACATGGTGGCGAAGTTCAAATGACGCTGGCGACGCTGGGCGAGGTTCTGCAACCGGCGCTCAGGGGGGGCTATGCTGTGGCCGGGCTGGTGGTGTTGGGCTGGGAGGATGCGCGCGCCTATGTCGCCGCTGCCGAGGCTGAAGGGCTGCCAGTGATCCTGCAGGCCGGGCCGGGGTGCCGGGCGCATACGCCGCTGCCGGTCCTGGGGGCGATGTTCCGGGTTCTGGGGGAAGCGGCGGGCGTCCCGGTGGTGGCGCATCTGGACCATGGGGCGACGGCGGAGGAGTGTCGGCAGGCTATCGACTGCGGATTTACGTCCGTGATGTTCGACGGATCACGCCTGCCGCTGGCGCGCAACATCGCCGAGACGGCGGAAGTTGCGGCGTTCGCGCACGCTGCCGGAGTGTCATGCGAAGGCGAGGTCGGCTTGGTCGGCTATGCGGCGGGTGAAGCATCGGCCCGCACCAACCCCGCCGAGGCCGCGCGCTTCGCTGCGGAAACCGGGGTCGATGCGATGGCGGTTTCGGTGGGCAACGTGCATCTGCAGCAGGCCGACGCAGCGACCATTGATGTGGTGGCAGTTGCGGCGATCATGGCCGCCACCCGCACGCCCCTGGTGATCCATGGCGGGTCGGGTGTGCCTGCCGCGATGCGCCGGCACCTCGCGCAGCACACGACGGTTTGCAAGTTCAACATCGGCACCGAATTGCGGATGGTGTTTGGCGCGGCGCTGCGGCAGGCGGTGAATGCCGACCCGGGCAGGTTCGACCGCCTGGCCATCCTGAAAGAGACCGAAGCGCCGGTGACCCTGGCGGCGCGGCAGGTGCTGAGAGGGCTGGTCTGAATTGCCCCACGTCAATTCGCGGGCCGCGCGGCCCGGAACTTCGTCTTGTCCATGCGACCAGTTGCAAGTCACGGTGAAAGCATTCCGGGAGCCCCGCGTTGACAATGATTTCACTATCTGAAAGGATTTTCACAGGTGAACTGGTAAGGGCCGACGTCGTCATGGGCTACTGGGATCATTCTTGCCAGAGCCGCCTTTTCTTGGATTTGCCCGCATGATGCGGAGTAGAACTTGGCCACGGTTCGACTGAAAAATATCGTCAAGGAGTACGCGCGCGGCGGCCTCAAGGCCGTCGATAACCTGTCGCTTGATATCGCCGAAGGCGAATTCCTTGTGCTGGTGGGACCGTCCGGCTGTGGGAAGTCTACCGCGCTCAAGATGATTGCCGGACTGGAAGAGGTCACCGGGGGCGAGGTCTGGATCGGGGACGAGGTGGTCAATGACCTGGCGCCGCGCGACCGCGACATCGCCATGGTGTTTCAGAGCTACGCGCTTTATCCGCACATGACCGTTTTCGACAACATCGCCTTTTCCCTGCAGATTGCGAACATCCCCAAGAAAGAGATCGCGACCCGCGTGGCCGAGGTCGCGCGCATCTTGCAGCTGGAGAATTATCTCAAGCGCCGTCCCGGAAATCTGTCGGGCGGGCAGCGGCAGCGGGTTGCGATGGGGCGGGCCATCATCCGCCAGCCCGCCGTGTTCCTGATGGACGAGCCCCTGTCCAACCTTGACGCCAAGTTGCGGGTCCAGATGCGGTCGGAGATTGCGCAGATCCAGCGGCGGTTGCAGGTGACGACCATCTATGTGACGCACGATCAGGTCGAAGCGATGACAATGGGGGACCGGGTGGCGCTTATGCGGGACGGGGTCCTGCAACAGATCGATACACCAGCCGCCATCTACAACCAACCGGCCAACACCTTTGTCGCCTCTTTCATCGGCTCGCCGGCGATGAACCTGTTTCGGGCGCGGCTGGAGGGCGACGCAGCTGACTGCACCCTGATCCTCGGCAGCCACCGGCTGGCGGTTCCGGCGGCGGCGTTCGAGGGGCGACCCGGTCTGGCTGCAAAGGTCGACAGCGAGATCATAGTCGGCATACGCCCCGAGGACCTTGAGGATGCGGCCCTGGTGCCGCAGCATCCGCAGGATCAGCGGCTGCGCGCGACCGTGGTCGTGACCGAACAACTCGGGTCCGATCAGATGGTGCATTTCGCGATGGATGCACCCTCTGCCAAGGTTGCCGATCAGGACACGCTTGACACGGTCGTGGTATCCAGCAGCAAGGCCGACGTCTGTATTGCCCGGTTCGGGGCGCGATCGCAGGCGCAGCGCGACCAGACCGTCGAGGTAGCGGTGTCCTGCGACCGGATGCATTTTTTCGACGCAGTGACCGGGCTGGCGATGTGAGGGCCCGGTGCAGTGACGCGATTTGATTGCCGCTGCCGGAAAGAGGAGCCGGCAGATGGATAGACCCCCCCCTCCTCTGGCTCGGCCAGAAAAGGCCGCCTGAAACCGAACTGCCTGCAGATGGCATATTGGAAACCACAACCGGAGGAACACAAGTGAAGTCCAGATATTTGAACTCTCTTCTACTGGGTGTGCTGCTTGCATCCAGCGCGTTGCCGGCCTTGGCGCAGGACAAGACGGTCCTGACCATGTGGCACAACCATCCCGAATGGAAGGACAGGGTCGAGGCCATCCTTGTCGCGTTCGAGGCAAAGCACCCGACCATCGACATCCAGCTGGAAGAAATCGCGGGCACCAATTACACCACGCGGCTGAACACTGCACTGGCGGCCGGCGAGGCCCCCGACCTGTTCGGTCTGGCCCCCGGCCCGGATACCGCTGCCGCTGCCGCCGCAGGCTACAATGTCGATCTGACCAATCTGATCGACATCTCGGGACTGACGCAGGCGGCGCGGGATGCGGTGGTCATCGACGGCAAGGTCTACAGCGCGCCCATTCTGGGGTCCTATACCGTCGGGCTGTACTACCACCGCAAGGTGTTCGAGGAAAACGGTCTGACCCCGCCGACCAACCAGACCGAGTTCATGGCGCTATGCCAGACGCTGCGCGACAAAGGCATCACGCCGATGATCGCCCCAGCCCAGGATGGCATCATTCCGGCTTTTCTCTACATGATGATGGCATCCAGCGTGCTGAAGGCCGAGGGGTTTGACGCCGTCAGGGCCGGAACGCGCAAGCTGACCGATCCCGATGTCGTCAAGGCGGCCTATTTCCTGCGCGACATCTACGGCTGCTTCCAGGAGGGGTCGCTGGCCACACCCTATGTCGAGGGCAAGGCGCTGTTCGCGCTGGGTCAGGGCGCGATGCTGGAAGGCGGTTCCGCCGACTATGCGGGCTTTCTGGAAACCAACCCGGCGATCGACGTCGGGGTGGTTCCCTTTCCGGCTGTGGATGGCGGCGTGCCTGCAACCGTCACCGGAATGGAGGCCCCATTCAACATCAACGCCAAAAGCGAGCATGTCGACGAAGCGGTCATCTTCTTGCAGTGGATGATGGGCAACGAAGCGGCACAGATGGTGGTCGACACCATCACCCTGTCAACCACGACCGGCGTGGTGCCTTCCGACAACCGCGTGATGAAGGAAATGATCGAGGCGTCGACGTCGAACGATGTCCGGGTGTTCTATGAACTGCCCGAAACCGGCGGGGTTTTTGCCGCCATCCAGCAGAATACCGCCGCGCTGTTCCTGGGCGAGATGTCGCCCGAGGATTTCTCGGCCGTGCTGCAGGCGGCGGTGGTGCCGTCCGGCATGTAGGTAGATTCAGTCCTGGCCGCAGAGCTGTTCTGCGGCCAGGACG
>JANNRR010000031.1:0-2030 GCA_031401675.1 Paracoccaceae bacterium
TGCCGTTTCGCAAATGACGCTGGCGGCCATCGCCGCACTTGCCGCGCCGCACCGGCTGGCGGTGCTTGGTGGCTTTCACGCCGCACCCGGCGATGACCTGCCCGCCGGCACCCGCACCCTGCTGCTGCTCGGCCCGGACGAACCCGGCTTCTGGGCACGCCTGACCGCCCAGCCGGAATGGGACGGCGCTCCCGATCCGCTCGACCGCTGGTCGCGCCGGGTGATCGGCGGGCTGGCCTGCGATCTGCGGGCCAAGGCGCTGTTTCCGTTCGGCCGGCCACCGTACCGGCCTTTCTACTCATGGGCGCTGCGCTCCGGCCGGGCCTGGCCGTCGCCGGTCAAGCTTCTCGTGCATGACACCGCCGGGCTGCTCTTGTCCTATCGCGGGGCGCTGGCGCTCAAGGATCACATCGACTTGGCCCCACCCGCCGCCAATCCCTGCGACAGTTGCCCCGACAAGCCCTGCCTGACCGCCTGCCCGCCGCGCGCCCTGACCGGCACCGGCTACGATGTCGCGGCCTGCCACGCCTTCCTGGGCCGGCCCGCAGGCGCTGAATGCATGTCCGCCGGCTGTGCCGTTCGCAGGGCCTGTCCAGTGTCGCGCCGATATGCCAGATTGGCCGAACAATCCGCCTATCACATGAGGCTGTTCCACCCATGACGCACCGCCTGATCCTGACCCGCCACGCCAAGTCCAGCTACGACGACCCGCTGCTGCCGGATATAGATCGCCCGCTGAACCCGCGCGGCCAGCGCTCGGCGGCGCTGTTGGGCCAGTGGCTGACCTCGCGCGGCGACATCCCGGACGAGGTGCTGTGCTCCAACGCCACCCGCACCCGCGAAACCTGGGAAGGGCTGGCCGCGACCATGAAGCACAAGGCCGATCTGCGTCTGATCCCGGCTTTGTACCACGCCGGCCCCGATGCGATGCTGGCGGTGCTGCAATCGGCAGAATTCCGGCTGGTGATGATGCTCGGCCACAATCCCGGCATTGGCGCCTTTGCCGGCCTGCTGGCCGCGCGCCCACCGCTCGACCCTGAATTTGCCCACTACCCGACCGGTGCCACTCTGGTCATGGAGTTCGACATCGCCGACTGGTCCGAAGTGCGCTTTGGCACCGGCCAGGTGATCGACTTCATCACCCCCAGAGCGTTGGAATAGACGGGCGTTGGAATAGACGGGCGTTGGACCAGACGGGCGTCGGAATGGGCCCCGGAACAGGCGCGGGAACCGGAACGCTTGAGCGGGATCAGGATTGGTGGGACCACCGCACCAGACCCACTCCACACAAATTGACTCAAATTTCGCTTCACTTTGTCTCAAGTATCCTGCGGGGGTGTGGGGGTGCAAAACCCCCACTGGCCCCGAAGCAGCAGGAGGACGACGATTCCACCTGATCTCAATTCGCTTCAAACGCCCGCAGAACCGCTCAATGCCCCAGTATCTGGCTCAGGAACAGCTTGCTGCGCTCTGATTGCGGGTTGTTGAAGAATTCGCGCGGGCTGTTCTGCTCGACGATCTGGCCCTGATCCATGAAGATCACCCGGTTGGCCACGGCTTGGGCAAACCCCATTTCGTGCGTCACGCACAGCATGGTCATGCCGTCCTCGGCCAGCGCGATCATCGTATCCAGCACTTCCTTGATCATCTCGGGGTCCAGCGCCGACGTCGGCTCGTCGAACAGCATGATCCGCGGCTTCATGCACAGGCTGCGGGCAATCGCCACCCGCTGCTGCTGTCCCCCCGACAACTGCCCGGGATACTTGCCCGCCTGCTCGGGGATTTTCACCTTGGTCAGGAAATGCATCGCGGTCTCGTCGGCCTCGCGCTTGGGGACCTTGCGCACCCAGATCGGTGCCAGCGTGCAGTTTTCCAGGATGGTCAGATGCGGGAACAGGTTGAAATGCTGGAAAACCATGACGACATCCGACCGCACCTTGTCGATGTTCTTCAGGTCGCTGGTCAGTTCGGTTCCAACGACCACGAAATGACCCTTCTGATGCTCCTCCAGCCGGTAGATACAGCGGATC
>JANNRR010000032.1:0-24517 GCA_031401675.1 Paracoccaceae bacterium
ACCCGGAACAGGCGGCGCAAGCTGAGGGATTTGATCGCCGAGAACGTCGGGGCCGGGGCTTCCGACAACAGGATCGGGGTGAAGGACAGCGATACCAGCACCGACGGGATCACAAACAGCAGAAAGCCGTCGGGTTCGCCGACGGTCATCAGTCCTTGTGACGCAATGATTCCCACCATCTGCACGATCATGTAAAGCGACAGGGTCTGCCCCCGCGTCTCGTTGGTTGCGGTGTCGTTCAGCCAGCTTTCGGCAGTGACATAGACGCCGGAAAAGCAGAACCCCATGATCACCCGCATCCCGGCCCAGGCGATCCAGTCCGGTGCCACCGGATAAAGCACCAGAATGGCCGAGATTGCCGAACCCAGTGCCGAGAACACCCGCACATGCCCGACCCGGCGGATCATCTGCGGCGCCAGTTGCGAGCCGCCCAGAAACCCAAGGAAATAGGCCGACATCACCACCGACATCTGAAAGGTGCTGAACCCCTCGATCCCGCCACGAATGCCAAGCAGCGTGTTCTGCATGCCGTTGCCGACCATCAGCAGCATCACGCCCAGCAGCAGTGGCCAGGAATTGGCCAGAACCCGGATCATGCCGCCCCCCTATGCCGCGCCGGTACAAAGGCCATGCTATGATCCAACTGTCGGCTCTTTTGGCGTGATGCGCCCTGCCAATCCATGTGGCAGCAAAAGAGAAGCATCGCCATAGGAGAAAAACCGATACTCCCGCGCGACGGCATGCGCATAGACCGCCCTGACCCGCTCGATCCCCATCAAGGCCGAGACCAGCATAAGTAACGTCGATTTCGGCAGATGGAAATTGGTCATCAGCCCGTCCGCCACCCGGAAGCGATAGCCGGGATAGATGAAGATATCGGTTTTGCCCACCCAGGGTTGCACTATTCCACTGGCGGCCGCCGCCTCTATCAGCCGCAACGCCGTTGTGCCGACCGGGATCACCCGGCCACCGGCTGCCCTGGTGGCATTGATCTCGGCTGCCGCCTTTTCGGTAACCTCGCCCCACTCGGCATGCATCCGGTGGGTCGTGACATCCTCGACCTTGACCGGCAGGAACGTGCCGGCACCAACGTGGAGCGTGACCTCGCTGAAAGCCACTCCAACGGCACGAAGCCGGTCGAGGAGCGGCGCGTCGAAATGCAGCGAGGCTGTCGGCGCCGCCACCGCGCCGGAGTGGCGGGCAAATACCGCCTGATAGTCGACGTGATCCTGGGCATCCGGCGGACGAATGGCCGCGATATAGGGTGGCAGGGGCATGCTGCCGGCTGCCGTCAAGGCGCTGTCGAACGCGGCCCCGGTCTGATCAAACGCCAGAATTACCGAGGCGTCGTCTTTGCCGGACACTTCGGCTGACAGGTCGGGCGAAAACACTATCCGCTCGCCCGGTGCCAGTTTGCGCATTGGTTTGGCAAGTGCCCGCCAGCATCCGTCCGGCGTCGGCTCCAGCAGGGTAACCTCGACCCGGGCCACTGTCGTCGCCCCTGCTGCGCCCTGCCTGATCCTCTGGCCATGAAGCCGGGCCGGGATCACCCGGGTATTGTTCAGCACCAGCCGGTCGCCCGGCTGCAGCAGGTCCGGCAGATCCTGCACCTGCAGATCACGCAACCCCGCATCGTCGGCAACCAGCAACCGTGCCGCCGTCCGGGGCCGTGCCGGGCGTGTGGCAATCAACCGTTGCGGCAACGGAAAATCGAAGTCCGACAACTGCATCAGTTGCCGGCCGATGGCAGCGCGGGTGGCGGCCTGCGGAACAGTTCGCGAAACATCCCCGGCGTCAGGATCGACAACGGGTTGACCTGAATCCGCGGATCGACCGCCGTGCCCCGCAATTGATAGTTGAAGCCGAACAGCCCTTCGCCCTTGCGGGTCAGAATGCTGCCGATGCCGTTCAGGATGTATATCGGCGAAATCACCCCCTGCATGTCCATCTGCTTGGTTCCCAGCGAGTATAGCCCAACCATGGTTACCCCCATCGACGACCCGATGGCGCTGCCCTGCCGGATCTCGACGGCGTTCGGGGTCAGACGGAATTCGGCCTGGACATCGTTGAACAGGATGCCGGTCCCGTTCAACTGTTCCAGCAATCCGATGACGCTTATCATCCCCAAGAGTTCGGCAAGCACCGGTGCCCGCTGGATGCGGGTCGAGCTGATTTGCAAGCGTCCGTCATAGTTGCCCGCCGCCCCGGTCGGGGTCAGCGTCATGTCCAGCGCTCCGCCCGTTGCGCGGTCAAAAACCCCGGCCGCCCGGAACACCGCGCCGGCGTCGGGCGATTCCAGCCGCACCGCCGAGCGCTTGCCCAGAGGCGTCACTGTACCGACCACCGGTGCCACACCGTTGACCATACCGCCGAAACTGCCGTTGAACCCCCCCTTGCCGTTGAAGCTGCCCTGAAAACCGGTCAGGGCGATGCCTTCGGAAATCACCAGCCGGTCAAGGTTCAGCTTGATGGCGCCGCCCCGGCCACCGGTATCGCTGCCGCCCAGGCTGGATCGCCGCAGATCGACCCTGCCGCCACGCATCACGACGTCGACCGGACGGTTCGCGCCGCGTCCGGTCATCTGCACCGGCCCGTCCAGCCAGTCATCGACCTGCACCCGCGAAAACGTTGCCGTCTGCAGCGAGCCGTCGCGGTTCAGGACCAATGTGCCGTCGGCCTTCAATCCCGACGCATTCAGGCTGAGCCGGTCAATCGTCGGCGGCGAGCCCAATGAACCGGAAAGTTCCAGACGGCCCGATGCCTGCTTCGGCTTCGACCAGCCGATTTCGGCGACGCGGAGCGCCAACCCCGACAGGTCCGATCCCAGACGGAACTGCGCATCCTGGCCGCGCACCAGATCGATGCCGAACTGGCCGGTTCCGACGCCGGCCAACGCACCTTGGGGCAGTCCCACCCGGAACGCATCCAGGAAACGCTGCGACAACTCGACCGTGCCTTCGACCCGGGTTCTGCCTGCCGCCTCCGGCGCGAATTCCTGTGACCAGGTGGCGCGAAACGGCACGCCGTCCAGCGTCGCGTCCCCGGCGATCGCCATCCCGTCTGGCCCTGCAGTCAGGTCCATCGTCTCGGCCTGAAGCCGCCGCCCCGGCACCAGCACCTCTGACGACAGGTCGGTCAGGTTTCCCGCCACCTCGAATTTGACATCGCCGGGGCCGACCTTTCCGGCAAGCGGCAGATCGATCCGCGCAACCATCCGCGCCCGACCTTCGGCCACGTCCACCGGGCGTTCACTGCGTGTCAGGAAGCCGAAGGGCGGCTCGTTCAACAACGAAAGGGCGGCGGTGATGCTGCTGCTGGTATGCAGTTCAATCACGGCCGGCGCCGGATTGACCGTGATGTCAGGCACCCGAAACACTGTGCCGGCCATGTCGATGACCCCACCCAACGGCGGAGTGACCATGCCCCGATCGACCACCAGGGCAAAACTGTTGTCCTGAATGGCCGCATAGCCCGTGGCCTGCAGGATCGGCGGCAGGGTTTTCAGAAACCGCACGTCGGTATCGGTGAACTCATAGCCCAGCGACAGGCGCGGCTCGGCCCCCGGGCGCAGGCGCAGCGCCGCCTTTACATCAAAAAGCTGGCTGGTCTGCACATTCTGGTCCAGCCAGTTGCGCGTCAGAGGCACCACTCCTACCGGCCACAGCGCCAACAGACGGTCGTGCGCAATCCGGTCCAGCACCATGTCCAGCGACACGTCCCATCCGGCGGCATCTGCCCCGATCCGCCCGCGCCCTTCGATCCTGCGCCCGGCCTCGACCAGCACGAACTGGCCGATCGACAGGCTGAACGGGTCCAGTTGCAGCCGCAGATCAACCGCGCCTTGCGAAAACCGGACCGGTTCCTGAAACAGTCCGGCGGGGTCGAACGCCACGTCGGCAAAGCGGACCTGCACGATCAGCTCTGGTGCCAGCCCGGCGACCGGGTCGGTCAGATCGGCATGTCCGCTGGCCCTGATCCGCAAGGCACGACTGTCCAGCGTGATGTCGGCAAACTCGAGCCTGCCGCGCGCCGGATCATAGGAAAAATAGACCTTGCCACGCTCGATCCGGATCGGCTCGGCCACATCGCCGGGGCGCAGATCGCCGGCGCCGATCTCCAGCGTGCCGTTCAGCGGCCCGATTACGCCATCCCCGGCAATCTCGGACCGCAGCGAGCCCGAGATCGGTGCATCCAGTGGTGCCAGCCATGCCAGCGCCGCCGCCTGTGTCGCGATGTCGGCCGCCGGCACGTCCTGCAGTGACACACCGAACTGCGCACCGCCGCCACCCTTGCTCGCCGTTATCGAAAGCGCCGCCGATCCGGCCTTGGGCAGGTTCAGCGCCACGGCCACCGAAATATCCGCCTCGGACTGCGTCAGTCGCAATCGCCCGTCGCGAACCCGCCACACCCGCCCGGCCCGGGCATCTTCCAGCGTCAGGTTCAGGCCCTCGGCCTCGATCTGTTCGATCCTTGCCAGAAACGGGACCGACAGCGCCCGGTCGACTGCCAGCAGCAGCTGATCCAGACCGCCGGTTCCGCCAGAATTTGCGGCAACGATGCCCTGGCCCGGCAATCCGGTGGACAGGTCCAGATGCACGGTCCCATCCGTGTCCCGCCGCAACGTCAGATTGGCACCGATGATCCTGAGGTCAGTCGGCTGCAACCGGCCCCGCAAAAGATCCTTCTTTGACAACACCACCCGCAGATCGGGCAGCGTGATCAGGGCCAGGCCGGCCGCATTGCGCAGTTCCACGTCCCGCAGACGCAGTCGAGGCGCCCAGCCGCTGTCAACCAGCAGATCTGCCCCGCCCAGATGCACGCTGCCCTGACCATTCAGCACTTCGTTCACCCGCACTTCGGCCCGGTCAACGACCCAGTGCGGCACCGGCACGGATCGCCCGGTCAGCGCCAGAACAGCCGCCCCCCCCACCAGCCCCACAAGCAACAGCAGCAGAAACAGCTTGACCCGGGCCTTGCGTCCTGGCCGGCGTCTGCGCCGTGTCATTCGTGTCTGGTCTGTTGCCGTCATCGCGCCCGCTGTCTGAACCCGGAAATCCTGGACAGAATGCCCCGCTGGATCGTGGCTTGCCTTTATCTCTTATCAAAGGCAACTAAAACCAATTCACGCGGCCTGCGCCGCGCCCACCCAAGCAAAGGACCGGACCACATGTTGACCCTTGGCGATACCGCCCCCGACTTCACGCTGCCCCGCGACGGCGGCGATCAGATCACGCTGTCCGGACAGCGGCCGAAGGCCGTCGTGCTGTATTTCTACCCAAAAGACGACACTTCGGGATGCACCGTCGAAGCCATTGATTTCACATCCCGACTATCCGCATTCGCCGAAGCTGGGGCGATGGTCATCGGCATTTCGAAGGACAGCGTCAAGGCGCACGACAAGTTCGTGGTCAAACATCGGCTTGGCATCGTGCTGGCCTCGGACGCAGCCTCCGACGTCTGCGAACGCTACGGCACCTGGGTCGAGAAAAGCATGTACGGCAAGACCTACATGGGGATCGAACGTACCACATTCCTGATCGACGGGTCGGGAAACGTCGCAAGAATCTGGCCCAAAGTCAAAGTCGAGGGCCATGTCGATGAAGTGCTGGCCGCAGCGAAAGCGCTTGCATAGATCGGCCAACCGCCGGGCAACGCGGCGACCGCGATGCATTCAGCCAGCATAACCGCGCATCCGCGCCCGCACGTCATCGGCAGCTTTTCGCCTATCCCAGCAGCATTGTGCCTGCAGCAAGGCACCTTTGGCCAAAAATGTTGCGGGACCTGCCCTGCGTCGTTAAGCAATCCAGAAGGGAAAGCTGTGACAGTACGAAGGCTTGCCCGGGGAATTTGGGAAGATCAGGACAAATGGCGTGACCAGCCGACTGACGAGCAGATTGAACGCTGCCCTGGCCGAGGTGCTGCCGGAACGACGCTTGTTCCTCCGGTCCGACGCCGAAACCCGCTTCATCCGCCTGCGCCCGCTCAGCCAGGCCATTGGGCTTGGCGGTACGGTTCTCGTGCTCGGCTGGACGATCATCGCCACGGCCGTGCTGCTGATGGACTCGATCGGATCCGGTTCGGTGCGCGAACAGTCCCGGCGCGAGCAATCGCTGTATGAAGCACGGCTGAACGACCTGTCGCTTGAACGTGACGGCAGGGCCGGCGAAGCCACGATGACGCAGGAACGGTTCAACGTGGCGCTGGATCAGATTTCCGCAATGCAATCGCTGCTGCTGGCATCGGAAGACCACCGCAAGGAACTGGAAACCGGGATCGAAGTGATCCAGAAAACCCTGCGCCAGACGATGATCGAACGGGATGCTGCCCGCGGCTCTTCCGCCGAGGCGCAGCTGGCGCTGGCCGAACAGACCGGCACCACCCGCCTGCCCGCATCGCAGCAGGCCGACATGGGGCTGACGCTCGACTTTCTGACGACGGCCCTCAGCAGCACCGCGGGCGAGCGTGATGCGATGGCACAGGCTGCCACCGAGGCGCGCCGGCAGGCCGATCTGGCCGCACTGGAAACCCGCCTGCTGCAGGAACGCAATGACGCCATCTTTTCCCAGCTGGAGGATGCGGTCACGATCTCGATGGCACCGCTGGACAAGATGTTCCGCGCAGCCGGCCTGTCGCCGCAGGATGTTCTGGATACGGTCCGGCGCGGTTATTCCGGACAAGGCGGACCGTTGACGCCGCTGTCGTTTTCGACCTCGGGCGCAGCACTGGACCCTGACACGGCCAGAGCAAACGGCATCCTGAAAACCCTCGACACGATGAACCTTTACCGCATCGCGGCAGAACAGCTGCCATTCGCGGTACCGGTTCACAGTTCGTTCCGCTTCACCTCGGGCTTCGGCTATCGCCGTGATCCAAAGGGGGCGGGCACGCGGATGCACACCGGCACCGATTTCGCGGCCAACTACGGCACGCCGATCTATGCCACTGGCGATGGCACGGTGATCCAAGCCGACTGGGAAAACGGCTATGGCCGGATGATCACCATCCAGCACGCGCTTGGCGTCGAAACCCGCTATGCCCACCTGTCGCAAATCCGCGTTGCCGTTGGTCAAAGGGTCTCGCGCGGCGACAGGATCGGTGATATGGGCAATTCTGGACGCTCGACTGGTACGCATCTGCACTACGAGGTGCGCGTCGGCGAATCCCCTGTCAACCCGATGACCTATATCAAGGCGGCGAACGATGTTTTCTAAGAGCAGGATCAACGAGCCTGGCCCCAAACAGGGAGGCGAGGCTGACAAGCCCAAAACAGCAGATTCAACAATGAGCAGACCAACGATGGATTACAATCCCACCACACCAAAGACCAAGCCGCCCGCCTCGCTTCTGTCCGCAGATTTGACGGTGGTCGGCAATCTGAAAACCACCGGTGACATTCTGGTCGAAGGCACGGTCGAGGGCGACGTTCGCGCCCACCTGCTGACGGTCGGCGAGGGTGCCACCGTCCGGGGCGAGATTGTGGCCGACGATATCGTGATCAATGGCCGCGTCGTCGGCAAGGTCCGTGGCCTCAAGGTGCGCCTGACCGCGACCGCACGGGTCGAAGGCGACATCATCCACAAGACCATTGCCATCGAGTCCGGCGCGCACTTCGAAGGCTCGGTGCAGCGTCAGGAGGATCCGCTTTCCGCTGGCGGGACCCGCGCGCAACTGGCGGCCCCGACGCCGGAACCTGCCAAGGTCTGATCTTCCCGCCCGTAGTCATGAAAGGCACCGCATCTGTGGTGCCTTTTTTCATTTGCGGCACCCCGCGTGGACAACCGCGCCTGCATCGACGGCGGCCGGACGAATCGCTACCATCCACCCGATGTCATCATTTTCTGATCCAGTGGCTGTTGCCAACTACGCCAAAGGCCCGGTGCGGCTTGTCCCCGGGTTTCACGACCTGCAACGGATGGCGGCATTGCTGATTGCTGAAACCGTGGCGCCCAATGCGCAGGTTCTGGTGCTTGGTGCCGGCGGAGGGCTGGAACTGAAAGCCTTTGCCGATTGGCATCCGGGCTGGACGTTCACCGGCGTTGACCCTTCGGCTGAAATGCTGGATCTGGCGCAAAGCACCCTTGGACCATTGTCTGCCCGGGTTCAGATGCACGATGGCTTCATCGACACCGCACCCCAGGGTCCGTTCGATGCCGCCACCTGCATTCTGACCCTGCATTTCATCGAACCGGCAGAGCGTTTGCGCACTCTGGTTCACCTGCGCCAGCGGCTGAAACCCGGTGCCCCTTTGGTGGTGGCGCACCACAGCTTGCCACAGGAAGCCGGGGAAAAAGCACTGTGGCTGAACCGTTTTGCCGCTTTTGCCATGTCCAACGGCATCGATCCCGCCATGGCGCACAATGCGGAAAAGGGATTGGCGAACGCTTGCTGATGCTGTCGCCGGAACAGGATGCCGCAATGCTTGCAGAGGCGGGTTTTGCCGATGTGCAACTGTTCTACGCCGCGTTCACCTTTCGCGGCCGGGTGGCGCACAATCCGGCGCAGGTCTGATGCGGGCTATGGTTTGACCGACCCTGTCAGCGGAGTCTGCGGGCTGAGCCTGCGGTTCATCTCGCGCTGCAGGCGATTGTGGCAACCACCCGCCCACGCCGCGCCGGGGAAACAGCGCAACCTGTCTTTACTGATCCGTCCCAAAGGGGTTCCATGACCGCCAGCGACGCCGGCATTTCGCCGCGCTGCACCGCCAGCCGACTGCCCCGGCCCTGCGCTGCCAGCAGCCGCGCGGACCAGCCCTCCGGCATGGCCGGAACCTCGTCAGGCTTGATCACGCCCGGCGGCAGACCATAGCCGCGACAGTCCATCGTACGAAGCAGCGCTGCGGCGTCGGCTGGCCTGGTTTCGGTCAGCAGCACGGCTCAATCCTCTGCCGTGGCCTCTGCCCGGCTTTTGCCAGCCACATCCTGCGCCAGCGTTGCCGCCATGAACCGGTCCAGGTCGCCGTCCAGCACCCCTTGCGTGTCCGAGGTTTCCACCTGCGTCCGCAGATCCTTGACCATCTGATAGGGTTGCAGCACGTAGGACCGGATCTGGTTGCCCCAGCCGGCGTCGCCCTTGCTTTCGTGCTGTGCCAGCACGGCGGCGTTGCGCTTGTCCAATTCCAGCTGATACAGCCGCGACTTCAGCGCAGCCATGCAGTTCGCCCGGTTCTGGTGCTGCGATTTCTCGGAACTGGTCACCACGATGTTGGTGGGCAGATGCGTGATCCGCACCGCCGAGTCGGTGGTGTTCACGTGCTGCCCTCCAGCCCCGGACGACCGGTAGGTGTCGATGCGGATATCCCGGTCGGGTATCTCGATCTCGATGTTGTCGTCGACCACCGGATAGACCCAGATCGAGGAAAACGACGTGTGCCGCCGCGCCGCTGAATCGTAGGGCGATATCCGCACCAGCCGGTGCACGCCGGATTCCGATTTCAACCAGCCATAGGCGTTCTTGCCGCTGATCTTGTAAGAGGCGGAGCGAATTCCCGCCTCTTCGCCCGCCGTCTCGGCCATCAGTTCGACCTTGTATCCCTTTTTCTCGGACCAGCGCAGATACATCCGCGCCAGCATCGAGGCCCAGTCGCAGCTTTCCGTGCCGCCCGCGCCGGCATTTACCTCCAGGAACGTGTCATTGCCGTCCGCCTCGCCGTCGAGCAACGCCTCGACTTCCTTTTCGGCAGCGCTTGCCGCCAAGGTTTTCAGCGACGCTTCCGCCTCGGCCACCACTTCGGTATCGCCCTCGGCCTCGCCCAGTTCGATCAGATCAACGGTGTCGCGCAACTCCTGATCGATGCCCTTGTAGACCGCGATGGCATCCAGCAGCGCCTGCCGTTCGCGCATCAGCTTTTGCGCGCGGGCGGGATCGGACCACAGATCGCCGTCCTCGATCATGGCGTTGAACTCTTCCAGCCGATGCGACGCGGTGTCCCAGTCCATCCGCTGGCCCAGGAGGTTCAGCGATTTGCGGATCGCTTCGACAAGGTTCACCGCCTCGGTCCGCATGCGCGCCCTTTCATGGTTGCAGTTCAGCGCCGCGTGATAGCGGCATCGGGGCGCACGGGCAAGGGCCCGGCCTGGGAATGCACCTCAGTACAGCCCGCCCGCGCTCAGCTCGCCGAACGTCGCTTTCTTCGGGATCACCTTGCGCTCGCCAGTCGCGGTGATGACTTCGGTGCCGCCGCTTTCGTTATCGCTCTCGCCCTGCGCGAACAGCGGCAGGTTCTCGCCCATGCCAAATCCGCCATCGACCAGCGCCCCCAGACCAAAGATCGGGTCGGCACCTTCGCGGAAGTATTCCGCCACCACATTCTCGCCCGAGGCATCATCGGACAGACGCGCCCCGGTAAAGCGGTCGATGTTGATGAATATCCCGCCGGGCGGCACCCGGAATTCCGTACCGCCATAGGCTTTCACGGCTTCGGTCATGAAGCTCTGGAACACCGGCCCGCACATGCCCCCGCCCGACGCACCGCTGCCAAGCGTGCGTGGTTGGTCGTAGCCGATGTAGCACCCCGCAACGATGGTCGACGAAAAGCCGATGAACCAGACATCCTTGGCCTCGTTGGTCGTACCAGTCTTGCCGGCAATCGGAACGCCGACATTGATGCCGCGCCCGGTTCCGCGTTCGATCACCCCCTGCATCATCGAGGTCAGCTGATAGGCGGTGATCGCATCCATCACCCGTTCGCGGTTCGAGGTGATGCGTGGCGCGGTTCCGGCCGTCAGTGCCGGCAGCGCGCAATCCTCGCATGACCTTGTATCGTGGCGATAAACGGTCTTGCCCCAACGGTCCTGCACGCGGTCGACCAGCGTCGGTTCCACCCGCTCGCCGCCATTGGCGAACATGGCGTAGGCCGCCACCATCTTGAACAGCGTGGTTTCCTGGCTGCCAAGCGCGTTGGCAAGATAGGGGTTCATCGGGTCATAGACGCCAAAACGCTCGGCGTATGACGCCACCGTCTCCATTCCGATTTCCTGCGCCAGCCGCACTGTCATCAGATTGCGCGACTGTTCGATGCCGGTGCGCAGCGGTGCCGGGCCATAGTATTTTTCCGACGCGTTCTTCGGCTTCCAAAGCCCCTCGGGCGTATCCACCTCGATCGGCGCATCGATCACGATGGTCGAGGGGTTGAAGCCGCTGTCCAGTGCCGCCGCATAGACGAACGGCTTGAAGCTTGATCCCGGTTGCCGGGTGGCCTGCGTGGCCCGATTGAACACTGAATCCTGATAGCTGAAGCCGCCCTGCATGGCGATGACGCGACCGGTATTCACGTCCATCGCCATGAAGCCGCCCTGTACCTCCGGCACCTGCCGCAGCGACCAGCGGACGAACGACCCGTCCTCGTCCTTGGTGACAGCCCGCACCAGAACCACATCGCCGACGGCAACCAGATCACCCGCCACCTTGGCCTTGCGCCCCAGCGTCCCGTCCGCTTGCAGCTTTCTCGCCCAGGTCACATCTTCAGCGGGAACAAAGTGCCCGTCCTCGTCCTCTTCAATGCCTTCGATACCGATTCGCGCGCTTGCCTCGCCGACCTCCAGCACCACAGCCGGGTGCCAGCCGTCAACGTCGCGTGGAACCTCAACCTCGATCAACGCCGCCCGCCAGGTAGCTTCGTCCGCCAGCTCGCCCGCATCCAGCACCTTGCCGGTGCCGCGCCAGACGCCCTGACCGCGGTCGTACTTTTCCAGCCCCTGCCGCAACGCCCGTGCCGCAATCACCTGCATCGACGGTTCGATGGTGGCGCGAATGGTCAGGCCGCCGCCGAAGAATTCCTCCTCGCCAAAGCTGCCCGACAGCTGGCGGCGAATCTCGTCGGTGAAATAATCGCGCGGCGGCAGGCTTTCGCGAAAGGCCGGATAGTCGCCATTCTGCACCGAAAGCAGCGGTGCCGCCTTTTCGGCCCGATAGGTAAGTTCGTCGATGTTGCCGTTTTCATACATCTCGCGCAGGGTATTGTCGCGCCAGAACACTGCCTGCTCCAGGTCACGGACCGGGTGCCGGTTCGACGGCGATTTCGGCAGCGACGCCAGATAGGCGGCTTCGCCCGGGGTCAGGTCGGCCAATGTCTTGTTGAAATAGGTCTGCGCCGCCGCCGCCACACCGTAGGAATTCTGCCCGAGGAAAATCTCGTTCAGATACAACTCCAGTATCTTTTCCTTTGACAGGGTTTCCTCCAGCCGGGTGGCCAGAATGATTTCCTTGATCTTGCGCTCGCCGGTGCGGTCGCCAGACAGCAGAAAATTCTTCATGACCTGCTGGGTGATGGTCGACGCGCCCCGCACGTTCTGCCCGCGCGAACGCAGCGCGTCCCATGCCGCCGAGGCGATCCCTTCGGCATCATAGCCATGGTGCGAATAGAAGTTCTTGTCCTCTGCCGAGATGAAGGCCTGTTTGACCAGATCGGGAATTTCCTCGATCGGCGCAAAAATCCGCCGCTCCTGCGCAAACTCGTCGATCATCCGACCTTCGCCGGAATAGATCCGGCTGATGGTCGGCGGCGTGTATTGCGCCAATTGGTCATAGCTTGGCAGATCGCGGCCATACATCCAGAAAATCGCCCCGACCGCCAGCGCGACAAAGAACGCGCCCAGCGTCAAGGCGGTAAAGATCGCCCCGAAAAATGACACTATGAACCGGATCAACCCATCGCCCTCGTGCTGCACGGTCCCTTATAGGCATTGCGGTGGCGGCGGTCAAAACCAACCCGGTCCAGTTGCGGCCGAATTTCGCCGCCGGCCGTCACGAAGCCGCGATCTATTGGCGCAGCAGCGATTCTTCGGCTGCGTCGGCAACCGCCCATTTCTGCAACGCCGCGACGATGGCCCCGGTCATCCGGGCCCGCCAGTCGGCATCCTTCAGATTTTCCAGATCACGGTTGCTGGACAGGAACCCCAGTTCCAGCAGCACCGACGGTATGTCCGGCGATTTCAGCACTGAAAACGCCGCCTCCAGCCGGGGGCGTTTATGCATGTCCAGACTGGCGTCGCGGATCGCATCGACCAGTGCCCCGGCCAGCCGGTCGGTACGCGGGCGGGTTTCCAGCCGGGCCATATCCATCAGCACGCCGGCGATCAGATCATCCTGATCGCCCAGATCGACCCCCGCCAGCAAATCCGCCCGGTCGTGCCGTTCCGCCAGTGCCGCCGACGCGGCATCGGAGGCATCTTCCGCCAACGTATAGACCGTGGCCCCCCGGGCCACACCCTCGGCGATGGCATCGGCATGCAGCGACAGGAACACATCCGCTCCCGCCGCCCGCGCAATCGACACCCGTGCCTCCAGCGGCACGAACTCGTCGGCCGTCCGGGTCATCACCACGGTGAAGCCGCCGCTGCGGGCCATCGCCTCGGCCAGATCGCGGGCAAACACCAGCATCAGATCGGCCTCGGTCAGCGGTCCCTGTTCGGCACCGGGATCGATGCCGCCATGCCCGGGGTCCAGCACCACCACCAGCGGCCCTTCGCCAGTCTGCCGGGTCTTGGCCACGCCGGTCAGCGCCGGTTTCGGTAAATCCCACAGCGCAGCTTCCGGCGCGCCGGCACCTGCCACGAAGGCCTCGATGTTGACCGGCTCCAGCCTTAGCTCGATGCGGGTGCCGCCTGCGGTGGTGTCCATGGCCGCTGCCGTCACCGCAAAGGGTCCGGCAAGTTCCAGCACCAGCCGGGACCAGCCGGGACGAAACACACCGGAACGCACGTCCAGCACCCGGGTGCTGGTCGACAGGCCCGCCCCCGGACCGTCGAACACCACTTCGCGGAAATCCATCACCAGCCGTGGCGGATCGCTGAGCGTCAGCACCCGCCACGGCACCGGTTGGCTGAGCGCCAGTTGCAGTTCAATCCCCGGGCCCTGGTCGCGGACAAAGGACTGCGCCACATCCAGCCGCGCCAGCGCCGACAATTCCTGCGCCGCCACCGGGCCCGAAACCGCAAGCCCGACGATGGCGATGGCCAACCGAACGATCCAGATCATGCCTGCCCTACAATATCCCTCCGGGTGCCGTGCCCGGTCCGCCAGCCAAAAGCGTTTTGGCACATTCCGCCTAGCGTGATCGCATGAAGCGCTGCAGCCGCGCCAGCCCCTCCACGATGTCGGCGGTGCTGCGCGCATAGGAAAAGCGAACCGTGCGATGACCCCGAACCGGATCGAAATCCAGCCCGGGCGTGATCGCCACATCGACCTGTTCCAGCAACTGGGCGCAGAACAGGCGGCTGTCGTCGGTCAAATCGCTGACATCCGCGTAGATATAGAACGCGCCATCGGGCGGCGCGAACTGGGAAAATCCCGACATCGGCAACCCCTCGAGCATCAGGTGCCGGTTCCTGGCGTAGACCGTCAGATTGCCCTCCAACTCCGCCCCGCAATCCATCGCGGCCAGCGCGGCGATCTGGCTGGCATGTGGCGGACAGATGAACATGTTCTGCGCCAGCCGCTCGATCAGGCGCACGTGATCCGGCGGAACCACCATCCAGCCGATGCGCCAGCCGGTCATCGAGAAATACTTGGAAAACGAGTTGATCACATAGACATCATCGCTGATCTCCAGCGCCGAAACCGCCCGGTCGCCGTACTGGATACCGTGATAAATCTCGTCCGAGACAAAGCTGATCCCGCGCGCGGCACAGCCGTTGATCAGCCTCGCCAACGCCGCCCGCCCCAGCATGGTTCCCGACGGATTGCCGGGTGAGGCGACGATCAGCCCCGCCAGATCCTCCCCTTCCAGATCATCAATGACCGGTTGCAGCCGGTTCTCTGGTGCCGCCGCCAGCCCGACCGGTTGCAACGACAGCGCCTTCAGGATCTGGCGATAGCTTGGATAGCCGGGTTCGCCCAATCCGACCCGGTCGCCGGCATCAAACAGCGCCGTGAACGCCAGGAGGAAAGCCGCCGACGACCCGGCGGTCACGATCACCCGGTCCGGGTGCAGCCTGACCCCGTACCATTCCTGATACTGCCGCGCGATCCGCGCCCGCAGGTCCGGCAGCCCAAGCGCCACGGTGTAGCCAAGCGCGCTTTGCTCCATCGCCAGCGCAAGCGCTGCCCGAGCTCCCGCGGGGGCCGGCGTGCCGGGTTGGCCCACCTCCATGTGAACAACGTGACGGCCGGCGGCTTCGGCAACCCGCGCCGCTTCCACCACGTCCATCACAATGAACGGATCCACCACACCCCGCCGGGATTGCCGCATGAATCACCCTGCCCCGCTGATCACAACTGGTTCATCTCAGCCCCTGCCACACCCGTCAAGCAGCCGAACCGGCCGCCGCCACCTTGCGCCCGCCCGAAGTTCTGCGATGATCCGGTTAAATGGGTTGCGCCTTGCGCCCGATGGCGGAGCCTTGCCCATGAAGCGTCATTCTCTTGCAATTTGCCGGTCGCTTGCCGGTGCAGCACTTGCCATTGCAGCGCTGGCGATTGCTGCACTGTCCAGCCCGGCGCTTGCCACCGACCTTGCCGTCATGTCCGAGGCTGAACGCGCCGCGTTTCGCGCCGAAGTCCGCGCCTATCTGATCGAGAACCCTGAAGTGCTGCTGGAGGCGATCAACACGCTGGAGGCGCGACAGGCCGCCGATCAGGTCACTGCCGATGCCGCAATGGTCAGCAGCAACGCCGCTGCGATCTTTGCCGACGGCCGGTCCTGGGTTGGCGGCAACCCGGACGGCGACATCACGCTGGTCGAATTCGTCGACTACCGCTGCGGCTACTGCAAAAAGGCGCATGCCGAAGTGGCGGAACTGATCCAGTCCGACGGCAACATCCGCTATGTCCTGAAAGAGTTCCCGATTCTGGGCGAGCAGTCGGTTCTGGCGTCGCGCTTTGCGATTGCGGTGCGCGCGGTCGGCGGGGCCGACATTTATTGGCAGATGCACGATGCGCTGATGACCCTGCGCGGCGACGTCAGCCCTGAAACCCTTGACCGGCTTGCCACCGAGCTTGGCCTTGATCCGGCAGCGGTGCGGACGGCGATGACCAACCCCGAGGTTGACGCCGAAATCGCCGCCAACCACGCGCTTGGCGATGCGCTGCAGATCAGCGGCACCCCGACTTTTGTCCTGCAGGACAAACTGCTGCGCGCACCGGATTCGATGCTGCGCGGCTATGTGCCGCTGGCCACGATGCAGGAACTGGTCGGCGATCTGCGCGGCTGATCCGCCACAGCGCGCCCGACCGCAGCAGCCCACTGGCCGCCACCGCCAGCGCTGCAAAGGTCCGGGTCAGCCGCCATCCGCCTGTCCCCGTCGCCGCTGATCGCTCAGCCCGTCATGCGGCCCAAGCTCCCGCTCCGGGGCATCATGCCACCAATCGCTGCGCAATGGCTTTCGGTCAGGATTAAGCGGATAGACAATCCGGTTCTCGGCGCGGTCGGTATCGCCCACAACCAAAAGCTCCACATCGCCATCGGTGTTGTTCAAGAAACTGTGCGCGAGCCCGGTCCCCGGCGGAAATCCCACGCCGTCGCCCGGAGCCAGACGGTGCAACGCGCCATCCAGCCAAACATCCGGCGTGCCGGAAATCACGTAGACGAACTCCTCCTCCGCGCTCTCGGCATGCGGAAACGATGTCCTGCGCCCTGGCAGCAGCCGCTGGTGGTTTATCCCGAGCCGCTTCAAGCCGAAGTGCCGGCCAAAGGCCGCATTAAATCCCATCGGCTCGTCATGCTGATCATATTGCCAGGCCTTCGGATTCTCGACTTCTTGCCAATGCGCTATGGCGGTATGCCTTTTGATGGTAGTCATCGCCGCTACTCCGCCGCCTGCGCCGCCAGCGCCTCGATCTCTGCCGCCTTGCGCTCCACTTGTTCGACGATATGCTCGATCATCTGCGCGTTGCCCAGCTTGTGGCTCTGCTTGCCCGCCAGATAGACCATGCCTGAACCTGCCCCACCGCCGGTAAAGCCGATATCGGTCATCAACGCTTCGCCCGGCCCGTTCACCACACAACCAATGATGCTGAGCGACAGCGACGTGGTGATATGTGCCAAACGGTCCTCCAGCGCCGCCACCGTCTTGATCACGTCGAACCCCTGCCGGGCGCAGGATGGGCAGGAAATGATGGTCACACCCCGGTGCCGCAGCCCAAGTGACTTCAGGATTTCAAATCCGACCTTCACTTCTTCGACCGGGTCCGCCGACAACGAGACCCGGATGGTGTCGCCGATCCCGGCCCAGAGCAGATTGCCAAGGCCGATCGCCGATTTCACCGTGCCCGACACCAGGCCGCCGGCTTCGGTAATTCCCAAGTGGATCGGCGCGTCAGTCACTTCAGCCAATTGCTGATAAGCTGCGGCGGCCATGAACACGTCCGATGCCTTCACCGAGATCTTGAACGCGTGAAAATCGTTGTCCTGCAGGATCTTGATGTGATCCATCCCCGATTCGACCATCGCATCCGGACAGGGCTCGCCATACTTTTCCAACAAATGCCGCTCCAGGCTGCCGGCATTCACCCCGATCCGGATCGAACAGCCATGATCCTTGGCCGCCTTGATCACTTCGCGCACCCGCGCCGCACTGCCGATGTTGCCCGGGTTGATCCGCAGGCACGCCGCGCCGGCCTCTGCCGCTTCGATCGCACGTTTGTAATGAAAGTGGATGTCGGCCACGATCGGCACCGGGCTTTCCGCCACGATCTCACGCAGCGCCTTGGTATCGGCCTCGTTCGGGGTGGAAACCCGCACAATATCGGCCCCCGCCACCGCGCACCTCCGGATCTGGTCCAGCGTCGCCGCCACATCCGCCGTATCGGTGTTGGTCATGGTCTGCACCGAAATCGGCGCATCGCCGCCCACTGCCACCTTGCCCACGAAAATCTGCCGCGACTTGCGCCGTTCGATGTCGCGCCAGGGGCGGATCGGATTGTGGGTCATGTAAGCCTCCGGCTTCCGGGTCAGGCCACAGATAGCCCGCCGCAGCCGCCGCGGCAACTACTCGGAGGGAACCGCACCGGCAACACCGGCCTCGCCACCGGGAACAACCGCCACTTCGGCGTACTGCGCCAGATCGGGATCGGTGGCCATGTCGGCAAGGCTGTACTTTTCGGTCAGCGCAACTGCCGACAACGCGACATTCTTGGCCACCGACGCCCCGGGGGCCGACGGCCCATAGGTCTGCCCGTTGACCGTGAAATAGACCGATCCGGAATTGCCCGCCCGCAACAGGGGTGCTTCTTCGGTTGCAGGCACCAGATAGCGCTCGCCCGGATCAAGAATCTTTTCGAACAGCACCGTGCCGTCTGCAGCCTGCACCCGCACCCAGGCCGGTCGCACCGCGAAAATCTCGACCCCAGGTGCAGATTGTGCCACCACCTGAATCGGTTGCTCGGTCACCGCCTCTTCTGCGGCCAGTGCGGTCAACGATGCCGCCACACTCGTCGCGACGCCGTTCAGCTGCGGGTCGATCCCCGATATCGGCCCGTCGCGCGCCACCATCACCGGAACATCCAATGCCGGCGGATGATACAGCCGGTCCAGCGCCTCCTGGTTCGGCTCTGCCGCCGCCAGATCGCCGCCCTCGTACGTGATCACCGCCTCGGCCCCCGACAGCGGGTCCAGTTCGGCAACCACACCCGGGGCCTGATCGACCGGCGTCAGATGCACCTGCTGCACTTCGCGCAACACCGACCAGCCGCCGTAACCGATGACCCCGATCAGCGCCATCAGCACCAGCACCGAGCCGATGGCTCCCGGCTCGACCCTGCTGAAAAACGCCTCGCCGCGCGGCACGAAACTGGCATTTGGATTGGCCAAGGGATCGCTGTATTCCGCCGCCTTGCGCTGCTTTGCTGCAAGAGCGCGCGGACTGGACGCCGCCGCCGACATGCCGTGTGCAACCGTGAAATTCGCCTCGGCACAGAACTGGACAAAGGCCGCATCCGGCTCCATCCCAAGATAGCGCGCATAGGACCGCACGTAGCCTGCGATGAAGCCCGGCGTCTCGAACGCAGCGATGTCGCAGTTCTCGATGGCGGCGATATAGGTGGCCTTGATTTTCAGTTCGCGCTGCACATCCAGCAGGCTTTTGCCCAACGTGGCGCGCTCGCCCCGCATCACATCGCCAAGGCGCAGTTCAAAGTCGTCAAAGCTTTGCAGCTTGTCGACCTCTCCCGTCGAAGGAATTGACCTCCGCCCGATCATGCACCGTTTCCCCTGCCTGTCCCGTTCGCCCCAAGCGGTCGAAGAATCGACTCAGCCGTTATCGACCTATTGTGGAAATCGGTACCATGGTGCAAGCGTTTTTGCACCTTTTCGCGAATTATGCAGAAAGTTCGGCGCGATTCAGCGCACAATGCCCCCAGAGCAAATCCAGCGCGCGCACCAGGCAATCGACCATCCCGGCATCATGCACCGGCGACGGCGTAAACCGCAGCCGTTCGGTCCCGCGCGGCACTGTGGGATAGTTGATCGGCTGCACATAAATCCCGTGATCCTGCAGCAGTCGGTCCGACAGCATCTTGCAATGCACCGGATCGCCGACATGCACCGGCACGATGTGGCTGCCGTGATCGATGATCGGCAGACCTATCCCTTTCAACCGCAGTTTCAGCGCTGTGGCCCTGGCCTGATGTGTCGCCCGCAACGCCCCGTCGCTTTTCAGCAGCCGGACCGAACAGGCCGCCCCCGCAGCAATTGCCGGGGGCAGCGACGTGGTAAAGATGAAACCCGGCGCGTAGGACCGCACCGCATCCACCAGCCGCGCCGACGCGGCGACATAGCCGCCCATGACACCGTAGGCCTTTGCCAGGGTGCCGTTGATCATGTCGATCCGGTGCATCTGGCGGTCGCGCTCGGCCACACCGGCCCCGCGTGGCCCGTACATGCCGACGGCATGGACTTCGTCGATGTAGGTCAAAGCGCCGAATTCCTCGGCCAGATCGCAGATCGCCCGGATCGGTCCGAAGTCGCCATCCATCGAATAGATCGATTCAAAGGCGATCACGATCGGCCGCCCCGGCTCCACTGCCTGCAGCAATTCCCGCAAATGCACCATGTCGTTGTGCCGGAACACGTGCCGCTCGCAGCCCGCATGCCGGATGCCCTGGATCATCGAGGCATGGTTCATCGCGTCCGACAGAATCACCAGCCCGGGGAACAATTGCGGCAGCGTAGACAAGGTGGCGTCATAGGCGATGTAGGCCGAGGTAAAGACCAGCGCCGCCTCCTTGCCATGCAGATCGGCAAGCTCCGCCTCCAGCGCCTTGTGATGCAGCGTTGTGCCCGAGATGTTGCGGGTGCCGCCTGATCCGGCCCCGCTGGCCTCCAGCGCATCATGCATCGCTGCCAGTACCTCGGGATTTTGCCCCATGCCCAGATAGTCGTTGCCGCACCAGACTGTGATCGGCTGTTCGGTTCCGTCGGGCCGCCGCCAAATCGCTTTCGGAAACGCGCCCCGCTGCCGTTCGATATCGATGAATGTCCGGTACCGGCCCTCGGCATGCAGCCGGTTCAGCGCGGTATCAAGGGCGTGATCATAGTCCATAGCACTCTCCGCAGCGCGTGGGTTCAGCTACACAAGCGTAAAAACCCGCGATGCGCCTTGATATTGGTCAAGCCCTCGTCGCTGCAATGCGCAAATTGCCGCTGGCTGCCGGATCAGACCTCAGTCGGATTCAGTCAGCGATCACCACGGTACAATCCGTCACCGGCACAGCCTCGGCCGCTTTCGCGGTACAGTCGGCCACCGCCGCTTCGGCGGCCCCGTCCCCGGCAGCATAGCCCCATAGACCGCTGGAGGTCGAAGTTGCGATCGCTTTCGGAGCCTTGGCCTTTAGGTATTCGCTCCGAAACGCCTCGGTAGCGGTGGCACCCAACTGCACCGGTTGCAGCTTCCAGCCTTTCGGTCGGATTAGTGCCACCACCACGCAGGGTGTTGCGCCCTTGCGCAAGCCGTCGCAACCCGCCAGCGCAAAGGCCGCCGCTGCATCGGTGTCATGAAAATTCGCCCCCGCGACCGTCGCTTCCGATTGCAGCCCGTCATCGGGCGACAGGGCGATGGCGGCATAGGCGGGTTGATCCTTTGCAACCAGGCCGATGATGTCCAGTTCATTGTCCGCCAGAAAGCTTTGCGGGACAATCTCGACCTGCGCTCCCTTGCCGGTCGGCAGCATCGCCTTGGCCGCCTTGCCGTTTACCGGCTCCGCCCCGGCCGTACCGGCCACTCCGGCCAGCAGCAGCCAGACACTGCAGACAATCCCCATCCCGTTCCGCATGCCCGCCTCCCGCTTCTTGACCACAGTCTAGGGGCATTCTGGTCGGCTGGAAAGCCCACCCACCGGTCACGACCGCGTTAACCTTGAATCACAGAATCCTAACGTCTGGCACATAAATCATTTATATCAATCTATTACGCATGTTATCACGCGTGATATGCCGACGGTCTTTCCGCAGCACTGGACAGCCCCACCCCGCCTGCAAGACTTGCCCAACACCCCGACAAAGGGCCGTCCCATGCCCGATCTCGCCCCTTTCCCCGCCCGGATCGATGCCGACCTGCCCGCCGCGCTGGACCGGTTGCTGGCCCTGCTGCGAATCCCGTCGATCTCGACCGATCCGGCGTTCAAGCCGGCCTGCGACGCGGCGGCTGACTGGCTGGTCGCCGACCTCGCCGGGCTTGGCTTTGCCGCCAGCAAACGCCCGACCCCGGGCCATCCGATGGTGGTGGCCCACGCCGGCACCTCCGGCCCTCACCTCTTGTTTTACGGCCACTACGACGTGCAGCCTGTCGACCCGCTTGCCCTCTGGCACCGCGATCCGTTCGACCCCGCAATTCAGCAGACCGCAACCGGTCCGGTGATCTGCGCCCGCGGCGCCAGCGACGACAAGGGCCAACTGATGACCTTCATCGAAGCCTGCCGGGCCTGGCAGGCGGTGCACGGCACCTTGCCTGCCCGCCTGACGATCTTTCTGGAGGGTGAAGAGGAATCGGGGTCCCCCAGCCTCATCCCCTTCATGCGCGACAACGCCGGCGAATTGACCGCCGACATTGCGCAGATCTGCGACACCAGCCTGTTCGACGACATGACCCCTGCCATTGTCACCATGCTGCGCGGCCTTTTGGGCGAGGAGGTCACCATCACCGGGCCGAACAAGGACCTGCATTCCGGCACGTACGGCGGGCTGGCGATGAACCCGATCCGTGTCCTGTCCCGCATCATCGCTGCGCTGCACGACGCCAGCGGCCGCGTCACCTTGCCCGGCTTTTCCGACGGGGTGACCGAACTTTCGGACGCCGTACGCTCGCAGTGGCAAAATCTGGCGTTCTATCATGCCACGATGCTGGGCGGGGTCGGTCTGTCCCTGCTGGCAGGCGAACAGGACCGGACGCCCCTGGAAATGAACTGGTCGCGCCCGACCTGCGAGGTCAACGGCATTTCCGGCGGCTACGAAGGCGACGGATTCAAGGCAGTGCTGCCCTCGAAGGCTTCGGCAAAGATCAGTTTCCGGCTGGTGGGCCAACAGGACCCGCAGGCGATCCGCGCAAGCTTCCGCAAATTTGTCCGCGGCATGGTCCCCGCCGACTGTTCGGTCAGCTTTGTCGATCATTCGGCATCACCCGCCGGACAGATGACGACCAGCCATCCGGCGTTCGAAAAGGCCCGTGCCGCGCTGTCCGATGAATGGCCACATCCCGCCGCCTATGTCGGGTGCGGCGGCTCGATCCCGATTGCCGGCTACTTCAAAGTCGATCCTGAACATGGACGCCATGCTGATCGGCTTTGGCCGGGATGACGATCAGATCCATTCGCCGAATGAAAAATACGATGTCGAAAGCTTTCACAAAGGCATCCGAAGCTGGGCCCGCATTCTGGCCCGGCTGTCGGCTTGACCGGCGTCAGCCTGGCGTCAGGCGAAACACCGCGCCCTCGCTGACTGACAGGAACCAGATGCTGCCATCGGGGGCCTCGCGGATATCGCGCACCCGTCCGGTTTCGGGCGCGGTCAGGCGTTCCTCGGCAAAGCCCCGGTCCGGATCAAGCCGCGAGATGAAATCAAGCTTGAGGCTGCCGGAAAAAAAGCCCCCCCGCCATTCGGGCCAGAGCTTGCCGGAATAGATCATCAGGCCGGACGGCGCGATCGACGGGTCCCAGTAATGCGCCGGTTGCTCCATCCCGGCCCGCGCCACACCTTCGCCGATCCTTGAACCATCGTAGTCCAGGCCGTAGCTGATCACCGGCCAGCCATAGTTGGCACCGCGCGTGATGCGGTTGACCTCGTCGCCACCCATCGCGCCGTGCTCGTTCAGCCAAAGCCGGCCCGACAGGTCAAGCGCTGCACCCTGCGGATTGCGGTGGCCGTAACTCCAGACCTCTGGCAAGGCTCCGGCGGTGGACAGGAACGGGTTATCGGGCGGCACCGAGCCATCGCGGTTGATGCGGATGACCTTGCCATGATGCCGGTCCACGGCTTGGGCAGGCATGCCTTCGCCCCGCTCGCCGATGGTCAGAAACAGGGTGCCATCGGTTGCCTCGACGATCCGCGATCCGAAATGCCGTCCGCCTTCGGAACCGGGGCGCATCTGGAAGATCGTCTCGAACCCCTCCAACTGGCCCCGTGTCGTCAAGCGCCCGACGCCAAGCGCCGTGCCTTGGCCGCGACCCTGATCCACGGCATAACTGAGGAATATCTGCCGTGACGCGGCAAAATCGCGCGGCACCATCACGTCCAGCAATCCGCCCTGACCGCCATCCGCCACCTCTGGCACACCTTCGATCCGGCGCCGCTTGCCGTCTGCGCCCACCAAGGTCAGCCGACCGGTCCGCTCGGTCACCAGAAATCCGCCATCCGGCAGGAAGGCCAGCCCCCACGGCTCGTCAAGTCCATCCATAACCCGGGTTACCATTACCGGGCCGGCCGTGGATTGCAAATTGGTCTGGGCCTGACCGCAGTCAGCCGCACCGAATGCCAACGGCAGGATCAGGGCAAAGATCATACGCATGTGGCGACACTCCCTTTGCAGTTGCATATAGGGGCTGCGATGCACCCGTCCAGCGCAACTGTTCGCTCGAACTTGGCGTCATAAATGCTTTGCATGGCTTTTCTTTTGAGCGACCCCGGCATAGGCTTGGCCTCGGGTTTTGATCCAACAAGGGAGATAACGATGAAAAAACTGCTGCTGGCCACAACTGCAATGGCGCTGATGTCGGGGACGGCAATGGCCGAGGAAATCAAGCTTGGCGTGCTGATCGGCTTCACCGGCCCGATTGAATCGCTGACCGGCCCGATGGCCGCTGGTGCTGAAATGGCGATGAAGGAAGCGAACGATTCCGGCATGCTGCTGGACGGCTCCACCGTCACTTCGGTGCGCGCCGACTCGACCTGCATCGACGCTGCGGTCGCCACGGCCGCTGCCGAACGTCTGGTGACGGCGGATGGCGTCAAGGGCATCATCGGCGGCGACTGTTCGGGCGTTACCGGTGCCGTTCTGCAAAACGTCGCGCGGCCGAATGGCATGGTGATGATCTCGCCTTCGGCCACTTCGCCGGCGCTGACCAGCGCCGAAGATGACGGGCTGTTCTTCCGCAC
>JANNRR010000033.1:0-2787 GCA_031401675.1 Paracoccaceae bacterium
CCGCCTGTCGCGCTGCCCTTTGAAAGCCACCATCGGCGACGCCCTCTTTGCCGTGCTCTGCGCCTGCGGTCACAATATCCGGAAGATCCTCGCCCACCTCCGGGATTGGCCTCCCTGGACCATCGCCGCCAGTTTGAACGCGCTCTACCACCCGGATCGCAAGTATCAGGCTGTAACCGCAGACTGAATGGATTGTTCAAGGCCAACGACATGAGGTTCCGGGCGCGAACGAGGCCCGCCCCCTTCAGGCGCATGATTTCGCGTATCCGGGGGTGATAGAGGATCGACGGCGACACGAAGCGGTATTCCTTTTCGCGGATCATCTCTGCCGCCGCAGCCGTCCATTCGACGCGGCCCTGGTGCCGTCTTCGCGCTGTTACAGGGCCTTGATCCAGCCTGCGGCCCGGATGGGGCCTTTGACCTTGGCTTCCGGGTTGTCGGACTGGTGTTCGCAGTCAATCGGCAGGTCGATCCCGTTCGCCTGAAAGGCAAGGATCAGGCCGCCGGGGTCCGTCGGGTCATAGGTGCGCCCGCCGCGGCTCTGCATGAAGCCGATGGGCAACAGGTGTACCCATTCGGGCGCCCCTTTGGCCGCGGCGTCGGCACGGATCGGGCGCTCCAATGTGGCAGCGGCAAGTGTGGCGGTGGCAAGGCGATCTTCGCCGACGACACCCCGGTGGCAATGTTGGCCCCCGGCACGGGCAGGACCCAGACGGCGCGGCTTTGGGCTTGCGGCCGGGATGAACGCCCCTGGGGCAGCGCCATCCCGCACGCCAGGCTCGCCGCGCGCCATTGTTCTTGATCCAATGGCGAACAATTCTGCGCTCCTCGGGCCAATGGCGGACCATGGCTGGATATCGCTTCGCGTCCGACGACGAAGGCGAACATCCGAAGGACCATCTGGCGGGATACGGTGACTGGATGCATGCTGACGGTTATGCCGGGTAGAGGATTTGTATCGCATTAGCGCCATCCGCGAGGTCGCCTGCATGACCGCTCGCCATTGTCCTCGGACCAATGGCGGACAACGGCTCGCTCCGGCGCAAGTTCGTCGATCTGCACAAGGTCCAAGGGGCAACCATCGCCGGCGGGACCATCAGACGGATCGCCGAACTTTATGCAGTCGAGAAAGGGGCGCGAGGGCTACCGCCCGACAAGCGTACCGCGATCCGGCAGGTCGAAGCCAAACCCGCCTTCGACAGCCTGGAGGCCTGGCTGAACACCCAACTTGCTGACATATCTGGTAAAAGCCCTCTCGCCAGCGCGATCCGCCATGCTCTGACCCGGATGGCGCGGATGCGCCCCTCCCTCGATCACGCCATTCTGGAGATCGACAACAACACCGCCGAGCGCGCCATGTGGGCGGTCGCTTTGTGCCGCAAGTATTACCTGCTCGTCGGATCACGGACCGGCGGCAAATATGCCGCCATCGCCTACATCCAGATCGAAACCGCCAATCTCAACGGCGTCGATCCCAACGCATGGCTCGCCGAAACCATCGCCCGCATCCCGGACCACAAGATCAACCGGATCGACGACCTGCTGCCTTGGAACGCGCGCTAACGGCGGTCAAGCCGGACGCTTACGGATCATTGGGCCGCAGCCTGGGGCAACAGGGCAACAGGGCCACGCGACCGGCCCCGGTCAACATCCAGACGGCATGGTCTTCGATGACCACGGCGCTGAGCGGGCCGCCATACGCGGCACCGGAGTCGAGATTGACGCGGTTGCCGTAATGCGTGGCTGCATCGATGGCGGTATGACCATGCACGACCAGCGCGCCATGATCGCGCCGGTCGGTCAGGAACTCGCCCCGGATCCAGACCAGATCGTCCTCGGTCTGGTCCCGCAGGTCGACGCCGGGGCGGATGCCAGCATGCACGAACAGCACGCTGTCGCGCAGGTGCCATGCGGGCAGGGCTTCGAGGAACCTGCGGTGCTCGGACGGCACAACGGCCACGGCCTCGGCATGGACAGGGGCCAGCGGCCGGTCTGCCCCGTTGCGCACACCGTAGGAGGCCAGCGTCTCGCCGCCGCCGATCCGCGGATGCAGCCAGCCCATGTCGGGCTTCAGCCCGGGGTCGTGGTGACGCGGGTCATTCAGGAAAGCGGCAAACATGCGGTCATGATTGCCCTTGATCACGATCCAGGGCTGGCCTGCCGCCATGCCTGCGATCAGGTAGCCCAGCACGCCCCGGCAATCGGGGCCGCGGTCGACCAGATCGCCGATATGGACCACCGGCGCGCTAGGGTCGCCAACCCGCGCGCGGTCTGCCGCAATCCGGGCATGGGCAGCCCGCAGCAGCGGCAAGTGGCCGTGAATGTCGCCGATGGCGTAGCTGCGCATGGACTATCCCCGCATCCCTGCATCGGCCCGACCCCGGACCCGCGCGAAAGCTTCCGATTCAGGTGGGCTGATGCCCTATGCCACGTCGAACTGCAAGGGTTTGACCTGGCTGAACATGCCGGTGGATTCCAGCGTGTCGACCACCCTGGGATCGATGGCCTGATCGAGGTAGAGAATGGCGATGGCATCCTGCCCCACCCCGGACCGGCCGAGCGTGAAGTTGGCGATGTTGACGCCGTTCTTGCCCATCGTCATCCCCAACAGGCCGATGATCCCCGGCACGTCCTCGTTGGTGGTATAAAGCATGTGCGCCCCGATCTCGGCATCGATGTTGATGCCCTTGATCTGGATGAAGCGCGGCTTGCCGTCGGAAAAGCAGGTGCCGGCAATCGAGCGTTCGCGTTTGTCGGTGACCACGGTCAGCTTGATGTAGGCGTCGA
>JANNRR010000034.1:0-13913 GCA_031401675.1 Paracoccaceae bacterium
ATCGGTCCGGGGATGCTGCGGGCGGACCGAGAGCCTGCGATAACCCAGCGCTGCCAGATACTTGCCAACCGTGCGCTCATGCACCGCAACCCCGAAGGCCGAGGCAATCCGGCGGGCCAAATCCTGCCGCCGCCAGCGCACCACCCCGTCGCGATCCGGGTCCGGCCCGGCCTCGACCCAAGCCGCGAGTTCCGCCATCTGCGCAGGCGCAAGGCGCGGAACGCGCACGCCCTTCCAGCGGTCCGAAAGCCCCGCCAGACCTTCGCCATCATAGCGACGGACCCAGTCTCGGAGCGTTTGGCGATCCATCCCACAGGTCTGCGCTGCATGGGTCCGCTCAACCCCCTCAAGCACAAGAGCCAAGGCAAGCATCCGCCGCGCGGCCCTGGCGTCCCGGCTCTTCCCCGCAGCCTTGCGCAAACCAAATGACGTCAAATCCAGTCGCGTCATCTCGATACCGGCCATCCCAGACCCCATGCGTCAGGGACATGGATTCAAAGATAATCGCATTTGCCAATCCCAAGAGTCACTTAATGGTACCGTTGGTAAAAGCGGGCGCCAGATTGGCCGTGCCCAATCGACGTTGATCAGCACAGCAAGGGTGCAGATGTCGTCAAACGTCACCGGATGGCGTCAAGAAAGGGCAGGTTCCCCGCCATCAGTCCCGCGTCCACCGTCAGTGTGGTCCCGGTGATGCCACTGGCGCCGGGTGAGGCCAGAAAGACCACAGCAGCGGCAACCTCGTCGGTGGTGACGATCCGACCAAGGGGGTAGATCGCGGCCAGCTTGTCCAGGATCGCGGGATCAGCCTGCAGACGATGTTCCCAGGCAGCGGTGCGGACCGAGGCCGGGATGACGGCGTTGGAACGGATGCCGTGGCGGCCATCCTCGACCGCGATGGCGCGCGACCATGCCAGCATCGCGGCCTTGGCGGCGGAGTAAGGCGGGTTGCCATGATGCGAAAGTGCGTTGACGGACGAGATGAAGACAAAGGCGCGGTTGCCGCTGCCCGCTCGCATCGCAGGCAGGAAGCCCTGAGTGAAATGGGCAGCACCGGTGAAATTGCGTGCCAGTTCATCCTCGACGGCATCGGGCGTGCAGTGGCCAAACGTATCGGCCCGCGTCCAGCCCGCGTTTGAGATGACGACCGAAGGCGTGCCTGCCGCCAGAATGGCATCCACCGCTGCGAAGGTTGCAGCGCGGTCGCGCAGGTCAAAATGGTGTGCCTCGGCGTGGCCGGACAGGTCAGTGCCCGGCACGTCGCAGGCGGCAACCTTTGCACCCAGGTGGGCCAGGCTGGCACACAGCGCCCGCCCCACGCCGCCGCCCGCGCCGGTCAGGACCACCCTTGCGCCAGTCAGATCGATCATCCATGCCTCCTTGCGTTTCCCTGTGGGGCAGGCAGGATCGCAGTCCTATCAGGAGGATGCGCCATGCCCAAGGAAGTTTTCGGATCCGGCCATGTGCCCACGCCGCCTGCGGTGCGGGCTGGGAGTTTCGACTTTGTCTCGGGACAGGTGCCCGTGGTGGGCAGCAAGGCGGTGCCCGGCGGGATCGGTCCGGAAACCCACGCCGTGCTGGAGGATGTGAAGGCCTGCCTTGCCTGAGCCGGTGCAACGATGGCCGACGTTGTGAAAACGACCGTCTGACTGCGCGACCGGGAAGACTTTGCGGCCTTCAACGCGGTGTATGCGGAATGCTTCCCGCACCAACCCCCCGCCCGCTCTACTGCCGAATCGCGGCTGATGATCGACATTGCAGTCGAGATCGAGGCCATCGCCTATGCCCCTCTCTGAGGCGGGCCGCCCCAGACCGTGACCGGCAGGCCGACCATCCGCGCCTTCATCTGCAGCGCGACAATGCGGGAATAGAACCGCGACAGGGCCAGATTGCCGCCATGAAACCACAGGTTCTGCACGGCGGTGGGTTTCCACATGTTGCGCAACTCGCCTTGCCAGGGCCCCGGATCCCCGCGGACGCCCGACCCCAGTCCCCAGCACGGGCCTACGGCCTGCGCCGCCTTTTCGGACACGATGCCCGCCACGGTGCGGTGCATCGACTGATATCCGGTGCAGGCCACCACCACATCGGCGTTGACCGTCCGGCCATCGTCCAGCACCAGTCCCCCGGGAACCACGCGCGCCACACCCTGGCCCGCGATCACCTTGATCTGGCCCGAGGCGATGAGTTCGGACGCGCCGACGTCGGTGTAATACCCCGAAGCGGTGCGCAGCGCCTTCATCATCAGGCCCGACCCATCCTCGCCAAAGTCCAGCAGCATGCCCGAGGCCGACAGGCGGGCATAAAAATCCGCGTCCTGCGCGCGGATGCGGTCGTAAACTGTGAACTGGCTGGTGGTGAAGCGCGAAAACGGCGTGGCGGCGGACAGAAGATCGGCGCGGTCGACGTCGATGCCGCGCGCGACGGCCTTTTCCGAGTAGTTTTCAAAGCCGAGGTCCATCAGCGTTTCGGACCGCACAACGCAGGTCGATGACCGCTGGATCAGCGTCACTTCGGCGCCCGCCTCCCACAGGTCGACGGCCACATCATGGGCGCTGGAGGCGGCGCCGACAACCAGTGCACGCTTGCCTGCAAAGGCGCGGCCCTGTTGATAGGCGCTGGAATGGATCAGCGTTCCGGTGAAATCGGCAGCACCCGGCCAGTCTATGGCGCGGGGCGGGCCGTAGGCACCGGTGGCAAAGACCAGCTCGACCGGGTGCAGGACCGTGACACCTTCCGGACGGCGAACCGTCACTTCCCAGCGGTCACCCTGCCAGACGGCACGCTCGACCGTCGAGGACAGCCACAGATCAAGGTCAAGCGCCAGCGCATAGGCCTCAAGCCAGTCGCCCATCTGATCCTTGGGGCAGAACACCGGCCAGGTGGCGGGAAACGGGATGTAGGGCAGATGATCGTACCAGACCGGATCGTGCAGCACGAGGCTGCTGTAGCGGTTGCGCCAGCTGTCGCCCGCGCGTGGGTTCTTTTCAGCCACCAGCGCGGGCACATCCAGCGCCTTCAGCCGCGCGGCCAATGCCAGACCACCCTGACCGCCGCCGATGATCAGGACCCGCGGCTGATCCTGGTGCCCGAGCCGGGCGCGGCGGCGGGCGCGGGCTTCGGACCAGGTTTCGCGGGTGCGGCTGGCCTTGTGGACGATGCCGTTGGGACGGGTGAACCCGCGCGCCTCTTCGTGCCCCGTCAAATCGGCGGTCGCAGTGAACAGGATATCGGCCAACCCGTCCCGCAGCGTCAGCCGGCCGGTGCCTAGCGCAGTGGCGGTCCGGAAGGCGATCCAGGCCGAGGGGGAATCCTCTGGCCCTTCCGAGGGGCCGACCCGGTGCCAGTCTTGCGGGACGGTGCGGCGCAGGCAATCGCCCAGCATTATGGCGATACGCGCGGGCCCCTCCAGCGTCACGATGTTCCAGGTGAAGGCCAGCAGATCGCGCCAGACCGCGTCGGTGTGGAACAGCGCAACCGCACCCGCCACATCGCCGGCCTTAAGGGCACTGTCGAAGCGGCTTAGCCAGTCGTCGATGGCGGTGTCGGTCATGCTCAGTCCCCCAGCGGTTCCAGAGCCGCGCCCCGACGATGTGTCTGGACGGCGTATTTGATGCGCCGCATGTTCTCTCGGGCGCGCGCGCCCAAGGCATAGCCAGTGGCCGCAGCCAGAAGGTCGATCACCGCCAGAAAGGCAAACCGCGAGGCGGACGGTTTCAACGTATCGGGGTATTCCGCCACAGCGACGGTCAGCGCCACGTCGACCGCGCGGGCCAG
Source organism: Paracoccaceae bacterium (assembly GCA_031401675.1). GTDB lineage: Bacteria > Pseudomonadota > Alphaproteobacteria > Rhodobacterales > Rhodobacteraceae > JANNRR01. The sequence continues at coordinate 3,778 of JANNRR010000034.1, forward strand.
ATCGCTGGCTGGCGTGGTGATGGCGATTGTCGCAGCGCGGTGATGGCGAGCCATCTCGACCGCCTCGATCACCTCGCGCGTGCGGCCCGTCGACGAAATCGCGACAAAGGCATCGCCGGGGCGACAAGTCGCCATCATCATCCGCGCGAGGTAGGGATCCTTGAGCGCGGTCACACCAAGCCCATAGCGGAACAGACGGTTCTGGGTTTCCTCGGCCAGCGAAGAGGACGATCCGCCAAGGCCCAACACATAGACCCGGCCGCCCCCGGCCTGAGCCAACAGGGCGGCGGCCTGGATCAGCAGGGCAGGGTCCAGTTGCCGCTCGACGGCATGTATGGCGGCGCGCGCTTCCGCAAGGACGGCGTCCCAGAATGGTGGCAGTGCAGTGTCCGCAGAGGCGGGCTGCGTTGCGTCGGCGGAAAGGTAAAGCTCTCCCACAACCAGCGATCGGGCAAGTTGCAGTTTGAAATCGCGCACGCCGCCGCAGCCGATGGCGCGACAGAACCGGGTGACGGTGGGCTGGCTGACGCCCGCCCGCATCGCGATCTCGGCGTTCGAGGCATCGACGGCGGCCTGCACGTCCGACAGCACCGCATCGGCCACCGACTGCTCGGCCGGGCGCAGGTCGGAATAGCTGTCCTTGATCCGGGCAATGATGTCCGGCACCGGCACACGCCTGACTGCGGCCTGTTCTGCCCGCATCTTGGCCACCTCGTCATACCCACAATCCGCAGCCGCAGTATCCCGGCGCGATATGGTCCACGTCAAGTACCAGTGTTGGAAACTTACACAGAATCGACAAGTGATTTATCAGCAAAACAAGCCAAAATTTCTGTCTTGCCGCCGAATCGTTGACAGGCTTGTAAGTCAGCAACATAGTTGTCTCGTGGGCATCTTGCGGATCCGAAAGGGGCTGCACGGCGGGGGGCACATAGTGACGGTGGCAGAGGGCGCAAGGCTAGGCATTTTCGGTGCGGGCAAGCGTTATGGCGATCTGCAGGCCATCGCTGATGTCACCTTCGACGTCGGCCGCAACACCATCCTGTCCATCGTCGGGCCTTCGGGCTGTGGCAAGACAACGCTTCTGTGGTCGATGTCGGGCATGCACGGGCTGGACGAGGGGCGGGTGACGCTGGACGGCAAGCCCATTGCCGGCCCGCATCCCGAGATCGGCCTTGTGTTTCAGGAAGCCAACCTGCTGCCGTGGCGCAATCTGATGCAGAACATCCTGTTCCCATGGGAGGTCAAGCGTCAACGGCCCGACAAGGCCTGGATCGAACATCTGCTGGACCGCGTTGGGCTAAAGGGGTTCGAGGGCAGGATGCCGCGCGAGCTTTCGGGGGGAATGCAGCAGCGGGCCAGCATCGTGCGCGCGCTGTCGCTGCGCCCGTCGGTCCTGTTGATGGACGAACCGTTTGGTGCGCTCGATGCCTTTACCCGCGAGGAGATGAACCGGCTGGTCGAGGAAATCTGGCTGGAGACCCACACTACTATTGTCTTCATCACCCATTCCATCGAAGAGGCAATCTTCCTGTCGGATCGGGTTCTGGTGCTGAGCAAGCGGCCGGGGCGGGTGATGGCCGACTATCCGGTGCCTTTCTCCCGCCCCCGCAGTCTGAAAACCATGGCCAGCCGCGAGGTTTTCGACCTGATGAACCGGATCAAGGCCGATATCTTTGGCCAGACCATTTTGCGTACTGCGGCAGAGTAGCGGCGATGTCGGATGCCATTCCTGAATTCCGCAAGTCGCAACCGGATGATGGGGTCGGCCTGTCGGGCGTGTCGCTGGCCGCCGGCACCGGGGCGCGGACTCGCAAGGAAGTGGCGATCATCATCCTTGTCGCAGTGATCGTGATTGGCGGGCTAGAAGGCCTGCTGCGATGGTTCAAGGTGCCTCACTACATCCTGCCCCCGCCATCGGCCATCGCGTTAGCATTGGTCAAGGAATTCCCGCTGATCCTGCCGCATCTAGGCCATACGCTGGTCTGCCTGTTCTCGGGGTTTGGCATCGGCGCCAGCGTCGGGCTGATCCTTGCCGCAGTAGTCACGCAAAAGCCCTTCGTGGAAAAGGTGATCACGCCGTACATCCTGATCCTGGTCACCACGCCCATGCTGGCGCTGGTGCCACTGCTGATCCTGCGGTTCGGCTTTGGCTATACGCCGCGGATCATTGCCGTAGCCTTGGCTGTCGGGCCGATGGTGATGATCAACGCCGCCACGGGGTTCCGCCGGACCGACAGCGCCAAGATCGCGCTGGCCCGAAGCTATGGTGCCAGCGTGCTGCAGATCTTCTGGAAGATCCGCGCGCCGATGGCGCTGCCGATGATCCTGGTGGGGCTGATGATCGGCTCGATCTTCGGCCTGCTGACTTGCGTGGGGGCGGAAATGGTGGGCGGCGGTTTTGGCCTGGGCAACCGGCTGACGACCTATTCAAGCATGATCAACATGCCCGAGTTCTTCGCGGTGATCATGATCCTCAGCATCATGGGAATCCTGATCTACGTGATGTTTTTCCTGATCGGCAAGAAATGGGCAAGCTGGGTAACCTGAGGCAAGCCCGGCACAGAACCTGACAACATGGGAGTGACAGAGATGACCATTCTGAGAACCGGCCCCGGGCTTACCCGGCGCAGACTATTGCAGATCACGGGCGGCGGCATCGTGATCTCGGGCCTTGGGTTGCGGCCCGCACTGGCGGCCCCTTATGACCGCGCCTTCACCTGGATCAGCCCGCGCGGCACACTCGAGGTGCTGGACGACTATGGCTTTTGGGTCGGCAAGAAGATGGGCTACTTCGGCGACCTGTCGGTGGACATGCAGCCCGGCCCCTCGGATGGAACGGCGACGGTCAAGTTCGTCGATGTGGGCCAGGCCGACATGGGCTTTCCGTCGCCTGGCGTGTTCAGTTTCGCGCTGCGCGAAGGGATGAAGCTGAAATCCGTGTTCCACATGGCTGCGCGCGATACCTTCAGCCTTGCCTTCCGCAAGGGCGAAGGCCCGATGGACATTAAGGGCATCGAGGGCAAGACGATCCTGCTGGGTTCGGCCGCCTGGCAGCCGATCGTCGACCCGATGCTGGCGGCGCAGGGCATCGACATCTCTACCATCACCTATGTCGAGGCGGGCTGGCCCACCTGGGGCACCGCACTGGCGGCCGGACAGGGCGACGCGGCACTGGCGTGGGAGGGCCTGCGGGCCGAATGGATCGCCACCGGGCTGGAGTTCGAATACTGGCTCGGGGTGCAGAATTCGCCCTTGCCCGCCAACACCTTTGTCGTCCGGGCGGCGGATCTGGAGGATGCCGACAAGAAGGCGTTAATGGAGCAGTACCTCAAGGGCTGGGCCATGGGGATGGAGTTTGCCGAGCACAACCCGCAAGCCGCCGTGCAGGCCGTGTTCGAACAGTTCCCGACGCTTGCACAGAACGTCGGTCCCAAACAGGGCTGCATGTCGCTGATCCAGCAGGCCAACGTCTTTCGCGGCGACATGGCCAAACGCCAGGGATGGGGCTGGCACGACATGGACTCGTGGCAGAAGTTCTTCGACCTGACGGCAGAGATCGGCCAGACCGACCTGATCAAGGCCGCCGATGTCTGCAGCAACGATCTCATCCCTGCCGCCAACGGCTTTGACGTCGAGAAGATCAAGGCTGATGCGGCTGCTGCGGGCGTGCCTGCGGGCTTCGAGGACGTCAATATCGAAGAAATCCGCGCCACGATGTTCGACCAGGCGATCGGCGCGAGAGGCTGAATGAAGGCACGCTACGCCCACCCTGCCGGGCGACCGCAGGGTGGGTGGACCCCGCCATCCAACTGGAGGAGACCAATATGAACGCGCCAGTGCGAATCCTTGTCGTGGGTCTGGGCAACATGGGTGCCTCCCATGCCAGCGCCTATCACCGCAATCCGGGCTTTCAGATCGTGGGCCTGTGTTCCCGCACCATCAAGGGCAAGGCGATCCCCGAAGCACTGGCCGGCTATCCGCTGTTTCAGGACTACGACTCTGCCTTGGCCGAGTTGAAGCCCGACGCGGTGTCGATCAACACCTGGCCGAACACGCACGCCGACTATGCCATCAAGGCGATGGAGGCAGGTGCGCATGTGTTCATGGAAAAGCCCATCGGCACCACCAACGCCGAGGCCGAGGCGGTGGTGGCCACAGCGCGGCGGCTGAAGCGCAAGTTGGTGCTGGGCTACATCCTGCGGGTTCACCCTAGTTGGGAGAAGTTCATCGAGATCGGCAAGTCAATGGGCAAGCCGCTAGTGATGCGGCTGAACCTGAACCAGCAATCGTCAGGCGATGCCTGGTTCTGGCACAAGAACCTGATCGACAGCCTGATCCCGATCGTCGATTGCGGTGTGCATTATGTAGACGTGATGTGCCAGCTGACCGGCGCGAAACCCGTCCGCGTCCATGGCATCGGGGCTTCCCTTTGGGCCGAGGCCGACAAGCAGAACTACGGCCACCTGCACGTGACCTTCGATGACGGCAGCATTGGCTGGTACGAGGCGGGCTGGGGTCCGATGATGTCGGAAACCGCGTTCTTCGTGAAGGATATCGTGGGGCCCAAGGGGTCGGTCAGTCTCGTCCCCGACGACCACGCCCGCGCCGGTGAGGAAGACTTGTCCGACAGTGCCAATATCGACAAGCACACCAAGACCGATGTGATCCGCGTTCACCATGCTGCCGTGGGCAAGGACAAGCATTTCCTGAAGAAGGACGAGATCCTGCGGATGGACGACGAGCCGGGCCATCAGGAGTTGTGTGACCGCGAGCAGGCGTATTTCCTGCGCGCGATCCGCGAGGATCTTGACCTGTCGGAAAGCATGGATGCGGCGGTCAATTCGCTGCGGATCGTGCTCGCAGCCGAACAGTCGATTGCCGAGGAACGGGTGATCCGGCTGGACTAGGCGGCGCCGCTGCCTGGCGCAAGGGGGGAAGCATGGACAGTATCGACGATCTCTACCGCGCTTCCGATGCGGTGGAACTGGCGGGCCATGTCCGGTCCGGTGTGGTCACGCCAGCCGAACTGACCGAGGCCGCGATCCGCGCCATCGAGTCGCTGAACCCGCAGCTCAATGCGGTGATCCACCGACTGGACGACATGGCCCGCGCCCAGGTTGCGGCCGGGGTATCGGGGCCACTGGCCGGCGTACCCTACCTGCTCAAGGAACTCGCCTCGTCCTGGACGGGTGCGCCGATGACCAATTCCAACCGATATCTGAAGGGTCAGATCGCCACCGCCGACAGAACCGTGGTCAGTCGGATCAAGGCGGCGGGGCTGGTGTTGGTGGGCAAGTCGAACGCGCCCGAAAACGGTTGGTCGATCGGGACCGAACCGCTGCTGTACGGCCCGACGCGGAACCCTTGGGACCCAAGCGCGACCCCCGGCGGGTCCAGCGGCGGGACGGCGGCAGCGGTGGCAGCGGGCATGGTTCCCTTGGGCGAATCCAGCGACGGGGCCGGGTCGATCCGGGTTCCGGCATCCTGCTGCGGCGTTGTAGGGCTGAAGCCGTCGCGCGGGCGGGTGACATTGGCGCCGCTGGCCGACTTCTGGATGGGCGGGGCCTATTTCCTGTGCAATTCCCGCACGGTTCGCGATACCGCAGCGTATCTCGACGCGGTCGCGGGTGCCCTGCCCGGCGACCCCTATCCCTGCCCACTGCCCGACCGCCCATTTGCGGAACTGGCTCGTCGCACCCCGCAGGGCCTGCGCGTGGCCTTTACCCTGACCGACCCGACCGGCCGCCCGGTCGACCCCGCCGTGGCCGAAGTGGTGCGCACGACGGCAAGGGCGCTGGAACAGCAGTGCCACCATGTTGCCGAGTACGACATGGCGACCGACCTTGGTCTGCTGTGGAAAACCTACACCGACATGTCGGTGGTCGAGGCGGCGGGTTTCTGGGACTGGATGGAAACCGTCACCGGCCGCCCGGTTACCCCGGCCGAGGTCGAGCCGGTCACCTGGGCCATCATCACCCGCGGTCGTGCCACCATGGCCTCCGCGCATGCGGGACGGGTCGAGCAGTTGCGCCAGATGGGCCGTACCATTGTGACCGAGCTTTTGCCCTTTGACATCTACCTGACCCCGACCCTTACGCAGCCGCCCCGGCCGGTGGGATCTTATGACATGTCGATGAGCGATCTGGATGCGTACAACGCACTTTGGGCTGATGCAGTCGTCATGACGCCCTTCAACGTCTCGGGCCAACCTGCGATGTTCTTGCCGCTGGGCATGGCCGGTGCCCTGCCGGTAGGCGTGCAGGTGGTGGGGCGGCCGGGCGGCGAGGCGACGGTGCTGCAGGTGGCTACCCTGCTGGAAGAGGTGATGCCCTGGCGCGACCGCCGCCCGCCGGTCAGGTGGTAAGGGATATGGCGATGTATGATCTGGTATTGCAGGGCGGGCACGTGATCGACCCGGCACATGAGCTGGATGGTCCGGCGGATGTCGCCTTTGCCGGGGGCCGCGTGGTCGCTGTTGGACAGGACCTGAGAGGCCGGGAAGTGCGCGATGTTTCGGGCCTGATCGTGACACCCGGCCTGATCGACCTGCACACCCATGTCTATTGGGGCGGCACTTCGCTGGGGGTCGAGGTCGATGCCTATTCCCGCAAGTCTGCCGTCACCACCGCCGTCGATACCGGCAGCGCCGGGCCGGGCAACTTTGCCGGCTTCCGCAACCATGTGATCGACAAGGCCCGCGCCCGCGTGCTTGTCTATCTGCATGTCTCCTTCGCGGGCATCTATGCTTTTTCGCCGACGATCATGGTGGGCGAGGCGCACGACATGCGCCTGATGGCGGCGCGCGAGGCATTGGCGGTGGCCTGCGCCAACCCCGATGTCATCATCGGCATCAAGGTGCGGGTCGGGCGCAACGCCTCTGGCCCCTCGGGAATACAGCCGCTGGACGTGGCGCTTGATCTGGCAGACCGGGCGGGACTGCCGCTGATGTGTCATATCGACGAGCCGCCGCCAAGCTTTGCCGAAGTGTTGGACCGCCTGCGTCCAGGCGATGTGCTGACCCATTGCTTCCGGCCCTTCCCCAACGCCCCGGTAGACGGCAAAGGCCAGCTGCGAGGTGCCGTCTTGCGCGCCCGGGCACGCGGCGTGCTGTTCGACGTGGGCCATGGCATGGGCTCATTCTCGTGGGATACTGCGCGCAAGGCGCTGGCAGCGGGATTCCTGCCCGACACGATCTCGTCCGACGTCCATGCGATGTGCATCAACGGCCCGGCCTGGGACCTGCTGCGCACGATGACCAAGTTCCTGGCACTTGGTCTGTCGTTGCCCGAGGTCGTCGCCGCCACCACCAGCCGAGCCGCCGCCGCACTGCGCCGCGCCGATCTGGGCCAGCTTGGCGCCGGTGCCGCAGGCGATGCCTCTGTGCTGTCCCTTGTCGACATGCCCACGCCGCTGGAAGACGTTCTGGGCGAGATTGTCGAATACCCGAATCGCCTGATCCCGCGCGGCATGGTGATCGGTGGCCAGTGGGTGGCGCTGTAGATGCGCCGCGTTTCGGTCTGGGCCTACCCCTGGGATATGCACGACATCGGCCTTGATGTCGCATTGGGCCGGATTACCGGGGCCGGGGCCAATTGCGTCAGTCTGGCCACCTCATACCACGCAGGCCGGTTCTTGCAGCCCGGCAACCCACGTCGCAAGGTGTATTTCCCGCAGGACGGCACCGTCTACTACCGCCTCGATCCCGCCCGTTGGGCGGGGAAACCTATCCGCGCGCTTCAGGCCGATGTCGTAGCGGCCGAGGGTGACTATCTGGCCGCGCTGGTGGATCGCCGCGACCGGGGCGGGCCGCAGGTGTCATGCTGGACAGTCTGCCTGCACAACACGCGGCTGGGCATGGCGCACCCGGGTCATGTCATGCGCACCGCCAATGGCGACCCGCACTTCTACGCGCTGTGCCCTTCCAGCCCGGCAGCGCGGGACTATGTGACAAGCCTTGTCCGCGAAGTGGCCTCGGTCTATGCCCCCGACCGGATAGAACTGGAAACGCCCGAATTCATGGGGTTTTCTCATGGATTCCACCACGAAAAGGATGGCCTTGGCCTGACTCCGGAAGAGGAATTCCTGCTGGGTCTGTGCTTTTGCGACCATTGCCGAGAGGCTGCCAACGCCGCCGGCGCGCCCTTTGAACAGGCGCGCCGACGCGTGGCCGACCTTCTTAACGCGGCCTTTGCGCGCGCCTTGCCGCAGCGCAGCTTTCCGGACTTTCCCACCCGTGGTCTTGCTGCTTTCGACGCCGAACCGGCGCTGACCGCCTTCTTGCTCTGGCGCCCACAGGCCGTCACGGAGCTTGTGGCACAGGTCGCCGCAGAAGTTCCCGCCACAACCGAACTTTGCGTCATCGACTACGACGGGTCATGGACGGGCGGCTTGAACATCCCCGCTCTTGCCCCCCATCTGGGCGGAGTGCTCTACTGCGCCTACTTTGCCCCGGCAGAACGGGTCGGCGCGCTGCTTGTCCCGGTGCGCGCGGCCATTGGGCCCGACAAGCGCCTTGCCGCGGGATTTCAGTTGTTCCATCCCAACCACGCGGATGCCACCGACCTGGCCGCCCGCGTGGCCGCAGCAGCGCCCTATGCCGATGGCTTGAACTTCTACAACCTCGGCCTGGTTCCGCCAGCGCGGCTGGCTTGGGTGCGGGACGCTGTGCCATCCGCAGTGTGAACGGGGCCTGTTCCACGGCCAGCTGCGTGTAGCGGCGAAACGCGTCAATCATCCCATCCTCCGCTTTGGTCAGTCTTGCCGCCAGCATGTGCTGCCGGCCTCTGATTTCGGCCGCCACAGGTGATGCCGCAGCCGGGCAGCAGTTGGCAAGGCGGGCCTGCAAGCACCGCAATTCGGCAGGACGCGACGGCTGGTCCTTCATCAGGCGCCTCCCACTCTCGATGCTACAGGCGGCAGACATGGGCTTCTTCGGACCTTTCGGATGCACTGCGGCACTAGTGTTCCGAGTCTGACACTTGTTACCGATTTCCCCTGATTTCATCGAGGGCATCAAGCGCACGGCGTTCGCGGGCGATGATGTCATCGGCGGTCTTGCTCCAGACAAAGGGCTTCGGCTTTGCGTTGTGCAGCAGGAGGTAGTCGTAGATGGCGCTCTCGAGATCGTCGACGCTGGAGTAACTGCCCCGTCGGATGCGCTTGGTGGTGATCTCGGCGAAGAAGCGCTCGACCAGGTTGAGCCAGGACGCGCTAGTGGGCGTGAAATGCAGGTTGAAGCGCGGATGTTTTTTCAGCCAGGCCTGCACCTCGGGCGTCTTGTGGGTGGCGTAGTTGTCAAGCACGATGTGGATGTCGCGGGGTTTCTTCACCGCCCGGTCGATCCGGCGGAGGAAGCTCAGGAACTCCCTTGCCCGGTGGCGCGGCATGCAGTCACCGATGACCAGACCCGATTTGACGTCCAGCGCGGCGAAGAGCGTGGTGGTGCCATGGCGCTTGTAATCATGGGTCATGGTGGCCGCGCGCCCCTTCTTCAGCGGCAACCCGGGCTGGGTGCGGTCGAGCGCCTGGATCTGGGACTTTTCGTCGACGCACAGCACGACCGCACGGTCCGGTGGGTCGAGGTAGAGCCCCACGATCTCGGTGACCTTCGCCTCGAACATCGGGTCGTTCGAGACCTTGAACCCCTTCACGATATGCGGCTTCAGCCCTGCATCCGCCCATATGCGCCCCACGCTCGAGGGCGATATGCCCACCGCCTCGGCCATCGTCGCGCGGCTCCAGTGCGTGGCATTGGGGGGCGTTTGCTGCACGGTCTTCGCGATCACCTTCAGCCGAACCTCTCTCGGCAGAGGCGGCACCCTCGAGGGCCGCGTCTTGTCCCGCTTGAGCCCCAGCACGCCTTCATCGAGATACCGCTCCTGCCAGCGCCAGACCGTCGGCTTCGACATGCCCGCCCGACGCATGATCTCGACGGTGCCCTGACCGTCCGCCGTCGCCAGCACGATCTCAGCCCGCCAGGCAAGCTTGCGCGGCGTGTTGCGGTTGCTCAGCAAAGCTTGAAGCTCAGCGCGGTCGGCGGGGCCAAGGTAAAGGCAGATATCAGAGCGTCTCATCCGCCGACCATGCCACAGAGCGGCGCCGTCGGGAATCCTATGTCAGGTGCAGAACACTAG
>JANNRR010000035.1:0-4598 GCA_031401675.1 Paracoccaceae bacterium
CCAAGCAGGGACAGTTCGGACTCGTGTTGCAGAAACGGGTAGCCGCAGGTCCACGCCGCATCGACCGACCCGTCCAGCAGGGCCCCGGTGATTTCCTGATAGGTCCGGCGCTGTACTAGGTCGATGTCGCGGCCCATGCTCTCGGCCAGTGCGGACTGAAGTGCTGTAATGACGGCGGCATCGTTATCCAGAAACACCGGGGTCAGCGCGAACCTAACGGCGGAGGGCGATTGCGCATGCACGAACGGGGCCGCCAGCACGCACGAACCAGCAAGAAACACTCGTCTTGTGCAATGCATCGCTCCGGCCCTCCCCCAAATGGAAGGCTAGTCCATTGTTCAGACTTCCGGCAACGCCTCAATCTGTCCGCATTCACGAATGCCTGCTCTGCGCTTGCCAAGATGGCTGTCGGTGAAACTGGCAGCAGGCCAAATGGCCTGGACGACGTGACACAGGCTGAGGCCAGCTCTCTGCCGTCAAATCTCAAGGCTTGATTGCGGCCCGAACTCTGTCGGTCCACTTCATGTTAAGGCAGACAACAGCGAAGCTCCGACCGGAGGGACCGGGGAGAATGGCAAAAGGAAGAGCCTGGCGGCCAGCCCGTCGTGAAGGCGGGAAAGTTGGCGACGTTCCGATACGATCCGCTTTTGCAACAAGGGGTCTGTCGTGCCGGTCCGCGCCATGGCGCGGTTGACCATCCAGGCCCAAGGCTCGATCCTGGCGCGCCGTAGGTCGTCTTGCAGACTGGCCGCCTCGGAGACGGGTGTTGTCTCCGGCAAGGTAACGAGAATGACGCGGGTATAATCGGGATCTTGCAGACGCATCAGCGGCGTTACAATCCGGCCAATGGTCGTCTCCCCCATGTCATGCGTCATTTGCCGGTGATAGGCCCCTGTGGCATCCAGCAGTAGCAGGGTGTGACCGGTTGGCGCGGTGTCCATGACCACAAAAGCGGCACGCGCTTCGGCCACGGTCCGGGAAAAGGCATGAAACACGGCCACTTCTTCGGTGCAGGGCGATGCAAGATCTTCGCGCATCAGGGCGCGGTCGGCGTCATCAAGATCCCGGCCCTTGGTGGCCATGATTTTTTCGACATAGCGGGCGGTCTCTGCAACCGGGTCGATCCGGTCGACCGTCAAGCCCGGCAGAGTCCCGTCCACCACCAAGGACACATGCGCTGCCGGATCGGTGGTCGTCAGGTGAACGGCATGTCCGCGCTTGACAAGACCCACGGCAATGGCAGCGGCCACAGTGGTCTTGCCGACCCCTCCTTTGCCCATCACCATGATCAGCCCCCGTCCAGCCTGCGCGAGGTCGTCCACCATGGCAACAAGCCCCAGCTCGTCAACGCTCCCCGTCGCGTCAGCATCCGAGGACACTTCGGCAACAGGGGCCGAGGCAGGTTCCGGCAGTAGCAAGGCGCGCAGGGCGAACAGACCAACCATGTCGAAAGACCGCAATGGGACTTCGGCCTTGGGCAGCAAAGACAGATTGGCGGGCAGACTGGCCAGCACGGCCGCATGGTCGCGTTCCAGACCATCGGCAACCGCATCCCCGGCGACGCTGGCGTGAAACACTCCGTTGACGACCAGAAGCTGATTGCCAAGGCCCAGTTTGCGCAACTCGTCAGAGGTTCGTGCCGCTTCGCGCACGGCACCCCAATCTGCGCGGGTCACCAACACGATCGCAGTGCGCGCGGGATCGGCCAGCGTTTGCAAGGCCGTGCGGAACCGGTCTTCCTGCATTTTCAGACCTGAATGCGGGCCAAGACATGAAGCCCCGCGGTCATTTCCCTGCAAGAACCCGCTCCAGGCGCGGGGCAGGCTGAGCAGTCGCAGCGTGTGGCCCGTGGGAGCGGTGTCAAAAACAACGTAGTCATACGCGTCGGCATCCCCGGCGAGGAGGCCGACAAATTCGTCAAAGGCGGCGATCTCCGTGGTGCAGGCCCCGGACAGTTGTTCGCGAACAGTAGATTTTTCGGTCTCGGTGGCGTTAGGGTCAAGTTGACCCAGCACCCTGCTCCTGTAGTCTTTGGCAGCTTGGTCCGGATCGATGTTCAAGGCAAAAAGGTTGGCAGCGCCGGGAATGGCTGTCGCCCTGTCGTTCAGCGTCACACCCAGCATCTCGTCGAGGTTGGAGGCGGGATCTGTACTGACCAGAAGCACCCGTTTTCCTTGATCCGAAAGCGACAGCGCGACGGCACAACTCAGCGACGTTTTTCCAACGCCGCCCTTCCCGGTGAAGAACAGGTAACGCTTCGGATCTTGCAACAGGGACAGGGCGCTCATGGCGGATACCCCAATTGACTGTCATGACGATCCCATGATGCCGGTCAGGATGCATTGACCCACATCAGGGGCGTCCTGACAGGAAGCAGTAGCGTCTTGAACGATCAGACCCTCGGCAAAGATCGCACGACCCAGCGCTGATGTCAGATTGCCTGCGACAAGTTCACCCGCTTCATCAACACTTCAGCCGTTTCCTTGCGCTCGGAATAGCGGTCCACCAGATAGTCGGCGCGGTCACGGGTCAGCAGGGTGAACTTCATCAGCTCCTCCATCACATCGACGATCCGATCATAGAGCGGAGAGGGACGCATCCTTCCCGCCTCGTCGAATTCTTGAAACGCCTTGGGAACCGAAGACTGGTTAGGGATGGTGATCAGCCGCATCCAGCGGCCAAGGATCCGCATCTGGTTGACGGCGTTGAAGCTTTGCGACCCACCTGACACTTGCATCACCGCCAACGTCTTGCCCTGCGTCGGCCGCACGGCCCCCATCGACAGCGGGATCCAGTCGATCTGCGCCTTCATGATGCCGGTCATGGTGCCGTGGCGCTCGGGCGAGGACCACACCATCCCCTCGGACCAGATCACCAGCGAACGCAATTCGTCCACTTTTGTCATGTCGGCCCCCGGCTGATCCGGCAGCGGCAGCCCGGAGGGGTTGAAGACCCTCACCTCGGCCCCGAGCCGGGTCAGGATGCGCCCGGCCTCTTCGACGGCAAGGCGGCTGAAGCTGCGCGGGCGCAGCGAGCCATAGAGCAGCAGGATGCGGGGCGGATGGGTCGAAATGGGCGGGGACAGCAGGCGCGAGGGGTCGATGGCGGCAAAGCTGGTCTCATCCAGCGCAGGGAAAGTCGGCGCATCCGTCATCGCTTACACCTTCCCTGGTGCGGTGAACGCAAACCACCGCCGCCCCAGCCACAGCGCCACCGATACCAACCCGATCAGCACCGGCACCTCGACCAGCGGACCGATGACGGTGGCAAAGGCGACCGGTGAGGCCAGCCCGAAAGTGGCGATGGCGACGGCAATCGCCAGCTCGAAATTGTTGCCCGCCGCCGTGAAGGCCACCGCCGTGGTGCGCGGATAGTCCGCCCCGATCAGGCGGCCCATAGCAAAGCCGATGCCGAACTGGATCACGAAATAGAGCGCCAGCGGCACCGCGATGCGCAGCGCGTCTGAAGGTAGACGCAGAACCTCGCCACCTTTCATCACGAACATCGCCGTGATGGTGAACAATAGCGCCACCAGTGTGATCGGGGCAATGCGCGGCAAGAACCGGGTCCGGTACCAGTCTTCCCCTTTTCGGGCGACCAGGATGCGGCGGCTCAGGTATCCGGCGGCAAAGGGGAGGCCGAGATAGGTCAACACCGCTTGCGTGATGGTCCAGAAGCTCACGTCGATCACCTGACCCTCCAGGCCGAACAGTGGCGGCAGGACGGTCAGGAACACCCATGCGTAGGTCGAGAAGAACAGGATCTGGAACACAGAGTTGAACGCGACCAGTGCCGCGCCATACTGCTGATCGCCACAGGCGAGGCCGTTCCAGACCAGCACCATCGCGATGCAGCGGGCAAGGCCGATCAGGATCAGGCCGGTCATGTATTCGGGGCTGTCTGATAGAAACAGGACTGCCAATGCGAACATCAGCGCCGGCCCGATGATCCAGTTCTGCACAAGAGAAAGCGCCAGAATACGGCGATCCTCAAACACCCTCGGCAGGTCTCCGTAGCGAACTTTGGCCAGCGGTGGATACATCATCAGGATGAGACCAATAGCGATGGGCAGGTTGGTCGATCCGATCGACAGCGCATCAAGTGCACCGGGCAGCGCAGGGAAAACGGTTCCCAGCAGAATGCCAAGCGCCATCGCCGCAAATATCCAGAGTGTCAGCCAGCGGTCCAGGAACGAAAGACGCCGCATGTCAGGTCTCCTCGGCCACGGATTCACCGGGCAACCGGTCAGCAGAAATCAGACGCGGATGTTCGGGAGCTTCCGGACCAGAACATTTGATTGGGCCTTCGGCCCTTGCTTCCGCAAAGGCAGGGGCGCAGATTTCGGGGCGGCCGCCACAGCAATCCTTTAGCAGAAAGGCAATCAGACCCGAGAGCGCCGCAATCTCAACCGCGTAGATGATCAACCGTCCGTCGCGGTGCGATCGCACCAGTCCGGCCTGTTCAAGATGCGAAAGATGAAACGACATCTTGGACGATCCGGCGCCAAGCTTTTCACCCAAGGCCCCCGCAGCCATGCCTTCCGGCCCCGCCTCCACCAGCAGTCGGACGATCCGCAGCCTGTGTTCCTGCGACAAGGC
>JANNRR010000036.1:0-10202 GCA_031401675.1 Paracoccaceae bacterium
CATGAATTTTCTTCCCTGTTACGCTGAATTAACTTCCCTGTTAATTTTGAGCAGGGATTTGGCCCGTAAGCCGCTGAAATTGCGCGCAGATTCAGGGGGCAAAACCGTCGAAAGAGCCCGAAAAAACCCGAATTGCCTGACAATTCCCTGTATTCATCGTAAAGCAGGTCAAACCGAACGGTTTATCGAGCCCTCAGAGACGCGCGGCCGAAAAGCCGGGATCATCGACGGCAACAGCCGTCTCCGTTGTACGATAGCCCCGCTAACCCACGGAAACACGAGAGAAATCCGCGCCGGAACAGAGAATATAGGCAGAGACAGGGGTGGCTGGCGGAGGGAACGGGACTGCCGTCCAACCTTCTCTGGCGGCGATTGTCCAAAACTTCAGTCCGGATGAACGCTCTTGAGCGTGGCCCCCATGCCGCGCCGCGCCGTGATAGATGGGAAAGCACATCGGCCTATTTCACCGGCGTCTCTGGCTCCGCAGCAGGCAAAGGGTTGGCCTGTTGTGCTACCTGCCTTTCTGGATCGCCCCTTGGTCGCAGCCAATCCCAAAGTGCCTGAACCGGTGGGCGGGTAAAGTTTCGGGTCCAGCAGGACATGTATAGCGGTATTGTCTTCGTCAGACCGGCATGGCAGGCCTGCACCAGATGGCCATCACTCAAGGCCCGATCGGCTTCGCGCCCCGTCGCCAGACAAACTCCAAGGCCAAGTTGTGCCGCTTGCAGCATCTGGCTCGTGTCCGAGAAATTGTAGCCCCGCGAGAACTCGGTCCGGGCAGAGCCAGCGGCCGTGAACCAAGATTGCCAGTCGTTCAGCGTCTCGTCATGCAACAGCGGCGCGGTATCAAGCCTTTCACGGTCCGGCACATCAGGCAGACTTGCCGCAAGCGCCGGCGCACACAGCGGTATCAGCGCATCCTCGGCCAGCAGCAGCGACTGCGCCCCCGCAGCCGGCCAAGGAAACGGACCGAGAACGATGTCGATCTCGGCCTCCTCGGGCACGTCCGTCTGGTCCGACGTATGTAACCAAGGGTCGATCCAGGGGTGGGTATCCCGCAACTGTGCCATCAACGGCAAGAACCAGCCCGACGCAAGGGCCGCAGGCATCATCACAATCACCGATCCCGGCTTGGAATAGGCGTTCAGGCGGCGCACCCCGTGGCGCAGTTCCTCCAGCGCGGTTTGCGCGGTGATCAGGAAGTCGCGTCCGGCATCGACCAACTCGATCCTCCGCCCTATCCGGCGGAACAGCGGCTGACCCAGATGATCTTCCAGCACACGCACCTGATGGCTTATGGCCGATTGGGTGATGTTCAACTCCTCGGCCGCTCGGGAAAAGCTTTGCAGCCGGGCGGCGGCCTCAAAACCGATCAGCGTGGAGAGTGGTGGCAGGTTGCGATAGGTGCTCATGAGTGATTTCTATTGAATAGATCAGAAATTGGCGTTTTGACCATTGTAATGCTCATCCTATCCTTGGGTCCATAGTCTTTTGCTCCGAGGATTCCATGACCAGCCAAGACCCGGCCTTGCGCCCCGCCAGCCCGAAATCCCTTGGATTTCACATGCCCGCCGAATACGCCCCCCACAAGCGAACCTGGATGATGTGGCCAACCCGCGCCGAGGTCTGGCCGGACATGGCGGCTACAAAGCGCGACTATGCCCTGGTGGCGCAGGCAATTGCCGAGTTCGAGCCGATGTGCATGGCCGTGCGCCCCGAGGATGCCGCCGAGGCGAGCAGCCTGCTGGGCGCGAGCATTGAGCTGTTCGAGGTGCCGCTGGATGACAGTTGGGCCCGCGATGCTGGGCCGAATTTCGTGGTGGACGGCAAGGGCAACAAGGCCGCAAGCCTGTTCACCTTTTCCGCCTGGGGGCACAAATATGCTCCGTTTGACAAGGACGCAGCCTTTGGCGCGGCGGTGGCGGCGCGTGAGGGTCTGCGCGCCTTCAAATCGCCCCTCTTGGCCGAAGGCGGCGGCGTGACGGTCGACGGGCAAGGCACCATCATCACCAGCGACACCTGTTTTCTGAACCCCAACCGCAACCCGACCTGGACACGGGAACAGGTCACGCAGGAACTCCTGGAAACCCTTGGCGGGGAAAAGGTGATCTGGTTGCCCGGCAACGCCGATGAGACGGAAACCGACGGCCATGTCGATGGCATCGCGGTGTTCGTGGCCCCCGGCGTGGTACTGATCGAAGGGGCCGATGATCCCACCGATCCCTGGCGTCACATCAAGCAGGCCAACATCGACGCGCTGCGCGGCCAGACCGATGCGCAAGGGCGCGAGATCCGCATGGTGACGATCCCCGAGGCCGAGGAAAGCTGCATCATCGGCGAGAAATTCTGCCGGTCCTACGTCAACTGCTATTTCGTCAACGGCGGGGTCATCATGCCCGAGTATGGCACCCCGAACGACGCTATCGCCCGCGACATGTTCCAGTCGCTGTTCCCGACCTACCGCATCCGTGGCGTGCACATTCCCAACATCTGCCTTGGCGGCGGCGGCATCCACTGCATCACCCAACAGGAGCCCGCATGACCGCGCTGCCCCCCTATGCCTTCACTGCTCAAGGCAGCATGGGTCTGCATGTCATGGCCGCGATGGCGCATTTCGGCACCTCGCGGCTGTCAGAGCGCGAGGCCGAGGTGGCGCAGTTGATCCTGCAAGGCCATTCGTCCAAGGTCATCGCGCGGATGCTGGGCAACAGCCCGGAAACGGTGAAGGTGTTCCGCAAGCGCATCCACACCAAGCTGGGGCTTGCGACTTCGGCGGAACTGTTCTCGCTGTTCCTTGCAGCGCTCTGTGCAGCCCCGCACGGCTCCACCGACGACCCGTTGATCCACCTGAACTGAGGCTCCCGTCCATGATGACCCGCCGTTCCCTCTTCCGTTCTGCTGCCGCTGCTGGTGGCATGTCCCTTTTGCCTCGCGGGGCCTTTGCGGCTGGTGCTGGATCCTCAGGCTTTTGGTATCCCGAAGAAACCGATCCGCACGAACGCACCTTCATGCAGTGGCCGGTGAACCCCGCCGTGCATGATGACCCGGATTTTCTGTTTGATCTGCAAGGCACCATTGCCGATATCGCCAGCACGATTGCC
Organism: Paracoccaceae bacterium; assembly: GCA_031401675.1. Classification (GTDB taxonomy): domain Bacteria; phylum Pseudomonadota; class Alphaproteobacteria; order Rhodobacterales; family Rhodobacteraceae; genus JANNRR01. The sequence continues at coordinate 3,102 of JANNRR010000036.1, forward strand.
GAGTTTGAACCCGTCGTGATGCTGGCCGCTGCCAAGTATCACAAGGCGATCAGGAAGCGGGTCGCGGGCAATGTCGAGCTGTGGGACATCCCCTCTGATGACCTTTGGGCGCGCGATTCCGGGCCGTCCTTTGTCGTCGATGGCAAGGGCGGGCTGGCGGTGACGCAGTTCAACTTCAACGGCTGGGGGCGCAAGCAGACCCATGCCAACGACGGCAAGGTCGCCGCACGGGTGGCTGAACGGCTGGGTCTGACGGTGTTCGATGTGGGTCTTGTCGGCGAAGCGGGCGGCGTGGAAACCGACGGCCACGGAACGCTGATCGCGCATGAAAGCAGTTGGGTAAACCAGAACCGCAACAAGGGCAGCAAAGCCGAGGTCGAAGCGATGCTCTTGGACACCATGGGGGCGAAGAAAATGATCTGGGCGCCAGGCATCAAGGGCGCGGACATCACAGATTACCACATCGACGCGCTGGCGCGGTTCGTGAAACCGGGGCAGGTGCTAATCCAGATGGGCGACGGGATTGACCCTGAAGACCCTTGGACGGTCTCGGCTTTCGAGACGCATGACATTCTGGCCAAGGCCAGCGACGCCGAAGGGCGCAAGCTGGATCTGGTGATCCTGCCAGAACCCTGGGACATCCGAGTTGACAGCCCTGATTTCGTGGCCTCCTACGTCAACTACTATGTCTGCAATGGCGCGGTGATCGCGGCCGAATTCGGCGACAAGGCGGCGGATGCCGAAGCGGCAGAAATTCTGGCCGGCCTTTACCCCGGCCGCGAAATCGTCATGCTGAACACCGATGAGGTTGGCGAAGTGGGGGGCGGCATCCACTGCGCCACCCATGAACAACCAAAGGTGTGACGTGCTGGGCTGGCTGAACCGACATTCCGAGGCGCTGGAAGGTCTGGGCGGTCTTGCCACCGCCTTTGCAACTGTCACCGCGCTGATCGTCATCCCCTACCAGATCGCGCAATCCGACCGCATCCAGCGCGACCAGACCGCCCGCGAGATTTACCGCGAGTTCCTGAACCTGACCGTGCAGAAGCCCGACTTGGCCCACGCCAAGTACTGCACCCTGAAAGACCCCAACCAGATCACCGCCTATACGGCCTATGTCGAATACCTGCTCTATACCGCCGAGCAGATGATCGACACCTCCCCCGACTGGCGTGCGCCGATGGCCAGCTATTTGGGCGATCACATGGAGTATTTGTGCAGCGAGGGCATTTGGGACGCGCAGTCGCCCGATATCAGGGACTTGGTAGCGGAATTGGCGCTGACCTGCGAGGCGCAGCACCAGTGCGACTAGGGGCGGCTTGCGCCGCCCCCTTCGCCTTATGCCGCGTCGTGACGGCTCAGCAAACCATACGTCTCCGGCCGCCGATCGCGCCAGGTGCCCCAGCTTTGGCGGTAGGCGCGGGTGGCGTCGAGGTCGATCTGGGCGATGAGGTATGTCTCGTCCACCTTGTTCGCCTCGGTCAGCATCGCGCCGGTGTGGTCGGCGATGAAGGAGGAGCCATAGAACGTCATCTCCAGGTTCGGACCCTTTTCCAGCCCCACCCGGTTTGAGGCCACCACCGGCACCATGTTGGCCGCCGCATGGCCTTGCATCGTGCGCTGCCAGTGGCCCGAGCTGTCAATCTCGGGGTAGCCCGGTTCGGTGCCGATTGCGGTCGGGAACAACAGCACCTCGGCCCCGAGGATCGCCAAAGACCGCGCGGTTTCGGGAAACCACTGGTCCCAGCAGATACCGCAACCGACTTTGGCGAACCGCGTGTCGAACACCTTGAAGCCGGTGTTGCCGGGGGTGAAGTAGTACTTCTCCTCATAGCCCGTCGCATGTGGGATGTGGGTCTTGCGGTAGTTGCCCATCACCGAGCCGTCAACGTCGATCATGGCCAGCGAGTTGAAGAAGGTGTTGCCCGCCGACTCGTAGTAGCTGATCGGCAGTACCACCCCCAGCTTGCGTGCCAGGGCCGAAAAGTGCTGCACGGCGCGGTCAGCTTCCAGCGGCTTGGCATAGCGCTGAAAGCCGTAGTCCTTTTCGATGCAGAAATAGGGCGTCTGGAACAGTTCCTGCAGCAGGATGATCTGCGCGCCGTCCTCTGCCGCCGCCGTCACCTGCTCCTCGGCCTTCTGGATGTTCTCATCCAGATCCCAGGAACAGGCCATTTGCGTCGCGGCCAGTGTCACGATTGCCATTTGAACTCTCCTCAGTTCATCAGTTTGGTCCAGACCTTGTCGATCAGGGCCGTAGCCTCGGGCGAGCAGGTCGGGATGAATTCTGGCGCCGGGGCATCGGCGGGCGGGTTGATTTCGGGGGCTGCGGCCAAAGCGGGCTCTATGAACGCCTCTGACCCCTTGATGCCGTTGGAATAGCGCGCGTAATTGGTGATCATCGCGGCGTTTTCCGGGGCCATGACGAAATTGATCCAAGCCTTGGCGTTGTCGATGTTCGGCGCGCCTTTGGCAACTGCCACATTGTCCATCCAGCCGGTGTAGCCCTCTTTCGGATAGACATAGGTGATGGTCGGCTTTTCGTCGCGTGCCCGCATGGCATAGCCGTTCCAGGTCATCGAAACCACAGCCTCGCCCGAAACCAACAGTTCCTTGCTTTCAGAGTCATAGGATTTCACCCATTGCTTCTGGGTCTCCAGAAGTTCCAGCACCCGCTTCATCTCATCGGGGTTTTCGCTGCAACGCGGCACACCCAGATAGAATTGGGCTGCCTCAATCACGCCGTTCATGTCGCGCAGCATGTTGATACGGCCCTTTACCTCCTCGGCCGGATCGAAAAGCACCGAAAGCGAGGTGATATCGCCCTTTACTATGGCAGTATCGACGGCAAAGGCTGTCGATCCCCAGGCCCATGGCGCGGAGTATTCACGCTTGGGGTCCCAAGGCACTTCGCGCCATTTGTCATCGACGTTGACAAAGTTCGGCATGGCGAAGACGTCGATCTTTTCGACCATATCCTCGGAAATCAGGATCTGCATGGTGGCATCGCCCGGCACGATGACATCGTAGCCAGCACCACCGGCGCGCAGCTTTGCGATCATCGTCTCCATGCTGTCAAAGCTGTCGATATGGACCTTGACCCCGAACTCGGCCTCGAACTTGGCGACCAGATCGGGCGGGGTGTATTCGCCCCAGGAGTAGATGAAGAGATCCCCCTCGGCGAGGGCAGGGGCGGCGGTCAGCAGTAGGATGGCGAGGGCGCGCATGGGTCTTCCTTTCAGGTTTGCTTGCGGGCGATCAGGCCCGAGGTGATGACGACAAGGGCAGAGACAAGAACCATCAGCGACGACACCGCATTGACCTCGGGCGTGATGCCAAGGCGCAGCATCGAATAGATGTGGACGGGCAGCGTGGTGGACCCCGGACCGGACAGCATTGACGAGATGATGAAATCGTCCAGACTGACGATGAACGCTAGCAGCCAGCCCGAGATCAGACCCGGGGCCAGGAGCGGCAGGGTGATCAGGCTGAACCGCCGCCAAGGCCGAGCGTAAAGGTCCGCGGCAGCGGATTCTAGCGCGGGGTCCATCGAGGCCAGCCTTGCGGTGATCGGCAGATAGGCAAAGGGGATGCAGAAGGTGGTATGGGCGATGACCAGCGACCCGAAACCAAGACCCAGCCCAACGTAGGAAAAGAAGATCAGGCTGGCGATCGCTGTCACGATCTCGGGCACCATCAGAGGGAAGTTCAGGATGGCATAGGCGGCAGCCTTGCGGCGCACCCGCATCCGCACCATGGCCAGTGCGGCGGCGGTGGCCATAACGGTGGCCAAGGAGGCCGAAATCACCGCCAAAAGGACCGAGTTCAGCGCGGCCCGGCCGATTTCTTCGTTGGCGAATACTTGCCCATACCAGCGCAGCGAAACACCGTCCAACCGGCTGATCGACCGCCCGTCGTTGAACGAATACAGCACCATAAACACGATCGGTGCATAAAGGAAGGCCACCGCCAGCGCCGCGATCAGGCCAAAGCCCGGCAGGTTCCGGATATCCTTGGACCGGGTGTCAAGGAGCGCCATCACGCCTCCTCCCGCGCGGCACGGCGGGCGACGATGAACAGCGCGACCAGGGTGACGGCCATCAGGATGGTGGAAAGTGCGGCGCCAAAGGGCCAGTTGCGGCTGCCCTGAAACTGCATGCCGATCAGGTTGCCCAGCATCAGCGTCTTGCCACCGCCAAGGATGTCGGGTGCCAGATATGACCCGATACCCGGGATAAAGACCAGAAGGCCCCCCGCAATCAGACCCGGCCGCAAGATCGGCAGGATGACCGCAAAGAACGCTTTGCGGCGGTTCGCGTGCAGGTCATAGGCGGCCTCAAGCAGCGAAAAGTCGAACCGCTCGATAGCCGCGTAGAGCGGCAGGATCATGAAGGGCAGGAAGGACGACACCAGCCCCAAGCCAATAGCGAAGTTGTTATAGGCCAGGGGCAGCGGCCCGTCGGTCAGCCCGATGGATTGCAAGGCTCGGTTGATCGGGCCTTCATCCCGCAGGATCAGCAAAAGCGCGATGGTGCGCACCAGCAGGTTCACCCAATAGGGGACCGTCACCAACATCAGCCACAGCGACTTTTGCCCCGGCGACCGAGTAGCAATGAACCAGGCGGTCGGCAATCCGATGATCAGGCACAGCAGCGTGGCCACCCCTGCTTGCAGCACCGAACGGCCAAGGATTTGCAGGTAGTCGGTGTTGAATGTCAGTGTGTCATCGAAAATGTCGCGCTCGAACAGCAGCCGGATATAGGCCTCGGCGGAAGGCTTCCAGATCACCCCGCCGTATTGTGCTGGGGTCAGCACCGAATAAAGCGTGGTGATGGCGATGGGCAGCACCATGAAGATCAGGATGGTTCCCAAAGACGGGGCCAGCAAAAGGCGGTGCAGCTTCATGACGCCAGCACCCGGATTGCGCCGGGTTCAGCGCGCAGACAGACCGCCTCGCCGGGGGCGAAATCCTGCGCCCCGCGCAAACCGCCGCGTGGCAGGGTGACGTGCAGGGGCACCGATGCGCCCTCCAGCCGGAACGACAATTCGTTGCCCATGTATATGCGCTCGGCCACCCGAAGCGGCCCCAGATCACCCGTTTGCTGCTGGCCCGCGGCCAGGATCGCCAACCGTTCCGGCCGGATCGCCAACGTCACCTCGGCCCCGACCGCGCCGGTTGCCGGAACCACGCCCAGCCCCTCGGCCTCGGCCCCCCGTGAGCCAATCCGCGCCGGGATCAGGTTCGCACCGCCGATGAAATCAGCCACAAACCGGTTTGCCGGGGCCTCGTAAATCTCCTCTGGCTTTCCCAACTGCTGCACCCGGCCGCCCTGCATCACCGCGATCCGGTCGGACATTGCCAAAGCCTCGTCCTGATCGTGGGTGACAAAGACAAAGGTGATGCCGGTTTCGCGCTGCAGCGCCTTCAGTTCCGACCGCATCCGCTGGCGCAACTTGGCATCCAGCGCCGAGAGAGGTTCGTCCAGCAGCAGTATTTTTGGCCCTGGCGCCAGCGCGCGGGCCAAGGCCACGCGCTGTTTTTGCCCGCCCGAAAGCTGATCGGGCCGGCGATGTTCCATCCCTTCCAGCCCCACCAATTCGACCATACGTGCGACGGAGGCTGCAATCTCGGCCTTTGGTCGCCCCAACATGCGCAGCGCAAATCCCACATTCTCGGCAACTGTCAGATGCGGGAACAATGCATAGTTCTGAAACACCGTATTGACCGGACGATCCTCGGGCGGAAGACCCGCAACGTTGCGCCCAAAAATCGCAATCTCACCGGCGGTCGGCTGGTCGAATCCGCCAATCAGGCGCAGAAGCGTGGTTTTGCCGCAGCCCGAGGGGCCAAGCAGGGTGAAGAACTCATTTGCCCGAATCGTCAGATCAATGCTGTCAAGCGCCCGGTGCGCCGACACCCCTTTGCCATAGGTGCGGCCAAGCCCGGTCAATCGGCATGCGTCTTCTTGATCCTGCAAATCCTGACCTCCACGGGCTGATGCCTCATTCTCGTACGATGACCGGAAGGCCCAGACCTGTCTTGTCACCATGAAGGGGTATGTACTGCTGAGATGGCGTTGCGATGGGATCAGCATGGCTTCGCGCGGATTCCAAACCCAGCGCCTGCATTTGAGGCTAGCGCTAATAATCCGCCTCCACGTACACCCCCGAGCAGTCGTAAGCGACCGCTGCTGCCGTTGCCCCGTTGTTCATGAACAGCCGGGGTGACAGGAACTGCGTGTTGGCTGGCAGGTCGGCCGTGATCTCCTGCTCGAAGACCGCGCCCGACGGTGCTGTCAGACGAATGCGAACCAGTCTCCGTTCCCCCTACCCCGCTTGTCGTCAAGCCCCGCGGAGACCGCCTCACTCGGCCAGAGCGGCCGCGCGGGTCTGTTTGTAGGTGTTTCGGTTCTGGAGACGGCACCTGAATTGTCGTTATTCAGTTTGCCGGTCCTAGCCTTCGCATCAATACCCGCACATTTGAAACCTGCCAAGTACCGCCTCGTCGTGTTTGGATTCCGCGCGCGGTGAGGTCTGCCGCGATCGCGCGTAGCGAGATGTGACGAGCCGCGCGGATATCAGCAACCACGGGCCCCAGGTCCGCCGCGAATGAAACCGCGTTCGCTGAGACGGCAGTCCGCAGCGCCACACCGCCCTTCCCGGCCCGCCTGAGCGCCTCTGCCCCGTTGGGATTGCCCAGCTTGACCCCGCGCGCCTTAGCCACCGCAAGGGCCTCCTTGGTGCGCCGCGAGATCGCCTCACGCTCGGCCTGCGCCACCAGCGCCATGATCCCCACCGTCAGATCATTCGCCTCCGGCATGTCGACGGCCAGGAACCGCACGCCAGAATCGCGTAAGGCCAGAAGGAATGCCGCATTCCGGCTGAGCCGGTCGAGCTTTGCGATGACCAGTGTCGCACCGGTTACCTTCGCGAGGTGCAGCGCCTTCAGGAGTTCCGGCCGGTCGGCACGTTTGCCGCTCTCCACCTCGGTGAAGCGGGCCAGCACCTCTGCGCCCCGCGATGCCGCAAACGCCTCAATGGAATTGCGCTGCGCCTCCAACCCTAGCCCGCTGGCCCCCTGCCGCGCAGTCGAGACCCGCT
>JANNRR010000037.1:0-53401 GCA_031401675.1 Paracoccaceae bacterium
GCCTGGCCGGCGCCGGGGACGACATCATCGAGTTGGGAAAGCAGTACACTGACCCGATGGCGGACGGGCCGACGATCCAGCTGGCCGGGCAGCGGGCGCTGGATGGCGGGCAGACGCTGGAAAAGACGCTGCAGATGGCCCGCGATTTCCGTTTGGTCGATCAGTCTACGCCGATTGTGATGATGGGCTATTACAACCCGATCTTTTCGCGCGGTGTGCCCCGGTTTTTGGCGGACGCGATCGCCGCCGGAATCGACGGCCTGATTGTCGTGGACCTTCCGCCCGAGGAGGACGACGAACTGTGCATTCCGGCGCAGGCTGCCGGATTGAACTTCATCCGGCTGGCGACGCCGACCACCGATGCCAAGCGCCTGCCCAAGGTTCTGCAGAACACCTCGGGGTTCGTCTACTACGTCTCGATCACTGGTATCACCGGCGCGGGCGCGGCCAGTGCCGGACTTGTCGCCCCGGAAGTGGCGGGGATCAAGGCGCAGACCGATCTGCCGGTCATTGTCGGTTTCGGCATATCAACCCCCGAGGCGGCACAGGCGATCGCCGCTGTCGCTGACGGTGCGGTCGTCGGGTCGGCGATCGTGGCGCGCATCGGTGCTGGCGACACCCCCGCGCAAGTGCTGGATTTCGTGCGCGGGCTGGCGGACGGCGCGCACCGCGCCTGACCTGAACGGAGGCGACAATGAGCGACCCGTACTTTCACCCGGTATCCGGCCTTGACCTGCCGCGCTTTGCCGGCATTCCCACTTTCATGCGGTTGCCGCATGTCGGTCTGGATGATCCGCGCCTGAGCCAGGTACAGATCGGCCTGATCGGCGCGCCCTGGGACGGCGGCACCACCAACCGCCCCGGCCCGCGTCATGGGCCGCGCCAGTTGCGCGATCTGTCCACCATGATCCGGGCCGAAAATGGCTCGACACGTGTTCGCCCGTTCGAGCTCTCCGCATGCGCCGATCTGGGCGATGTTGCCCCCAACCCCGCCGATCTGCACGACAGTCTGGCCCGGATGACCGCATTTTATGACCGGGTCGTGGCGGCGCGCATCCTGCCGTTGACCGCTGGGGGCGATCATCTGTGCACCCTGCCGATCCTGCGCAGCCTTGCCCGCAGCGCCCCGCTTGGGTTGATCCACTTCGACAGCCACACCGACCTGTTCGACAGCTATTTCAACGGCAGCAAATTCACGCACGGCACCCCGTTCCGCCGCGCGGTGGAAGAGGGGCTGCTGGACCCGAAACGGATGATCCAGATCGGCATCCGCGGCTCCGCCTACGACACCGACGACCTCGATTTCGCCAAAGCTGTCGGCATCACCATCATTGGCATTGACGCCCTTCATGCGCGCGGCGTGGCCGATGTGATGGCCGAGGCGCGGGCCGTCGCCGGAACCGGTGACACCTATGTCAGCTATGACATCGACTTCATCGACCCCGCCTTTGCACCGGGCACCGGCACGCCCGAGGTGGGCGGCCCGAACAGCTATCAGGCATTGCAGGTGGTCCGGGCGCTGACCGGCGTGAAGATCGTCGGGGCCGATCTGGTCGAGGTTTCGCCGCCGTTCGATCAGACCGGAGGCACGGCGTTTCTTGGCGTTTCGGTGATGTTCGAGTTGCTGTGCCTGATGGCACTGCAGGTCAATCCCTGACGTTCAGACCCAGAGGTCAGGCCCCGACGCTCACGCACGTCCCGCCGTTGGCGACAGGCTGAGCGGGTCGACGCCCAGGGATTTCAATGCCCATCCCCATTTACGGGCATCGGCCCCGGAAAACACGATGTCGGGACTGGCTTCGCAGGTCAGCCAGCCATTGTGTGCAATCTCGCGTTCCAACTGCCCTGGCCCCCAACCGGAATAGCCAAGGGCCAGCAAAGACGCCTCGGGGCCTTCGCCGCGTGCGATATGTTCCAGAACATCCAGCGTCGCGGTCATGCCGAAGCGGTCATCGACCTGCAACGTCGCGCGGTTGCCGACATAGTCGGCCGAATGCAGCACGAAGCCACGGCCATTCTCGACCGGCCCGCCAAAATGCACACGGATATCCTGGCCGCCGGGCCCAGGGGCGATCTTCAGCTGTTCCAGCAGCCGGTTGAACGTCAGTTCCGGGCGGGGTTTGTTGACGATCAGACCCATGGCGCCTTCTTCGGAGTGGGCGCACAGGTAGATCACGCTGCGTTCGAACCGCTGATCCCCCATGCCCGGCATGGCGATCAACAGTTTGCCACAAAGGTTCAACGAGTCGCGCGCCGGATCCATGTGCGCAGAATGGCGGCTCGGCTGGCAAGTGCAAGTGTGGCCGTTTGGCCCTTTGGGCGCCGTCGCCCAAAAGTGATTTCCCATCGGCCAGCCCCCGCCTATTGTCGCGCCATGCAGACCCGAATCCTCGCGTTTATCCTGCTTGCGCTGCCCCTCGGGCTTTCCCGGCCCGCTCCAGCACAGACCCTTGACCTTGCCGATATCATCTCGGCACAAATCCGGCCCGGTTGGACGACGGCGCAAGGCACGCGGATTGCAGCGCTGCACCTTACGCTGGCCCCACATTGGAAGACCTACTGGCGGGCACCGGGCGACAGCGGCATCCCACCGTATTTCGACCTGAGTGGTTCGACCAACATCGCCAGCATGACGATCCACTGGCCTCGCCCCGAGGTGTTCGACCTGAACGGGCTGCAGACCATCGGTTACAGCAGCGAACTGGTGCTGCCGCTGGAGTTTGCTCCGGTAACCGCAGGTCAGGCGATGGCGCTGGTGGCAGAGGTCAATCTCGGGGTCTGCGAAAACGTCTGTGTGCCGGTCATGCTGAACCTGGCCGCTGATCTGGTGGCAGGTGCTGCACAAGACCCGCTGATCGTCGCTGCCCTTGCCGATCAGCCGGCGCCGGCGCGGACTGCAGGCCTGACCGGGGTCCGCTGTACGGTGGAGCCGATCGAGGACGGCCTGCGGTTGAGCGCGACGCTGACGCTTCCCGCTGTTGGTGCCTTGGAGGTGGGCGTGGTCGAACTGGCCGACGCGTCTATCTGGGTTTCTGCCGCGGAAACCACCCGCAACGGCAATGAAATCACGCTGGTCAGCGATCTGGTGCCGCCAGCCGGAGCCCCCTTCGCACTGGATCGCTCGATGGTGCGGCTGACCATTCTGGGCGGCGACCGGGCCGTCGATCTGTCAGGCTGCCCGGCCGGGTAGGTCAGCCGGGTAGGTCGGCTGATGCGCCGGAAAGATCTTACAAGCCGGTGTCCAGCGATCTTCACGGCATCTGACGGACCGGACAAGGCCTCAGCCTGCCCTGCGGCGCAGAACCACGGCCCCGAACACATATCCCAGCAGCGCCAGCAGCGCCGCCCCGGCCACGAACAGAGCCAGGGCCAGCGGCATCACTGACACCCCCTCTGGCAACCGGCTTGCGACCGGGCCGGGCAGGCGTCCGGTCAGCATGGCGGGGCCAAGGGTGGCTGCAAACAGCCCGGCCATGGCCAGCGCCACCCCACGGCTGATGCCCCGCAACCGCTGCGCCGGGTGACGCGACCAAAGCGCCCGCCGGGCCGACGCTATATGCCGCGATACGTCGAACTGAATGGCCATCACCGCCGGCACAACCAACAGCACGATGAACATCCCGAAACCAAGCCCGTAGACCAGCGTGATGACCGAGGGTTTCAGGAACGCCGCCTGACTGCTGTCCTCGTACAGCAGGGGCGCAATCCCCAGAACCGTTGTCAAGGTGGTCAGCAGAATCGGGCGCAGCCGGTCGGTCGCGCCGTCGATGATCGCCCGGTGCAGCCCGCGCCGGGGGGTGTATTCATCGACCGTGGACACCAGCACGATGGAATCGTTGATGATGATCCCGCTCATCCCGATCATCGCCACAACGGTGAACATCGACAGCGGCACATCCCAGACCCAGTGCCCCCAGATCACGCCCACCGCACCGAACGGGATCACCGACATCACCACCAGCGGCCGCATCCAGCTGGCAAACATCCAGGCCAACACCAGATAGATGCCCAGCAGGCTGAGCAGGAACCCGAAAAGCGCGTCGTTCAGAAAGGTATCCTCCTGCTCCGCCAGCCCCGATTGCTCGGTGGCCACGCCGTATTCGCTTTCGATCGCGGGCAGGATTGTATCGGCCAGCCGCGCGGAAACCTCGGCTGCCCGCGCCGGATCATCCTCGGACAGGTCGCCGCTGACCGTCACCAGCCGCAGGCCATTTTCACGCCGAACAGTCGAAAAGCTGGATTTGGTCTGAACCGTCACGATGTCGGCCAGCGGCACATATTGCCCGGCCGGGGATCGCAACAGCGTGTTGTCCAGAAAATCCGCCCGCCGCTCGTCGGGGCGCAGTTCAACGCGGATGGTCGCCGACCTTGGGCCATCCGGATAGGCCGCCGCCTCGATCCCGTTCAACCGGTTGCGTAGATCAAGCCCAAGTGCGTCGATGGTGAACCCCAGTGCCTTGCCCTGCGGCGTCAGTTCCAGCACCATTTCATCCTTGTCATAGGCCAGACTATCTTCCAGCCCCGACACTTCAGGATAGATGGCCAGCGCCTGTTTCAACCCCTCGGCCGCCTGTTTCAGCCGCTCTGTCGAGGCGCCATAAAGCCGGACCGACAACGAATCGCCGCCGGGGCCCGAGCGAAAGCCGCGAAAGCTCAGCTCTTCCAGCATCGGGACCGGGCGCACCGCCTCTTGCAGGGCACTCACAAATTCAGAACTGCTGTAGGGACGCAGGTCGGGGTCGATCAACTCGATGGCAATCGATCCAAGCAGGCTGGGGTCCTTGGCATCGGCCCCAGACAACCCGCGCCCCGAGCTGCCGCCAACCTCGGCAATGGCGTAATCCACCGGGTTCAGGCCAAATTCGGTCTCGTAGCGCGCCCCAAGCTCTGCCACCGCCCGCTGAACCTCGCGCATCATGGCCATGGTGTCGTCGCGGTCCGCACCCGGCAGCATCGAAAAGTTGCCGGACACCGAACCCTCTTCGGGCGCATTGAAGAACCGCCACTGCACATCGCCCCGGATGAAGGCTGCCGCCATCAGGCACCACAACAGCACCGCCGCCGCCACCACCGGATACCTTGCCCAAACCACGGCACGCATCAGGGGTCGAAACAGCCAGAGCCGGAACCAGTCCAGCCCGCGGTTGCTCGTCCGGCTGGGCAGGTCGTACCAGCGGGGCCGTGCCGAATCCTCCAGCGCATGCGCCATGTGGTTGGGCATGATGATGAAGCTTTCGATCATCGAGGCCACCAGCACCGCCAGCACCGTCAACGGAATATCGAGGATCAGCCCGCCGAACTGTCCACTAAGGGCTGTCAGACCCAGAAACGCGATCACCGTGGTGACAGTGGCCGAAAACACAGGCCCCGCCATCCGGATCGCCGAACGTTCGGCAGCCTGCTGCGGGGTTTCGCCCAGTGTCCGCACCCTGTAATCGGCATGTTCGCCGACCACGATGGCGTCATCCACCACGATCCCGACCGTGATGATCAGTGCAAAGATGCTGATCATGTTGATCGTCAGACCCATCAGATGCATCGCCGCCAGAGCGGCCAACAGCGATACCGGAATACCTGCCGCCACCCAAAAAGCGGTCCGGGCGTTCAGAAACAGGAACAACAACAACAGCACCAGCCCCAGTCCGGTCAATTCATTGTCCAGAAGCAGCGTCAGGCGCGCCGAGATATCTTCGGCCCGGCTGCGGATCAGGTCCATCGTGACGCCGTCAGGCAGCGTCGTCTGCAAGTCGGCGGTCACCTTTTCGACCGTGGCCTGAATGCCGATGGCGTCGCCCTGGTCGTTGCGATCCACACGCACGGTGATCGCCGGATTGTCCCCGACAAAGGCGGCGCGGCTGCGGTCGATGCCTTCGACCCGCACCTCGGCCACGTCGCCGACCGTCAGTTTGGCCCCGCCAGGGTCATTGCGCAGCACCACGGCGGCGATTTCCTCGGCACTGCGCTTGGCGATGCCGGTGCGCAGCCGCGCCGCGCCGTCGCCCAGTTCGCCTGCCGGATCGGCCGCAGCTTCGGCGCCGATAGCGCGGGCAATTTCTGCCATGGTGACATCGTGGCGGATCAGTGCGGCCGACGTCACTTCCACAACCGTTTGTGGCGCAGCCACGCCCTGGATCGTGGTGCGGCTGATCCCCTCAGCAAACAGCCGTACCACGAACTCATCGGCGAACCGGCCCAGCTGATCCACCGAAACCGGTCCGGTAATCACCACATCGGTCACCCGGTCGCGCCAGTTGCTCCGCCGCACCACCGGCTCTTCGGCCCCGTCGGGCAAAGTGCCCGCCGCCGCGACCGCTGACTGCACATCTTCGGCGGCGCGGGTCATGTTCCAGCCGGGCTCGAACCCCAGGTCGATCACCGCGCGGCCTTCGGTAGCGCGGGCCCCGGATTCCACGACACCTTCGACCGCCAGCAGCGCCGGCTCCAGCACCTGCACCACGGCGCTGTCGACATCCTCGGCCCCGGCCCCGGGCCAGACGACGGACACCGAGACTTCCTCGATGATCACATCCGGGTAGAACTGGCTGCGCATTTGCGGAATGGTGGCAAACCCCGCCACCACCATGATCAGCATCACCAGATTTGCTGCGGTGCGATGCCGCGCGAAGTACGCCAGAATGCCGACGGCACGACTGTCGCGCGCCACCCACCGTGCCTCGGCATCAGGGTCGTCTGGACCAGCGCTGGCCGGATCGCGGGACATACCCCCTATCCCCCCATCCGCGATTCAAGCCGGGCAATCACATCGGCTGGCACCATGTCCAGCTTCAGCGCCGCCAGAGCCCTGGCCTTGGCTTCGGCGGGCATCCGGTCGCTGGCCTCGACAAAGGCCACCAGTTCCGCCCGCCGTTCGGCCGTCAACGTAACCATCTTCGACTTGGCCGATGCCACTGCATCCGCCGTTGCCGCCCCTGGCCGCTGCGGCTCGATCCTGATCCCGGCACCCAAGAGCGGCGTGCGTTCGGCCACCACTTCACGGCCGGCCAAAGCCGCAGCCCGGACGATTACCGCGTCACCTTGGCGGCGCAGAACCTCTACCCCGGCCAGTTCCAGCCTGTCGCCCTCGCCCAGCACCAGAACTTGACTATCCGCCCCGACGGCAGCCGCAGGCAGCAGGGCCACATCGGCAATCGGCGGTTCGACAATCCAGACTGTCACGAAATCGCCGGGCCGGAACCCGCGCGCCTGATCCAGTCGGGCATAGATCAGCCGTCCGGTCTGACCCTCGCCGACCGCAGCACCAACCCGGCTGAGCGTTCCGGTGGTGGCAATCCCCGCTCCCTGAACCTCCAGCCCGATACGGATCTGCGCCGGCACCAGCGCGCCCGCTTCGTCCAGAAGTCGGACATATTGGTTGTTCGACAGCCGGAATGACACTTCCAGCGCCTCGGGATCGACGATTTGCCCCAGCTTTTCGCCCGCCGAAACGATCCCACCGGCCACAACCGAAACCCCGGCAAGGGTCCCGCCGAATTCTGCGCGCAACTCGGTATCGGCCAGCGCCCGCTCGGCCTCGGCCAGCTCGATTCGTCGCCGCGCCAGCGCCGTTCCAGCCTGATCCAGCCGCGCCTCGGCCTGCGCCAGACGCGAGCGGGCCGACAGCACCGACTGACCCGACGCCGACAGCGTCAGCTCCGCTTCCTGTACCGCCGCCTCGGTTCCGGCCCCGCGTGTCAGCAAATTGCGCTGCCGGTCAAGCGCCTGTTCTCGAAGCGCCGCCTGCGCCGTTGCCGCCGTCAATTCATCGCGCGCCAGCAGAATTGCGCTTGCCGCCTCGCGCTGTTCGGCCAGGGTGGCTGCCAGATCGCTGGCCGCCAGGTCACGCCGGGCCGTTGCATCGGCCGGATCGATGCGCAGCAGCATCTGCCCTGCCCGCACCTCGGCGCCATCTTCGAAGCCTTCGGCCAATTCGATTACATTGCCGCCAGCCGGGGCCCGAAGCTCCAGCAGCCGCCGGCTGCGCACTTCACCAAAGGCAGTCAGTTCCGGCGTGATGGTCTGCGGCGTTACCAGCACCACGTTGGCCGCAAACATCCGCTCCCGCGAAGGGCCGCCGCGCTCGGGCTCGGCCATTGCCAGTTGCACGGCGGTTCTGACTGCCTGCGCTGCCCACGCGAGCAGGCCGAGCGTCAGGGCCAGCAGAAACAGGCCGGTCAGGCTCTGTCGCAAGAATCGCATCGAAAGACGCCCTTTCCGGCTTTGCCCCGACGCATACCCTACGCCGGCGTCCCGCTGGCAGCAAAGTCAAAACACCGAGACCAAACGCCTTGGACCATGGTCCCGGCTTCAAGTGCCGACCGACCGATTTGCAACCGCTGCCTTTTGACATAGCTGTGAGGAACGTGGAGGAAAGAGGCGCAGCGCACTGACGCCACGCAGGCTAGGGAGCAACCATCGCCGGCTGGGCAATCGCAATCTCGACCCGGGCAAGACGGGGTCAGCTTGCCACCATTGCAACACGCGACGCGCCGTCATTTCCGCTGCCGGTGTTCCTCCAGCCGCGGAAAAATCTCGACGAAATTGCAGGGCTTGTGGCGGTAATCAAGCTGGTGGCGCAAGATATCGTCCCAGGCATCGCGGCAGGCACCCGGCGACCCCGGCAAGGCGAACAGATAGGTCCCCATCGCCACCCCGCCGCAAGCCCGGCTTTGCACCGCAGAAGTGCCGATCTTCTGCATGCTGACGATGGTAAAGATCGTGCCGAACGCCTCGATCTCCTTCTCATAGACATCCCGGTGCGCCTCGACCGTCACATCCCGCCCGGTCAGGCCGGTGCCGCCGGTGGTCAGGATCACGTCGATGGTCGGATCGGCGCACCATTGCCGCAACTTGCCCGCGATCGTCGCCCGCTCGTCCGGCACGATCCCGCGTGCTGCCAGCAGGTGCCCGGCATCGGTCAACCGCTCGACCAGCGTGTCGCCGGATTTGTCGTCCGCCGCCGTCCTTGTATCCGAAACCGTCAGCACCGCGATCCGTACCGGCACGAACGTCCGGGATTCATCAATCCGGTTCATCTCCTACCCCCTTTGCAACAACGCCAGCCGGGCAGCCAATCCCAAAAATACTGCCGCCGACACCCGACCCAGCCAGACCGCGATCCGGGGCGAACCCGCCAGTTGCTGCCCGATCCCGCCGGCAAACACTCCGACCAGTCCGTTCACCCACAGACCGCCAACGCTCAGGATCGCCCCGAAAACCAGAAACTGCGGCAACACCGGCCGCGCCGGGTCGACGAATTGCGGCACGAAGGCGAGCACGAACAGGATCACCTTGGGGTTAGTCAGATTGACAACAAGCCCCTCGCGGAACGCTCTTGCCGGACGGATCACCGGCATGGTGCCGGCCACAGGTTGCGCCCGCAGCACAGTCCATGCCAGCCACAGCAGATAAGCCACCCCGAACCAGCGGATCACTTCGAACAGCCAGGGTGCCGCCGCCACCGCCGCGCCAAGGCCAAGCCCCGCCAGCGTCACATGCACCATCCCGCCAAGCGCAATCCCGGCGTCGGCTGCCAGTGCCGCCCGTGGCCCGCCTCGCAACCCCTGGCCAAGGCAGAACATCATGTCCGCCCCCGGCGTCAGGTTCAGCGCCAGCGCGGCAGGGATGAAAGCGAGCAGGACCAGCGGTTCAACGATCATGCGTGCCCCCGCAGATGCGCCTGCAATGCCAGCAAATCCGCCCAGGCCTCGCGCTTGGCCGCCGGGTTGCGCAGCAGATAGGCCGGGTGAAACATCGGCAGCACCGGGCAGCCCAGCGCCGTCGCCCACTGGCCGCGCAGCCGGGTGATGCCCTTTTGCCCCAGAACCCCGGCACAGGAAATGTTGCCCATCAGCACCAGGACATCCGGACCGATCAGTGTCACGTGCCGCGCGACAAACGGCATCATCATCGCGATCTCCTCGGGTGCCGGGTCACGGTTCTGCGGCGGCCGCCACGGCAGGATGTTGGTGATATAGATCGCGGTCTCCCGCGTCGCTGCCCCGCGCGCCAGCCCGATGGCGGCGAACATCCGGTCGAGCATTTGCCCCGCCGGGCCTACGAAGGGCAAGCCCTGCAGGTCTTCCTCGCGCCCCGGTGCCTCGCCGATGACCATGACCCGCGCACCCGAATTGCCATCGGAAAACACCAGATTGCGCGCCCCCTTCTTCAATTCGCAGCCCTCGAACGCCGCCAGCGCAGCCCGCAGCGCCGCCAGATCGGCGGCCCCGTCGGCCATCCGGCGCGCCAAAGCCACCGCATCCGCCCCCGGATCGCCCGGCCGGTCGAAAACGAGCTTGGCGACAGGTCCGACACCGGGCCCCGCACTGCGCGCACCCAGGTCGGGCGCAGCGGCTGTTGCCACTTTCCCCGCATCATACCGGTTGACCGGTGCCTCAACCGTCGCCTCGGTCACGCCTAGGTCAACCTGCCATTCCAGCATGGCCCGCAGCACGTGATGATCCAGACTGTCCATTCCGCCAAACTAGGCCCGTGCCGGCAACAGGTAAACCCGCTTGTTCCTGAACGGACGCTGTTCAGCGGGACGGGATGTAACGCTTGCCCAGCCGCAACGCCCCGAGCGTGGCCCGCCGATTAAACGTTGCCCCCCCTGCTCCGCTTTGGCATAAGCGCCCCAGTTCCCCGGCAGGAGACGCCATGACCTTTCGCGCCCGCCATCTGCTCGGCATCGAGCATCTGGACCCTGCCGCCATCCGCACCATCCTTGACCTGTCCGAAACCTATGTCGGCCTGAACCGCCGCACCATGAAACAGTCGGACGCGCTGGCCGGCATGACCCAGATCAACATGTTCTTCGAAGCCTCGACCCGCACGCTGGCGTCGTTCGAACTGGCCGGCAAGCGGCTCGGCGCCGATGTGATGAACATGTCGATGGCGCATTCCTCGACCAAGAAGGGCGAGACGCTGCTGGATACCGCCCTGACCCTCAATGCCATGCAGCCCGACCTGCTGGTGGTCCGCCACCCGTCCTCCGGCGCTGTCAACCTGCTGGCAGAAAAGGTGAATTGCGCCGTGCTAAATGCCGGTGACGGCCGCCACGAGCACCCGACCCAGGCCCTCTTGGACGCGCTGACCATCCGCCGCGCCAAGGGACGCATCCAGCGACTGACGGTGGCGATCTGCGGCGACATCGCCCATTCCCGCGTTGCGCGCTCCAACCTGATCCTGCTCGGCAAGATGGAAAACCGCATCCGTCTGATCGGCCCGCCGACCCTGATGCCCACCGGCGTCGCCGAGTTCGGCTGCGAAGTGTTCGACGACATGCGCGCCGGACTGGAAGGCGCGGATGTGGTGATGATGCTGCGGCTGCAAAAGGAACGGATGGACGGCGCCTTCATCCCCTCCGAGCGCGAATACTACCACCGCTACGGGCTGGACGCCGAAAAGCTCGCCTTTGCCAAGCCCGACGCCATCGTCATGCACCCCGGCCCGATGAACCGGGGAGTCGAGATTGACGGCACGCTGGCCGACGACATCAACCGTTCGGTGATCCAGGAACAGGTGGAAATGGGCGTGGCAGTGCGCATGGCCTGCATGGACCTGCTGGCCCGCAATCTGAAAGCCGAACGAGGGGCAAAGGCGGCGGGGGTGATGGTGTGACGAACTCCGTAGGGTGCGTGCTCGCACGCACCGCCTTTTTCGACATAGGGATCGGAGGCATGGTCGCTTCGGTGGCCCAGTTCGTGATGTTCGCGCTGTTGGCGGTGGTGGTGATTTGGGGACGTTAAGGACATGGCGAGATTGACGGATTTCCACCGGGACTATTGGGATTCCTTTCAGCACACGGCCGAAGCCGACCAAGCAGGATTTCCTTCGGCCAAGCGCAGCAATTCCTACATGATCTTTCGCCTCGGTGTCGGAGGCACTCATCTTGCTGCCTCTGTTCTGGTCAGCAAGAACCTCGTTACCTTCTATTTGCTGCTAGAGGGAAGACACCGAGAAAAGATGTATTACCACTTATTTGCCAGCAAGGCAGCCATTGACGCCGAGCTGCGGGAAACACCCGTCTGGGAGGTCATGAGAAAATCCAACCGGGCACGCATTACGGTCGAGTTGAATGTCCTCGAGTTTGCTGATCGGCTCGATTGGCCGCGCCAGCATCGCTGGATCATTGAGAATGCGAAGAAATTCGACACGGCGATCCGGCGGCGGTTACATGAAATGAAAGGCACTTCATGACCCTCCACCTCCTCAACGCCCGCCTCATCGACCCGCAGTCCCTCACCGACGCCTCCGGCTCCCTCGCCATCGAAAACGGCCTGATATCCGCTGTCAACGCCCCCGCCCCCAACGGCGCACAGATCATCGACTGCCACGGCCATTGCCTCGCCCCCGGCATCGTCGATATCGGCGTCAAGGTCTGCGAACCGGGCGAGCGGCACAAGGAGAGCTTCAGATCCGCCGGCCTCGCCGCAGCCGCAGGCGGCGTTACCACCATCGTAACCCGCCCCGATACCGATCCCGCCATCGACACCCCCGAAATCCTCGAATTCGTCACCCGCCGCGCCGCCGAAGCCGCCCCGGTCCGCATCCATCACATGGCCGCCCTGACCCGGGGCCGCGAGGGCCGCGAGATGGTGGAAATCGGCTTTCTGATCGACGCCGGGGCCGTGGCCTTCACCGATGGCGATCAGGTGACGCAGAACAGCAGGACGCTCACCCGCTGCATGACCTATGCCCGCAGTCTGGGTGCCCTCATCATCGCCCACCCGCAGGACCCCGGCCTGTCAGCCGGTGCCGCCGCCACCAGTTCCAAGTTCGCTTCGCTGCGCGGTCTGCCCGGTGTGCATCCAATGGCCGAACGCATGGGCTTTGACCGCGACATGGCGCTGGTCGAGATAACCGGGGCAAGGTATCACGCCGATCAGATCACCAGCGCCCGCACCCTGCCCGCGCTCGCCCGCGCCAAAGCCAACGGGCTGGATGTCACGGCTGGCACCAGCATCCACCATCTGACCCTGAACGAGCTCGATGTCGGCGATTACCGCACGTTCTTCAAGCTGACGCCGCCGCTGCGCTCCGAAGAAGACCGCATGGCCATCGTCGACGCCGTCGCCAGCGGCCTGATCGACATCATCTCATCAATGCACACGCCGCAGGACGAGGAAAGCAAACGCAAACCGTTCGAGGAGGCCGCCGCCGGCGCCGTGGCGCTGGAAACCTTTTTGCCAGCCGCGATGCGGCTCTACCACGCTGGTGCCCTGTCATTGCCGCAACTGTTCCGCGCCATGTCGTTCAACCCGTCCCGCCGCCTCGGCCTGACAACCGGGCGTTTGACCGAAGGCGCGCCCGCCGACCTCGTACTGTTCGACCCCGACGCGCCGCACCTGTTCGACCGCTTCAAGATGCAGTCGAAATCGAAAAACACCCCGTTTGACGGCCAGCGGATGGAGGGCAGGGTGCTTGCCACCTTTGTCGCCGGCAAACAGGTCTTTGGCGTCACCCCTTGACCCCCCCGGCTTCATTCCGGTTCAAATATCCCCGCCGGAGGCTCCGACCCGACCACTATCGTGCCCGCCGCACTCAGACCCGCCACCTTCAGGAATGACGCGCCCATGCCCCCTGTCGAGACCGCCGCCCTGCTGCTCGCCCTCGCCGCCGTGCTGGGGTACCTGTTGGGATCAATCCCATTCGGCATCCTGATCGCCAAGACCATGGGGCTTGGCGATCTGCGCAAGATCGGGTCGGGCAACATCGGTGCCACCAACGTCCTGCGCACCGGCAACAAGACAGCGGCCGCCCTGACCCTTGTCCTCGACGCTGCCAAGGGCGCGGTCGCCTGCCTGATTGCCAGGATGGCCCTTAGCGAGGATGCGGCGCAACTGGCGGGCGTCGCCGCATTTCTCGGGCACCTCTACCCGGTCTGGCTCGGTTTCAAAGGGGGCAAGGGTGTGGCAACCTTCCTCGGCATCCTCCTGGCGCTGGCCTGGCCGGTCGGGCTGGCAGCCTGTGCCACTTGGGCTGTCACGGCGGCGGTGACCCGGATATCGTCGCTCGCGGCACTAATTGCGGCAGCTTCGGCCTCGCTATGGCTGTTGCTGTTCAACGCAGGTACGGCGTTCGTGCTGGTGGTGATCCTGACCCTTCTGGTCTATCTGCGCCACGCCGCCAACATCGCCCGGTTGCGCGCCGGAACCGAGCCAAGGATCGGTGCAAATGGCTCGAAACGCTAACCCAATGGCGCGCCATGGCCGTGCGGGCAGGATATTGTGTGGCGTTTCAGGTTCTCGCACGTAAAGTAGGGGTGGCAAAACCGACCATTGCTTCGATTGGAAGCCCAATGACCTTCGCAGAGTCCGTGTCCAAATGCCTGCGCAACTATGTCACTTTTTCCGGCAGGGCGTCGCAACCGGAATACTGGTGGTTCGTTCTGTTCCTTGTCCTCGGCGGGATCCTCGCCACGATCATCGAAGTCGTGCTGTTCGGCCGTCCGGTCTTTTATGAAATAACTGGAAGTTCCTTTTCAATCCGGACCGAAGGCGGCCCGGTCAGCGGATTGTTTTCGCTCTTGACCCTGCTGCCCGGCCTGTCGGTGTTCGTGCGCCGGATGCATGATACCGGACGCAGCGGCTGGTGGTTCTGGCTGATCCTGATCCCGCTGGTGGGGGCCATTATCCTGCTGGTCTGGCTTTGCACCCGGGGAACGACTGGCCCTAACCCCTATGGCGCCGACCCACTTGCCAACAACAGCCCGAATTCCTAGGCCAGCAGAAAGTCAGAAACTTGCCGCCTGATAAATCCGCGACAGGTCGCCCGCCCAGTCACCGTGATAGTGCGCCAGCCAGTCGTCGGCCTGCACGCGGCCGTTATCCACATGCGCGTTCAGCACATCCAGATAGGGCACTTCGTCCGCCATGCCGTTGCCGGCCCGGGCCCGCGCCTTCAGCCCGGCGGCGGAAATCGCCAGCACCTCGCGCGCCAGATCGCGCATCTTGACTCTGCCCGCGACGGCCTGCAGGCCATCGACCGACGCCGCGACCCGCAGGGCTTCGCGCGTTTCCGCGCTCCAGCCCTTCACGACATCCCAGGCGGCATCCTGCGACGGCTGATCATAGAGCAACCCGACCCAGAACGCAGGCAACGCCGCCAGATGCGCCGCGTCGCCACAATCGGCACCGCGCATTTCGATGTAGCGCTTCATCCGCGCCTCGGGGAATACCGTTGTCAGATGGTCGGCCCAGTCGCTCAGGGTCGGGGTTTCGCCCGGCAGGGCCGGCAGCCGGCCCTTCATGAAATCCCGGAACGACTGGCCGAGCGCATCGATGTAGACCCCGTCGCGGTAGACGAAATACATCGGCACATCCAGCGCCCAGTTCGCCCAGGCCTCAAAGCCGAACGAGGCGTCAAACACCCAAGGCAGCATGCCGGTGCGCGCGGCATCAAGGCCCCGCCAGATCCGCGAGCGCCAGCTCTTATGTTCATTCGGCCGCCCCTCGAAGAACGGCGACGATGCGAACAGCGCCGTGGCCACTGGCTGCAGCGCCAGCGACACCCGCATCTTCTGCACCATGTCGGCTTCCGAGCCGAAATCGAGGTTCACCTGCACAGTACAGGTCCGGTACATCATCTGGGTGCCGTGGGTGCCAACGCGGCCCATGTAGTCGGTCATTAACCGGTAGCGGCCCTTCGGCATCATCGGCATCTGGTCGTGCCGCCAGATCGGTGCCGCGCCAATCCCCATGAAGCGTACGCCCATCGGCCCGGCCACCTCGGCCACCTCGGCCAGATGCGTCCGCGTTTCGGCATCGGTGACATGGATATCCCCGGTCATCGCGCCCGAAAGCTCGAACTGTCCGCCGGGTTCCAGAGACACATTGGCGCCATTGCGGGTCAAGCCGATGATCCGGCCCTGCTCGCGCACTTCCGCCCAGCCAAAATGGTCGCGCAGACCCTCCAGCATGGCACGGATCGAGCGCAGCCCGTCATAGGGCAAGGGTTCCAGCGTGTCGGTCAGATAGCCGAACTTTTCATGTTCGGTCCCGATCCGCCACTGATCGCGGGGCTTGCAGCCCGAGGCCAGAAACTCTGTCAGTTCCTCGAACCGCTCGATCGGGCCACCGCCGGATTGGGGGATAGACATGGGCGAGGCTCCGATCTGCTACGGCGCCAACAGGTGTCGCGTCGGCCTGCCCAAGTCAAGGCCCCGGCCTAGTCAAATGCCCGGCTCCCGGTTCGGACAGGCAGGCCGGTCACGATCCCGGTTGCCGGGGTGTCAGCCGCACCGCGCGCCGCCACAGCACCCGGTTGCCGCTGGCCCCCGGTGCCAGCACCGCGACCAGCGCATGGCTGTCCAGCCCCGGCAGCCCGGCAAAGGCATCAAACAGCGCCTCGGCACCTAGGGCGGCAACCGGCACCATCAGAGGCGTCCCCTGCAGCGGCGTCAGTCGCCAGAACCGCGCCGGCCCCTGCCGGATCAGTGCCAGTTCGGCCAGATCGGTCAACCCGACAAAGCCGCCGGAAAACGGGCCCATGTAGGTCAGCTGGCCCTCGACCACCTGGACGATGCCGGGATCGGTGACGGCTTGCGCAAACCGCAGCCGCCGCCAGCCGATGACCGCCAGTGCCCCACCCATTGCCGCGACTAGCCCGCCCATCGCTGCAAGGAACCAGCCGCCCCAGGTCGCCAGCCAAACCCCGGCCAGCGCAATGGCACCAGCCACGATCAGTTCGCGCCAGCGGATCAGCAATGCCAGGGCTTCGGGGCGCAGAAATCCCATCGTCAGGCCCCGATCTCGACCGGGCTTGCCAGTGTCAGAAGGTGATAGGCCCCGTTCCGGCGAAAGCCGATGGACTCGTAGGCCCGGCAGGCAGCAGGCCCCGATGCGAACAGGATACCGGTCGCCACACCTGCTGCCCGGGCTTCGGCCAGATGCAGCGCCACGGCGCGGCGGGCATGGCCCAGGCCCCGCAGCGCGGGTGGGGTGAACACCGATCCGACCTGCACCATATCCGGCAGAACCGCGTTGAAGGCGGTAAGAGCAACGGGCACACCGTCAGCGGTCAACACGCGACCCCGGCCGCCTGCGATCAATTGCCCGGCATGTTCCGCCGCCAGGGCTTCGGTGGCGGCACCGGGCCGCGCCCCCATGATCTCGGTCAGATAGCCCACCCGCCAGCCGACCAGCCAGGCCGCGTCACTTGCAACCAGCCCGCGCAACTCGGTTGCGGCGTCCGGCAACGTCAGATCCCGCAGATCAAGGCGGTACAGCGGTTCCGTCCTGTCAAGATCGGCGGGCACATCGGTCAGGCCAAGGGTGGCGCGCATCCACGAAATCTGATCCGGCACCCCGGTCATGCCGACACATTGCCGGCCGGCCATTGCCAGGCGCACCGCCGAAGCGGACGGGCGCGCCCCCGGAACCTGCAACATGCCATAGCCGTTTTCGGTCAGCCCGATGACACCAAGCACCGGCCCGGTTTCTGGCCATCGCCAGAAAGCCGCCTGCCCACCAGCCGCCCGATCTGGCACAAGACTCGCTCGCGCCAGATTGGTCCGCAGAAACATCGAGGTCTCGGCATACCCCGCCAGAAACGCCTCAATCGGCCCGGCGTCTTCCGCCATCGCTGCCCGGATCATCGCCAATCCCCGAAAGCCGCCTGCCAAAGGGTCAGCGCCGCAACTGCAGCAGTGTCGGCCCGCAGGATGCGCGGACCCAGGCCAAGCGGCACCACCTGCGGCATCGACCGAAGCCGAGCCTGTTCGGCATCGGAAAACCCGCCCTCGGGCCCGATCAGCACCGCCCACGGCCCGCCAGCGCCGGTATCTGTCAGGGCAGAGGGTCGCCCCGCCAGATGCTCGTCACACCACAGGATGCGCCGCTCGGCCGGCCAGTCGGCCAACAGCTGGTCCAGCGCCATCAGTTCCGCAACCTCGGGCACAAAGGTTCCGCCACATTGCTCGGCAGCCTCGACCGCATGCGCCAGCAACCGGTCCTGCCGGATGCGCTCGGCATTGGTAAACTCGGTCTGCACCGGCAGAATCCGCGCGGCACCCAATTCAGTGGCCTTTTCCACGATGAAATCGGTCCGCGCCTTCTTGATCGGCGCGAACATCAGCCACAGGTCAGGGGGATGGCGCTGGACGCCGGTCTGTTCGATGCAAGTCAGCGTGCCGCCGCGCCGGCCAGCCTCGGCGACCTCGGCGCGCCATTCGCCCTGACGACCATTGAACAGCAACACCGAGGCACCACGGCCTAGCCGCATCACCGAGAACAGATAGTGACCCTGATCGGCTGCGACAGGAACCGATTGCCCGACACCAAGCGGTTGATCTACAAAGAGCCTGACGCGACCCACCGTTCCCCCCCCCCGGCCCCCAACTGCCGAACCAAGGCTGTAGATATGACCGAAGCCCCGCAAACACCAGCCGCGCCCTTTTCCGCTGCGGGTGGCGTGGCGGATGCACCACTGGGAAACTGGGTTGACCGCTTCGCCCCGGCTGTAACGCGCCCCTATCTGCGGCTGTCCCGGGCGGACCGTCCGATCGGCACCTGGCTGTTGTTCCTGCCCTGCGCCTGGGGTGTCCTGCTGGCGGCTCTTGCTGGCCCCTATCATTGGCAACCATGGGATATCGGCATCATTGCGGGCTGCGCCGTCGGGGCGGTGCTGATGCGCGGGGCCGGCTGCACCTGGAACGACATCACCGACCGTAACATCGACCGCGCCGTCGCCCGCACCCGGTCCCGCCCGATCCCGTCGGGGCAGGTGACCGTTCCACAGGCTCTGATCTGGATGGCGCTGCAGGGCTTTGCGGCCTTTCTGATCCTGATCACCTACAACTGGGTCACCATCGGCCTTGGCCTTGCGGCACTTGGACTTGTCGCGGTCTACCCCTTTGCCAAGCGCTTCACCTGGTGGCCGCAGGTGTTTCTGGGGCTGGCCTTCAACTGGGGTGCGCTTCTGGCCTTTGCGGCGCATTCCGGCAGCATAAGCCCGGCCTCGGTCCTGCTGTATCTGGCGGGCATTGCCTGGACGCTGTTCTACGACACAATCTATGCGCATCAGGACCGCGAGGATGATGCGCTGATCGGCGTCAAATCCACGGCCCGGCTGTTCGGCACCAACACGCGGCAATGGCTGCGGCTGTTCATGGTCGCCTCGGTCCTGCTTCTGGTCGCGGCAATCCTGGTGGCGGTGCTGCCGGGCCGCAACCCGCTGGCGCTGGTGCTGGCACTGTGCGGGGCGTGGGCCTTTGGCTGGCACATGGCCTGGCAGCTTGGCCGGCTGGATATCGACAACCCCGAAACCTGCCTGCGCCTGTTCCGGTCCAACCGCGATGCGGGGCTGATCCCTGCGCTGTTTCTTGCTGCTGCACTGATCGTCTGATTGATCCGCCCGGCGCCGCGCCGTAAGTACGGCGCTTCCGCCCCGAACCCCGGTCCGCCCATGCGTCTGAACGCCCGCCTGATCGCCATCGCCGCCTTTGTCTGTGCCGCGGGCATCGCCTGGCTGGGCGCAGTCTGGGCTGTCACCTTGATCGAGCGCAGTTCGACCGAAGCCGTGGCCGCCGCACTGGCCGATGCCGGGGTCGACTGGGCTACCGTCCGGGCCGACGGCCTGCAGATGCAGATGACCGGAACCGCGCCATCCGAGGCCGAGCGGTTTCGCGCCCTGACCGTCGCCGGCAGTCTGATCGATTCCACCCGGGTGATCGATCTTGTGCAGGTCGCCGAGGCCAAGGCGATCGCCGCCCCGCGCTATTCCGTGGAAATCCTGCGCAACGACGACGGCATCTCGCTGATCGGGCTGATCCCGGCGGTAGAGGGGCGGGCGGCAATCCTGGCAACTGTCCAGCAGATCGCAGCCGGCGCCAAGGTGACAGACCTGCTGGAAACTGCCGAACACGCGGTGCCCGAAGGCTGGGCCCAGGCCTTGACCTTCGGCCTGACTGCCCTGAACTCGCTGCCGCGCTCGAAAGTCTCGATTCTGGCCGACCGGGTTGCGATAACCGCCATCTCGGACAGCGCCGACCACAAGCGCCGGCTGGAGGCAGAGTTGTCGCGGGCGGTTCCCGACGGCCTGCGGCTGGAACTGGTGATTTCCGCACCTCGACCGGTGATCGCACCCTTTACCCTGCGGTTTCTGATTGATGGCCAGGGCGCGCGGTTTGACGCCTGTTCGGTCGATACCGAAGCCGCGCGGGATACGGTTCTGAAATCCGCCGCCGCCGCCGGGATGCAGGGCAAGGCCGATTGCGTCATCGGCCTTGGCGTCCCCTCGCCAAACTGGGCCGAAGCGGTGGCTACGGCCATCGCGGGGCTGGCCGAACTGGGCGGCGGCACTCTGACCTTTTCCAATGCCGACGTCTCGTTGATCGCCGGACCGTCGGTCACGCAGGCGGCGTTTGACCGCGTCGTCGGCGATCTGGAGGCACGGCTTCCGGATGTCTTTTCACTCTTTGCAGCGATGCCCGGCAAGGAACCGTCGGTTCAGGCAGAAAGCGGCCCTGTCGAATTCACCGCGACCCTTGCCGAGGACGGCCAGGTGCAGTTGCGCGGTCGGCTGCCGGATGAACGGGTCCGTGCCGCCGTCGACAGCTTTGCCCGGGCCCGGTTCGGCTCCGAGGCGGTCTATACGGCGGCCAGGCTCGACGGTGCCCTGCCCGCTGGCTGGCCGGTGCGTGTATTGTCGGCGCTGGAGGCGCTGGCCGAACTGGATCGCGGCGATGTCAAGGTGCTGCCCGACCTGCTTGAAGTGCGCGGCGTGACCGGCAATCCGCAAGCCAGCGCCGAAATCAGCCGCATCCTGTCCGAAAAGCTCGGGCAGGGCCAGGATTTCCGGATCATCGTCAGTTACGACAAGGCTCTGGACCCGAACGCCGGATTGCCGACGCCGCGCGAGTGCATCGCCAGCATCGAGACCCTGCTGGCCCGGCAAAAGATCAGCTTCGCCCCCGGCAAGGCCGAGATCGATCCGGCAGCCAATCCCACTCTGAACGGTATCGCCAAAGTGCTGACGCGCTGCGGTGCCCTGCCGATGGAGGTTGGCGGCCATACCGATTCCCAGGGCCGGGACGAGATGAACCTGGCCCTCAGCCAGTCCCGCGCCGAAGCTGTGGTTCAGGCCCTGATCGGTCGCGGTGTGCTGATCGCGGCGATGACGGCCAAGGGCTTCGGCGAAACCGAAGCCATAGCCGACAACAAGACCGAGGAGGGGCGCGAAGCCAATCGCCGGATCGCGTTCAAGCTGCTTCTGAGCGAGGAGGAAGCGGCAAAGATCGCGGCAGCGACTGTGGCTGCCGATGCCGCCGCACTGGCTGCTGCAAGTGCCGCAGCCGCACAGGATGCGCAATCGCCCGTGACAGAAGCCGCAACAGCGGATACCGCTGCTGCAGTGCCAGAGGCAGAGGCAGAGGCAGAGGGATCGGCCGAGGTCGTCGTGCTGCCCGCGGCCGAAAACCAGATTCGCCCGAAACGGCGCCCCGAACAGAACTGACCGGACCACCACTGACAGACGACCCAAGGGCAATCCATGAACCGCACCGAATTCATTCTTGCCACCGCCCTTATCCTGTTCGTGGCGTTTTCACTTGGCTGGTTCGCCTATTGGCTGCTGCACCGGTTCACCCGCGTCACCCAGACCGAAATGGGCGAGTTGGAGCGGATGGCGCAGGATCTGCACGAAGCCGAAGACCTGCGCGATCAGGCCATCGCATTTCTGGAGCAGCGCGAGGCGGAACTGTCAAACCAGCTCCTGCAGACCGAGGCGGAACTGCAGGCCACGATGGACGGCCTGCGCGACGCCCGCGCCGAGGCCGGGGAACTGCGGGCCTATGTCGAACGGATCAATGCGGGCTGATGGTGACCGCCCGTCCGGCCGGTGCGGCACAGCCTCAGGCACGGCCTGCCCGGTCAAAGCCGCTCAGATGACCCGCGTCACGACATAATCGGCCAGATCGTGCAGCATGTCGCGCAATTGGTTGCCCGGCAGGCCGTTCAACGCAAGTTTGGCCCGTTCGCCCCAGGCGACAGCTTCGGCGCGAACTTCCTGCAAGGCACCATGCCGCGTCAGGATCGCCATCGCATGCGTCAGATCGCCGTCGCGCTGATCGCCCTTTTCGATCACCCTTTGCCAGAAAGCCCGCTCGGCCGCATCCGCACGCGATACTGCCTTGATCAACGGCAGCGTCAGCTTGCGCTCGCGGAAATCATCGCCGACATTCTTGCCGATTGCCACGCTGTCGCCGGAATAGTCCAGAAGGTCATCGACCATTTGAAAACACACGCCGAGCGCGTCGCCATAGACCTGCAGCGCCGCAATCTGCGCTTCGACGGCACCGGCAATCACCCCGCCGACCTCGCACGCCGCCGCGAACAACGCCGCCGTCTTGCCTCGGATCACCTTCAGATAAATCGCCTCGTCCGTCCGCAGATCCTGGGCTGCGGTAAGTTGCAGCACCTCGCCCTCGGCAATCGTCGCCGCCGCGTTGGACAGAATTCCCATGACACGCAACGATCCGGTTTCCACCATCAGCTGAAACGACCGCGCGAACAGATAGTCCCCGACAAGAACGCTGGACTTGTTGTCCCACAGCAGGTTCGCGGTCGGGCGACCCCGGCGCTTCGCCGATTCGTCGACCACGTCGTCATGCAAGAGCGTGGCGGTATGGATGAACTCTACCGTCGCCGCCAGATGCACATGAAACGGGCCCGCATAGTCGCAAAGCCGCGCCGAGGCCAGCGTCAGCATCGGGCGCAGCCGCTTGCCGCCCGCCTCGACCAGATGCGCTGTCACTTCCGGAATCCGCGGCGCGTGTTCCGAGGCCATGCGGTCGCGGATCAACACATTCACCGCCGCCAGATCACCGGCCAGAAACGCCGCCAGCCGATCGTGCGGTTTGTGCGAGGCCAGGTCCAAACTCATCACTGTCCTGTCAGTTGTCTCGACAAGGCCGGGGGCATGTCATTAGATGTGGGATCATGAAAGAGCTTTTGCGCACGACCGATCCCACGATCATTCCTTACGCCTCGGCATTGCTTCAGGGCGAGGGTATAGACGCGTTTCCGATGGACGTCCACATGAGCATACTGGAAGGCTCGCTGGGCATTTTGCCGCGCCGCCTGTTCGTGCGGCAGGCCGATTTCTTCCGGGCGCGGATCGTGATGGCCGACAATGACATTCCGCTTGGGCTCTGAATGGGCTTTGCCGACGCCGATCTGACCGAGGACCGGTTTCTGGGCGGGCGGCTTCGAATCCTGCAACCACGCTTTGGCTACCGAGCCGCGACCGACCCGGTGTTGCTGGCAGCAGCCGTGGCAGCCCAACCCGGGCAGTCGGTGCTGGAACTGGGCTGCGGCGCTGGCGTCGCCAGCCTGTGCCTCGCGATCCGTCTGCCCGGGCTGCGGCTCTGGGGGCTGGAATTGCAGGCAGAGTATGCCGATCTGGCCCGGCGCAACGCCGCGCTGAACGGGGTCGCTATCGAGGTTGTCGGCGGTGACATTGCTGCCATGCCCGCGATGTTCCGGGCGCTGCACTTTGATCATGTCATCGCCAATCCGCCCTACTTTCCGGCCCGGTCCGGCACCCCGGCCCGCAACGATGGCCGCGAACAGGCGCAGCGCGAGGATCTGCCGCTGGCCGACTGGATGGCCACAGGTCTGCGGCGGTTGCGCCCCGGTGGCTGGCTGACGGTGATCCAGCTGGCTGACCGGCTGCCCGATCTGCTGGCCGCCCTTGGCCGGTCGGGCAGCATCACGGTCCTGCCGCTGCAGCCGCGCGCCGGGCGGCCGTCCAACCGAATGATTCTGCGCCTGAAAAAATCCGGCCGCAGCCCATTCGTCCTGCTGCCCGCGGTCGTGATGCACGACGGTCCCGCGCACGACGGCGACCGCGACAGCCACAGCCCCGTCGCGCAAGCCGTGCTGCGCGATGGCGCAGCCCTGCCGATGACTGCTTAAGGTTTCATCAACTGCTCAACTGTCACACTAAGGTTACGTGTTTCCCGTGACACGCGACGCATTCTGTGGTGAAATCCGACCACGGAACAATCAGAGAGGAGAACAAGCATGGCCTTGAGTTCGCATCTGCAGGAGCTCCGCAAGAAACACCAACATCTGTCAGAGGTCGTCGAGCAGGCGCAGCGTCATCCCGGAACGGACGCGCTCAAAATAGCGGAGATGAAGAAGCAGAAGCTGAAACTGAAGGAAGAGATCGCCCGCCTGTCGCAGGGCTGAAACTGGTCTGATCCTACGTGTCCGGCGAAGCGGTGCGCGCGCTGGCGCGGGCCGCAACGATGGCACCGCCCGCAATCAAAACCGCCGCGACAGCGATGGTCCTGGTTGGCTGTGCCAGACCCGCAGCAACAAGTGCCAGCGTCGACAGCAGCGGCGCCACATAGGCGGCCACACCCAGCAGCTGAATGTCGCCGTGCTTCATCCCGATGTCCCAGGCAAAGAACGCGATGCCGACCGGGCCGACGCCAAGAGCAAGAACGCACAGCCAGCCAAGGGTATCCTGCGGCCAAGCCGTTGTTTCCAGACCAATATGCGCAATTGCTGACATAACCGCCGCAGCAAGGCAAAACACTGTCACCGACTCGGTTGGCACTTCGCCCAGGCGGCGCGACAAAACTGAGTAACTGGCCCATGTTAGTGCAAATGCGAAGGCAACGGCAAAGCCGGGGGCCATGTTCAGCCCGGCTGACCCGGTGCTACTCAGCACGATCAAACCCGCGCCGCAGAACGCCAGTATCGCCCCGACCACATGCATCACCCCAAGCCGTTCCCCTGGCAAGAGCCCGGACAGAAGCACGATTATCAGCGGCCACAAATAGGCGATTAGACCGGTTTCGGCTGCCGGAGCCAGTCGAAACGCCGTGAAGTACAGAAAATGCGCGCCGAAAAGGCCCGCCGTGCCAAAAGAATAGACCCTCCAGGAAATGCCGCGCAAGACGTGCAAGCGGTTGTTGCGGGTTGTCCAGATCAGGCCGATCGTGCCGCCGATGGTAAGGCAAAGGGCATTCAGCAACAACGGCGGAACCGGGGCAGAACCGATGGTGAAAAGCGCAAGCAACGCCCATTGCAGCACTGCCGTAAAGCCCACCAGCGTGGCACGGTTGCGCGGTGTCAATCGGTACCTCCGGTCACCGGAGACCGACTACAATGGACGCTGTCGCGACACCAACCCCGGCAATCCAAGGGCCCGCCCGCCTGGGTCGGCCCAACTGCCTTGGGCGGTTGCACCCGCCTAGATCGAATATTGCCCGCCATTGGCCGTAATCGTTGCCCCGGTGATAAAGCCGGCATCGTCGGCGGCAAGGAACACCACGCAGCGTGCAATCTCTGACGGCTCGCCTAGTCTGCCGACCGGGATCTGCGGTATGATGCGCTCGTTAAGCACCTTTTCATCGATGGCCCGCACCATTTCGGTGCCAATATAGCCCGGGCAGATGGCGTTCACAGTGATCCCGGCGCGCGCGCCTTCCTGGGCCAGCGCCTTGGTGAATCCCAGATCACCGGCCTTGGCCGCCGAATAATTCACCTGCCCGGCCTGGCCCTTCTGACCATTGATCGACGAAATGCTGATGACCCGGCCAAACTTGCGGTCGCGCATGCCCGACCACAACGGGTGCGTCATGTTGAACAAGCCGCTCAGGTTGGTATCCATCACTTCGCGCCACATTGCCGGGGTCATCTTGTGGAACATGGCGTCACGGGTGATGCCGGCATTGTTCACCAGCACCTCCACCGGGCCAAGCGCTGTCTCCACCTCCCGGATGCCGGCGGCGCAGGCGTCATAATCCGCGACCGACCATTTGAAGGTCGGAATTCCGGTCTCGGCGGTGAACGCCGCTGCGGCCGCATCGTTGCCGGCATAGTTGGCCGCAACCGTGTAGCCTGCTGCTTTCAGTGCCACCGAAATCGCAGCGCCAATTCCGCGCGACCCGCCGGTCACGAGTGCAACTCTTCCCATCATTTCCCCCACAGTTTCGCTCCCTATGCAATCTTGTTAAATCAGGCGGGCACCTGACGCAACAATATTGCGCGCCGTCCTCAGGTTAGGGCCGTTCCAGACACATGGCAACGCCCATGCCACCGCCGATGCACAGCGTCGCCAGGCCGCGTTTCGCCCCCCGCCGCGCCATTTCAAAGAGCAGCGTGTTCAGGATGCGCGCACCCGAGGCACCGATCGGATGGCCGATGGCGATGGCACCGCCGTTGACATTGACCACCTCCGGGTTCCATCCCATGTCCTTGTTGACGGCACAGGCCTGGGCGGCGAACGCCTCATTCGCTTCGACCAGGTCCAGATCCTCGGCCTTCCACCCGGCCTTCAGCAGCGCCTTGCGGCTGGCGTGGATCGGCCCGATCCCCATGATCGCCGGATCAAGCCCGGCGGTGGCATAGGAAGCTATGCGGGCCAACGGCGTCAGCCCGCGCTTTTCCGCCTCGTCCGCGCTCATCAGCAGCACCGCCGCCGCACCGTCGTTCAAACCCGACGCATTCCCGGCGGTCACTGAGCCGTCCTTGGCAAACGCCGGACGCAGCTTGGTCATGGCATCGATCGTCGCGCCGTGCCGGATGTACTCGTCGGCATCAACCGTAATGTCGCCCTTGCGGGTCCTGACGATGAACGGAATGATCTCGTCAGCGAACTTGCCGGCTTTCTGGGCGGCCTCGGCCTTGTTCTGGCTGGCGACCGCGAACAAGTCCTGCTGCTCGCGCGAAATCTGCCACTGCTGCGCGACGTTTTCCGCCGTCTGGCCCATGTGTTAGCCGTTGAACGCATCCCACAGTCCGTCACGGACCATCGAATCGACAAAACTCATGTCGCCCATCTTGTACCCGGCGCGCAGGTGCGCGACATGCGGTGACAGGCTCATGCTTTCCTGTCCGCCCGCCGCCACGATACCGGCATCGCCCAACTGGATATGCTGGGCCGCCAGCGCTACGGCCCGAAGGCCGGAGCCGCAGACCTGATTGATGCTCCAGGCCGATGATTCCCTGGGCAGTCCGGCATTGATGTGCGCCTGTCGCGCCGGATTCTGCCCCTGCCCGGCAGTCAGAACCTGCCCAAGGATGGTTTCAGAAACCTCGGCCTTGTCGATCCCGGCGCGGGCCACTACCGCCTCCAGCACGGCGGCCCCAAGGTCGTGGGCAGGTGTATTGGCAAAGGCACCGGTAAAGCTGCCGACAGCAGTCCGCGCAGCCGAAACGATAACGATGTTAGTCATTGCAGGGTCCTCTCGGTTGGATCGGCACCGGGGAAGGGCGCGTCCCGGGCCTGACACCGCGATGCCCTAGCCGGACTGCCCCTCAAACGCAATGGCCCGGGTGCAGCCGCAGCATTCATGCCCCACCTTCAGACCCCGGCATCGGGCCTAAGCATCAGGTCCCTTCGTCGGGTCTCGTAGTCGGGCCCCTGCGTATGACCCCTGCACCGGGCCCCGTCTTCCGTCCACACGCTCTGGCATCGCCTTCACGCCCGTCGGCGCATCTCGGGGATTTTCCACGGCGGCATCGTGGTTGGCGCGCCATAATAGTAGCCCTGCATGCAGTCGACACCGATGCCCGCCAGGTAGCTGGCGTCGGCCGCCGTCTCGACCGATTCGGCGACGCAGAACATCTCGAAATGTCGCGCGATCGACAACATTGCTGCCGTCAGCACCTGATTGTCGGCATCTGTCGCAATGTCCCGGATGAACTGGCCGTCGATCTTGAGAATGTCGAAATACAGATCCTTGAAATAGCGAAACGCAGTGTATCCCGCCCCGAAATCGTCCAGCGCAAAGGAAATGCCCTGATCCTGCAGATCCTTCATGAACACCGCCACCATGTCGGGCACCAGCATCGCCGAGGATTCGGTAATTTCCAGGATCAGCCGTTCGCCGACTGTCGGATCGCCGCGCAACCCCTGTCGCAACGCCCTGAGCCAGTCGGGATACCCGATCGAGCGCGCCGACATGTTGATCGACAGCCGCAGTTCGGGTTGCTGTTTCAGAGCGGTCAGGCCCATCTGCAGGGCGGCGCAATCGATCCGGCGGCCAAGTTCGGTCGTTTCCACGGTTTCGATGAAATCCTTGGCCGGAATCACCCGACCCGAATCGTCCAGCACCCGGATCAATCCTTCATAGAACGCCGGGCGGTCCGGCCGCAGGGTCTGCATCACCGGTTGATAGGCCAGCATGACGTTGCGCTGGTCCAGCGCATCCCGCACCATGCTGATCGTGGCACGATCACGTTCGTTCACCGCAAAGGCCAGCGGGCTTTCGCCACCGGCCGGCAGGTCGCGCAGCGCCTTGTTCATCGGTTTGATCATGCGCGCGACCCCACTTGACTCGTTCAGGCCATTGTGGCGCCACATCCCTTAACCAAAGATGAAGATTCCCATTTTGTTCTAATTGCGCTAAACTCGCAGGGACTGGCTTTTCCGCAATATCACGAAGGTTTCGATGACAGAACGCTGCGCCTGGTGCGGGACCGACCCTCTCTACATCGACTACCATGACCGCGAATGGGGTATGCCCGAACGCGACAGCCGCGCCCTTTGGGAAAAGCTGATCCTCGATGGATTTCAGGCAGGGCTCTCCTGGATCACCATCCTGCGCAAACGCGATGCCTTCCGCGCCGCCTTTGCCGCGTTCGACCCGCAGGTCGTCGCCGGATGGGACGAGGCTGACATTCAGCGTCTGCTTGCCGATCCGGGCATCGTGCGCCACCGCGGCAAGATCGCGGCCACCATCGGCAATGCGCGGGCCTGGCTGGAAATCGAGGCCAAGGACGGCTTTGCGTCGTTCCTGTGGGCCTATGTCGACGGCGTGCCCCTGCAAGGCAACCGCGCCAGCATGGCAGAGGTTCCGGCAGAAACCCCGTTGTCGCGCCAGATGTCGAAGGACCTGCAAAGGGCCGGGTTCAAGTTCTGCGGACCAACCATCGTCTATGCCTTCATGCAGGCGACAGGCATGGTGAATGACCACATCGTGACCTGCCATTGCCATGCCGCGCTTGCGGCAAAGCCGGCTTGAATGCGCGCGCCGATCGGGTAGTCTGACGGCAGGGTCTGCAGTTCACCCAGGCGTCACCGGTCCGCTAGGACAGCTAAACCTGCCAGACGGATCGTTCGCACCCCACATCGCCCTTGCCCGATCGCCAAGCCGGTGACCCGCGCAGCCCGAAAGGGTCCGGCACGATGTGAGGATGAGATGACACGGATTCCCCTGCCCTTTCATGTGGCCGACCTGTCAGAACTGGCCCGCAATCTGCACCGGCAACTGGCCGTGGCCGGACCCTCACCTGGCCATCTGGCGCTGATGAACATGCTGGCGCGCGCCGACGGCTACCGCAACTACCAGCACCTCCGCGATTCTGCCGCCGCCGGGTTGCGGCTGGACGCCGAGCCGCCACCACCTGCCGATCTGAAGCTGGTCGAGCGGGCGCTGCGGCATTTCGATGCCGAGGGGCGGCTGGCGCGCTGGCCGGGACGC
Organism: Paracoccaceae bacterium; assembly: GCA_031401675.1. GTDB lineage: Bacteria > Pseudomonadota > Alphaproteobacteria > Rhodobacterales > Rhodobacteraceae > JANNRR01. The sequence goes on from JANNRR010000037.1 coordinate 29,438, forward strand.
ACGGCACAGCAGCGGCTGGCGGCATTTGTGCTGTGGTCACGGCTGCCCGCCGGGGTCGTGATGAACGAGGCGTCGGTCAACGACATCCTGCGGCTCTGGCACGGGTTTGGCGACCATGCCCTGTTGCGCCGAACGCTGGTCGCCACTGGCCTCGTCACCCGGACCCAGGACGGTCGCGCGTATCGCCGGGTCGAATGTCGCCCCGACCCCGAAGCCGCCGCGCTGATCCGCCAGTTGCACCGCTCGGCATAGCCGCCGAGGGTGCCGTGTCAGTTTCCGGCGATCAGCGCGGCCAAGATGGCCTTGGCGCTGGCGCTGTCCCATTCGGCATCGCCGATCAGGCGGGCAACCTCTTGCCCGTCAGCGTTCAGGATCACTGTCACCGGCAAACCCAGCACCGCCATTTCCCGGGCGAACTGCTGCCTTGGGTCGCGCCGGACCGGCAGATTGTCGACCCCGGCCTCGCTGAAGAACCTGGCAATCGCCTCGACCGGGTTGCGCCCTGTCGCCACCGGAACCACCGCGAACCCGTCGCCGCCCAGATCGGCCTGCAGCCGGCCAAGTGACGGCATTTCCTCCCGGCACGGCGCGCACCATGTCGCCCAGAAGTTCAGCACCACCACCTTGCCCCGATACTCGGCCAGCGTATGCTCGGCATCGGCCTCGTCCAGCAGAACCGCGTCGGGTATGGCCTTCGGGGCGGAAAACACCAGCTTCCGCATGTCGCCGTCGCGCATTGCTTCAAGCGTTGCAACATCGGCGTGACCAGCGTTTGCAGACAGGATCAGGGCCGCGTATAGGATCGCGGAACGGACAGCGCGCATATTCCCTCCAACGGGCGAAACAGATGACCGACAGCACAGCAAAGGCCAACGCGATGTGGGGCGGGCGCTTCGCAGCCGGGCCGGACGCGATCATGCAGGCAATCAATGCCTCGATCGGGTTCGACAAGCGGCTGTACGCCGAAGATATCGAGGGCAGCCGGGCCCATGCCGCCATGCTGGGCGCCACAGGCATCCTGTCCTCTAGCGATGTCGAAGCGATCCGGGAAGGCCTGCTCACGATAAAGTCAGAGATCGAGGCCGGCGGTTTCGCATTTTCGGTGGCGCTTGAAGACATTCACATGAACATCGAGGCGCGGTTGCAGGACCTGATCGGCGAACCTGCCGGGCGGCTGCATACCGCCCGCAGCCGCAACGATCAGGCCGGCCGGGATTTCCGGCGGTGGGTGCGTGGTCAGTGCGATGCGGCGATCACCGGCATTCAGGCCCTGATGCGGGCGTTTCTGGTGCAGGCCGAGGCCGGGGCCGACTGGGTGATGCCCGGATTCACCCATCTGCAGACCGCACAGCCGGTGACTTGGGGCCATCACATGCTGGCCTATGTCGAAATGCTGTCGCGCGATCTGTCGCGCTTCCGCGATGCCCGCGCCCGCATGAACGAATGCCCTCTGGGGGCGGCGGCTCTGGCTGGTACTTCATTTCCGATCGACCGGCAGATGACAGCCGCGGCCCTGGGCTTTGACCGACCCACCGCCAATTCGATGGACACCACCGCCGACCGCGACTTCGCGCTGGAGTTTCTGGCGGCCGCGTCGATCTGCGGCATCCACCTCAGCCGGTTCGCCGAAGAACTTGTGATCTGGTCCTCCGCCCAGTTCCGATTTGTGCGGCTGAGCGACCGCTTCAGCACCGGCTCCTCGATCATGCCGCAGAAAAAGAACCCAGACGCCGCCGAACTGGTGCGTGCCAAGGTCGGGCGGATCATGGGGGCGATGGTGGCGCTGTTCACGGTGATGAAGGGCCTGCCGCTGACCTATTCCAAGGACATGCAGGAAGACAAGGAACAGCTGTTCGACGCCGCCGACACGCTGATGCTCAGCCTCGCCGCGACCGAAGGCATGGTCCGCGACCTGACCGCCAACCGCGAAACGCTGGCGGCGGCGGCGGCCAGTGGGTTTTCCACGGCCACCGACCTTGCCGACTGGCTGGTGCAGCGCCTTGGCCTGCCATTCCGCCAGGCGCATCATGTGACCGGGGCGCTGGTGAAACTGGCCGAAGACCGGGGGTGCGACCTGCCCGATCTGACGCTGGCCGAACTGCAAAGCGGCCATCCCGGGATCAGCCAGGAAGTCTATTCGGTGCTTGGCGTGCACAATTCGGTGGCCAGCCGCGTCAGCTATGGCGGCACCGCGCCGGCGCGGGTCCGCGAACAGGTGGAGCTTTGGCGCGGGAGGCTGTGATGCGGATGTTTCTTGTGATCGTATTGGCAGCACTGGCCGCCTGTACCGATCCGTCCCTGAATGCCAGCGTCCGGATCGGACCGGGTGGTGTGTCGGTCAGCCCGTCGATCGGCGGCACCATCGGCGGCCTTGGCGTTTCGGTCAGCGGATGAACCGGGTAAGCGCAATGTCGTCCCGGCGTCCGTGCGGCGACCCAAAATCCTTCAAAGGATTTTGCCAAGATTTTTCAGAAGGATCTTGCTCCCGGCCCCGCCCCCTACCCCGATCCCACAACCCGCAGGCCGGTTCACTTGCGCTCAAGACCGGCCCGGAAACCGACCCTAAAAGGAACGCCCGATGCGCATGATCCTTGCCCTGATCACCCTGTCGATTCTGACCGCCTGCGGTGCCGACGGTGACCCGTTGCCTCCGACCAAGACGGTAACGCCCGGCGTCACCATTTCAGGCGAAGCCAGAATCGGTGTGGCGGGATCGCTGTGATCTCGACCTTGCGGCTTATCTATCTGGCGCTCGCCCTCTGGGGCGCTGTGCATCCGATGCTGTGGTTTGTCGCCTACATGCGGCAAACCGGCACCGGACTGTCCGGGCTGATCGACGCCTGGTACGTCAACGCCTCCACCACCGGACTGACCTGGGATCTGACCATTTCGGCCATCGCGCTGACCATCTGGATCATCGCCGAAGTGGCGGTGCGGCGCAACTGGCTGGCGCTGATCTGCATCCCCGCCACCTTTGGCATCGGGGTTTCCTGCGGATTGCCGCTGTATCTGTTCCTGCGCACGCGGAAGGTGTGAAGCCACCACAGTCCTTCATGCAGCCAGGGATTTCCATCCCCGCCAATGCCCGAACGCCAGAATGACCAGCGCGGGCAGGATGGCGAACAGGGCATAGTCCTGCCGCACCCCAAGCAGAAAGCTGGCGGACCCGCCAAGCCCCGCCCAAAGACCGGGGATCACCAGCAACCAGCGCACCCGCCGCCACTGTGCCTGCAACAGCACGCCCACGGTAAAGATGGTGGTGGGGCAGGGGGCAATCCCGAGCATCGGCACCGCCGGATAGCGATGCCCGAACAGCCACCCGACGACCGGGTAGAATACCAGCGCGAACGCGATGCAGATCAGCCCGAACACCGATGCCGGTCCCCTGCCCGAGCGAAACCGCACCTCAGGTCCGGCAAACGCCACGAACGCCAGCAGCGCCGCTTGCAGGATGAACACCCCGCAAACAGTCTCGCAGCGGGGTTGATGGTCGAGAAATACAGCCAGTGGTATCCGATGCCGTTCACCAGCCACATCGCGCTCAGCGTCACGGCGATCATCGCCGCACCACCCCGCGAGTTCGACCAAAGCAGCAGTACCACGACGATCCCGGCCAGAAAGGCCACGATCTGCAATGGCCAGACCGCCAGATTGTACCGGGCAAACACCTCAAAGAACTGTTCGATCGAAAACGGCATTGCCGGCATCCGCCTGTTGGATCGCCTGTTTAGTTTTCCATACTTGCCGCCGCTTGCGGTTGACGCAGATCAACATCGGCCCCCCATGGGCCACAGCGATCTGAATTGCGCCCCTGCTGCCATCTGTTATGACACCGCCAACCGCAGCAGAAGTGACAGCCATGGACCATTTCTTATACCGCAATGGCATTCTGCATGCCGAAGACGTCCCGCTGACAGAGATTGCGGCCAGCGTTGGCACGCCGTTCTACGTATATTCCACCGCCACGCTTGAACGCCACTACCGCCTGTTTCAGGAAGCGCTGGCCGGATTGCCGCACACAATCTGCTTTTCCGTGAAATCGCTGAGCAATCAAGCCGTCCTGCGCACCCTGGCCCAGCTTGGTGCCGGTATGGACGTGGTGTCGGGCGGCGAATATCTGCGGGCCAGGGCTGCCGGCGTGCCGGGCGAGCGGATCGTGTTTTCCGGCGTCGGCAAAACGCGCGAGGAAATGCGGCTGGCGCTGACGGGTGGCATAAAGCAATTCAACGTCGAATCCGAACCCGAGCTGCGCGCCCTGTCCGGGGTCGCCAGCGCCATGGGGCTGGTGGCGCCGATCACGGTGCGGGTGAACCCCGACGTGGACGCGAAAACCCACGAAAAGATCGCGACCGGCAAGAAGGAAAACAAGTTCGGCATCCCGATTTCGCGGGCGCGCGCTGTCTATGCCGAGGCGGCGGCCCTGCCGGGGATCGACGTGGTCGGGATCGATGTCCACATCGGCAGCCAACTGACCGACCTTGAACCGTTCGAGGCCGCCTACAGACTGGTCGCCGAGCTTTGCACGGAACTTCGCGGCGATGGCCACGATATCCGCCGCCTCGACCTTGGCGGCGGGCTTGGCATTCCCTATCAGCGATCCAACGACGCACCACCGCTGCCGCTGGACTATGGTGCCCTGATCAAGCGGACGGTGGGCCATCTGGGCTGCGAGATCGAAATCGAGCCGGGGCGGCTGATTTCGGGCAATGCCGGGCTGATGGTGTCCCGCGTCATTTGGGTGAAGGAAGGCGAAGGGCGGGATTTCCTGATTGTCGACAGCGCGATGAACGATCTGATCCGCCCGTCGATGTACGGGGCGCATCATGATATCGTGCCCGTCATCGAACCGGCGCCGGGGTGCGAAACCCGTCCCTATGACGTGGTCGGGCCGGTGTGCGAGTCGGGCGATACCTTCGCCAAGGGCCGCGACCTGCCGCCCCTGGCCGAGGGCGACCTGATCGCGTTCCGCTCGGCCGGGGCTTACTGCGCAGTGATGTCTTCGGAATACAACACCCGCCCGCTGATCCCGGAAGTTCTCGCAAAAGGCGATCAATTCGCCGTCATCCGGGCGCGGCCGAGCTTTGACGAAATCATAAACCGCGATAGCATACCGCCATGGCTGTAACGCGCATCCCCGCGCGCACGCCGTTTACCGGAGCATGACGGCCCGCATGACGGACCCGCTGGTGCAAGAAACCATCCCGTCGGCGCTGGCGCGGCTTGCGTGGCCGCTTCGTCTGACCCGGGCGGGCATGTTGGCCGAACGGCTGGCACGGTCGTTCTGGCCGCTTTGGTCGCTGCTTCTGGTTGTCGCGGCAACGCTGGCCTTTGGCGTGCAGGACCGCCTGTCGGTTGAGGCGGCCTGGATCGGCCTGATGCTGGCGGCGGCAGGGTTGATCTGGGCGTTTTACGCCGGGCTGCGGGCGTTCGTCTGGCCGACGCAGGCCGAGGCTCTGGCCAGGCTGGATCAGACCCTGCCCGGCCGGCCAATTGCCGCACTGACCGATCAGCAGGTAATCGGTGCCGCTGATCCCGCTTCGGTCGCGGTCTGGCGGGCGCACATCCTGCGGATGGCGGCACGGGCGGCACAGGCCCGCGCCCCGGAACCTGATCTGCGTCTGGCCCGGCGCGACCACTACGGCTTTCGGTATGTGGCCCTGACCGCGTTCGTCATGGCCCTGATCTTCGGCTCGCTCTGGCGAGTGGCTGCCGTCACCGACATCGTCGCAGGGCAAGGTGGCCCCGTCCAGACCGAAGGCCCGACATGGGAGGGGTGGCTGCAACCGCCCGCCTACACCGGCAAACCCAGCCTGTATCTCAACGATATCGCCGCCAATACCTTGACAGTGCCGATAGGCACCAAGGTCACTTTGCGCCTGTATGGCGAGGTTGGCGATCTGACGCTGGCTGAAACCGTGTCGGGCCGGGTTGGCGATCTGACTGCCGGGGAGGTGACCGCAGCCTCTGCCCCAAGCCAGGAGTTCGAGGTGACGCGCCCCGGTACGATCCGGATCGACGGGCCGGGCGGTCGGGAATGGGCAGTCAAAGTCACGCCGGACGCCCCGCCGCAGGTGTCGCTGTCGGGCGAGATAACCCGCGAGGCGGATGGCCGGATGACGCAGCCCTTTTCCGCGCGCGACGATTACGCGGTGCTGGGTGGCCGGGCAGAAATTGCGCTGGACCTTGCAGCCGTCGACCGCCGGTTCGGCCTGACCGTGGCCCCCGAACCGCGCGAGATGCTGGTACTTGACCTGCCGATGCCGATATCCGGCAGCCGGGCCGAGTTCACCGAAGACCTGATCGACGACCTGTCGCAGCATCCTTTCGCCAACCTGCCGGTCACGCTGACGCTTTTCGCCAATGACGCGCTGGCCCAGACCGGGCGAAGCGAGCCGGAACAGGTGATCCTGCCGGGGCGGCGGTTCTTTGACCCGCTGGCAGCAGGCCTGATCGAAATGCGCCGCGATCTCATGTGGTCGCGCCAGAATGGCCACCGCGCCTCGCAGATTCTGCGAACCCTGACCCATCGCCCCGAAGGCCTGATCCGCAACGAAGGTGCCTATCTGCAATTGCGCGCGGCGATGCGGCGGTTGCAGGCCGGTGTCGAAGCGGATGCATTCACTTCCGAGTTGCGGGACGAAGTGGCGCAGGCGCTCTGGGATGTGGCAATCGTGATCGAGGATGGCGATCTGGCCGATGCCAAGGCGCGGCTTGACCGCGCGCAGGACCGCCTGTCCGAAGCGATCCGCAACGGCGCCAACGAACAGGAAATCGCCAAGCTGATGCAGGAACTGAACGAGGCGATGCAGGACTACATGCAGCAGTTGGCCGAACAGTCCCCGCCCGAGTCCGGTCTGGACACTGCGCAGAACCAGAACAGCATGGAGATCACGCAGGACCAGATGCAGGCGATGCTGGACGAATTGCAGAAGCTGATGGAAGAAGGCCGGATGGCCGAGGCTGCCGAACTGCTTGAACAGCTGCGCCAGTTGATGGAAAACATGCAGGTGACGCAAGGCGAAGGCGGGCAGGGCTCGCCCGGCCAGCAGGCGCTGCGCGGTCTGGCCGACACGCTGCGCGACCAGCAGGGCCTGTCGGACGATGCCTTCAGCGACCTGCAACGGCAGTTCAATCCCGGCCAGCAGCCGGGCCAGGGTCAACCGGGCCAGGGTCAACCGGGTCAGGATCAGCAGGGACAGGGCAAGCAAGGTCAGGGCGAGAACGGTCAGGGCGATAACCAGCCGGGCCAGAACCTGCCGGGACAAGATGGTCAGGGCAACAGCCAGCCGGGCGAAAGCGGTCAGGGCCCCAACGGCGGCGGCGATGATCCAAGTTCGCTTGCCGGACGGCAGGAGGCATTGCGCCAACAGCTGGAAAGCCAGCAGCGCGGTCTGCCCGGTGCCGGAACTGCCGAAGGCGACGCGGCCCGCGAAGCCCTTGGCCGGGCCGAACAGGCAATGCGCGAGGCCGAGGATGCGCTGCGCGGCAATGACATCCCCGGTGCCATCGACCGCCAGGCCGAAGCAATGGAGGCGCTGCGCGACGGCATGCGCGCCATCGGCGAAGCCATGGCGCAAAATCAGCTTCAGCCCGGCCAGCAGGATGGTCAGGCGCTCGGCGATGCCTCGCCGCGCGGCCAGCAGGACCCTCTCGGCCGCGATCTAGGCGGCATGGGCCGGGCCGGAACCCAGGAAAACCTGCTGCAAGGCGACGATGTCTATCGCCGTGCCCGCGAAATTCTGGACGAACTGCGCCGCAGATCCAGTGACAAGACCAGGCCGGAAACCGAACTCGATTACCTTGAACGGTTGCTCGACCGTTTCTGACTTGCGGAATACCTGACAGGATCAGGTCAGGCACTGTCGAACCCCGCAAGCCGCAGGATCAGTTCCGGGGCTCCGGCCAACCGCCGATTGCTGGTCCCATTTACTCGACCGGCGCGCTCTTCAGACTCTCCAACGTGCTTTTCATGACCCCGTCCAGCCACAGCCGCCCGGCGTCAACCGTTGCCACATAGGCCTTTACCGCCGGGTCCAGTGCCGGAACCTGCGCACTGATCGTCGGGGCAAGCAGGTAAATCGCGGCCAGAACCACTGCAAACGCCAGCACAAGGGTGAATCCCCGGCGAAAGCCGCCGTGTCGTTCGCGCTCAGGCCCCTCGCCCAGAATGTCGGCGGCCCCGCCGCGCCCCTTGTCCGTCGCGGCCCGCAGGGTCGAGTTGATTTCCTCGATGTCCGGCAGCAGGTCCCGACGCGATGACCGGTGCGCTGCCTCGGGCTTTTCATCGGCGGCCATCGGCTCGGTCGCCGCCATCGCCCCGGCGGCCGGGCGCGGTCCGCGGCCGGTCAGGATATCGGTCTGCAACCCCGGCATCACCTTGGTTGCAGGCGGGGCCGGCAGGTTCAGGTCGGCCTGCGTCTCCAGTCCGGCAATGGCTGCTGCCCGGCGGGCGCGGGCTTCGCGGTCGGCCTCCTCGCGCAGCACACTCAGCACCGCCTCGTCCAGCGACCGGCGCTTGGGTTCACCGGGCACCGGTCCGGCGGCAGCCACGGTTTCGGTATCCTCGGCCGCATCGGTGGCAGACCCGGGGCCGGCCGGCCCCCAATCCTGCGGTTCGTCTTCCGGCTCGCCATCCCGGGCTTCATGCACCACCGCTTCGGCAGCCTCATCCTGCGGAACTGATGCGACAGGCGCGACCGGTTCGGCAACGGTATCAAGGACCAGTTCCGGCGTCGCCGCCTCGGCGGGTTCCGCCGTGTCGTCCGTGCCCGATTCGGCAGACTCAACGCCGACCAGTGCCTCGGCAGGCGGGGTCGGCTCCGGTGGTGCCACCGGCACCTCCGGCGCAACGCCACCCGGCGTAAACTCCTCGTCCGGGTCGGTCAGATCATCCTCGCCGGCCAGTGCCAGATCGGTTTCCATCGCCTCGATCTCGGCCTGAACCTGCGGGTGGCTCTGAAACCAGGTCTGCCCGCAATTCGAGCATTGCACATCACGCCCGTCCAGCGGGATAACGCCGTCACCAACCTCGTATTGCGCATCGCAATTCGGGCAAATCAGCCGCATCGTAATACCCGCCTCAGCACAGCCAAATTCCCACCTGTCCGGCTATGTTGTAGCAAGGCCAAAGGGTTTATCCAAGCGTTTGTGTTGCGGCACATTGAATCCCGCCAAATCATCGGCGAAACTGTTGCAGGCCCGCGCAGAGATCCCTACTGCGAACACCGCTAGGAGATGCGTTTGATCGACCTTCAGAATGTCGCCTACAGTTACGGCGGGGGCGAATTGCTTTCCGACATTTCGCTCCGGCTGGTGCCGGGGTCGTTTCATTTCCTGACCGGCCCTTCGGGGGCGGGTAAATCGACGTTTCTCAAGCTTTGCTATGCCGAACTGCTGCCAACCGCCGGCCGCGTGATGATTTTCGACCGCGAGGTCCGCAGCCTCGGCCGCGATGACGTGGCCCGGATGCGGCGGCGGATCGGTGTGGTGCATCAGGATTGCCAGTTCCTCGATCACCTGACCCTGGCAGAGAATGTGGCGCTGCCGCTGCAGGTGGCCGGGCGCGATGTCGGGCCAGACGCGGCCGATGTGGTTGACCTTCTGGGCTGGGTCGGGCTGTCGGGCCAGAAATCCGCGCTGCCGCCGTCATTGTCGGGGGGTGAACGGCAGCGGGCGGCACTGGCCCGCGCCCTGATCAATTCGCCCGACGTCATCCTGGCGGACGAGCCGACGGGCAACCTCGACTGGGATCTGTCGGTGCGGCTGCTGACCTTGCTGGTGGAGCTGAACAAGATGGGCAAGACGATCCTGATCGCCACCCACGATCTGAACCTGATCCGCACTGCAAAAGCGCAGGTGCCCGCCAGGGTGTTGCGCATCCGCGACCGGCGGCTGCAACTTGCGGGGTCGGACCTGTGAGCCGCGCAAGTGCCCTGCGCGAACGGCTTGCCGACGGCCCGGCCGGACGGGTGGTGCCGCCTTCGGGCTACACCGCCACGCTGACCAGCCTGACAGCTGCGGCCATGGCGTTCCTGGCGGTGTTCGCACTGGCCCTGTCGCTGGCCTCGGGCCGGTTGGCCGACCGCTGGTCGTCAACGCTCGCCAACACCGCGACCATCCGGATATCCGCCCCGGACGACCAGATGGCGGTCCAGACGACGGCGGTTCTGACCGTTCTGAAAACCACCCCCGGCGTGACCGAGGCCCGCGCGCTGGATCCCGAAGAGGAACGCAAGTTGCTGGAACCCTGGTTCGGCCCGGATCTGCCGGTCGACAGCCTGCCGATCCCGCAACTGATCGAAGTGATCGGCGACGGTTATGACGCCGAGGGTCTGCGTCTGCGCCTCGCGGCCGAAGCCCCCGGCGCGGTGTTCGACGATCACACCCGCTGGCGCGCGCCGCTGGTTCTGGCGGCCGAACGGTTGCGCCTTCTGGGTCTGGTATCCATCCTGCTGATCGGCGGGGCGATGGCCGCGATGATCACGCTGGCCGCACACGCCGCGCTGTCGGCAAATTCCCAGGTCATCCGCGTGTTGCGGCTGGTCGGCGCGCGCGACGTGTTCATTGCCCGCGCCTTCGTGCGCCGCTTCAGCCTGCGGGCGCTGGCCGGGGCCCTTGTCGGGACCGTCCTTGGCACCGCCGCAATCGCCTTTCTGCCCGCAGCCGACGAAGCGGGCGGATTTCTGACCGGCCTCGGCTTTCAGGGGATACACTGGCTTTGGCCCTTGGCGATTCCGCCACTGGCGGCCATCGTGTCTTTCATAGCCACCCGTGCGGCGGCGCTGCGAACCTTGCGGGGGTTAACCTGATGCGCTGGCTGATCTCGTTGATCTTCGTTGGCCAGATGTACGCCATGATGGCGCTGATGGCCCTGTTCTTCACGCCCTGGGCACTTCTCGACCGGCGCGGCGCCTTTGCCGGGGTCCATACCTATTGCCGTTATGTCCGCTGGAGCGCCCGCCTGATGCTGGGCCTGCGCTCCGAAATACGGGGCCGGGTTCCCGCAGGCGAGGTGCTGATTGCCGCCAAGCATCAGTCGTTCTTCGACATCATCATCCTGGTCAGCGAAACCCCGCGCCCGAAATTCATCATGAAGCGCGAGCTGAAGTGGGCCCCGATTCTTGGCTGGTACGCGCTGCGCATCGGCTGCGTGCCGGTTGATCGCGGCAAGCGCGGTCAGGCGATCCGCCGGATGCTGGAGGATGTGGCCGATGGTGCCGTGCTGCCGGGCCAGCTGATCATCTATCCCCAGGGCACCCGCATCGCGCCGGGGGTAAAGGCCGGCTACAAGGTGGGTACAGGTGCCCTTTATGAACAGCTTGGCCAGCCCTGCGTGCCGGTCGCTGTGAATGTCGGGGTGTTCTGGCCCAAACGCGGCATCGCACGCAAACCGGGGCTGGCGGTGATCCAGTTCCTGCCCGAAATTGCGGCGGGCAAACCGGTGGCAGAGTTCATGGCGGAACTGGAAACGGTCATCGAAGCCGCATCGGACCGCCTGATGGCCGAGGCCGGGTTCCGCCCCGGTACCTGAGTTGGCAAGAAGGGTGCAAGGATGGCCACGGATCAACGGACGGTGGACTATATCTGCGAACAGATGCAGGGGGCCGGCAAGATTTCGGCTCGCAAGATGTTCGGCGAGTATGCGCTCTATTGCGATGGCAAGGTTGTAGCGCTGGTCTGCGATGACCAGTTGTTTCTGAAACCCACACCCGGTGCCCGCGCGCTGTTGGGCGACGCGCCGATGGCGCCGCCCTATCCCGGCGCAAAACCGCATTTCCTGATCGATGAGGGGTTGGAGGATCGCACCCATCTGGCCCGCCTCGTGGCCATGGTCGCCAGCGAAGTGCCGACACCGAAACCGAAAAAACCGAAGAAACCGAAAGCATCCTGATGGACTGGATTACCGACATCGACGCGCTTCTCAGCCTGTACGGCACCCCCGGCCAGCCGGCGATGGCCAAGGTGACGCCCGTACTGATCCCAAGCTACCGCGCCTTCATCGACCGATCGCGGTTCTGTATCCTGACCACGGTGGGGCCGGAAGGCACCGATGGCAGTCCGCGCGGCGATGCCGGGCCGGTGGTGACGGTACTCGACGACCAGACGCTGGCGATGCCCGACTGGAAAGGCAACGAGCGGATCGACAGTCTGCGCAACATCCTGCGTGACGGGCGGGTCAGCCTGATGTTTCTGGTGGCAGGCTCGACCACCGCCATCCGGGTAAACGGCAGCGCACGCCTGACCGCTGACAGCGATCTGCGCCAGCGTTTCGCCCGCAACGGCATCCTGCCGCGCACCGTCATCGTGATCCGCATTGCCGAAGTCTATTCGCAATGCTCGCGCGCCCTGGTGCGGTCCGACCTTTGGACCGCCGGCGACCAGTCGGCAGCTTTGCCCTCGGTCGGCATCATGCTGGCCGAGGCGAGCAAGGGCGGGATCGATGGCGCGAACTATGACGCCGACCGCGAAAAACGCATGTCAAGCAACCCGCTTTGGTAGGCCCCCCGCGGGTTGATGTCTGATGGAACCACCGCATCGGACCCGCTCCGCGCAATTTGATTCAAATTTCGCTCCACTTGGTTGCAAATATCCTGCGGGGAGCGTCCGCCGGTGCGCCACCGGTCCGAGAACCGGTGGACGCGGGGGGTGCAAAGCCCCCACCGGCCTCAGTGCAGCAGGAAAAAGGTTCCGCCAATCTCATCCCGCGCAAAGGGTCGCCCCAACACGCCGCCACCGGCTCAGCGCGATGCGGCGCTGATCACCGTCAAGGTCGGCGGATCGCTCGGCATCAGCAAATCTTCCAGAAAGAACGCCGACAGCTGCGACCGGCTGGTCAACCCGGATTTGCGGTAAACGCTGGCGGCGTGCTGGCGCACCGTCGCCTCCGAGCACTGGCGCAGCGCCGCGATTTCCTTGTGCGCCAGCCCCTTCAGCATCAGCCCGGCCACGTCGGCTTCGGCTTCCGTCAACCCCCAGCTGCGGAACTGCGCCGCGATAGCCTGCGACAGCCCGCTGACATGCGCCCGCGCCGCCTCGCGCCAACGTCCGCTTTCGCGCCGGGTGCCGGCCAGATCGTCCAGGAGCTCCAGCCGCTCCAACCGCATGTCGCGGGTTTCGCCAGACACAAAGGCGGTCATCGCCACCGCCCCGGCCAGCAGCGCCATTTCCAGAACGTCCTTGCAGAAGTTGATCAGATTGAACGGATCGGTGGCCTGCACCTGCTCCATGGTGAAGATCGCGACAAACAGGCCCGCAGCAGCACTGGCATAGATGGTCTTTCGGCGCATTCCAAACTCCCTGCCCCCGCGCCAAATGGATGCCACGCAGCACCGCCCCGTGACATCCGACAGATGTGATAGGCCAGCTATTCGGTAGCAAAGTAGGACGCGCCGCCGATGGTCTGGTTGCCGCTTTCCTCGATCGCCACCACCTCGATTTCGTAAATTGACGCAGGATCGAAAAACGCCGCCGGGATCACGAAGCTGGTAATGTCGGGCCCGACGTGCACATCGATGTTCGGCCGCGAAAAGCCGTGGTCATCGGTGTGGTTTTCCTTGTTCACCCAGACCTGATAGGCGCGGATCGTGACCGGCCCGCCGTCCTGGGTCCGGGTGACCGGCTGCCATTCCACCGTCAGGTCCGCCACCGGCACGACCGGCGGACCATCCTCCGGCTCCGGAACGGTGGCAGGCGTCACGATCACCGGCATGGTCGGCAGATTGTGGGTGAACAGCGCTGCCCCGGTCAGCAGTTCGCCGTCATGGCCCGCCGCCCGCAGGGCATAGTTGCCCTCGGGCCAGGCGGCCTTCAGCGCGGCAAAGTCCCAGTCGGCATACTCGGGCTCGCGGGATTCAAAGAACACCCCGGCAATGCCCAGGTCGCCCATCCTGCCATTCGGCAAGACATGCAGGATCAGCGCCCCGGACGGATCGAACACGCACAACTCGGTCCAGCCATGGTCGTCGAAATAGCCATGCACGCCAATGTCGCCGTCACCGGCATTGTCCTCGATGAACAGGTTGGCGTGGTTGATGCCGCGGCCGGTTCCCTCGGGAACCAAGCAGGTGTCGGCAATAGCCGGGGTGGCAAACAGCAACGGGATCAGGAAATGGGAAAGTCGCATGGAAGCCTCCTTTGTGCGGGTTGAGTGGGGCCATACCGCGGCAAAGCGCTGGCAGCGGCTATCCGGCAAGTGTGGGGGCAGATGGTTTGTATGGGGTCGCGGTATCGTCAGGACAGCGGACAATCCGTCAGGACAAGGTCAACCGCAAACCGGCTGTCACGGGTGTAACGCAATCCCGAAACGTTGATGTAAAGCGTACCCCGGTCAAAGCTGACCGCATCAACGGCCAGCGGCATGTTGGTGTCGTCCCGGTCGATTCTGGCCTGTTGAAACAGGACACAGTCGGTTTCGAACCGCAGAATGTAGCCGTTGAACTTTGCCTCCAGCAGGATGCCGGGGTCCGAGACAGAATAGTCTACCTCTACCCGGGTCGGTCCGATATTGACCCGGACGGGTACCACGTCGATGCCATTCTGTGGCCCTTCGGGTTCCAGCCCGAATTCGACGCCACCGGATACTTTCACCGTCCGCCCGCGCCCGACAAAGTAGGGATGCGCCGGATCATCGTAGGATTGCACGCTGAATGTCACGGTCCGGTCGAGCAGTCTGGACTGTCCCGATGCCGGGCCGCAAATGGCGGCAACCGCCAGGGCAGCGGCCAGAACCGTCCGGGGGCTGATCAAGCCGCCAGCCCCTTGGACCCCATGTCCAGGAACTTCTGCCGCCGGTCGCGGATCAACGCCTCGGGTTTCTTGCCCGACAATTCCTTGAGCATGGCCTCGATGGCCTTGCCGACCGTTTCCACCGTCTCTTTCGACGCGCGCTGCGCCCCGCCCATCGGCTCCTTGATGATCCGGTCGATCACGCCCAGCCGCTGCAGGTCCTGCGCGGTCAGACGCAGCGCCTCGGCCGCCTCGCGCATCTTTTCGGCATCCTTCCACAGGATCGACGCGCAGCCCTCGGGCGAGATCACTGCATAGATCGAATGTTCCAGCATCGCCACCCGGTTCGCCGTGGCCAGCGCCACCGCCCCGCCCGACCCGCCTTCGCCGATGATCACAGCGATCAGCGGCACCCCGATTTCCAGGCTTTTCAGGGTGGCAGTGGCGATGGCTTGCGACTGCCCGCGTTCCTCGGCGCCCTTGCCGGGATAGGCCCCGGGCGTATCGACCAGCGTGATCACCGGCAACCGGAACCGGTGCGCCAGATCCATCAGCCGGATCGCCTTGCGATACCCCTCCGGGCGGGCCATGCCGAAATTGCGTTCGATCCGGGTCTTGGTGTCGTGGCCCTTTTCATTGCCGATCACCATCACCGGCGCATCGTTGAACCGGGCCAGGCCGCCCATCACCGCATGGTCGTCGGCAAAGTTCCGGTCACCGGCCAGCGGCGTGTACTCGGTGAACAGCGCCTCGATGTAATCGCGGCAGTGCGGCCGGTCGGGGTGCCGCGCCACCTGGCATTTGCGCCAGGGGCTCAGCGCCTTGTACAGATCGCGCAGCATGATGTCGGCCTTGCGGTCCAGCGCGGCCGCTTCCTTTTCGACATCCATTTCCTTGTTGGCGCGCGCCATCGCCCGCAATTCCTCGGCCTTGCCCTCGATCTCGGCAAGCGGCTTTTCAAACTCCAGGTAGTTCATCGCGGGTGCTCCGGGGGTGGCTGCCGTGACCGCTGTATGACTGCCGGAGCGCTGATTTGCAACTCGCCAGGATCGGTGAAGCCGCGCTAAGATGGACAGCGGTGGCGGAGTCGGGAAAGGGCCACGACCGCCGCTTGCCGGAACTGCATCCGCCGCGTTCGCCACGGCCAGACCCCGGCCCGGGTCCGCCGGACCGACATCCTGACCATACCACAGCACCCCAGACATCAGGGAGATAGCATCATGTACGACGTTTCGATTGCCAAGGGCCCGGCCCGCCGGCTGTTCGCCGTGCCCCACAAGGGCCCCTACACGGACATCAGCCGGGCCTTCGAAAAGCTTGGCACCATCGCCGCCGCCCGCAATCTCTGGCCGCAGGCACGCGGCATGGTCGGGGTCTATCATGACGATCCGTCGGCCACGCCCGCTGACGATCTGAGAAGCCACGCCGGGCTGCTCGTCGACGATACCGTACCGCTGCCCGACGGGCTGGAAGAGGTGCGCCTGGCCGGTGGCAAAATGGCGGTGCTGCGGCTCAAAGGGCCCTATTCCGGCCTGAAAGCCGCCTATGACCATCTGTACGGCGTTTGGTTGCCGGCCTCGGGCGCACACACCGCAAACAGCCCGTCGTTCGAGGTCTACGTCAACAGCCCGATGGACACGGCACCCGGGGACCTTTTGACCGATATCTGCGTGCCGCTGCAGTGACCGGTCTCATGCCCGCCGATGTGCAGGCCGCCTTTGCCGCGGCCCCGCCCTCGGCACGGCAGGGGCTTTTGACCCTGCGCCGGCTGATCCTGGCCGAGGCCGCCGGCCTGCCCGAAATCGGCCCCCTGACCGAGGCCCTGCGCTGGGGGCAGCCCGCCTATCTGACGCTTGCCAGCCGGTCCGGCTCGACCCTGCGCCTTGGTGTGCCGAAATCGGGCGGCTTTGCCATCTATGCCAATTGCCGGACCAGCCTGATCGCCGATCTGCGCGACCTTGCCGGCGCGGCCCTGCGCTATGAGGGCAACCGGGCCGTGCTGTTCGCCAGTCCCGCCGATATCAGACCGGACCTTGTGCGCAGCCTGATCCGCCGCGCCCTGACCTGGCATCGGCGCTGATCAGAGCCGCGGTGCGGTTGCCTGACCCGGACAAGGAGGCACCGGCAAAGACCCCGGTCACATGATCCGCAGTCATGACCCCCCGTCACCCCGGCGAAACCGCGTGCCCGGATGCAGGAAAAGGTAGTAGATCGCCAGCAACCCGCTGACCACCAGAACCGTCATGTAGATGATCAGGCTGAGCAGCATCTCGGGCTTGACCACGGCGAAATGCCCCAGGAACGGCGGGATCAGCACCAGATCATAGGTCAGAAAGGCCAGCAACTGGCCGCAGGCGTTGTGCCAGACCGGATAGACCAGACCGTACAGGAAGTAGGTCATCGAACCGCCAAGGATGATCCCTGACAGAACCGAATTTTCCGGGCTGAGCGGCCAGGGAAAGGTATTGGGCCGCTGCAGGATCAGAGCGGAGGCGGCCAGGGACAGGATGGCCGCAAACAGCCCGAAGGCGATGCGCACCGGCACCGGCGTCGGGCGCAGATCGCGAAAGGGCACTGCCTGACCGCGCTGATAGACAAAGACGAACAGCACAAGGAACGCGGTTGCCGCCAGCCCGAACAGCAACATGCCCCGGCTGCCGGTCGCCACGAAATACCAGGCTCCGGCTGTCATGAACCCGCCGCTCATCACCGCCAGATCCAGCGCGCCACCCGCCAGCGCCCGGCGTTCCTGCACCAGCGCGATCCAGATGGCCGGCGTACCCATTGCCGCAATGATCGCCGCAACGAAAATGTACGACATCCGCCCGGCGGGTACCGGCCAAAACGCGGTCAGGGCACCGATCTGCAGAAACAATCCTGCCGCCAGCAGCAACCCGGCAAGGCCGCTCAGCAGCAGGGCGATCCTGATCCTTGCATCCATCCAGGCTCTCTCCCCTTGCGATGAGTGCAGCAAGGTTATCAAAGACCGGGGGTCCGACCTACCGGAATCTGCCGGGGCTCGTCCCGGCGCTCGCCTGGGCAGCACGCGCGACCCGACCCTGCCGGATCGCCTTACCAGCGTTGCAGCGCCGCCTCGTCCGCCGCCAATGCCGCGACCCAACCCGACCCGTCCGCCGCGATTTCCTTTTTCCAGAACGGCGCGCGGCTTTTCAGATAGTCCATCAGGAACTCCGCCGCCGCGAACGCCGCCCCCCGGTGCGGTGCGGCGGTTGCCACCATCATGATCGCCTCGCCCGGCAACAACCGCCCATGGCGGTGAATGATCAGCGCATCGATCAGCTGCCAGCGCGCCACCGCCTCGGCCTCGATCCTGTGCAGCGCCGCCTCGGTCATGCCGGGGTAATGCTCGATCTCCATCGCCTGCAGCGGGCCGCGAACCACACCGGTAAAGGTGACGATGGCCCCGACTCCAGCCTTCTCGCCGCCGGCCTTCCCGACGGCAAAGGCACCGGCTTCGGCCCCCAGATCGAACGCGGCGGACTGTACGCGCACCGCCATGTCAGCCGCCGGTCATCGGCGGAAAGAACGCCACTTCGCGCACCCCGTGCAACGGCGCATCGAACCCGGTCAGTTCCTGATCGACCGCCACCCGCAGCGCCGCCAGATCGGCAAACGCCGCCGCATAGCGCGGCTCGCGCAACCGCAGTTCCTCGACCAGGTCCATCACCGTCGCGGCCGCACTGTCC
This sequence comes from Paracoccaceae bacterium, assembly GCA_031401675.1. GTDB lineage: Bacteria > Pseudomonadota > Alphaproteobacteria > Rhodobacterales > Rhodobacteraceae > JANNRR01. Next base: position 47,869 of record JANNRR010000037.1, read on the forward strand.
ACCCGTTCGCGCGGCACCCCGATCCGTTCGCGGACCCAGGCGAAATACAGCACGTCCATCACTTTTCCTCGCGCAGATGCGGCAGCGCCTTGATGAAGTAATCCAGCCCGGTCACCAGCGTCAGAACCGCCGCGATCCAGATCAACCCGATGCCGACGGCGGTTGCCGCCGGGGCCGACCAGTGCGGCACTCGCCCGGTGGTATCAGTGACGTAGTCAAGACCGGTGCCCAGAAACAGCACCGCAATCGCCACCATCTGCGCCGTCGTCTTCCACTTGGCCAGCCCGGTCACCGCCAGCACGCCCGCCTTGGACCCCAGATATTCGCGCAGCCCCGACATAAAGACCTCGCGGAACAGTATCACCGTGGCCGGCAGGATCAGGCTTGGCCGCATCCCGGAATAGCCGGTGATCACCACGATGGCGATCAGCACCATCGCCTTGTCGGCTATCGGGTCCAGCATGGTGCCGAACCGTGTCTGCTGCCCCCAGGCCCGCGCCAGATACCCGTCCAGGTAATCCGTCGCCGCCGCCCCGACGAACAGCGTCAGCGCCAGCCAGTCTGCCCAGGGCCGGTCGAAATACAGAAACATCACCGCGACGCCGGGGGCCGCCAGCAGACGCAGCGTTGTCAGAATGTTGGGGATCGTCCAGGTCATGCAGCGCTTGTAAAGCATCGCCCCGACAGGGGGAAGCCGGGTTCATGCCCGGCCAGGCGGCGCCCTTCGCCGGTCAGCCGGCCCGCAGCCGTCACCACCCAGTTGCCGCCGCTCAGTTGCCGCCGGACCAGCGGGCGAAATCGGCACGCTCCACATAGGCCGCGCCCTGGGTCTGCATCCGGGCCAGCACCGGCGTGTCCGCACTTTCGCTTTTCTGCTTCAGATAGGGCCCCAGATCAGAGATCGAGTCATACTGCCACAGCGTCTTGCCGGTCGCCATGTCCGCCTCGAACACCCGGCCACCCAGGGTTTCCGAAGCCAACACCCGGCTCCCGTCCGATGACAATTCGATCGCCCCCTGCGCCAGCGAATAGAAATCCGACCCCGGCCCTGCCGGATCGCGCGGAAAGGCGGTTTCCCCCTGCCGCGACGGCAGGCTGATCCGCAGAACGCGGCTGCCCGACAAAGGGCTCTGGTGACCCAGATTGTCGAAAACCACCAGATCGCCACCCGGCAGGACTTGCGGGCTGTGCTGGGCGACCATCGGGCCGATTATGACCTGCTTGATCGCGCCGTCATCCTGATCCATCACCACCAGCGACGACGACGACCGCAGTGACACCAGCAGATCGCCGGCCCGCGTCCCCGGCAGCGCCGCCGCCGCCGCCGCGTTCAACAGATCGATGCCGTTGACATGATAGGGATCGCAGTCGCTGCGCACCGCATAGGCCAGCCCCTGCAGGTCAGAGGCCTTGACTACATCCTCCAGCCAGAATTCCCTCAGTACCTCGCCTTCGGGCGAAAGTATACGGATACCGTCCTGAAACACCGCACCGAACGGGCAATTCAGCGGCTCGCGCGTCGCCGCCACCGTCTTCTGATCGCGGGTGATCCGGGCCACCGGGCTGTAGATGCGATTGTCGGGGCCAACCTTCGGCCAATGATGGCTGTTGTCGATCCTGATCCAGATCAGCCTGCTGTCCCAACTGAACTTGGCGATCCCGACCTGATAGGGAAACACGTTCCGCCCCTGAAAGATCACGATCAGGTTGCCGTCCCTGTCGATATCCACTCCCTGCACATTCAGGTTCACGGGGTCGGGATAACCGGTAAAGCTCTTGAAATCCTCCCGCGTGAAAAGCGCCGCGGGATCGTACTCCCACCGGTGCAGCACCGTGCCGGCCCGGTCCATCACAAACGCCATGCAGCCAAAGGCCGGGCACTGGTCCTGCCGATAGAAAAAGCCGCCGGTCATCAGGATCAGATCGTCGGGCACCTGCGGCACAAAGGTCTGCACCGGATCGATGCCACCAGCCTCGGGCGCCAGACCGATGACATGCTGCGGCCGGCTGGCATCCTCCATCTTCTGCATCGCATCGAACCCGGCCCGCAGCCTGACGATGTAGTGGTGCGGAAAGATGTTCCATTGCGTGGCAATCACCCCCCAGACAAAGAACAGGAACGTCAGCGCCAGCACGAATACGATTCGGAACAAGTTCTGCATGAATGCGATTCCCCGGTTCGTGGTTAATGCACGGATTTAGCACCGGAATCACCGCAGCCGCCAGCCAATTTTCAGGACCAGCCGGCTCCGCGGCCCGAATTCCGCCCGGATGCCCGCCCCCGCCCCGGCTTGCAGGGCGCAGCCGCCTTGGCTACAGTTCCGCCGTTGGCCCCAGCTTGGACCTGCCCATGCCGAACCCGCCCAACCCTGCATCGCCGCCCGACGCCCGCACCTCGCTCGACCTCTTCGGCCCGTCTGCCGCAGCCCCGCTCCGCCGGACCTATGTCTGCTTCGGCACGCCCTACGGCGGCACCAGCATGGTGGCCGGCGCTTTGCGCGGCCTTGGCATCCCGATGGGGGACAACCTCGATCTGAATGTCGAAGACCCGATGTTCAATTTCGACCACGCCAGGATGCCGATGCCCGACTTCATCGCCCGTGTCCGCACCGCGATCGCCCATCGCAATGACCAGCATGCGGTCTGGGGCTGGAAATACCCGCGCGCCGCCCTGTATCTGGACCCGGTGCTGCCGCTTCTGATCAACCCGCGGTTCGTCGTGGTCTACCGCGATCCGGTCGCCGGCTCGATGCGGGCCGCCAACCGTGCCGCCGGGACCGCCCGCACGCTCGCGATCAAGAAGGCCATGCTGATGCGGCTGCGCACCGGGCAGGCCAACCTCAGCCTGGCGCTGCACCACGACGTGCCGACCCTCCTGATCTCGCACCAAAAGGCGCTCGAACTGCCGCACGCGTTCCTCGACGAACTGGCGGCCTTCACCGGCCAGACGCTGCCCGCCGACCTGCGACCGCTCCTGGCGTTCATGGCCCCTGGATCGTACAAGAACCCAAGCATGGTCACCAACGGCTGAGCGGCCAGCCGCCCGCCACCGCACAACACGCCGCCACCGCCGCCCTCAACCCGCGCCCCCCGGCAACCGATCCCTCTCGCCGATATCCCGGCATCGGCAGTATCCTCATAGCTACGTTGACAAAACCGCCGCCCGAGTGCAGCATCCGCGCACATGAGGCTCTTCCTTCGGTGGGGGACAAAACAGTTTTCAATCAGGACTGACGTTTTACAGTCCGTCCAGCCACGCCGAACCATCGAGCATCAGCCGGTCTGCAGACCGGTGATTTTCGGACTGAATTCTATTAACCAAGGAGCAAGGCGATGCCTACGATTACGGACACCCTGGCGGGTGGGAACATCATAAACGGCAGCAATATCGACGACTCCATGACCGGCCTGGACGGGGCCGACACCCTCTATGGCTTTGACGGCAACGATTATATGCACGGCGGCACCGGCGGCGGCGTGGTCGACAACAGCAACGACCGGATCTTTGGCGGTGACGGCAACGACAGCGTCTTTGGCGAGGCCGGAAACGATGCGCTTTACGGCGATGACGGCAACGACTACCTTTATGGCGGCGACGGCAATGACCGGGCCTATGGCGGTACCGGCACCGACGTCTTCTACAGTGGCCTCGGGCTCGATACGCTCGACGGTGGCTTCGGTGATGATACCTTCTACGCGAACCTCGGCCGCAAGACCATCGACGGCGGCACCGGGTTCGATTCGCTGGAGGTTGACCGCAGCAGCACCTCGGCCAACTACACTTTCTTTCTGAACGGTGCCGCAGGCAGCGACGGCACCATCACCACCAGCATCGAGTTCCTGCGGTACTACGCAGGTGGCGGCAATGACCGGGTGGTTGGCGATCTCGGCAATGATCAGCTGTACGGCGGCGCCGGCTTCGATACGCTCAGCGGCGGCGGCGGCAATGACAACATGTCCGGCGGCGACGACCGCGATACGCTTTATGGCGGCGACGGTGCCGACTATGTCCTTGGCGGCAATTCCGCCGACGTGCTCGACGGCGGCGACGGCAATGACGTGATCGCGGGCGGCACCGGCGGTGGCGTCGCCGATCTCAGCAACGATACCCTGATCGGCGGCGACGGCGATGATCAGCTGAACGGCGAGCAAGGCAACGATTCCATCAGCGGCGATACCGGGAACGACTACCTTTACGGCGGTGATGGCAGGGATACGCTGTTCGGCGGCTCCGGCAATGACAATATCTACTCCGGTATCGGCGTGGATTCGATTGATGGTGGTTCGGGCGATGACGTCATCTATGCCGGTGCCGGGCAGAAACTGATCGATGGCGGTTCTGGTGTCGACCGGCTTGAACTGGACCGCTCGACGATCGCGACGGCGCTTACCCTGGTCCTGAACGGCGTCCCGGCCAGTGACGGCAGCACCACGACCGGGATCGAGTCGCTGCGGTTCTATGGCGGTTCCGGCAATGACGTGATCACCTCCAGCGATGGCCTGGATTACCTGTATGGCGGCTCGGGACGCGATAGCCTGACCGGCGGCGAAGGCGGCGACCAGCTTTACGGCGCAACCAGTGCCGATACGCTCGATGGCGGCGAAGGCGCCGACTACATGGTGGGTGGCGACAGCATCGACATCCTTACGGGCGGCGACGGCAATGACAACATCTCGGGCGGCAACGCCGGTGGTGCGGTCGATACCAGCGCCGACCAGATCGATGGCGGCAACGGCGATGACCAACTGTCGGGCGAGGCGGGCAATGACGTCATGCTCGGCGGTACCGGTGGCGACGGCATCTACGGCGGCGACGGCAACGACAGCATGGATGGTGAGGGCGGGTCCGACTACATGACCGGCGGAACCGGCAACGACAACATGACCGGCCGTTCCGGCAACGACAATCTGAACGGAGACGGCGGCAACGACACGCTGAATGGCGGCAAGGGCAACGACGCCATGGCCGGTGGCACCGAGGATGACACCTTCGTCTTCAACACCGCCCTGAGCGCCGTCGACAATATCGACACCATCAGCGACTTTGCCGTGATCGATGATGCGATCCAGCTTGAAAACCTGGTGTTCGTGGGCATCGGGGCCAACCTGACCACGCTGGTTGCGGCCCGGTTCACCATCGGACCATCGGCAGCCGATTCCACCGACCGGATCATCTACGATTCTGCCACGGGCCGGCTCTACTTCGATTCCGATGGCAATGGCGTCGACAGTCAGGTGCATTTCGCCACGCTCACGGCGGGGCTGGCGCTGACCGCTGCCAACTTCAACATCATCTGACCCATGGGCAGGAGCGCGGGCTCATCACCCGCGCTCCGCCTGTCTGCAATTCAAACCCCGTACGGTGTGCCGTCAGGCGCACCGCTTTCCCGCCGCCCCTAGTGTTCCGAGTCTGACACTTGTTACCGATTTCCCCTGATTTCATCGAGGGCATCAAGCGCACGGCGTTCGCGGGCGATGATGTCATCGGCGGTCTTGCTCCAGACAAAGGGCTTCGGCTTTGCGTTGTGCAGCA